>CAYRYB010000001.1:0-82729 GCA_964428395.1 uncultured Methanosarcinales archaeon
AATAAACAAAAATCATAAACAAAAATAAAAACAATAATTAAAAAAATTAAAAAAATAAAAGTAAAACAATAATAATAAACAAAAAAAATCACAAAAAGTAAAACTACAACAAAAACAAGAATAAACAAAAAAAACAAGAAAAAAAACAAAAATCAAAATAATAATAACAATAAACAAAAACAAGAAAAACAAACAAAAATAAAAAAAAGAACAACACCCTGTAAAAAAAATAGCAAAAAAGAACATTCTAAAAAAACATCCTAAAAAAACAAATTACTAAAAAAAGTACTAAAAAAACAAAGTACTAAAAAATTACTTGTTGTCAGATGTTGGCAGAAATTAACTTGTTGTCATAATACACGCGCCTGCAACATAATTTATTTTGTTGTTCTCACAAAAACGTATGGCTTCTTCACTTTCGCTTCCTGGTTGAAACCACACTTTGCTTATACCTTCGCTTTGCACTGTTTTTAACAAGGAAGTTGTAATTTTTGGAGGTACAACAAACACCACAACATCTATTTCTTCACGAACATCTTCTAAAGATTTAACTGAAGGAATATCTAGAATTGTTTCTTCATGAGGGTTTACAGGTATAATGTGATACCCTTTTTCTTTGAGAAACGAAAGGACTTTGTAGCCATATTTTTCTTTATTATTTGATGCGCCAACAATGGCGTAATGAAAATTTTTATCAATCATTATTGTTGTCATGCACAAAAAAACGCTGCGCACTACTATAAAAGCATTGTGTAAGTTAAGAAGTATAGTTAAAAAGCACAATACAAGTGTAAGAAACAAAAACAGGTGTAAGAAAGGAATTATAAAAGTATAGTATCGTCTATAATTGTTATCTATACTTGTTCTAATGAAATAGTGAGCGATTTTCCTTTAATTTTCTCTGTACTTTGATGTGTATATGTTTTTGCAGTATTAAGCTCTAATTTTTCTGCGCCAACTTTTGCACCAATACGTTGATTATTTGCTGTAATAATAGTTGTTAAATCACTTGTTTGTATGGCTAATCGTATTTTGTCATTTTTTTGCAACCCTGCTTGTTTTCGTAAGTTCTGAATTTTTCTAGTAATCTCTCTTGCAAATCCTTCTGCTTCAAGTAGAGGTGTCATGGTAGTATCTAAAGAAAGTTTTCCTAAGTCAAAGAGCAAACCAATAATTCCTTCTTGTGGTAAAACAGTCAAATGGAAAAGATTTGCGGTTAAAGTAAAAGAATCTATTTGTATTGTTTCTTGTCCTTGACTTAATAAACGTGCTATTTCTTCTTCTTTTCCTTTCAATAAAAGCAAAACATCTCCTGTTTGCGTTCCAAAAACTTTTCCAATAGCCCTGTAATCTGGTTTAATCTCATAGTGCACAGGCACTTTTGCAAATTTTATTTCTTTTGTATTAAGTTGAGAAAGCAAAAGAGGAATAAAAGGCTTAAGTTGTTTTTCTATTTCTGGCGCAACATCTAAGGTAATTGCTGCAAGTGGCCAACGAACACCTATTTTTGCTTTTTCTCTTGCAGAAAGTCCTGCAGTAATTACTTTTTGAGCAAGAAGCATTGTTTGTTCCAAAGAAGAGTCAATATACTTTTTATCTGCTTTTGGCCATGCTTCAAAGTGAACACTCGTATGTGAAAATAATGATAATGTAGTTACTTTTAGGTTTTGATATAATTGTTCAGCGATAAATGGAGATACTATTGCCAGTTGTTCTAAAAGTAAGGCATACGTTTTTGCTAACGCAAAATAAACAGCTTGTTTTTCTTCTTTTGTTCCTGCACTCATTTTTTCTCGAACCAATTGTATGTACGTTCGCGATAAGTCTTCTAAAAAGAAATTTTCAATAAGCGTTGGCACTTCATTAAGATTGTATGTTTCCATTTTGGCTGTTGTTGCAACCAAAAGACTATGTAGTTTTGAAAGAAGATACTGTTCTTCTATTCCTATAAAATTTTTCCCTGCATCAAAATCTTTTTGTGTAAACGTATTGGTAATTTGTAAGTCTAAAAGTAATTTATGAATGTTCCAAAAGACATTCATGTTTCTACTGCGAAGACTAATATCATCAAAATTATAATTCATGTCATACCCAGGGTTTGCAGCACCAACAAAATATAATCGCATAACATCCACGCCGTATTTGTCTGTAACTTCATTCGGAGTAATAAAATTCTTTAAGGATTTTGACATTTTTCTTCCTTGGGCATCATTGACAAATCCATGCATGTAGCAATTTTTAAAACTCTTTGTTCCAAACGCCACATTACTCATTACATGAAGCAGATTAAACCATCCACGAATTTGATCTTTTCCTTCTAAAATAAAATCAGCTACAAAGGTTGTTTCATCGGTCTTTTGAGGAAAATTCTTGCAAGCCCAACTTGCTGTTCCAGCATCAACCCAAACATCTAAAACGTCAGGTACTCTTTTGTATGTTTTTCCATTTTGTTTAATAAGTACCGAATCAACAGAAGATTTATGTAAATCATCAAGGTGCACACCAGATAATTCTTCTAATTCTTTTGCATTACCAATAACAAGATAATCTTTTGAATCTTGTTCGTTTCTCCAAATGGGCAATGGTGTTCCCCAAAATCGTTGTTTAGAAATAGAATTATCACGTATATTTTCCAGCCATGAATTAAACGCATTATATGCTGCAGTAGGTTGCCAAGAAATGTCGTTGTTTTCTTTGATGAGTTGATCTTTAATATCATCAACTTTTAGAAACCATTGTTTTGTTGTTCTAAAAATAACGGGCTGATGACTTCGCCAATCATGTGGATAATCGTGCACATAAGGATGTTTTAAAATGAGATTACCAGTTTGTTCTAACGCTTGAATAAATGCAGCATCGTCTTTTTTTGCAACAAGTCCTGTAAATTTTCCCGCATCTTGTAATACACCTTGTTCGTTTACCGTATTATATGCTGGAAGATTATTACGATAGCCTACTTCAAAATCTTCAGGACCGCATCCTGGTGCGCAATGTACAAGACCACTTCCCGCAGACGTGTCAACGTATTCTTTTGAAAGAATGATGGTGTGAACGGCATTATGTTGTTGTTTTAGTTTCTGATAAGGCATCTCATTTGCAAAAGGATGAGTATATTCCCATCCTTCTAACTCACTTCCCTTTTTTGTTTTAAGTATTTCATATTCCACATTAATGCGTTTCATTAGATTATCTGCTAGATTTTTTACGAGCCACCATTGTTCTCCATTCTTCTTATTTTTTACAAGAACATAATCAAGATTTGGATTAACCATTACTGCCAAATTAAAAGGTATCGTCCAAGGAGTTGTTGTCCAAATAACTAAGAACTCATTTTCTTTTAGGACAAGGGGAAATTTCACAAAGATTGCAGTATCTTCTACTTCTTTGTATTCCAGCTCATGCTTTGCAACGGCTGTTGCGTTAGGCACATCCCATGTTGTTGTGCGAAAACCTTCATAAATTCTTCCTTTTTCGTGTGCAGTTTTAATAAACCACCATTCCGCTTCCATCCATTCTTTAGAAATGGTTTGATATGCATTTTCAAAGTCCATCCAAACGCCTAACGCTTCAAAATCTTTAGTCATGGTTTTCATATTACGAATGCAAAGGGTTCTGCAAGCATCTATGAATTTGTCAACGCCATACTTTTCAATTGCATCACTACCATGAATATGAAGTTCTTCTTCTGTTGCATGTTCTGTTGGCAATCCATGCATGTCATATCCTGCTCTATCCCAAACATCAAATCCTTGCATTCGCTTATAGCGAAGAACCATGTCCTTAAGCACTTTATTCCATGCTGTTCCAATATGCACTTTTCCACTCGTGTAGGGCGGTCCATCCAGAAAATAAAACTTCTTTTTACCTTGTCCTTTTTGTTTTAGCGTTTTGTAAATAGCATTTTCTTGCCAAAAAGAGTGAACATTTTGCTCAATAGCCATAAAGTCATATTGCGTTAGTATTTGCATTGCTTTCTTGACAAAAAGGTTCTACTTTAAATATGTTGCTTTTCAGAAAAAATTTCAAAACAAAAAGCAGATAAATTTTTAAATCAAAGCTTGTTGGTCAGAAAAATGCACTATAAAAACAATCCCACGCTCAAGACAATCAAGAAGAATTATCCTGGCAATAGTATGAAAGGAAAAAGGTTTCGTAATGAGTATAAAGGTCCAAAGTTTTCTTTCCCAAGATTGTTCAAAGATTTAGCTCGCCATAAAGGAAGAAAGGCAAAACTAAAACGAAAAGAAAAAGAAAAGATAACCGTTGTGAAAATACATAATCTGCCAACAAAAAACAAAGACTCACTCATATGGCTTGGTCACTCATCATTTCTTCTGACACTTAACAAGAAAAGAATTCTTATTGATCCGCAACTAAGCAGTTATTTTTATTTGAAAAGAAAAATCGCGCTTCCAATAAAACCAGAAGCGTTAATTGATATTGATTATCTTTGCCTCTCTCACAGACATCGCGATCATTATGATAAAGCAACTTTAAAAAAAATAAAAGCAGCAAAAAATGCCAAAGCGCTTGTTCCTTTAGGTCTAAAAAAACGTATGGAAAAACTTCATCTTGCTTTTGATATTGATGAGGCTGGATGGTTTCAACAATACAAAAAAAACAATATTCAAGTCACGTTCATGCCTGCCAAACATTGGACAAATAGTTATTTGCTTGATTTCAACAGGACATTATGGGGAAGTTTTATTCTACAAAGTCCTAAAAAAACGGTTTTCTTTTGTGGTGATACAGCATACACAAAACACTTTAAAGAAATTCATCAATTATTTCCAGACATTGATATTTGTATTATGCCCATTGGTGCGTATGAACCTCCAGAAATGCTACTTCCTAATCATATGAATCCACAACAATCGGTAAAAGCATTTAATATTCTAAAAGGGAGAAAATTTATTCCTATGCATTACGGAACATTTAAGCTTGGTGATGATTCAGCAGAAGTTTCACTAAAAATTCTAAAACAAAAGATGAAACAGTTTCATGAAGAAAAGAAATTATGCGTTCCTGATGTTGGAGAAATTGTTTATCTTTAAGAGAACTGCTTATTAAGAAAAGTTTGATACGGTATTCATCGTTGAAACTTTTTCTAACTGTTCATAAATATTTTCTATTAAATCGTATTTTTTTGCTTCCTGCAACGTAACCCACGCATAATCTGAAAGCTCATCTTCTTGCAATAAAACCTCTCCCTTTGCATAGTCTGCATAAAGACTCACTATAATTGTTGCATAACCATTTGGTCGAATGAAAACAAGATTAGAAACATAACCAATATTTTTTATTGAAAGAGTAACCTCTTCTTGCACTTCTTTTATAGCTGTTTTCTCAAGAATAGAAAACCAATGATACGCAGTGTCTTTTGGAGTTGTAAGAAAGTCTTTACGTTCTACTTTTCCTCCGGGTACGCACCATTTATTAGGAAATGCTTTTTCTTTTGGACTTCGTTTACAAATAAGATACGTATTTCCTTTTCGTATAATCACCGTTACAGAAACATAAAATGTTTTTTCTTTTAGAGCTTCTCGTTGGTTTAATAACCTTTCCACGGTTTCTTTATGTGATACCATCTTTAAAAAGTAAGCAGTAGGAAATATTTAAATAATTCCTCAAACTTTCTTGACGAAGAATGAAAAGTCTAGCTAAAAAAGAACGAGAAAAAATATTTTCTTTATTTTTAAGACAAGAGAAATTACGATTCAACGAAATTGAAAAAGCCATCAATATTCGTTCCAATAAACTTGCATATCACCTTGAACAACTTATCAAGGAAGAGCTTTTGACCAAAAAAGGAGAATTCTATGTTGTTACTGATAAAGCAGAGAGTTACCTTCCCATCATTCCTCATCTGGTTGGCGATAGTCTAAGCCCACTTCCTGTTATCTTAGTTGCGTTGGTTAATGAAAAAAATCAAGTATTGCTCATGAAAAGAAATTTGCGACCCTATAAAAATTACTGGTCGCTCATTGGTGGAAAAATGCTTTTGTCAGAAAACTTTCAAGAAGCAAGTATTCGTTTGATAAGAGAAAAAACAGGAATAAAGGGTTCGTTTTCATCAATCAATAGTGTTTTGCACGAACAAGTAAAAAATGAAAAGAAAGTAAAGTATAGTTTTATCTTATTTTTTACAAAAGTTACTTGTACGCAAGATACTTTTCAAAGCAGTCCCTATGGTAATTTACAATGGTTTGATGTTGATACCATACTCTATGAGAAAATTATTCCTTCTGACAAATGGCTCATCATGCATAAATTAAAAACGACCATTGAGGTTAAGTCTGCAACTATGCAAGAAGAAAATGAAGAAGTGTCAAAGTTTCAGATTAATAATTGATTTTTGATTAGCAAGTAATCCTTTGCAACCTGCAAAAAGAAATTCAAAATAAAAGAAATTCAAAATAATTCTTATTTGTTTTACAACAAACTCAATTTATGATAATTTTTTTATTGCATCAGCAACACTGAGTTTTTCTTCCTTGCCCGTCTTCATATCTTTTAGAGTAACGAGATTTTCTCGTAGTTCGTTTTCACCAATAACAGCAACAAAGGGTATATTGTAAGTGTCTGCATACGCAAAGTTTTTTGATGGTCCTCTATTCATTAAATCCATATCAGTATTGATATTTGCTTCACGAAATTGCTTTGCTATAAGAAAGCTTTCTTTTGTTGTTTTAATGGGCACAATAAAAAGTTTCACGTTAGTTTTTGACAGTGTTGCTTTTCCTAACTGTTTTAAAACATCAACAATTCTATCCAATCCAAAACTAATTCCCACTGCAGGAAAAGAACGAGTGGATGTATCTTGTCCAGCGCTTTTTAAGTAACCTTCAATAAGTTGATCATATCTTCCCCCTCCTCCAATAGAACCTATTTCTGGTTTTTCCTTGGAGTAAACTTCAAAAACAGTTCCTGTGTAATAACCAAGTCCTCGTGCAAGTGTTGGAGTAAAAAGAACGCGATCGTCGTTTGGAAAAAAAGAAAAGAGTGTCGCAAGTTCCTTAAGACCTTCATCGTCTCCCAGTTGCTTTTCAAAAAAGTCAATTTTTTCTTTATTGCTTCCTTGAATAGAAAGAAGATTAATGACTTTTCGTATGGCATCTTCATGCAAACCTTTTTCTGTCGTTTCTTTAATAACATCATCAATGCCAAGTTTATCTAGTTTATCAATACTCATCATTGCTCCATTTACATCTTTTTCTGCAATGCCGTTTTTTAGAAAAAGAGTGGTAAGAAATTTTCTATTGTTTACTCCTATGGTTGCAGAAACATCAAGCGCAAAATAAACATCTAAAGCTATTTGTATACAGGTAGCATCAGAGAGTAAATCTCTTGTACCAACAATATCTACATCGCATTGAGTAAATTCTCTATATCGTCCAAGCTTTATTGGTGCATCTCTATACACCGTTCCTATTTGATATCGTTTAAAGGGCATTTTCACCGTTCTGTTCATCCCAACATATCGTGCAAAGGGAACGGTTAAATCAAAACGCAATCCTAACGCTCTGTCTCCATTGTCTTTTAACGTATAGGTTTCGCTCATGGCGTCGCTCTCTTCTCCTGCCGCAAATTTTGCGCTAAGTACATCATATCGTTCTATAACCGGCGTAATAAGAGGCAAAAAACCGTATCGTTGAAAAATAGTTTGCAGAGTAGCTATGATTTTCTCTCGAAATAATGCTTCATCAGGATGTATATCCTGCATTCCTTTTGCTGTATCTAATTCCATAGAGTATCACCTAATGGGTATAAGTTTATAATCTTATTCTTTTCTAAGAGTTCCCTAACTAGAAAAAAGAGGCAAACGATGAATATAATCAACTCGAAACATATTGTCTTTCGTAAACAAGAAGTTGCTTAAAAACTTTTTTGTTTATAGACGCGTTATAAAAATAAGCAAAAAGAGTAAAAAAAGTTTTCAGCTTAAACAAATCTTTACTTTCCAAAGTTTTTTAAACAACCTCATTTTAAAACATTTCATGGAGAAAGAACCTTCTTTTGAAGTCATGGAAAATGAGAAATGTCCTGTTTGTGGCAAGAATGAATTAACACTTACTGAAGCCGAGCGAGATATCCCTTTTTTTGGAAAAGTAAGTATTTTTTCCATGGACTGTAATGCATGTAAATATCATAAAGCCGATATTGAAGCATTAGAAAAGCATGAACCAGCAAGGTTTACTCTTGAAGTTACCAGTGAAGATGACATGAAAATTCGTGTTATTAAATCAAGTTCTGCAACAGTTAAAATTGGAACTATCGGTTCTATTCAACCAGGTGAAACAGCTAACGGATACATCACCAATGTTGAAGGAGTACTCAATCGTTTGAAAAGACAAATTGAACATCTTCGTGATAGTGCAGAAGATTCTGCAAGCGCTAAAAAAGCAAAGAACTACATTAAAAAATTAACGCGCGTTATGTGGGGTCAAGATAGGTTAAAGATTGTTATTGATGATCCAAACGGTAATTCCGCTATCCTTTCTGATAAAGCTCAAAAATCAAAATTAAAGAAATAGTAAAATCTAGTAAGACAGAAGTATTTGAAAGATTCTCTTTGAAAAAGTAATTAAGAAAGAAGAAGCGTTTTATTTTTTTCCACCAATGCGTTTGGCAAATTTACTTATCAATCCTTTCTTCTTTTTTTGTACAGGTTTCTTTAGTGTAGCTTTGCTCGTTGCAGGTTTTTTTACTGAGGCTTTTTTCTTTACCGGAATAGTTTTCTTTGCTGCAGTCTTTTTCTTTACTGAGACTTTTTTCTTTACTGGTAATTTTTTCACTTCAGATTTCTTTTTTTGAGCTTTCTTTAAGGAAGTGGTCTTAGAAGTTGTTTTTTTCTTCTCCGCAGTGTCTTTTTTAACAGTTGCTTTCTTATTACGTGGAGCTTTCTTAACTACAGCTTTTTTAGCTGGCACTGTTTTTTTGGAATGTTTTGAAGCATTTGTTTTTTTACTTGTTGTTTTTTTACTTGTTGTTTTTTTAGTGGTTGTTTTCTTCTTTTTTACAACAGATTTTTTGTTTGTTGTTTTTTTCTTCGTTGTTTTTTTAGCGGTTGCTTTTCTTGCACTTTTTCTTGCTGCTTTTGTTAATGCATCTTTTTCTGCAACGGATTTTGTTGATTGTTTTATTGCTCGCGCAGTAGATTTTTTATCCATTTTCTTTTCTACTGCTTCTTGTGCTTCTTTTATTTCCTGCTCTGCTTTTTTTGTTGCAATTTTAAGAAAAGCGGTTTTTTCTTTTTCAAACACTGCTTGTTCTTTTTCTAATTTTGCAATTCGTTCTTGAAGAAATGAGATTGTCCGTTCATTATTTTGTTGATTCATTAATTCTCCACACTCAGGACATTTGAAATCATTTTCTACTGCTTCTTCAAATCCTAATCGTGCGTGTGCGTGTCGACACATATAAAAAAATCCTTGTTGTTCTTTTGCTAAACGTTCCTTTAGCTTTGCAATTGTTTCAAGACGTAATTTTTCTTCTAAATAAAAAATAGCTTGTTCGTTAAAATCCCAATAACAAATGTACCATCCTTTTATCTTGTCTTTCTTTCGTTTAAAAGAAACAACATTTGAATCCAATAATCTATAGAGAAGATTTCTGGTTCTATGTATTTCCAGGTCAAGCTCTTCTGCTATAATAAACTCTGAGATGTTTTCTTTATCTTGCAAGTAGAAAATAATTTCTTCTGCATCCTTATCGGGAACTATTTGTTTGAGGACGTCTATAATCCGTTCTTTTGTTAGAGTCATTGTATCAGAGCAATACGCCTATGTATAGGCTTTCATACTAGTATTTCACGAAAAGGTACTGCTGTGTTCGATTTGCCTATAAAGCAGTTCTAAATCTCCTACTATATAAATGTTTCGAATTTGTAATCACTTATCAGTAACGACTTTTCAATTTCTTTCTTTTCGTAAAGACAGAAAGAGTTCAATTAATTCAAGAGTATTTATACTTTGTGGATAAAAGAACAGAAAAAATAGCTAATTAGAGAAGATACATCAAAAAAAAGGAGTAAAAAAAAGCAAATATCCTAAAAAAAGAGAAGAAAAGGAAATGAGAAGTAAAAATAAGACGTTTTTAGGGGTTTTTATAATTAGGAGATAATCAAGGCTCAAACTTCAAGGTATGTTTTTCTTGCTAAACAAAAAATCTACAATAAACAATCTAAAAACTGCTAAATCCATGACTGTGTAAAAATTGTAACATAACCTCTGGCAAAGGCGCTGAAAGAAGAATCTGTTTGCCTGTTAAAGGATGTTTAAAAGATAACTGAGCACAATGCAAAAGTTGTCGTAATGCAAGAAGTTTTTCCTTTACCTCATCTTCTATAGCTACGGAATTTTCTTGCCAACGAAGAAAAAGCTCTGGATGAAGGCCGTATTGTTTGTCGCCAACAATAGGATACCCAAGGTAAAACAAATGAGCGCGAATTTGATGACGTCTTCCAGATAAAGGTGTTACTTGTAAAAGTGCAAAGTTTTGCTGCGATTCAATGACTTTATAGCGCGTTAGTGATTTTTTACCATCACGTTGCACCACCGTTTTGTCACGTATAGAATCAACCAATGATTGAGCTAAGGGTGCATCAATAAGACCCTGAGCAGGTGAAGGAATGCCAAACGTTACAGCAAAATACGTTTTAACACAAGAATCATCGCGCATTGCCAATTGCAATGCTCGCGTATGAAAAGGCGATGTCGCAAAAAGAACAATCCCTGAGGTTTCTTTATCCAAGCGATTAATTGGATATACCCGTTTACCTGCCCGCTTCAAAAGCGATACGAGTGTATTAAAATAATATTTCCCTGCAGGATGAATAGGTAAAGGAGATGGTTTATTCACTGCAAGCAAAAAATCATCTTCATAAAGTACGGTATAATGTGTATCTACAATTGGTTCTGCAGATTGTGGTGTAAGAAGAAGGAGAGAATCAGACGGCGTAACAAGCACATCTTTTGTTACAACTGTTTCATTGACAAGAACTCTTTTTTCTTTAAAAAGCAATAAAATTTCTTCTTTTGTGTGAAGAAAACTACACGTTAAGAGAAGAACATCAGTCAACATGCCTTTCTTCTGTACAGATATTATGTCTTTTCGTACTTGCTCACTCATATTCTTCTTTTTCCTGATCAATTAAATTTTGCATTCGTTGATAACAAGAACTACAAATAAAAATGTCACCAAAAAATTGAGAGTTAGGAAAACCAGTTATTTTTTTTACAGATTTCTCTTGCTCACAAAATGAACAAACATTAACTTCTTGAGGATAGGTAAGTACTAATTCTGCAAGTTCATCATAACAAGGTCTACAAAGAGCAAAGAGCATTGAAAATTCTGGAAAAACAAAGCACGTTGTGGTCTTGCTACATAATTTGCAAAGGTGATTATGTTTGACGTACATGCTTAGAAGTAAAGATGAAGAGATTATTTAAACATTTGTAAGCTTAACCACCAAAAAATAAGAGAAAAACTGTAGAAAAAGACTTATTTTCGTTCTAATTCTTCTTTTTTACTTCGAAGAGCACTCTTTATCAAGATTTCATTCTGTTCTTGAAGATAAGCAAGCAATTTATCTCTCTTTGCTATTTCAGAGGCATAAATATCTTTAAGTTCTTCTATATTGGTTATTCCTGCAATTTCCCGCTTAAATTGTTCTTTGAGCGTTGCAAAGATATCTTTTGCTGTTTCTTTCTTCATTGTACAAAAAAGAGGTCATCAAAGTTTTAAAACTTACGGAAAAATTTAAGGTACAGAAAAGAAAAAAGCTAATCTGAAACCAGAAAAAAGCAAGTATTTATCGACTGCTATCAGCTTGTCGTTCTGTTTCCAACTTCTTGCTTATGGCAAGACTATTGGTACTAAGAGCGTATGCATCCATGATTTCTTGAGCTAATGCTTGCGACATGCTTTTTTTCTTGTTAAAGCTTGCTTTGTAAGCTCCTTGTGTCATAAATTTTAATACTCTGTCTATTCTTCGTTGTGGTGCGCACTCAACTGGTTTTGGATAACGAGCACCACCATATTCAATAGTGATGATTTCTTCTCGTGATGCAGCATTCTCAAGTGCTTTAACAAAGACAAGAATTGGATTTTGTTTTGTTTTCTTTTCGATTATTTCTAGAGATTTAAAAACAATAGTATATGCAGTTGCTGCTTTTCCTGTTATATGACCACTGGATATTTTATGCTTTTTAGTTCCAACACGACCAGTCACCATTACTTTGTTAATAAGTCGCTCTATAATAAATACCTTTGATTTATGAAATCTGTTTCCTGCATATCGTGCTCCTGTTCGAGGAACAATAGTAGGTGTTGTTGTGACGTAATCTTTGAGTCCAGGATCCTCTACTTTGATTGTTGAGCAATCCCATCGGTTAAATGCAAGTATGTCTGTCATTGTTATTACCTTTATTTACGTGCTTTTTCAATTTTTCCTGAAAGTAAAGCTGCTAATGCTTGATCGTTAACTTTAATAACTTGCCATCGAACGCCTGGCAAATCTCCTTTTGCACGACCCATAACACCACCTATTCGCTCTACAACTACTTCATCGTGTTCATCGACAAGTTTTGTTGCACCATCGCCTGGCAAAAATGCTGTAATTTGTTTACTGTTTTTAATGAGCTGTACTCGAACACATTTTCTCATTGCTGAGTTTGGCTGCTTTGCT
Source organism: uncultured Methanosarcinales archaeon (assembly GCA_964428395.1). Taxonomy (GTDB): domain Archaea; phylum Nanobdellota; class Nanobdellia; order Woesearchaeales; family SKGA01; genus SKGA01. Next base: position 12,689 of record CAYRYB010000001.1, read on the forward strand.
TCTACTTGTACTTTCTGCAAAACTATTGCTGATGCTTGTGATGCACCTTCTAAAGGATCTGATTTTGCTGCAAAACCCAAATGTTTTTTAATAAACCATTTGTTTTTCCATAGACTATCTTTTCGTCTCTTAATGAGTTTTTTGCCTGCGCCAAGTCCTCGTGCTTTTTTTGCCATAGTTATTACCTTTGAATCGTTTTTTAAATTTGTTTTATAAATTGTTTTGTTATTTTTATAATGACCATCACTCATATTACTTTAAGTTCTTTAAGCTCGGGAAAGTATTTTTGAACAATACTTTCGTACTTACGAAGGTTTGCGGCCCTCGCGCCGATCATCAATCCTTTTGTTTTTTGGTCTGGTCCAGTGATGGTAACAATGCCATCATCAATGGTCATTTTCACTATTTTTAATGGTGCCATGACGTTTGCTATGAAACGCTCCATGGACGGATTGTACTCAATGATTTTAATTCGTCTTTTGAGGAGTTCCTCAAGTCTCGTGACGTTTTTTTTATTTTCTCCGAGTGCTTTTCGAAGAAAGCCCTTCTCAACAACAAAAAGTATTTTGTCATTGTGCTCAAAATAGTCTTTCAAGCGTGACCGAGTTACTTTTTCAAATAATGACATTCGGTGTAATGATTCCATGTCATATTTTACTTTCATTTTGCAATACCCACAACTGAAACGAGGAATGGCTTTTTACATTGCGCACCCAATTCATCACAGTTTATGGAAAGTTTTTCTACAGGAACAGTAGCAAGTTTTGCATAATAATTGATATCATCTTCTAGCACTTCAGGACAGTTTTGCGCTAAAAAGATTTTGTTTACTGTTTCTTTTCGTAGCGACTTTATAGTCTGCTTCGTACCTATTATAAGCTTGTTATTTTTTAATCCTATTGTAATATCATTCATTGTGCCAGTCACCGCTCCAAACCCGAGCAGAATTGCGCTCGTGTTCTTCTCCAACAAACGAAAACCGTGTGTTGCAGATGATGGTTGTACTGTTAGCGAATCAAAGTCTCTTTATAAAGCTTTGTGTAGAATGACTCTATCCCAAATGGTGTAGCACTTGCTTGAAGATGCACTACAGCAAGAAAGGTGACGCATTTTTTATCGCTAAAAGTTCTTTTTGGGATAAGCATTCTCGTGGTAAGTATTTCTTTGCAAAGCAAAGAATAAACCTTCCTAGTGCGGATTTTTATTCCTTAAGGCAATGCCCGTAGAATGAGAAAAAGCTCTCTTTACCGTTTCTTCTTTATCGTTTTTTGAGACGTTCTTGTCTTTTTTTGCTTTATTTTTTCTTTAGCTTCCTTGCGACTAATAAGAATGAGTTCACTATTTAAAATAAGATTATACTGAAAGACGAACGTAAAAAGAATGATTGCCAAAAACATTGAATCAAAATAAGACCGATATACATCCAATGAAAAAAATCCTGCAAGACTAAGAATACCTACAAACTGCATGAGGAAAAAGATGACCACAGCAATGAGTAAGAACACCCAAGGCTTCCTATCCCTTGCGTTTTTTGTTTTTTTAAGAAAGGAAAGAGCAAAAATGAGAACAAAGCTGGCTATGAGAAAATTTGCGAATGTAAGCACGCCAGACATATATTCAACCATGAATAACATAAGAACAATTATTGTTTAAAAATGTAACGTTACTCCTCATCATTAGTTATTTCTCAGACATCAAAAGAAACACGTGCGTTATAAAAAATTACATCATCCCAGAATGTATAGTATCTTTCTCGGACTTCGCTCAGAGAAGAAAGAAACAAAGCAAAAACGTTCTTCTACAAAAAAGTATTCAGCGTTCCTTGTCCTCCTGCTTCCTGAACCGGTTGTAAGTGAAGCAGTTTTGCAAGAACTAAGAAGTCCTTTTCAACGGTTTCTCGAAGTTTGGGATTATAGAGCATTGCTGCAGGATGATACATTGGAACTATTACAAAATCCACACCATCAACAACAAGATGATTCTTTTTTCCGTGTAATTGCGTAATGCCTGCAATTTTTTTCATTCCTTCTGAATCAAACCCTGCTAAAACAAATTTTGTTGCATAGTTTCCCAAGGTTACAATAATTTTTGGCGATATTATTTTGAGTTGTTGTATAAGATAGGGCGTATGATTTCGTATTTCATCCATGCTTGGATCTCGATTCTGTGGAGGACGATATTTAAGAATGTTACAAATATAAACATCATTAAGGGTTAGACTTATTCGACGCAAAAGTTTGTCAAGTTCTCTTCCTGCTCGACCAACAAAAGGAACTCCTTGTAAGTCCTCCTGCGCGCCCGGTGCTTCGCCTATAAACACAATATCTGCATCAGGGTTTCCTTTTCCAAAAACAAGGTTTGTTGCTGCATCTTTAAGTGGGCAAACAAGCTCGTCAATAATTCGTTGTCGCAGAGCGTCAAGTGCTTCTTGCTTTTCCATGTGCATTTTTCAAATGGTCAACATTATTAAATGTCTCTATTTTATCACCATTTCAAGTAGAGTAGTATGAAAAATTCTAGGATGGCGAATATAAAAAAAAGAACAATAAAAAATAAAAAAGAAAAAAAGAAACACCTAAAGAAAAAATCCCTTTTATGATGTTTTCTTACTAAATAAAAACAGGTGGTCTGTTCACGTTTTCAACAGTAATTGGTACACTTATTGTTACTTCGTGTTCACCATCACTAACCGTTATTTTTTCAACATACTCTCCTGCATCCTCAAAGGTTGTTGTGTACGTTTTAGAGGTCATTAATCCAGAATAACTAATAGTTAGATTATCGCCATCAGAATCGGTTGCATTAACAGGAAGCACAATTGTTTCTCCTTCTTTTACCGTAATTGGAGCGATTGGTTGCACTATTGGTGCCAGATTTATTGCAGAAACATTCACCTGTACAGATGTATGTACATCATCTGTTCCGTCACTAACAACCACATCAAAATCATATACCCCTGCAACACCTCGTGTTGTTTTCCACACACCATTTTCATCAAATGGTGTTGGGTACGTTACCGTAAGATTGTCTCCATCAGGATCACTTGCTATAACATGAAGCGTAACAGTATCAAGTTCTGTTACGTGTATTGGTGGTATTGCTTCAACTACTGGCTTCCTATTTTTTTTATTGATTATTAAATCAATTTTATGTATTGCCGATTTCTTACCATCAGTTGCAGTGATAACTACGCTGTATTCTCCTGCATCACCATAATTTGTTTGATGGGTGAGCTCGTTCATAAAACCTGAAACAGCAAACGTAACCTCATCGCCTTCCTCATCATAAATAGTACAAGGCAAATCTATTAAATCTCCTTCTGAGACAATAAAATAGTCTGGACAATCAATAACAGGAGCCTTGTTAGAAGGCTTAATAACAACTTGTATCTGTTCTGTGGTAGAAAGAACTCCGTCAGTTGCAGTTATTGATGAAAGATATTTTCCTGCATCTCCATCGTTTGTTTGCCAAAGACCAACATCATTAAATGGTTTTGAATAAATGTAGGATATTTTATCACCATCAGGATCTTTTGCAACAAGTGACGCTAATGAAACAAGGTCTCCTTCCGTTGCAGTAACGGTAGTTAGAACTACACCTTCGCCCGCGGTGACATTTTTCTGTATAGTTTCTTGAGAAGATTCATTCGCCAATAAAGATTCATTTTCTATCTCATTTGCATTTTGCGTTTCGTTAGTAACAACGAGTGTGCTGTTTTCTCCTTGTCCGTTCGTGAAATTAAACTCATTAAGAATGAGCGTGTTGTTTCCTGTTTCGTTGGTTAATGCCGGCGTGTATTGTTCCAGTAAAGAACAAGACGTAAACACTAATGAAACAATTAAAAGTATACTTATCAATATGTACTTCATTATCCTACCACCCTTTTGTCTTTGATTGAAAAACTACTTTGAAAGAGCGTTTAAAATAGTACGCGCTCTTTGTAAAGACTATCTCGTAACATTATTTACCAAGTGCGAGTATATAATAATTTCTATTCCTCAGTGAATACTCTTTCGTTCTAAAATTAAAAACCAAAGATATATAAATGAGTACCAGTATAGGAATTTGTATCCTAGTTGAGGCAAGAATAAATGTGTGATTATTACCTAAAAGGAATATGCTTTCACCCAGAACGAGTAGAAAAGGGACTCGTTGGAAAACCATGCGAAGTACATACCTGTGAGCAATGTACAAACAAACAATGGCAACAACAAAAAATAAATGAAGATTTTGCATATTACACAAGTATTCTTGAGGCAATTACTTCCCCCAAAGAAAATTCTCCTCAAGGTACAACCATCCAAGAAAACAACAGCAGAAGCAGGAAATTTCCTGCCTTCTTGCTGAAAAATCCTTTACAAGGTATGTTCAAATAAAATACTTCAAATAAAGTGCAAGTGCTTAAAAAAATAGAGCACAAAAAATTCTTCCAAGAAAGTTAGTTCATTAAAAAAGACATTTCGTTCTAGTAAAAGAAAGAAAAGGAGAGCAAGAAAAAGAACAAAAAAGAGTAAAAAAAGAAAGAATTTACAAGGTTGTTACTACCTTATCAATAAGCGTTGCAACTTCAATTCCTTTTTTTGTGAGTATCAAAACTTTCAATCTTCCTCGTTTTTCAAACGTAACTAAACCTGCACGTTGCATATCTTGCAAAACCTTTACAACATGACTATACGTACAATCAACATTTTTAGCAAGAGAAGATGCATAAATTTCTCCACTTTTTTGTAAGAGGTTGATCAGCATCAATGCCGGTTTTTGACGAAAAAAGACATTAAATATTTTTTTTGGTTTTACCATGATACTTCCCCATCATATAGTATTAAAAAAACACAAACAAACCTATATATTAGAATCATTAGTTCCTATTTAAATGTTTTGGTTTGTGTTTTGATTCCCGCTTGTCAAAAAAAACGAACAGCAATAACAATAAAAAAAGAGTAGTTCTCTTTAAATATCTTTTGCAATCACGCTAAAAGAAAGACAAAAAAAACCCGTGCAAGGGCGACCATAAGAAACAAAAAAATGAACAATAAAAAAGAAACATATGGCAAAGAGACGTAAAAAAAAGCAACAAAAATAAAACTAAAAAACAAAAGTATATATTAGTTTAAGATTCCTTCTCCTGTATATTCTACTCCTGTGGTGTAGTCTGGATAGCATTGGAGCTTGCGGAGCTTCAGACTCGGGTTCGAATCCCGGCAGGGGTATATTTTGCCAAGAACAGCTAATCTTTAATGCTAAAAAATGCGTCACTTTTCTCGCTTTAGTGCATCTTCAAGCAAGTGTTAAAACCATTCTTAAGCAATACCCACGTGTAGGTTCTGTCCCAAAAGAAGATTTTTTAGCAGTATACTACAAGCGGTGATATATTAAGATTCTCAAATCTCTTGTTAAGCATTACCTGAATCGTGCTTATGAGAACTTCACGCCAAGGCAGCAGCATACCTTGCTGTCTTTCTGGACAAGCCCTATATTTAGAAATCATTATAAACAATAATCATCAATAAAAAAACTACAAGAAAAGCAAAACAAAAAGCAAAGAGGAAAAATGGTATTTACGAAGGAAATAGCAAAAAAAATTGCAAAAATCATATCTCAACCAGAAAATGTTATAGAAGAAATGCTTCAAGTTCCCAAAGAAAACAGTTTTGGAGATCTTACATTCCCTTGTTTTTTATTTGCAAAGGAAATGAAAAAAAAACCTTCTGTGATTGCACAAAAGATTGCAAAAGAATTACAAATAGATTTTGCAACTGCAAAGGCAACAGGACCATATGTTAATATCACTATTTCTAACAATGCATTTATTTCACCAATTCTTCAAGATATTCTCACAAAAGAAAAACTACTGCAAACAAACAATGCTTCTTTAGCAGGTGCTGTTACATTAATAGAATCACCAAGTCCAAATACCAATAAACCACTGCATCTTGGTCATTTGCGTAATATGTTTTTAGGAAGCACATTAAAAAACTTAAAAGAAGTACTTGGTCAAAAGTCTTTCATCGTTAATCTTGTCAATGATAGAGGAGTACACATTTGCAAGTCAATGTTAGCATATCAAAAATGGGGAAATAATCAAACACCCGAGCAGGCAGGAAAAAAAGGGGATCATTTTGTTGGTGATTGGTATGTAAGATTTAATCAAGAAGCAAAACAAAACGAGGAACTTGAACAGGAAGCACAAGACATGCTAGTACAATGGGAACAAGGAAACAAAGAAGTTATTGCGCTTTGGAAAAAAATGAATGAGTGGACGTATCAGGGATTTCAACAAACGTATAATCTTGTCAATTTTCATATTGATAAGAACTATTACGAAAGCGAGATTTACAAGAAGGGAAAAGAAATTATTTTAGAAGGCGTTAAAAAAAATATTTTCTACGAAGATAAAACAGGCGCAGTTGTTGTTGATTTAACAAATAAAAAACTTGATAAGAAAATTCTTCTCAGAAAAGATAAAACCGCAGTGTATATTACTCAAGATATCTTCCTTGCCAAACAACGCTTTGATGATTATCAGTTTAAAGAGCTTATCTATGTAGTTGGTAATGAACAAGAATATCATTTCAAAGTACTTTTTGAAATTTTCAAAAAATTAGAATATCCTTTCGCGCAGAATTGTCATCATTTTTCCTATGGTATGATTGAGCTTCCTGATGGAAAAATGAAGAGTCGCGAAGGAAACGTGGTAGATATTGATGAGTTACTAGAGCAAACAACAAACCTAGCCAGAAGTGAGGTAAAAGAACGCTTTACAAACATAGATGAAAATGAAGTAAACAATCGTGCAAAAATTATTGCGCAAGGAGCTATTCGCTTCTTTTTTCTCAAATTTGACCCTGCAAGAAATTTTGTTTTTCATCCAAAAGAAAGTCTTTCATTTGAAGGCGAAACAGGACCGTACGTACAATATACTCATGCACGCATCGCATCCATTCTAAGAAAGAGCGAGAAAAATCAGAGTGCATCGACACCAAACACGCAAGGTAAAACGTCCTTTGATTTGTTAGACAATGCAGAAGAAAAAAAGATAGCTAGCATTCTCTATTCTTTTTCGGGTGTTGTAAAAGAAGCCGCTGAAAAACTCAAACCCAATCTTGTATGTAATTATTTGCTCACTCTTTGTCAATCATTTAACAAGTATTACGGAAAGTATAAAATAATTCAGGAGAATAAAAGTTTGCAAGCAGACAGAATTGCTCTTATTACTGCAGTTAATAAGGTTATCAAAGAAGGTCTTTTGCTATTGGGAATCACCGCTCCTGAAAGAATGTAATTTTTCTTCAAAAAATTTCATTAAAGAAAATGTAAAGGTAATAGAAGATAATACATAAACAAAGACAAAGAAGAAACAAGAAAAGACAACAAAAAAATAAAAAGACAAAAAAGTTTATTCTAAATTCTCGTTAGTAACTTTTCCGCCACCACGATAAATTTGTGCAAAGCTTGGCGTTACAACAATATAGTCATCTCCAAAGCCAGCGATGTCTCCATCAATTGCTTCGCATGTCTTTTTTAATTTATTAATAGAACGTTTTAGTTCTAGTAAGTCTTTTTCTTTTAATGGCTTAATGTTAATAAGAGCTATAGTGTAGCTTTCTCGAAGCGCATCTAGTATCTCTCGCACGTCAGAGAAATCCGTTATCTCAAATGGTCGCACAATAACTTTTTGATCAGGTTCGTGCGTACCAGAGTTTGCATCAAGTTCCACAAAGTCCTCTGTTTCCATATGATCGTCCTTATCAAATTGCTTTTCCTTTTTTCTAAAGAATCGTTTTATCATCCTAATTAACCTCCATCAACAACAGCGTCATCCATAAAGGCAACGCTCTCACCCTTTTCGTTACGGAAAATGAATAACAAGATATACTCTTTCTCAATTTATAAATGTTTTGATATTGTGACGTTATAGCATAAGAAAACATGCTACGCTTAAAACAGAGTTCTACTAAGCATAAGTCTTACAGAAAGGAAGTATCAAAAAACTTGAAAATTTCAATAAGCCATTTCAACACATACTATTCAACCTATAAATGTTAAGTCAAAAACGTTCAAATAGATTGTTCTGTACTTTTTTCGGAAAATACTAAGAAATTCTTTTAAATAAGTCAGATTTTAGTTTAAAAATGCGCATTAAAGATATCTCTTTGGATGATAGACCCAGAGAAAGAATGAAAAAGCAAGGAGCATCAGTACTTTCAGATGCAGAACTATTAGCAGTTATTCTGCAAAAGGGAACTAGAGAAGAAAACGTCATTGATATGTCACATAGACTTATTTCTAAGTATGGCATTGATAAATTATCATCTTGTTCCTTAAAAGAATTAGAAGAGATTAAAGGTATTGGCAAAGCTAAAGCATCTCAAATACTTGCATTATTTGAATTCAATACAAGACATAATTTGGCTAAGCAAAACGGAAAACCAATAAGATCAGCAAAGGATGTTTTTGATTTTTGTTCTCTTAAATTCTCAGGAGTAGATAGAGAACAATTTATGATATTGCATTTAGATACTCGTAATAGGGTGATTAAAGATGAAGTTGTTTCAGTCGGCACTTTAAACAGTTCTCTAATTCATCCTAGAGAGGTTTTCAAGTCAGCAATAAAAGAAAGTGCAAACGCAGTCATTTTAGTTCATAACCATCCTTCTGGCGATCCAGAGCCTTCGCAGGAAGATAAAAAAATAACAAACACATTACGTAAAGCAGGAGAATTGTTAGGGATAAACGTACTCGATCATATTATTATTGGGAATGAAAGATACTATAGTTTTATTGATAATTAAGGCTTTTTCTTTTTTTCATAGTTTCTTCTTTTTTCTGCAACAGCCATAATTGGAGGGTTATCAATTATGTACTGATTTTTATTGTCTTCTTTATTTGTCTCGGACCATTTATCTGATAATACTTCTGCTTGTTCTAGTACGAGGTCTGTAGCCATTAAGGTTTTATCTGGTGGATAACCATATTTTTTGAGAAGTCTTTTTACAATAACCCTAAGTTTTGCCCTGACTGTTTCTCTTAGTTTCCAGTCAATAGAGGTATTCTTTTTCACTATTTCTGTCATTTCTCGAGCTATTTTTTTTAATACTTCATCCCCGAGAATTTCTTTTGCACTTTCATTGTCTGCTAAGGCGTCATAAAATGCTATTTCTTCATCAGATAAACCAAGTTCTTCTCCTCTCGTATGTGCTTCACGAATATTCTTTGCTAAGTCTATGAGTTCTGCAATAACTTGTGCTGAGTCTATACTTCTATTTTGATATTTGAGTATTGCTTCTTCAAGCATTTTTGAGAACTTCTTATTTTCAATTTTATTAGTTTTGAACCTTGTTCTTATTTCATCGTTGAGGATTTTCTTTAAGGTCTCAAATGCAAGGTTCTTGTATTCCATATTTTCAAATGTTTCTAAGAATTTATCTGAAAGTATTGATAGTTCTGGTCTTTGAATGTTTAATTCTTTAAAAACATCTATTTCTCCTTCTGCTTCAACAGCTTTTGAAACTAATTGTTTGATGACACTATCTGAAAGTCCTTTTGAAAGTCCTCCTTCTTTTGTTTCTGTTTTCATCAATGACCTTGAGATTGATTGGAATAAAGCTGCGTCTTCTCTGATTCCTTTTGCTTCTTCTGAGGTAATTGCAAGGTCTAAAGCTAACATTAATGCTTTTACATTTTTAACGAATCTTTTCTTTCCATCTTCTAAGCCTAAAATATGATTTTCTATTTGAAAGAAAATATCTACTCGTTTCTTTGTGCTTTTTGTTTTGAAATAATCTTTGTAATTATATCCAAAGAGCATATCTTTAACTATCTCATATTTTTCTTTTAGTATTGCGATTGCTTGGTCTCCATAACTTAAAGGATCATCTTTTCCTGCGGTTTTTGTGTATATAGTGACTGCTTTTCTTAATTCATCTGCTATTCCTATAAAATCAATGACTAATCCTGCTTCTTTATCTTTGTAGACTCTGTTTACTCTTGCTATGGTTTGCATGAGATTATGATGCTTTATTATTTTATCAATGTAAATGGTGTTAAGACAAGGAACATCAAATCCTGTGAGCCACATATCTCTTACTATTGCTAATTTAAAGTCTGAATTCGGGTCTTTGAATATTTCTGCTAGTTTTTTTCTCTTTTCTTTGTTTCTTGTGTGCTCAACGTATTCTTTTCCGTCAGATGCTGCACCAGTCATGATTACTTTCATTATTCCTTTATCATCGTCTTTATGATAATATTCAGGTCTTAACTTTTTAATTTCGTTATGTAAAGCGATTGCTATTCGTCTACTCATTACTACAACCATTGCTTTGCCGTTATTGAGTAATTGTCGCATTTCGAAGTGATTAATAATTGATTTTGCAAGTTGTCTGATTCTTGGTTCGCTTCCTGCTAATGCTTCTATGGTTGACCATTTTCTTTTTTCTTCTTCAACTAAGTTGTTTTCTTCTTGTTCTGTATATTCATATATGAGGTCATCAATTTGCTTGAAGATTTCCTCGTTTTTCCCTAGTTTTATAAGTTTAGCATCATAAATTATTTTTACGACTCGGTGGTCTTCTAACGCTTGGTGCATATCATAAATATCTATATAATCACCAAATACTTCCCTTGTACTTTTATCAGAGAATTCTATAGGTGTTCCTGTAAAGCCAATGAATGATGCGTTAGGAAGTGCATCCCGTAAGTATTTTGCAAGTCCATATTTTATAATATTTTTTTGTAATTTTGCTTTGAAACCATATTGTGTTCTGTGAGCTTCATCTGTTATTACAAGGATGTTATCTCTTCTTGATAATTCTTCAAACGTTGAACCATCCCTTGCTAAGAATTTTTGAATGGTGGTGAAGATTATTCCTCCTGAAGAAACTTTTAATGCAGTTTTTAGTTCTGTTTGCGATTTTATTTGTTTAGGTGATTCTTGAAATAATGTTAAGGAGGAGAAAGTGTCATATAATTGATTATCAAGGTCATTTCTATCTGTAAGAACGACTATTGTTGGATTCTTGAGTTTTGGATCCTTATTCATCAAAGCAGTGTAAAAACCCATTGTAAAGCTTTTTCCAGAACCTTGCGTGTGCCAGACAACACCAATTTTTTTATTCTTGCCTATTGCTTTGTAGGTCCTTTGAATTGCTTTTTTTGTAGCATTGTATTGATGATAACCTGCTAAGATTTTTGCATCTTTTGTGAAAGTCGTAAAGTTCTTTGCAATGTCTAAAATGGTTTCTCTATCACACATACCTCTTAACGTAGTTTCCAGAGAAGTTGTTTTTTGAAATGCTCCATTAACAGTTCTCCAAGGAAGAAACCATTCATAAGGAGAAGTTATTGTTCCTGCTTTTGTGTCTTTTCCATCAGAGATTATCTCAAACGTATTGTAATTGAACAATGTGGGAATATCATTATGATATGTTTGCAATTGTTTAAATGCGGTATCAATAGTTGCTTTGGGATTAGTTGGACTTTTCAGTTCGATGGTAACGATAGGAAGTCCATTGATGAATAGTATGATATCAGGTCTTCGATTCTTCTTATTCTCAATGATGGTGAATTGATTGATTGCCAAGAACTCATTTTGTTTAGGTTTTTCAAAGTTGAATAGTTGAACAAGATCTCCTTTGATTCTTCCTTTGAAACGATATTCTACTTCAACGCCAGTTGTAAGAAACTTTTGGAAAACCTTATTGTTTTTAAAGAGTTTATGACTTGTTGAACGAAGAACTTTCTTTAAAGCTTCTTCTTTAGCCTCGGCAGGAATGTCAGGATTAAACTTGTCTATTGCATTTCTTAGTCGTTCAACTAAGACAACATCATCCCACCTTGCTCGTTCAGGCTTAGAACCGTCAGGAGCAATCTCAGGACCATAAACTACTTTGTAGCCTAACTCTTGAAGTATTTCAAGACCTGCATCCTCTATATCTTGTTCAACAATAAATTTCATACTACTCAAAATACGATTATTCTTTATAAACAAATGGTTTTTCCGGGTTTTTTTCAATAAAGTTTATAAACATATTTCTCATTGTATCATGTTATGGAAGCTGTCACTAAGAACGGGTTGTTTAACGAATCGTGGTTTTCTGGTTTTCGAACCGTCATTGAGAAGTCATTTATAAAGGTTAATTACAAAGTAAACGCAGTAGTTATTCTTCAAAAAATAAAAACTCTAGATATTGATAAAGATAAAATCGTTCTTAAAATCAAAAATCTTTCTGAAGATGAATGGTCTTACAAGTATTTAGTATCAACTCTGAAAGAATTAGATGAGATAATGAAAATTTCTGATGATTTTCTGAGAAAACACGCAGTTCAAGAATTGCAAGGTCGCGATTTAACAGAAGTTAAATGGGAAATTATGAAAGGTATGCTGACTGATTACGCTAAATTCACTAAAGAATTTTATGATTCACTCAAATATTCTCAGAACTCTAAATTAGGAAGAAAAAGATATTTACTTATGATAGAACTAATGAATGCACTAAAAAAAATTTATGATGCTTCAAAACAACTCATCGATAAATTTTCACAAAAGAAATATAATAAAACTTCTTTTAAGAAGTTTATGAGTACGCGAATAGCTTTAGAACACTTATTACTAAGAGTTTTTTATATTCTGCTAAATATTGACAAAGAAGAGAATTTTATTAAGTATAGAGACGTTCTTTCTAGAGAAATAATAGAATATACTGTCCGTCAAGCAAAATGATTTCTAACGATGTTAATGTGATATTTGCTTTTCTAGATATAAAACATAAATTCCATATTCAGTCAAGTCTGTTCGTAGTGAAAAACCAAAGAAGAAAACTCGTTGTGTTGGCAAACGTTATGAAGAGTTTTCTTAAGACATATAAAAATTATATTGTGCAAGTAGGAGCCATAATAGAACACCAAGTTGTATTCTGTAAAGAAGAAAGAAAAAAATCACCTATAAAAAACCCTTCAACCACACATATAGCAATATTGGTAAATGCAGGGATAAATAACGAATTAAAAACTCTTAGTTCAATGCCAAATTATTCTTTCGATGCGTTATTAAGATTTAAAGACTTGTTATTAACCGATTTCTCAATTCCACAACTTTATTTTGAGGAAAACGCAATAGGAGAGTTTAGAGAAAAATTCATAGACCGATCGGAAAAATTCTCTCTCGACTCTATAAACGAATTCGTAACAAAGTTCAACCAAAAAAGAATAATGAAACAAAATGATTATAAAAACTATGAAAACTTTCTCTCCGATTTAAAATCAATGAAAGATTATGAAGACAGGAGAATTTGTGCAGAATTATTCTGCTTCGGCGAAGAGAAGAAAGCAATTCAGTTTCTGACTTTTGATAACACTTTTAAACAATATTTAAGGAAATTCGGCTCCAAACATAATGTTAAAGTATTATCTGTTTAAGAAAAATACTTTCAATTTCTTGTTCAACAATGAATTTCATAAATTCTTCACCTTAAATATTTTTTTAACATCATTCCTATTAAGAATCAAAAAGAAATAAGAACCAACGATTAAATAAATACAAATCTTTAATGCTTGTTCTGAAAAGAAACCATAAGTTCCTATTGTAAATTTATAGAATAATAATAAATGAAATGCTCCAAAAAGAAGAATGATCCATAAAACTGTTGATAATACACCATACAAAATAGATAAAATTATTTCTCCAAAGGTTGCTTTAAGAGGGGTTTTTTTAGTCATTGGAAACTCCTCCAATCTAATTCTTGACCACAATTCGGACAAGTTTTATTTGCACTGGTAACAGGATAATTACATCTAGGACACTTTCCTTTCTTCTTTCTACTCAAAAGCCACCATAGTAGCGCAAGACCACCAATAGTCAATAATGTATTTTTATCTTCTTGTTTCATTTTTCAAAGTAATTTTAGTTTTTTAGCTTGTTTTACAAATTTCTTTTGTTTCTCAATATATAAAACAGGATTTTGTTGTATTGGTTCATAAATCCTTTCAATCTCGTGTTGAGAAGAAACTTCTAAGCCGCATTGACTACAATAATAATTTACTGTTCCAACAGGTGTATGAAAAAATGATTCCATAGTGAATGCTTTTGTTGTTTCATTAAGAGTGACTTTGCAATGAGGACAAATGTTCTTTAATTGATTTATTTTTATTTGTCTTCTATTTTCTAGAAACTTATTTAGATCAAAGTTTAAGCTTATTTTAATAGCTATAAATCCTATTACGCCCGCAATTATTAGTTTAATAATTTCTTCAGTTGTCATAGCATATCCTCTTTAACTCTAATCTTTCCAGTCATGAGTTTTGGAAGAAGTAAGTCTCTTTGTTTTTTCAATGACTCAATTTCAACACCATTTAAGACGTATTTATCAACAAGAGGTTCAAATAATTTATTCAATGATTCCAATTCTGAAGGAATTAAAACCATTGATTCAGATAAGTGTTTTCTCTGAATGTGTCCCATAGTTGTTGCTTTGTCAGATGCAATCCTAATAAATTTTTCAAGATGAAATTTTGTCCAATAATAATAAAACCATTTAGGATAAATATCAGAAGTGACTTTAAATAAATGTTGATTCAAAGCACCTTTTCCAAAAGTCCACAAATCAACCACTAAACTTCCAGACCAAGAAAATATAACGTCACCATTTTGCAAAATATATTTTTCTGGAACATCACTATTTGCCATATCTGTTGAAGAAGTAATTCCTTGTTTTAATTCTCTAATTTTAATAACAGGTAAATCATCGTTTCCTCGTGGAGGATATTTTTGTAGTGCCAAACCATTCAAATAATCAGCGACATTATCAAGAGAATTTATTTTCCAGCCTTTAGGAATCTCCCCCAACTCACTTTCAACCATTTCTCCTCCTGATGATTTGTAAGGTTTTCCTTCTTCATTTGGAAACTCAAAATTAACAAACCAATGCTTAAAAATTGTTTTTCCAATATTTTCAAGAGTTTTGTTTTGTTGTTGAAGAAGTTCTATTTTAAAGTCAAGGTCTGAGAGGATTTTTGCAATGGCTTTTTGCTCAGGTAAAGGAGGAATTGGAATTTTTAATTCTGCGATAGTATTTGCATTAAATTGCGGTTGTGCTCCCCCTGTTGCTAAATTATTTGCTTGATTCCAATAACAATTCCCTCTTGTAAATTGAAAAAAATAATTAGAATCTATTTTTTTGTCATCTAATAAAAATTTTATTAAGAATCCACCATATGATGCTTTAAATTCTTCTTTAAATAAATATGTTTTACCGAAACTTGCCCCAGTTCTGGCAACTAAAATATCTCCTTTATTCAAAATTGTTTCAGGCTTGACTTTTTCTTTTTGAATAAATACAAGATTATCTTTTTTGAGAAATCCATCTGACGTAATATCTGTTATTCTAATATAAATATATTCTCCTTTTTTTTGAGCACTCTCTCCAAGACCATATTGAAATTTAGAGATGTTACTAAGTCTGATTAAATTCCAATCTTCAGGAATCAATCCTATTTCAGTTTGTTTGAATTTTGTTTCAGCCATGTTAAAATCTCATTCTCGATTCTATGATGTCCTTTTTTTTCGTTATTGCGTTGATTATGAATTGTTCAAAATCTTCTTTAGGATAATTGGAATTTTCCACTTGAGTGCCATGCATTACTGCTAAGCTTCGTGCCACACCTGAAACCCAGAGAGGGGTTTGAGTATAATATCTTGATAAGAATGAATATAATAGCTTTAGTTGTGTTAGATGTTCTTTAAATGAATCTTCTGATGTTGTGCTCAAGTTCGTATCTAATCTAATATTAATTATTTTTTTTAGTTCTTCATTTGTAGCTTCTTCAGTATTTGTTTTTCCTCTATAATACACTCTGTTTTTGTGTAATGTTTCTCCTGATGATTTCAAGGATAAAAAAGGAAGATGTTCTGGAATACTTTCAACCATCAAAACTTGAAATTTTTTGTTTGTGATTGATTTCCACTCAACAGATGAATCATAGTCAAAATCGTGTATTGAATAAGTTAACTCTGAAGGTATGTAATTTGTTTGTTGACTCTGGATAACTGTTTTATCCGTAAATTCTGTTAATCCTATTGGAATTAATGAACCATCTTGTTCTTCTTTAACACCTATTACTAAAACTCCTCCTCCTGCGTTGGCAAATCCTAGTATGTGTTTAGCAAGTTTATCTTTGTCCATCCACTTTTCCTTAAAATCAATGTGATTATACTCGCCAGTATTGTTTTTTAATAGTTCTCTGAATTTTGCACGATCAGGAGATTCGCAAAATTTTGCGAAATCCTCTTTTATTGTATTTACCATGTGTTTACCATTTATTCATCTTCAGACATGCCTAACATATTTATTTGTAGGTCTTTAATTAGTCTTATTAGTTGATTCAATCCTACTTCGTTTTCTATTGCAGGTATTAATTTGATTAGTATTTGTTGCATTCTTTCTGCAAAGTCTTTTTTATTTAGCATGTCAATAAAGTAATTTCCTTTTGTGATGTTATATTGTTCTTTTAGTTTGTCTTCTATTTCTTTTTCTTTTTTTTTGAGTTCTTGCTTTGTTGTCTCTGAGATTGTTATTGAATCCCACATAAATGATATCTTTATGTTATATACTCTGATTTGTTTTTTGCTCATCGAGACTAGCAGTTTACTTATTTTCTCTTTTTGTTCTTTTGATATTCTATCTTCAATCATATCAAGAACGAGCAATAGTGATAATAAATATGGTTGCGCAACTATTATTATTGGATGCTTGTTCTTTATTGTTTTTCTAAACCATCTTACTTCTGTGTCAGATATTGTTGGCAGGATTTTTTGTTTTGTTTCTTCCAGGTATTGGTAGTATTTTTCTACAAATGAGTTATAGTCTAGCGCTCCGTCTTTAAATATGATAAATGCACTCAAACCTGGAACTTTTACCCTAAATGCGTTTTCTTCTTTTAAGGATAATACGTAATCTGCAAAAATTGATGTATTTTTGATTTCTTTTTTTACTTTCGCAGGAGTTTTCTCTCCTGATTCTAATACATAATATGCGTTACCTTTGCTAATTAGTTTTTTTTCTATGTCTTCTATTAGGTGTATTCCTTTTTCATCTAATATTTCTAAAAATTTTGAAATAAGTGGGTTGTGTTTATCAATTAGTTTTTTTGTTATTTCTTTTGATTCTGTTTTGGTCATTTCTTGCTGAAGTTCCTTTTGTCCTTGTAGTTTATCTAATGTAATTGCCTGATTTTTTTTTGAGATTTTAGTTATTACTATCGATAATAATATGGATATTAATGCATAAAATAAAATAAGTTTTCTTACTTTAATAAAATCTGTTGTTATTATCAAAGATAATATCATCACAACTACTAAACCTGCTATTACTATATTCACTAAGTTTTTCCCAGCTAAGTTGTTTATTCCGTTTATTATTCTGTCGTGGTTCATTTGTGAATTATTGATGTTGGTATATTTAGACGGTCTATTGTTTTATTAACGAATAATCCTGTTATAAACCCAGCAAAACCTTTTTTTGAATCTCTGTAGTTTGATTGTGCAATTCTAAATGCAAAATTAACTTCTGTTATTATGTGAGAAAACTCTTGAGAATGGTCTCTAAAAAAGTATGCGAATGAATATAATTCATGAACTAAATCTGAATGCATACTAACTATTTGGGATGCTGTAAAGTTTTGTTTTTTTATTTCTTCTGCCCGTTTAAGCCATTGTTCTATGAATTTATTTCTATTGAAGTTTTTGACTCCTTGATTTGAGTTTGTATTGTATGTTAATCCTTGAAATGTTATTATTCCGTTAGAACTTATTCTGATAGGTTCATTTTTCATTTATTTCACCAATTGATTATTTAAGTGTGCAAATGTGTGTTGTATGTTAATTCATTGGGAACTATTTTCTTCACCTGATCCTTCTTGGTGGATTATTCTATTTCGCCAATTCCTTACTGATTCTAATGTGTCAAATGTTTTATCTTCTGAATCAATACCAAAATCATCTAAATGGTTTTTTATATATTCTAAAGAGATCATCTTACCAAAATGCACTTTATCTGCATTAGTTAAATCCGATATTTGTTTTATGCTTTCAAAGCTATCCACTTTGTGCACCACAAACCCTTTTTCTAAAACAAGAGCTTTTAGTAAGAATTCAAAACCTATTCCTAAATATACTTTATCAATATCATCGTCGAATTGCATTTCAAATATTGGTTTACTGACTGATTCAATTATCTTATTGAATTTCTTATTTATGCTATTGTGTCCTGATTTCACTACGAATCTAAATTCCCATTCATAAAGGTTATTTCTTATTCTAGCAACATCTGCTGGCGTATCGTAGTCAAAATATTTATCTCCTTGTTCTTGATATGTCATCTTATTCTACCTTAAACCCAATCCCTTCAAGGTTCTTCTTGATTTCTTCGTCAAGTCTTGCTCCTTCTTTCATTTGTTTTGCACTTCCATCATCATTTTTTTATTGAAGTTTCTCTAAGATTTTCACTGATTCTTTATTCATCTTTGAGAATGCAAACCATTTCTTACCTAAGTCTTTTAAAGATGCTCCAAGATGATAAACTTCTTTTTCATCAATTATCAAAAATCTATCATGACTTTTATTAAATTCTTTTAAAACAATTGGTTCATATTGCGAATTAAACTTTTTAACATCTAATTGTAATTGTTTAGAAATATTCTTAGTATATATTCTAACGGAAACGTTTTTATTTCTTTTAGAAAATAAAGTAAGAACCGACTCATCAATATAATTATCAACTAATATTAATGAAGTTTTTACTTTTTTTACTAAATCTGAAACAAATTTATAAGCATCAAAAACTTGCCCATCATAAAAAATTCCTTGTTTTGGTTCATTATGTTCCAATGCTTTAAACAATTTATCAAATTTTTTGTCATGTTCCAACAGTTTCATTTCAGTTCTGTCTAACCTTTGAAAGATCTGAGCATTATTCACTAAGAAGCGTCGCATTTTTACAAAAGCATCAATTATTTGAATACTTATCTCAATGGCTTTATCACTTCTCAAAACAGCAGAAAGCATCGAAACTCCTTGTTCTGTAAAAACATGAGGCAAACTTGAAGAATGTTTAAGAGATTTCAACCGGTCACAATTTGTGACCAGTTCATTTTTCTCATTTTCAGTCAGTTTAAACATAAAATGCTCTGGAAATCTTTCAATATTTCTTTTTACAGCTTGATTCAATACTTTTGTAGAAACCCCATATAAAATAGCAATATCATAATCAACAATAACTTGAATATTTCTAATAGTAAAAATTCTATCTTTAATATTGTCCGTGGAAATAGTTATTGATTTATTCATATTACTCTACCTTGAACCCAATCCCCTCAAGGTTCTTCTTGATTTCTTCATCAAGTCTTGCTCCTTCTTTCATTTGTTTTGCAAGTTCTGTTGTGAGTTTTTTCATCTTGTCTTCGAATGGTATCCCGTCATCTTCCTCTTCTTTTGTCCCTACATATCTTCCGGGTGTTAGGATTCCTTGATGTTTTGTTAGTATTTCTTCTTTAGTTACTGATTTTGCAAATCCTAATTCATCAACATTCTCTCCTTTCTGCCATTTGTGATAGGCGTCTGCAATCTTTGCTATATCTTCATCATTTAATGCTCTATTTCTTCGTGAGATCATTTCTCCCATTTTTCGGGCATCAATGAAAAGGACTTCGTTTTCTCGTTTTCCTTTCTCGCGTCTAAAAAACCATAGACAAGCAGGAATCATAGTGTTATAAAACAATTGAGATGGTAATGCAATCATACAGTCCACAAGGCCATTTTCTACTAAATTCTTCCGTATATCTCCTTCTCCTGAGGTATTTGATGACATTGAACCATTCGCTAAGACTGTTCCCATTATGCCATTTGGTGCTAAGTGGTAGAGCATGTGTTGTATCCATGCAAAGTTTGCGTTTCCTGTTGGTGGCACTCCATATCGCCAACGAGGATCTTCTCGAAGTCTTTCTCCTCCCCAGTCAGATATGTTGAAGGGTGGATTTGCAAGAATAAAGTTTGCCTTCAAATCTTTGTGTTGGTCGTTGTGAAAGCTATCTCCAAGTTTTATATCAGCATCAATACTTCTTATTGCCATATTCATTTTAGCTAGTTTCCATGTAGTAGGATTTGATTCTTGACCGAAAATAGAAACATCATTTATTCTTCCTTGATGTTCTTCTATGAACTTTTCAGATTGAACAAACATTCCACCGCTTCCACAACAAGGGTCGTAAACTCTTCCTTTGAATGGTTGGATCATTTCAACTAATAATCTTACAATTGAACGTGGCGTGTAGAATTGTCCTCCTTTTTTTCCTTCTGCATCTGCAAATTCCCCAAGGAAATATTCATATACTCTGCCTAAAATATCTTTTTTCTTTGACTCTTTATCTCCAAGACCTATTGTTCCAATTAAATCAATAAGTTCTCCTAATCTTCTTTTGTCAAGTGCAGGTCTTGCGTAATTTTTTGGAAGAACCCCTTTCAAAGAATGATTTTCTTTTTCTATCGCTTCCATAGCGTCATCAATGATTTTTCCAATTTCAGGTTGTTTAGCGTGGTCTTGTAAGTATAACCATCTCGCTTTTTTAGGAACCCAGAATATTCTTTCAGCAAGGTATTCATCCTTGTCCTCTGGATCAGCAAACCCCTCAGGGTCCTCCCGAAGCTTCTTATGAAGCGCTTCAAAACTATCAGAGATATACTTTAGGAATATTAAACCAAGAACAACATGCTTGTATTCTGCTGCATCCATATTGTTACGCATTTTATCTGCGGCAGCCCACAATTTCTGCTCAAAGCCTAAATTAGTCATCTTCATTCCTCCTTAAAAACATAGTATGCTCCTTCGTATTATCTAACTTTTTTATAAAACCAAACGTATAAGTTCATTCAGGTTATTAACTGCTGTTGAACCAGTATGGTCTCAGTGTATGTTTTTGTTTTTATTAAATCAAACCTCATATCACTCAAAAACCCTAAGTTCCTCAACGTTATCGTAAAGTAATTGCATTTCCAGAATTAACTATTTTTGCATCTTCTGCATTAAGTAGTCTGATAAGTCGTTTAATTTCTACGTTAAGTTGCTCTGCTGCCGTTACTGCATTTGGAGCTCCCCCAAATTTTTGAAGCATTTCTATGATGGAATCAGCAATTACTCTAAGGCGAGATAAATACTCTTTAAAATGCACTAGTTCTTTTTTTAAGTTTAAATCTGTTTGTCCTTCTTTTCTTGCAATTTCCATTAAGTGAGCGTGTTCTCCTTCTAAAAGTCCAATTGCACTAGTTATTTCATCTCGTTGATGAGCAGCTTCTCCTCCTTGAGGTCCAGGTATTGTTACTCGTTCAGTTGCAATATAATGTAGAGACTGCTTCAGTTTATCAACACTTCTTGCAAGACGATGTGCATTACCAAAGATATCATCTGCCATCGTTTCATATTCTTTTTCCTTTTGTTTTGTCTCTATTTTCTCATCTTTAACAAGTTTTTGAATACGCGACAACTCGCCAACAAGCAATACATCTAATTGTTGTTGTAATGCTGTAAGCTGAGAAAGTAAAATAGTCATTTGTGATTCAAAGGATTGTACCTTAGCAATCACGGTTGGTTCATGTTCTACAAGGCTTCGTAATTGATCTAAATGATTATGAGCTTCTGTTAATTGCATGCTAAATATTGCTGTTCGAACCGCCTGAGCTTCCAGATGTTTTGCTCGATATCCTGAAGAACGTAACTCTTCAGCTGATTTCATAACCATATCTTTTAATTGCGCAAGTTGTAATACCTTTGAGCGCACTTCCCGAAGTAAGTGCAGAAGATTTTTTGTATCATCTTGTAATAATTCTTTAACCATTCGTTGTGCAACATCAGCACCCGCGCTTGCTACGCGATTACTTACCTTGCTAAAAATTACATTAAGATGTTTTTCTTCATTTTTTTCTAAATCGTCATCATGACCCCATCTATCCAGTGAATGATCAATTTCCATCAAGATTTTGTCTAAAGCACTTTCATCAGTATCCTCATGTTTCATAGTAGTAATAAGCGTTCCAATTTCTCTAGCGAGCATTTGTGCATATCCGTGCGCAGAACTTTGATCATTTTGGTTCATTGCAGATGTTGCTCTTCGAAGAAGGTCAGCAAGTTTGTCAATCATTTGTAATTCTGACCCTGGAAGTTTTTTCATAGAATCTAATTTATCAGCAAGAGTTCCTAAATCTCTTTTTACTCTATCTCGCTGTTTCTCATCAAGTTCAAATTCATGTTTCATTTGTTTAATGTCTTTTTTTGCGCTCAAACTCTGTTTTTGTGCTGTTCGCATTTCAGTTAGCACTTCTGAATTGTTTTTTCGTAGATTGTTAAGAAACATGATAAACATGAAAATAATGGCTAAAATGAAAGATATGTTAAGAAAAGCCCCGCTCCAACTAAGTATGGAATTGTAAAGAGACGGTGTTGCAAGTCCTAAAAGAGCAATTCCTACTGCAACCATTCGAGCATATTTTGTGTGCGCATCGTCTTTAAAAATAGTAAGTTTTCCTAAAAAGAACGATAAACCAAAAACGATGAGAACAACGGCTAAAAGGGGTAAAGAACCTACAATTCCACTGGCAAAGCCAGCACTGCTACCTTTAAACAAGTATTTAAAGGCGTCAACAAAGCTTATCATGTCTGATTGTACAGAATGTTGCGCTGCTAAAGCTACTGGCAAAAGGAGAAAAAAAGATGTTACACCTGCAATAGAGAGTTTCTTCACGTACACACCTAGTTCTCATTTGGAAGAATTCCTTTAAAAAGGTTTGGTTTCAAAGCTTATAATCCTAAATTTTCAAGAACTTTTTCTTTGTCAAAAGGTTCTAAATCATCATACGTTTGACCAGTACCTAAAAAGAGAATTGGTTTACCCGTAACATAACTTACGCTTATTGCAGCTCCACCTTTATCATCTATATCTGCTTTAGAAAGTATAATGCCATCAATACCTACTGCTTCATTAAAAGCTACTGCTTGCTCAACGCAATCGTTACCTGTTATTGCTTCTCCCACAAAAATATTAAGATCTGGTTTGCTTATGCGCACAACTTTTTTTAGTTCATCCATTAAATTGCTGTTTGATTGTAGTCTCCCTGCAGTATCAATTAAAACAACGTCAAGTCCTTTTGCATTCGCATGCTTTACAGCATCAAACGCAACTGCTGCAGGGTCTGCATTATAATCATGTTTAATGAGTTTCACACCTAATTTTGTTGTATGCTCTTCAAGTTGCTGTATGGCTGCTGCGCGAAAAGTATCTGCAGCTGCAACAACCATTGATAAATTGTTCTTTTGAAAATAATGAATAAGTTTTGCTAATGTTGTTGTTTTTCCACTTCCATTCACACCAATCATGCAGATAATAAATGGTTTTTTTGTTCGTATTTTTTCAAGAATATCAAATGTTGGAATAGTAAGTATTTCTTCTAAGGATTTTTTTAATGTGTCCATAATAACTTCTTGAACACTTTTTCGAGTAATATTTTCTTGTGTAAGCTGTGCTCGCAAGTCTTGTTTTATTTTTTCTATAACTTGAACAGCAACATTGTTCTCTAAAAGAGCCAATTCAAAGTCCCAAAAAAGTTCTTCAAACTTTTCATCAGTAAGTTGAAATTTTACAATGCTTTCTTTGATTTTTTTAAGAAGTCCTTTTTTCTGTTTCGTTGCATCTTTTGTGTCTTCTACAAGAAGGTCTGCATGAACTGCTTCTTTCTTCTCCTCTAAAGATATTGATTGTTCTGGTTTTTGTTCGGCTTCCTGTTCGGATTCGCCTTCTGATTCTCCTTCTGATTCTCCTTCTGATTCTCCTTCTGATTCTCCTTCTGATTTTGTTGCATCTTGCTTTGACAATGCAACAATAGGTTCTGTATCTTTTTTTTGTAAGGATTCATCTTCTTGTTGTGTTGCTGTTTTTTGCGTCGGTATTGTTTGTGTTGGCGTTTCTGGTGTTGGAATTATTTGAGTTTGTTCTGAAGATTTTTTCCCAAAAATCTTTCCAAAAAATCCTTTTTTCTTTTCCTCAACAACATCATTTTCTTCTTGAACTGTTTGTTCTTGTGTTGATTGTTCTTGTGTTAATTGTTCTTTAGTTTTTTCTTGTTCTGACTTTTCAGGTTCTTCTTTCTGTTCTTCAGATTCTTTTTGCTCTGACCCTTCAGACTCTTCATCTTCTGTGTTTTCTTTTTCTTCTTGCTCTTCTTTCTGTTCTTCAGGCTCTTCTTGCTCTTCAGGCTCTTCGTCTTTTGTCTTTTCTTTTTTTTCTGAGTCTTCTTTCGGTTTTTCAGGTTTTTCTTGCTTTTCTTCAGGTTCTTTTTCTTCTAATTCTTCTTTTGCCTCTTGCACTACTTGTTCTTTAGTTTCTTCTTGCTCTGGTTCTTCTTTCTGTTCTTCAGATTCTTCTTGTTCTTCAGATTCTTCTTGCTCTGGTTCTTCTTTTTGTTCTTCAGGTTCTTTTTCCTCAGGTTCTTCTTGCTCTGGTTCTTCTTTTTGTTCTTCAGGTTCTTTTTGCTCCAATTCTTCTTTTTTCGTTTCTGTTTCAAGCGTTTCTGACTCTTCTGTTTGTTTTATTTCATCTACTGCTTGCTTATCAACATCTACTGTCAAAGAAGCATTTTTTTCTGAAGAATCTTCTAAAGGTTCCTTTAAAGATTCCTTTGAAGGTTCTTCTAAAGATTTCTCTGGAAGTTGTTCTAAAGATTCTTCTTGCTTTTCTTTTGTTGTTGAAACAGAAACTTTTTTCTTTGGTTCGTTCTTTGTTTCAGGAGAAGGTATTTGCTCTGCTTGCAGTGTTGTCTCATCTTCAACAATTTCTTCTGCTTCTTCTTCTGCTGACTTTGAAAACTTCGAAACAACGTCCTTTATTTTATTTTTAAGAAATTTAAACAAGTAATCTCACCTATTGTGTTGATTCGATTTGGGATTGCAATTGCATGGCTTTACTTACCGTCTCTTCATAAAGTGAAGAGAATTGTTGTTGCTGTGTTAGTAATTGTTTTTGCTGTTTATCTACTGTGCTCAATGATTCTTCTATTGTTTTACTTACAACAACGCCTGCACCAATCGCCTGCTTTACTTCTTGAACATTATCCGCTTTTGTAGTTATAAAAACTCCGCTACCAATGGGAATAAGAAGTTCATCCCCGCTTTTTGCTTTTTGTAATGCAGAAAGCATGTTTTTTGCTAAAATAGATTGCTCCAATTTAAGTTCAATTTGCTCAAGTTGCGCATCTAACTCTTTAAGTTTTTGATTGGTTAGTTCTAAATCAACATATGCTTGTGTATTTTTTTCCATGTGTATCACTCTATAAATCCTAAAGCTTGATCCGCATTCATAATTTCCGGTCCACCAGATGATTGACCGATAACGAATCCTTTATTGTTTACTGCAAGACCGCTTCGTATTTGTGTGCTTCCCATATTCACTGTTCCCGTTGCAATTTGCAGTCCTAAAAATTTCTCCATATCTTTAATTGTTTCTTCTGCAACATCATAGCTGATAAGTCCATGCGTATCATTATTTGCGATAAGCGAACCAATGGTAAGTATTTCTCCAATTTCTAGTTCTTTTACTTCTCGCTCAAAAAAACGCTCAATGATATCTACCGATGCTTTGTCATACTGAGGATTGACTAGAATTCCTTTTTTTGTTGCAATAATGTTGTTTCCTAAACAAGTCATATCGCTTGGCACAATTATATAGGGTATGTTGTTTTTTTTAAGAATTTCTTCTTCATGAGGAAAAATTATATGTGGTACAAGAAGTTTTTCTCCGTCTGTTGCCAGAAAAACGCCTAAAAGAGATGTTCCTGCAATAGTCAAACGAATTATTTTTGTGCCAAAAATTTCTTCAAGATTTTTATCAGCCAAGACAGGTACTTCAACACCTACTAAAACTATATTATCTAGAGGCACCATGTAAAGACCTACAAGACTGTTTCCCTGTACTTGCAATGTTGTAACGTGCATGAATATTGGTTACAAAGAGGAGTTTAAAAAGGTATGCGTGAATTTAAAGAAATTTTCTATTGTGAACGAGAATCTGAATAGCACTAAAAGGTTCTTTTTGCAGTAAATCAAGTTTTCGTTGTGTATCAAGATGTAGTAAAGGTAAAAAAGTGTAGACTTTATCTTGTTTTGATTCTCCACGAAGTAAATCTTGGAAATAAACTTTTGTTTTCGCTTTTGTAAAAAGTTTTCGCAGTTGTCCTTGTAAAATATTCATCGTTTCTGTCAAATCGAATGATTTAGCAGGAATTGTTGTTTCTTTTGTTGTTTCTACTTTGCTTAAAATTCGCTGGCGCTTCATATCGGAATCTAGTGCTTGTTCAAGTGCTTCTACTAAATCAAAGACGGAGACTTTTCGCTCTCGTGGCTGTGGCGTTCGAGGAACAAGTGTTTGTTCTTCTCCAAAGAATTGGTTAATTGCTGTTTGTTCAAATTCAAAGCCATCATCTAAAATTTCTTCTTCTTCTTCCTTAATACCATTAAGAAGATCATCAAAACTTTGCAAATCATCCAAAAGCAATTTATCACTTTTCAATTTAAGTAAAAGACTACTGGTAAGAACCATTTTTCCTCCTATACGAAAATCCATTTCTCGAAGTTTGCCCAACAAAACCAAGAATTTTTCAGCTAGAAGCGAAATATCTATGTTCCAAGGATTCATTCCTTCACGACGTACTAAATCATAAATGAGTTCTTTCCAATTAAGGTCATCTTCATGCAAGACAATGTCTATTACTCTATCTTGTGAAGATTTTGCAGTGGGTTTTGCGTCGGAAAGTGGTATCGCCATAGTTGCATTCATACTGTTCAACTCTAACATCTACTTAAATAGTATATAAATATACTGATTTGGCTACTGATTAAATTGTACTGGTTTCTTAACAAGAATATGGGCCCAGCCGGACTCGAACCGGCGATTAATGCCTCACTTAACAGAAAACCTTTTTTCGCCAGAAGCGCTAACAAGATTTACCATTTGTAAGGGCACTGTCATAGCCACTAGACCATAGGCCCCTTTTTATGTAAGCAAAAAGAACGAATAACGCATTTATAAGCGTTTCTCTAAACAATTCATCAAAACAAACTTCGCTTTCAAGATCTATAAAGTAAACTATTTAGAAAGTAGAGTAAAAAATTAAAATCTCGCGTATCTTGCTCGTCTTCCTAATTCTTCTTCAATTCGCAAAAGCTGATTGTATTTTGCAGTGCGTTCTCCTCGTGCTGGAGCGCCAAGTTTTATCTGTCCCATACCAAGACCAACCGTTAAATCTGCAATAAAAGTATCTTCGGTTTCTCCACTCCGATGACTAACCATTAGGTTCCATCGAGCTTTTTGTGCAAGATAAGCACTTGCTAATGTTTCAAAAATAGTTCCTATTTGATTCATCTTTAACAATAATGCATTACACATATTTTGCTGAATAGCAAGTTTCACCCGCGCAGGATTTGAAACGGTTAAATCATCTCCTACAATCTGTAAGTTCTGGTTGTTTTTCGTAAAACTTTTCCAAGAAGCAAAATCGTCTTGATCAAAAGGATCTTCTAAACTGATAATAGGAAATCTATCTACTAAACGTTCATAGTACCGTGCCAAACGAGAAGCACGTAATTGTTTTGTTGTATAGGTTTTATTTTTATGATAAAATTCACTCGCTGCAGGATCCATTGCAATTGCTATCTGTCGGTCATAACCTGTATTTTCTAATGCTTTTGTAATGAGATGCAACGCTTGTTCTGCACTGTGAATAGGCGGTGCAAATCCTCCTTCGTCACCAACATTTACTGCTTCTTTACCATAACGTTTCTGAACAATTGTTTTTAATTCATGATACGTTTCTGCAACCATTTCTGTTGCTTGACTAAAACTTCTTGCTTTTACTGGCGCAATCATGAATTCTTGAAATTCTAACAAGTTTCCTGCATGAACGCCTCCATTAATTACATTAGCAAAAGGAATAGGTAATTGGAGTTTTCTTGTGTGAAAATCGTTTGCAAGTTGCGCATACAAAGGAATTTGCTTTTCATGAGCAAGCGCTCGACTAAATGCCATACTCAATGAAAGAAGAGTGTTTGCTCCTAATTTTGTCTTGTTTTTTGTTCCATCTAACAAAAGTAAAGCTTCATCAAATGATTGTTGCGTGGAAAAATCTTTTCCTTTTAGTGAGCGAGCAATTGTATTAACGACAGAAACTGCTTTAGTAACTCCTTTTCCACCATAAGCTTTTTTCTTATCGCGAAGCTCTACTGCTTCATGAATGCCTGTTGACGCGCCACTTGGAACTATTGCTCGTCCCGTTGCATGTTTTGTAATAAGATCTGTTTCTAACGTTGGATTCCCTCGAGAATCTAAAAGTTGTCGTGCTTTAATTTGTTTTATTCGCATTGTAAAATCGCCTTCTTGTAGATATGTATGTTCAGTACTTTAACATGGTTTTTCAATTCAACAACTGTTCATTGTTTTTAATCTTGATTATTTTTAGTTTTTAATTATTCTTACTGATTTAATTATTTCTTGTGTACGCTCGCACAAGATATTGCTCAACCATTCTCTGCGTATTAAAATAGCTCGCGTTGATTGCAATTGCTCGCCGCATGACAGCAAGGTATTTATCTGTTTGTTGGTAAAACCAAGGAAGAATGATATGTTCTAGTTTTTCATAAATTTGTTGTGCATCGTTCCAGTTTATTTTTTCATAATCTGTTTCATACACTACTTCCTCACCAATTCCCCATCCAGTAACATTCTCAATAAGTCCTTCTACCCACCAGCCATCCGGAACAGAAAGACTAGGCACACCATTATGTGCTGCTTTCATTCCACTTGTTCCTGATGCCTCTAAAGGTCGCTGGGGAGTATTTAACCAAAGGTCAACTCCTGATACAAGTAATTGTGCAAGCTGTATAGTATAATCTTGTAGAAAAACAAGTTGTATTGCTGGTGCAAGTTGTGGTGCAAGATTAACAATACGTTGTATGATAAGTTTTCCTTCTTCATCGCGAGGGTGTGCTTTTCCTGCAAAAATAAGCTGTATTCTACCAACTCGTCGGCTAATATCTTTGAGACGATTGATATCTTTAAAGAGAAGGTCTGCTCGTTTATACCCCGTTGCTCGTCGTGCAAAGCCAATGGTAAATACGTTCTTGTCCAGTTCAACTCCGGTTGTTTTTTTAACATAAGAAAAAAGATCTCCTTTTGCTTTTTGATGTGCTTGATGAAGTTCTTCTAAAGGAATTTTTCTTGCGTTGCGAAGCTCAAGTGAATTAACTCGCCAATCAATAATATATTTATCAAAAAGTGCTGAGAAATGTGGACCAACCCACGTTGTTGAATGTACCCCATTGGTAATATAATCAATAGTGTATTCAGGAAACATCTGTTTTGATACTTCTTGATGTTTTCTTGCAACTGCGTTAACGTAGGAAGAAAACTTTAATGCAAGTCGAGTCATGGAAAACTTTCCATCTTGACGGATAAGGTCAAAAATATAGTTAGGAAGCACTCCTGCAAGATGCGTTTGTACAATCTTTTCATCAAACTCATCATGACCCGCTGCAACGGGAGTGTGCGTCGTAAATGAACAAAGCGAACGTATAATTTGTAATTTTTCTTCCTCACAAATAGCATTTTCACAATTCATATCTTCAAGTTCTCTGTAAAGTTCTAAAATAAGAAATGCTGCGTGACCTTCATTCATGTGATATTTTCTTGGATTATATCCTAATTCTCGAAGAACTTTTACGCCACCAATACCAAGAATAATTTCTTGTTTTAATCGATAAAGTGCATCCCCGCCATACAGTTTTGCCGTTAATTGTTTATCTTCATCATCATTCTTTTCATCATTCGTATCTAAGAAATATATCTTAATACTTTTTCCGCGAACACCGACAAGTTCATACTCCCAAACATTTACTTTAACAATCCGTTCATGAATATAGACATTAACACTAATATCTAATTTAGTAAGCATATCTTTTACAGGCCAATTTGTTGGCGTTTCTTGTTGATAACCATGTTCATCTAAATGTTGTGTAAAATAACCATGTTCACTAAGTAATGTTATGCCCACCATATCAATTCCAATATCTGCCATTGATTTGAGTGTATCGCCTGCCAAGATACCAAGACCACCACTATATGTTGGTATGTCACTTCGAAATCCTATTTCCATACTAAAATAAGCAATTCTATTTCTTTGCATTTGTACAAGCTGTGAAGTGTTCTTTAAGGCCATACAATAATTAAAAGAAATTTAATTTATAAGGGTTTTGGGAGTCAAAAAGAGTAGTGACGCAATCTAGAGTCGTAATGATTCATCAATTTTTTCTGCAACTAAAGAAATATCATCTAACAAGGAGTTCATGCCTTCTCGCAAAGAAGCAACTAAAATACGAAGATTTTCGTGATCAATATAATACTTGTTTCTGTAATTAACAACAATTCCGGCTGCCATAAGTCGATTCAAATGATGAATAACGGTCCCTCGAGAGAGACCTGTCTGCAGAGCAAGTTCATCACTAGTAAGCTCTACTTTCATTTTTAATGCTTTAATGAGTATAATAAATATTCTATAACAGCTTTTATCCTTGTCGCGTCTGCTAAAAAGACCCAAGCTTTCTCCAAACAAAAGAAGAAGGTCATTAAGGTTTTCTTTGGGACGCACCCTTTCTTTCACAATAGTAACGCGGGTAATTCTCATAGAGATGAAAAAGAAGTGCTGTTATTTAAAACTTTAGAATGACTTTTTGCTTTAACCATAGTACGTGATATTCCAACAGGTTGTGTTACAAATAGAGCAGTTTCCTCCAGGCGGTGCAACGCAAGGAGCGTTCGTATTTGATGGTCCTAAATCACAGTCTTCAGGAAATTCTTTTATTGTATTATTACACGTACTATTGCATAACGAAAAAAAATTTTTACAATCGGTGTGATAAGATAATCCTGCACAGGTTTGTGTTCTTGTAGCAAGGTAACATTGTTCTGGATTTACATTCATAAATACTCCTGCATAACTTGCGTTGGTAAAATAAGTAGCGTTAGGAAGAAACATTGTTCCGTCAAGCTTGAAAATAATATTATGCATACTTGAATCTAACTGTCCTTTAACAGGTGATGAAAGAAAGTTTACATATTCTTTTGAACCAAAGGTTGCAGTAAGTTCATAAGGATCAGTAAATGCAATAGTATATGATTTATCTCCCAAACTAGTAAGTGTAAATGATCGCTTGTAATCAGCATGGACTTGCTGTGCAAGCGAAACTTCTGTAAGAACTACATTGTTTGCTTCTTTTAAATAAAGGTAATCTTGCGCGTCAGTTGCGTCAGTAATTCTATGTTGAATAATAGCGAAGAACACAAAAAAGATGACAAGCATAAAAGAAACTAAAATGACAAATTCTGCTGCTGTTTGTCCCTTGTTATTCATTCTAATACCCTATATCTAATGATACCATTGTCATACGATTCAACGCGTATTTGATTAAGTCCATCATGAATAGGCACAGAGCAACCAGCAGTGCAATCATTGTTTGTTGTATTAAGAAGACTTGTTTTTGTAAAAAATACTGCCTGAGAATTATCAAAACCATAACTAATAACTAATTCACTCATTGATCCGTCTCGATATACTTCAAGACTGTTCACATCAGAAGGAAAAGTTAATTCTATGGTTTGCCAAGAATCAGCACCAATAGAATACATCAAATCAGCCGTTGTAATAAGATCACTTCCTGATTTATAAACTTGAGAACTAACAATGGATTTTTGAGAGTCTGCGGAGTAACGATAAAAAATAATGCTTCCTGGAACTAACAGTAAAAGCGCTATAGCCACAACAAAAAGATATTCTACTGATGATTGGCCTTTAGTCAACACTACTCACCTCGATAAAGAAAAACGGGGAAGCAGTCTTTATAAATATTTGTGTGAAAGTTTCTTAAAAACAGCAGTACTCAACAAGGTTATATTTTCCTTACTTCTTGTCCATTTGGTGTGTCTCGGACTTCATAGCCCTTCTTTTTAAGCTCCTCTCGAAGCGCATCGCTCACGGACCAATTTTTTGCTTCTCGAGCAGATTCTCGTTGTGAAAGTAGTTCTGCAATTTCTGCAGGTATTGTATCTTCATTTAAGAGTTCAGAAGGCAAAAATCCAAAGAGTGAATCTAAATCTAAAATAGTTTTTAAAATTTCTTTTGCTTGAGTTTCACCTAAAACATGTTCATCAAGTGCTTTGTTAATATGTTTTATTCCTTCAAAAAGTGCGCCAAAAGCACCGCTCGTGTTTAAATCATCATCAATTTCTCGTTCTATTGCAAGTTTCATTTCGCGTATGAGTTGGGCAAGAGGTTCATTATACTCATGTTCTAATCGAAGCGTGTTGAGTTTTTTAAGCGTGTCATCAATACGAGTCAAAGCTTGTGTTGCTGCGCGAAGACCATTCTTTGTGAAGTTAAGTGTTTGTCGATAATGTGATGATAAAAGCAAATACCGTATCGCTCGCCAACTAAAACCTTCTTTAAGTAAGTCAAAAACATAATAGACGTTACCTTTTGACTTGCTCATCTTTCCGCCTTCTACTTGCAAATGTTTTGGATGAAGCCAATATTTCACGTACTGCTTGCCAAAAGCGCCTTCGCTTTGAGCAATTTCACATTCATGATGAGGGAAGCGATTATCTTCTCCTCCCGTATGCACATCAATTGTTTGAAATCCTTGTGCTGAAAGTTTTCCCGTTGCAAAAGCATCCGTAAGAAACTTAGCACTCATAACACTACACTCTGCATGCCATCCAGGATATCCTTTTCCCCAAGGACTATCCCATTGCAAAATGTGATTTTCAAATTTTGAGTTTTGAAACCAAAGAACAAAATCATAAGGATTCTTCTTGTTAGGATCCTGTTCTACACGATGTTTAGTAAGTTTTTCAAGCG
The DNA here is from genome assembly GCA_964428395.1 of uncultured Methanosarcinales archaeon. Lineage (GTDB taxonomy): Archaea > Nanobdellota > Nanobdellia > Woesearchaeales > SKGA01 > SKGA01. The sequence continues at coordinate 45,678 of CAYRYB010000001.1, forward strand.
TGTTACCCGAAAGTTTTCCATAATCAGGAAAGGATGTGACATCATAATAAACATTTCCTCCTGAAATATATGCATGACCTTTTTTGAGAAGTTCTTCTACGAGCATAATAATTTCTGGGATAACTTCAGTTGCTTTGGGTCGATATTCTATTTCTTCAAGGTGAAGACTTTTCCAGTCTTTAAGGAATGCGTCCGTGTAGAACTTTGCAATTTCTAAAGGGTGTTTCTTTTCTTTTCTGGCAGTCATCTCCATTTTATCTTCGCCAGTATCACTATCATTCGTTAAATGACCAACGTCAGTGATATTCATAACTTGCGTTACGTGATAGCCTTTATAGATAAAGACTCGTCTAAGAAGATCAGCAAACATAAAGCTTCTAAAATTTCCTATATGTTGAAAGCCATAGACGGTTGGACCACAATTATACATGCGTACTTTTCCAGGAATAACCGGCACAAATTCTTCAAGCGTATTAGATAATGAATTATAAAGTCTTAGAGTCATAAAAAAGAAAGAACAAAGGATATTTAAAAAACTATGCTTCAAAACAGGTTATTTTGTAATAATTTCACCCAAAAAAGAAGTTTAAGAAAGAATCAGGAAGATTCCCAAGAGAGTAATAATAACGGCACTGCCCAAAAAGGCAGAACAAACTGTATGCTACTGTCTTGGCGCGTGGTTCTAGTAAGCACGATTCATGCAGTGTTTATCAAGAGATTTGAGAATCTTTACTGCTTCACTGCTTGTAGTATACTACAAAAAATCTTTTTTACTACAAAAAATCTTCTTTTTAGGCAGAGCCATAGTAACGAAACTTTTAAATAACGAACTCAGATAACGAGTAAAGCAAGCGAAAGGTTCTTTTTGCGCACATGGCCAAGTGGTAAGGCACCGGATTGCAGCTCCGGGATCCCCAGTTCGAATCTGGGTGTGCGCTTGCTTTCTAATTAACAAAACAGCTCTCTTACTTCTTCATAAGCAAGACATACATAAATGATTTATGACATTCAAAAAAATAGGGTGGTATCTTAATGTACCTTGCTCATTTTATAATTCATTGCCATCACATAAAAGGGCACTACATCTACAAGTCCTGAAACTTTATTCACATTCGCAACGGCTTCTTTTGCCGCCATAAAAAATGATGTTTTCACATCTTTTGTTTGAACTAAGTAGTTCACAATAAAGGGTAATTTTAAAAAAGCAATTTCAGCAACACTAACAACAACACCGGCTGTATAGAACACATCACTTCCTGAGTTATATAGGGCAACAGATAATGGTCCAGTGATGGCATCGATAATATCTATTTTCTTTGCTGATTTGCAAAGCTTTTCTAAACTCATGTTTGCTAAACTCCATTGATTATTTCACGTTCTCATGTTCTTAAAAAAGAGTAGTAGTAAAGAAAACAACATAAGTTTTACTAGAGAAAAGTCGTAATACTTTCGGTATGAGCAGTAACAAAGTGTAATGTATTGTTATTGTAAATAAATGTATTGATAAAAAAACGAAGTGATTAACACAATACCTCATAATAAAATAAATAACTTTCAAGGGGAAATTTCTCGTGTAGTCGTTGTTATGATTAAAAACAAAAAAGGAGATTTCTTTTTGCAGAAAAGGTCTAAACATGAATCTCACTATCCTTTACATTGGGATTGTAGTGTTAGAAGAAAAGTTAATAAAAACAAAAATTATTTGCAAACGGCAATGAGTAAAGCTAAAGAAGAATTGGGAATATCCTTAAAGCCCAATACTATGCAGTTAGTAAAAAAAATGCTTATCTTAACAGAATGCAAAGAACAAATTGCCATTTTTACTGTGGTGCATGACGGTCCGTTTGCTTTAACGCGTCAAAAAGATAGTTATGGCAAATTTTTTTCTTTGCAAAGAATTAGAGAGATGCTCAAAAATGAAGAAAAGTTTAGTCCTGTTTTAATTCAAGTTTTATTGCAATTACAATTTCATTAGCAAAGTATAAAAAACATTCAAATAAAAAACTTCGCACTAAAAAAATCATAAAAATCTGCAATGAGTGTCACACCCGCGCCCTAAAGAGACAGGGTATGACATGACACGCATAGTATCTGCAGATTTTTAGGATACCAAAAATTTCGATCTAAATCGAAATTTTTTAGTATAAAACTCTTTTTATGAATCATAAAAAAATCGTAAAAAGAAAAAAATTACGTTTCACCATGTCCTTGTAATCGCTTTACTTCAATACTTATCGCGTCATCTAAAATTCTGATTTCTCGAGGACATTGTGTATATTCTAAATGATTGGTTTTACAATAAGCAATAATCTCATTTTTTTCTTTAGGACTATCAAATCTTACTATCACGTTAAATCCGTTATGTTTTGGATGAACAATTTTATGAGCAATCAAATCTTTTTTAATTTTTCTAGCACGTGCTATAAGAAATGCTCTTCGTTTTTCCAAATTTTTTAATTTGTAAGAAAGCGTTTCATAATCCATATCTGGTTCTTCCCCAAGAAGTTCTTTTGCTTGCTTAAAAAGATGTAGCTCGTTTGTTGCAATAAAACCTCCTCTTCCCAGATCAATGGGTTTTGCTTTATTAAAGCTTCCAACAATAATATCTCCTATCTTCGCATTTTTTGAACCAATGCTTCCTGAAACATCATTAACCAAAAATGCATCATTTTTTATGCAATAAGAATAAACAGTATTCATGTCATGATTAGCTGCATAGCCAGGCATGGAATTAAGAAGCAGAGCGATATCATAATCGTATTGTTCTAATTCTCGTTCATAAATGAGCCCATCGTTAGTTACCATCTTAATAGGTTCAAGACCTGCTTGTTTAATATATTTCTCGTATGTGAGCCAGCCACCTTCTTCTTGATAAAGTACAATATGTCGTCCAATGTTTGCCACAATTTTCATGGCTGCTTTTATGGATTCATTGCATCTTGAAGTAAACCAAACATGTTTTTTATCCGTTAAAATTTTTAACATTGTTCGGCACTCTTCTCGTCGTTTCGTCATAGAAGGGTTATAAGCATCTATTGCTTAATAAAGGTTGTGTAGAACAAAGCTTATTAACTAAAGAATCTTCTAAAAGTCGTATGGCAGAGCAAGCACCAACAAAAACCAGTTCTCAAGTAAGAATGGGCTTGTATGAAGAAGCTGAGCGAGAACTTCTCTTAAAGCTAAAGCAAAAAGAAAAAGAATTAAAAACACTCCTTGCAGAGCTACATACTACAAGAAATTTGCTTGAAGAAGCCGCTCACGATTTAGAATTGGATGAACTCAAAGAAACAACACAAAAAAAAGAAGTCCTCAAAAAAGAGATTCAAAATTTAGAAGAAGTAGCTAAAAGTGTTACTCAAGAACTTGTCAATCGCAATCAACAACCATATCAAACAATTACGCAACAAGAATTAAATTTAGCAACAGGGTATGATGCCCGAAAAGATTTATACAATTTACTTTATAAAACTCGATGGGACGTTGATGATGCAAAAAGATTTTTTACCATCACGCAAGCACATCACATGGCAAACGATTATGATTTTAACCCGCTCGTTCGCGAAAACCTTGACCAAACCTACAAGGTAATTCGTCAAGTTGTAGAACACCAGCAAGAACAAATTAAAGCAACCTATCAACCAACATTGCCAAGTCCTTCCACAATGAATTTAGAAACCACCCTTGCAGATGTTAAATTTTCTGCAAAAACAACAAGTAATACCTTAGATAAACTTTACAAACCAGCAACAAAAATAAAGTATGTTCCTGCAACACCAAAGGTTCTAAGAATTCTTAAGAAAAAATAAAATTTGTAATACTTATTTCTATGACATTTTTATTTCTATGACATTTCAAGCAAAGCTAACAAGAAGGTACTTTTATAAAGGTGTGCTTGGTTCTTTTCTTTGCTATACAAGCACGGGGTAGCTTTTTATGAAGGCATCCTCTATCCAAAACGTTTTGTTTTGAGAAACAACAGGTGATGTATGTGGCAAGAACAAGCAATGTTTTCATTGTGGATAATCTTTCTTCACATCATTCACAGAGGTTAAAAAAATGGCTAAAGAAGCAGTAGATGCATTAATTGTTGGTGGTAAAGCAAGTGCAGCACCACCTCTTGGTCCAGCTCTTGGTCCAAAGGGAGTAAATATTGGTCAGGTCGTCGCTGAAATTAACAAAAAAACAGCTGATTTTGCAGGAATGCAAGTTCCTATCAAAGTAATTATTGATACGGACACCAAAGCATTTGAGATTGAAATTGGAACACCTCCAGCAACAGCACTTATTAAGCAAGAACTTGGTATTAAGAAAGCAAGTGGCACTCCTCAATCCAACTTTGTTGGCAATTTATCTCTTGAGCAAGTAAGAAAAATTACTCGCATGAAAGAAGGCGCAGTCACCGGTAAGGATGAAAAAATGCGTGTTAAAGAAATTCTTGGGACCTGTCGTAGTATGGGTATCACTATTGAAGGGAAAAAATCTTCTGAGATTATCTCAGCAATAAATGCTGGCGAATACGACAATACTTTTAAGAAATAAATACTTGCGTATAAACAATATTTTTATTTTTTATTTTTATGTTGTTTTTTATGTTGTTTTCTCTTTTATCATGCTACAATCAACATAAAAGTAATTTATTTGAAGAAGTATATACCATTGCTTATTTCACAAAAATCATGTGCTTTTCATTGCCATCTAATTCTTTCATAATTCTTTTTATGATTAACTTTTCCGGATTAGGAATCAAGCTTACTCGTTTTTTTAAATCTTCATAACTCTTGAATGGATCGCCTCGTCGCTCTTCTATTATCATCCACATATGTTTCTTTCCAAGACCGGGAAGAAGCTCTAACGAGTGCATTCTCGTGGAGAGTGGTTGGCTCTTGTTGAAGAATTCGATAAATTCTGTTTCTCGTTCCTTTACTATTTCTCTAAGAACATGTTCAAGTTCTCCTCGAGCGGTTCCTGTGAGTTTGGAAAGAGGAATTTTACCAACAACATGGTGTATTTTCTCTCTTTTCTGATCACCAACATAAACTTCTTCGTAGGGTTGCAAGGAAATTCCTTTTCGAGGTATAAGCTCAAGAAGTGCAAGATTGTTTTTTCCTATAGCTTGCGCTATTGATGTTTTTAGATGACTTGGTCTTGTATCCGAAGCGTAGCCGTTTAATAAAAAATCCAGCACTACAGCTTCTTCTTCTCGTTTTTTCTCTTGCATAATCCCCAACTCCTCTTGTATTCCCAAAGTCTCTTTTGTAAGTCATCCTTATATATCTTTCTTTTTTAATGAGAAAAGAAGAATGAGAAAAAGAATTTTCGGGTTAACGTACTTATTTTTTCGGTTGAAACTCATTCACAACGTCAAAAATACGTTTTAGGTTTTCTTTTGTTATGGTTACAGTGTATCCAGAAAGGATCACTTTTAGATGTTCTGGGCTTTCTGGAAGTAAATCAGCTATTTTTATCATTTGTTGTTCTTTAAGTCGAGGAATTTGAAGTTCTTCGAGTTTTTTGATAAGATCTTTTACTTTTTTAGTGCTCAAACGCGATGTGTCGTTAACATATTCTTCAGTCTTACCACCTCTAAAGGTGAGTTCTTCGTCCCGTTTGTGAATTACTTTAACAATGTCTTTTACTTCACTAATGCTTATTGGTTTTTGTTCTAGGATTTCTGGTTTGACCATTTTTCTGTACCTCAGACGCTTCGAAGATGAACTGGATGTACGACAACCGTTTTTGCTTTTCCTAAATCATTAATTTTAATTTCGTAGCATGCACCTACCTTTTTTGAAATGGTTCCAACTTTACCATAAAACCGTGGAAAATACATTCCTTGCTGATATGCTGGTTCCGCGCCAAGCTTTACTTTTTCACCAACTTCAAATGTCTGCAAAAAGTTGCGAAGACTTACTTTTCCTCGTTGTGAAACGTTTTTACGCATCTTTTGACGTGTTTTTCGTCTAAAACCACCTACTCTATCTACCATTGTTCTGTCCTCAGGAAATCATAATTTCTTTATAAAGCTTTGTCAAACTCTTTGTTAAACCTTTAATGCAAGCGGTTACTATTCGCCTTTTGTGTTGGCCGTACTTTTTCAGCGCCAATTCCTCTCTTGTGAAGACCACGACTTTTTCTTCCCGAGCTTGTCATACCTCGAAAGACTCGTCCTTTTTGCAAAGATATCCAATTCAGATTTTCATCTTTTAATACTGCTTTGCTCGTTCTATCTACCATGATGACTTCAAACCACTTATTTTGACCATCTTGCAAAACGAAATAGGAGTTTAGTACTTCACAATTCGTATATTTTCTTGCAACTCGTTCTTCTGCAACTTGTTGATACGATTTGTTCACTACTTTTTTTTGAGTGTTTGCTTTTGGTCGTCGACCACCCTTAATATCAGGTCGTACATGACCACCACGAGTTACTCGCTGTCGTACAACAAAAACACCTTGTTTTGCTTTATAACCTAGCGATCGTGCTCTGTCAAGTCGTGTTGGTTTTAGAACGCGTAGGGTTACTGGTTCTCGTCGAAATTGCAATAAGTATTCTCTAATCGCAGTATGTTCTTTTGGCTTTTTCCAAGCCTCTCGAATATATTTATAAGCTCCCATGCTTACATCAGCCTCCATTGTTTAATGTACTTCGTTTTCAGAGTTCAGGCAAGCTACGCCCACATTCAACTAAAAACGTTTGTAACGCTGGAAACCAATATTCGTTTATAAATGTATCTTCTCTACAAATTCGTGTAAAATAATGATAAAAAAGACACTATTCAATAGCAATAGCATAATTTAGGCTCCGTCCAGAAAAACAGCAAGGTACACTACGCTTGGTGCGTGGTTCTATTAAGCACGATTCATGCAGTGTTTATCAAGAATTTGAGAATCTCAATATGTCACCGCTTTAGTATTCTACAAAAAATCTTCTTTTTAGGCAGAGCAATAATTTAACAACATTTAAAAACTAAAGAATGCATAATGGTATTGTTTGGGGTGATGCAGTCATGATTGAATTGGGCGGTAATATTACACTAGTTGGATTTAAAGAGCTTGGCTACGCAGAATTTGTTGTGGTAAAGAAGGTTGTTGGCAATTATGCTAGACGAATTTCTGATAAGCAAGAGTTTTCTCATCTTACAATGACTTTAAAACCTATTCACAAAATCAATGACGAAATATCCAAGTATGAGCTTAAGGCAAAATTGGAAATTGATGGCAAATTGTATAATGCAGAAATTGTAGAACATAATTTATTTGTGGGTATTGATGGTCTTCTTAAAAAAATCATTGCACAGCTTAAACTTAATTAGAAAACAACAGCAAAATCAAGAAGATATTTTCCAAAGGTTTTTCAATACTTCTTGTTTCTCAAACGTTTCATGAAAAAAACAAACAAAAAATAGTTATTAAAGGGAAAAACATACAAGTAGATTCTATTGATAGTCTCACTAGACTTAAAGGAGTAGAGCAATACGCTGTTAATGAAAGGACCTTGTTTCGTTACATACCTAGATTTAACGTTGTTGGACTTGCAACCACCAGCGAAGAAATAAAGAAGTATCGTGCTAACAATCCAAACAACATCCTTCGTGTAAAAACAAATGATGGTTATTTGCTTGAAGTGAAAGATTTCAAAGTAGTTGCGGGAATGAAAAAAACACAATACTTAAAATTAGATGAAAATAATAATTTCATCGTAAGAAAACATCCACAATTACAAAAATTAGCAGCGACATTTTCTAAATAAACTTGTAGTCAGTAATTCGTTCTGCCACGAACTCATTTTGTAAAAGGTGACGAAGACAAGTTTCTGCGTTAACAAAGTCTCTTCGTACAGGAACATAAAGTTTTCCATTTTTTTCATACACGTCGTTGCCGTGCACTTCTTTAAAACGTTCTACCCCTTGAAAATTATCTAGTGGTGGTCCTTCTCTCACCATCATTTCTGATAAATCTTGGTTATCAATAAAAAAGTAAAGATAACTTTTGTTATCATCAGCAAACCAGTCTGCTAGATGAATTTTAAAATCATATAATTGTAAATGTCTTTTCAGGAATTCAAATACTTTCAGAACTTTTGTTATAACTACATCTTTTTTTCCTTTTTGGGGTGTTATTTCTATAATAAATAAATATTCTTCGGTTTGTTTTTTCTTTTCTAGTAATGATTTATCAAAGTGTGGAAGCAGAAAATATTTCTCTTCTGGTTGCTGTAAAAATTCTTTTGCAAGTTTTTTAAAAAGAGCATATTTTTCTTTAGAAAGTGCTGCAGCTGCGTTTCTTTCAGGGTCGATAGGATCAATAACAACCAATGGTGAAATGAGTTTTGCTTTATTAAGTTCTGCGAGCACATCGGTATGTTTGTTTTCAGGGTCAATGATTGTTCGTTCTTTCCACGCGCTTGCATTGCGCAAAAGATTTTCAAATCCAGCATAATAAATGACTAAAATATCTAGAACGTGCCCACTAAAACCATTGATGTAACTTTCTGCGCCGTAAACTTGTATTGCCTTGCAAAATTGTTTTGCAAGACGAACATCATTACAAAGTTTGGGCGTGAGATGTTTTTGTACCCATTGTACATGCAAAGGAGACATATCAGTGATATTTGTTGCATCCTGAGAAGAAGTTACATATTTTACAGGAACTATTTCAAAAAAATAACCATCACGCATAAAATTAAAATAATCTCTTGAGCCGTGGACTCGCTCAAAAATAATTCCTAGGTCAGTAAGCATGAATTCTAAAAGGTCAGAGAGATTTTCCTGATCTGTTTTAAAACGCACAAATAAATCTATATCAAAGTTTCCTGCAAGATGTGTTCCTTTTGCCGTACTTCCTCCTAAAAGAACTTCTACACTAAGTCCTGCACGTTCTGCAGCTTTTTCAAGTTGAAGGATTGTTTCTTGAATGACTGCTCGTAAGTTTTTTTCATCTTGCGGTGACGGTGTTATTTTTTGTAAAATAGGAGAATAGTCCATGGTATACTAACAAAAGAACGTTGTTCTTTTTAAACTTGACGCCAAAGCAATATTTAAATAGTACGTTCTCAGAAAAATAGTATGAATATAATTGCGTTGTTCGCTTTTCTTTTTGGATTGTTTATTCTTACGGCAATACCACTTCATATTGCAGTAAAGCTTCTCAAAGGGAGAACAAGAATTTTAAAAACGGCGGGTGTGAACGTGTTTATTGCTCTTATTACAGGCATCACTGAACTAGTTCTGATTCCTTTTGGTGCAATTATCACTTTCGTCTTAACCATATTTTTATTTAAGATTGCATTTCATCTCACATGGGTAAAAGCAATCATTGTTTGGTTACTAGAAGGTGTTCTTATAGTGGCGTTTCTTCTCTTAGCCATTAGTTTGGGTATTGCAATTCCTCTTAGTTTAACACTAATGTAAAAAAAGAAAAAAAATAAAGAGATTTCAAACATTTAAAAATGCATCAAAAAAAGTTTTATTCTTGATGGTGCTCCATTGATGCTATGTCGCTTGTTTCAGCAAACAAATATTTTTTTGTTTCTTTTGCAAAGTGTTCATCATGTTGACGAATCCATTCAATAAGCATTGCTGCATGTTCTTTTTCTTCATTTGCATTGTGCTGTAATATTTTCTTTAATTCGGAATCAGCACAAGCGTCTGCTCGTTGATTGTACACATCAATTGCACCCATCTCTTCATTAAGAGAATCCATTGCTCGTGTCATATCTAAAGTTAACGCAGATAATTTTTGTTCATTTTCTATATTTGCCATCATATCACCTTTTGGTTTTTATCATTTTTTCCTAGCAGTTCACCTGCAAAAAAATAATCTTTATCTAACCAAGATAACTCATTTGTTTTTTATCAACTTCATCAGTTGTCTTGTTTGCTTTTTGCATGAGATCTTTTACTTTTGCTTCGAAAAGTTCTGCTTGCATCAAAAGTGGTTTCGTATCAAGATGAAACCCTAAGTACTTATCAAGTGTTTCAATTATTTTCGCTGCTGCTCGACTGTCAGGCATATCAGAATGTGTTGGAGCAAAAAGACAACTCATTTTTTTCTGCCGCAAAAGAAGCGCTGCAGTCACGCCAACAATAACAGATTCAACAACAGGTTTAACACCAAGCTTTTCAAGTTTTTTGTTGTGAAAACAATAGAGTTCATCATTACCGTCTCCAGTCACTCCTTCAACAGAAAGTATTTCTTTAATTTCTAAATCCTTAACCAGCTTTTCAACAGCATTAGCTACTTTCCATTCATGTCCTCTAATATCTAAAATAGTATGTAAAATAACAATGTTATATTTCTTATTGTAAAAGACTGCCATAGGATGAACAAGTTCAGACTTATGAATGGCTATTGTTGCAGGAAGTTCATCATAGGTTAATTCTCCTATTTGTTCGCATGCCAAATGTTCTATTAAATATTCCGTAACAATAGTTCCTACAAGACCAAAACCAGGAAATCCTTCAATAAGCATTGCGCCTTTCGGCTTTTTTCGCAGTACAATATCCATTTAATTCCCACCTCAACTACACGTGCTCACATTCTTTCATTTAAAAAGTCTTTGCTATAGGTTTATAAAAGGAAATTAATTTCCTCAAGCTACTGAGACATAAAAAAACTGCTTTGGCGGTATGCATCTCGGAGGGTAAAATGACTGAAATTAAAATAAATATTGGGGATAAAAAATCCAAAAAAACGTTTAATAGAACGCTTTCTGAAGAAGAATTAACATCATTTATTGGCAAAAAGGTTGGCAATACGATTAGCGGTGAAGCGCTTAATCTTGCTGGTTATGAATTTGAAATTCGTGGTGGCAGTGATAGTGCAGGTTTTCCAATGAGAAAAGACGTTCAGGGTTTTGCTCGCAAGAAAATCCTTATTGTTAATGGTGTTGGTATTAAAAATCAAAAGAGAAAAGGTCTTAAGCTTCGTAAAATGGTTGCAGGAAATACTATTTATGAAAAAACTGCGCAAATCAATCTTGCCGTTACCAAATGGGGAAAAGCACCTATTGAAAAAACTCCCGAGCAACCTGCTAACACTAAAGATGCTGACACTAAAGAAAAAGCTAAATAATAAAAGAAAGAAAGCATAAAGCAAATCGGGTAATTTGTTTTTGACTAACTTAAAATTCATAAGAAAAAAATTAATCAAAAAATAAATTACAAGTAAAAAACAAGGTTATCTTGAAAAATGATTCAAAAAACAAAAGAGCTTCCAATATGTGATACGCTTCACAAGCGAAAAATGGACGCATATATTTTAGGAAATAATCATCCTTCTGAATTTCTTGAGAAAATTTATTTGCATATCATTAATAACTCTAATAGCTTTCCTAAAAAAAATAGTGATGAAGAGGTATTTTTTGGCGTAACAGGAACAATCAAATATTCTTCTCGCGCAATGCAATTTGGCGCGTTATGTGATTCTGGTGGCTTAGAAACTATTGCTAATAGGGTAAAGACTGCTTTTAAAAAAGAGAATTTTTCTGAGAATATAGCGTATGCTCAAAATAGAGCTCAAAAAGTTCGTTTTGGTATGCAAAACGAAAAAGACACGTATGTTAACATAATCAGTTTTTCTGCATTTAACCCAACGCTTCCTTTTTTTAATCATACTGTTGATATTAGAAAAATAAACAAATAGAATGTATTGTTGATATTTGTATACTGCAGTGGAAATAAGGGGGTCTAAAAAGAGGTATCTTCTTTAGTAAAAAAATAAGTAGAGCTCATCTAAGCACATTATTTGGCCTTTACAGCACGTTTCTTCTGGAAACAAAGCAACAGAAGAGTTTATAAAGAAGTTTCTCGTTAAATGAGTTAGAATGTTTAGTGCAAAGGTGTTTGAAAATAAGACTGACTACGTAAAACATTTTGGAAAAGATTTAGGCTGGAAAGTTGAAGAAACAGAGTTCGCAAACATCGGCGCAATTCCTCAAAGTACGGGAGGGTATCAAACAGCAGATGATACTAACGAGGATGCTTATCCACAATCAATTTCTCGCTACAGACTTATTATAGAAAAATATAATGCTAACTTAGAAGAAAGTTATCATTGGTTGTTGCAGTTTCTTCGACATGATTTGGGCTATCCTCACGTTGAGAAAATTTATGATATTTTTAGCTCTTCAGAAGGAAGTAGTATGTTTGGAAACATGGGTCAGCGTCTTGCCATCCAACAAGATAGAGCAAGAGAGTACCTCATTCAAATTGGCGCATTAGTTAAACAATTATTTCAGATTGTTCGTGAACTTCGTATTATCGATGAACGCTTAGAACCGTACAGCTTATGGGAAACAAGTAAGAGTGCAGATATTACACTTAAAAATGTATATATTAATCTTGTTGAGAATCCCAATGGCCAAAACCCTGATTCTATTTACGCGCTAGCAAGACAGCATAATTTTGTTGTGCTTCCCGACTTATTCTTAAACACACATGTCTATAAACTCGAAGACATTGATAAAGAAGTTGATGATGGTAGTGTTAAAGAATTTAACAACATAGTAAAAACAGTGCTCAAAAGAAAATTATTCCAATACGTCAACTGGAAGTTAAAAAGTGAAAAAGAACTCATTTCTCGACGGGCATTTCAATTAAAATATCTTCGTCAACATTGGACGGTAATTCGTTTATACATGTCTTGGATTAAACCATACCTTAAATCTGCAAGTAGGTTAACACCTAATCAAAATCAGCTTGATAGCGCAGATTTGGTTACTGCTTTTGATAATACTATTTTAGAAGTTGAAGTTCTCGCTAAAAAATCATTAAATATTAGAAAAAAAGATGGTCACTTCAAATGTATTCTTTTAACATTTAAATATAACTCCAAACCAATTCTTACCTACAAGCCAGAGTATCAGCAACAGGCCGTTGCGCACACTGGAAAAGTGACCATTACGTTTCGTTCTTATGGTTGGCACACAGACGATATTGAAGCATATAAAAAAATGCGTCAGGAAGAAGATTTAGGCATGCTTAACAGTATTAGTGGACATGTTGCAGGTTCGTTTGAAGCTCTCGGTGAAGAATTCGAGAAATATTTAGAGGAAGCAGGCGAAGAAGAAGCGCTCAAGAAAAAAGAAGAACGAGAGAAAGATGAAAAAGAAGCAAAAGATTCTGCTCTTAACGCATACAAGAAACATAATAAATTTTCAAAATGGGGTATCACAGGACCATTTCTAGAAGCAGGCGAAGGAATTGGTGAACTAGTTGGATCTTTATTTGGTTCGCAAGCAAGAAAATTAGAGAAAAAAGAAAAAAAAGAGGAACAAAGTAAACCAACATCTACACGAGATAAAGAAAAGTTAAAAAAAGTAGCAAAAGACGTTGGTCTTGATATGCAAATTCTTTTTAACGTTTACAAAAAAGGTCACCAACACTTAAATTGGTAATTCTTTTTCTTTAAAAAAAAGTTTTAAAATGTTTAAAATATAAAGAGTAAATAAGTTCTGGCAAAAGAAAAAAATAAAAAAAAGAAAAAGTAATAAAAAACAAACCTTAAATGGCTAATTTTTCAGCTAACTTATCAACTAGTAGTGCGCCTTCCATTTTTCCTGTTGCTGCTTTGATAAGACCAATTATCCAAAGTATAAAGAGCGCAATGTAAAGTATCCACCAAATAATCGACAAAAAAGAAAGTATGACCGAAAGGATACCTAATGCAACATATAAAATAACAAATGCTAATCCTTGTTGTGCGTGAAATCGTGCGAATGCATTCTTCTTCATTTTCTCATCTACAAAATACCAGATAATTCCTATAAGAAAATAAGAAAGAATAGCAACAATTTTTCCTTCTTCCACCGTCTTATTTGACGTCGTAGTTTTTTGTATTGCCATGTTATAAATCCCCTAAAGTATTATTTTAGTAACCCTATTATTTAATCTATCGCAGATGAATCTCCAAAATGTCTTTATCTAAAAGAACATGCTTCATCATCACTTTTTGTCCGTCAAACTTCGCACTCGGACCCCATACTCGCGCAAACTTGAATTTAGAAACAAAATCTTTATGAAGTTTTTTACAAACATCACCAACGGTAAAATTACGAAAAACAATAAGAGGAACGTTAAGGTCTGCTTCTTTTGTTGGTTCTTTTAAATAGATTCTTATCAAATCTAATTTCTTAAAAATGAGTTCCTTAAGCTCACCTATATGCTCGCCCAACTGAGCACTAATCGCAATATCTGCTTTATACTTTTTTACAATCCGTTTTAATTCACTTTTTTTTACAAGATCAGATTTATTAACAACGGTCAGCGAAGGCATGTACTTTTTGTTTGCTTCAATACAATCAATGAACTGATCAATAGTCACGTTATCTCGCAAAACAACATCTGCGTTGTTAATTCTAAATTCTTTTAATACTGCTTTTATAGTATCACGAGTAATATGTGTTAGTCGGACCGTTGCACCAATTTTAATACCGTCTTTGCCTGTTCTTACAATCTTTACATCAGGTTTTGTTTGGTTTGTTCTGATGTGAGTATCATAAATTTCTTTAACAATGACATCGTATTCTTCTGGTTTTGTTGCATCAACAAGTATAAGACAAAGGTCTGCACTTCGCATACTTGCAAGTACTTCTTTTCCTCTTCCACGTCCAGATGCTGCGCCTTTTACAATTCCCGGGACATCTAAAATCTGTATTTTAGCATGTTTATATTGCATCACGCCAGGAATACAAGTTAACGTTGTAAACGCATATGAAGCAACTTCTGATTTTGCTCCAGTAAACGCATTAAGTAATGTTGATTTACCTGCGCTAGGAAATCCTATAAGAATTACTGTTCCATCACCTGTCTTTCTTACTTCCCAACCTTTCCCTCCTTGCTTAGCACTTCCTCTTGTTTGCTCTCGTTCTTTTAATCGCGCAAGTTGTGCCTTGTAAAGTCCTATCGCTGCTTGTGTTCTTTTGTTATATTTCGTACTTGCTATTCTATCTTCTAATTCTTTAATTTTCTCAGTGTAGCTTGGCATAGTGAAAGAAAGAAAGAAACTGTTTATAAAGTTTTACTCATCAGTTTTTGTGCTTACAACAGGTGTATCTCGCACAATAAAAGAATGTTCATGTTGACTTACTAGTCCATTACCTATTTCTTTAAGTGGTGGATGACCTTGAATAATACCAACTCGTTCTAATTCGCGAAGTGCTAATTTTGTTTTGCCAATACCAAACTCTCGACTTAACCATCGTGTTGCAAAAGGTAATCCATTGTACGTTTCTATTTTTTTAAGAACTTCTCGAGCAAAAGCGCTTCTAACAGGTCGTTTTCCTAAAAAACTAAACACGGTTGGCATACCACTTTCCGCAACGGCTCCCTTTCCATTTGTTGCAAATGGTTCGCAAGCGACAGTCATGTTTTCAGTGAGTTTTATAGAATCTCTAAGATATATATTTGGTATTTGAGGATTTGTATGAATTTGATATAATCCAAGTCCATGACCAGATAAATTTCTCACGGGGCTAAACCCTTTTTCCATAATAACATCTTGTATAACGCGACCAATCTCTCCAACAGCAGTTCCCGGAGTAAAAAGCTTGCTTGCTTGCACAAGAGCTTCTTTACTTGCGTTGGATAATTCTTTGTATTTGTCTGATAAATTAACGGTTACTGCCGTGTCACCAATAAATCCATTGATGTGTGCGCCAACATCAAGTTTGATAACATCATCTGAAGCAACGATAGTTTCATCTTGTTCATCACTACAAGAATGTGCTGCAAAGGTATTAATGGATATTTGTGCAGGGAACGCTATGCCTGCACCTTGTTTTAAAATAAAATTTTCTACTTTATCAAGTACGTCGCGAACAACAGCCCCTTCTGTAAGCAATGATTTTCCATAATCTCTTGCTTTGCCTGCAATTTGGCCTGCCCGTTTGAAACTTGCTTCATCAAACATAGAGAATAATACCTTTACGCTACTTAATAAATGTATTGCCAATAAATTTATAAACCAAAAGTTCCTAAAAGACAGTAAAAGAGGTTTTATGCATGGGATTATTTGGTTCCAAAAAGAGAGTTCGATTGTATCACATAGAAATTGATGATGAGGGTATCGACGAGGAAATCTCCGAAATTATTCTTAAAACACAGCAAAATATTTCTAAATTTAAACAACACATTGACCACTCAACCTTTATGCTTAGTGATGAGGCCCTCTCTAATTTAAAGAGACTCATGATTAAAACGAAAGATAAAGTAATTCATCTTAGAAATGATATTAATACTATTACTAATCTAAAGCTAGAAAATCAACAATACTTCATCATCAAGGATAATTCGTTTTTCTCAGATAAAAAAGATGAGTTAGAAAAAATAAGTGAGCTTGTATATAAGTTCATAGAAATCATTGAGCAACACCCGTCCACTACAGAACTTCGTGATGACTTAATCAACAATCTCATCAATGATTTATTACAAATGCAACAAAGTATCGAACAAATTCTTACTGATGATAAACAGCTTCGAGAGATTTACAAAAGAATTTCTGAAATTTAATTTTTCTTTTTCTTGCAAAAATCAACTTTTACGAAAGCATATAAATCTTATTTCATTTCTTCAGGTACATGATACCAGTGCACATTAAGAAACATTTAGATTCCCTTGGTTTTGAAAATCTTCGTCCCGCTCAAGAAAAAGCAATTCAAGCAGGACTTTTTCAAGAAAAAAATCTTCTTGTTTGCACACCTACTGCATCAGGGAAAACATTAGTTGGTGAATTAGCAATCTTGCATACAATCATAGATAAGCATAAAAAGGGAATTTATGTAGTTCCTCTTCGTGCACTTGCCAGAGAAAAATATAAAGAGTTCACAAAAAAACATTCTGCATTAAAAATTGCTCTTTCTAGCGGTGATTTGGATAGTGATGATAGGTATCTTGAGAATTATGATGTCGTTATTGTTACCAGCGAAAAATTGGATTCTTTGCTTCGTCATCATACTCCATGGCTTGGTCGCGTTGGCGTGGTAGTTATTGATGAAGTCCATTTGCTTAATGATACATCCCGTGGACCAACATTAGAAGTTGTTATTACTCTTCTTCGTCAGGAGTTAAAAAACTTACAGCTCATAGCGCTTTCTGCAACGGTTGGCAATGCTCAAGAACTTGCTTCATGGCTTGATGCAACCTTAGTTGAGGACTCGTGGCGTCCTGTCCGATTAGATAAGGCGGTGTTCTATCAAGATACTATTTACTTTGATGATGCACAAGAAGAAGAAAAAGAAGAGGAATAAAGAATAAAAAAATAAAAACAATGAGCTTTGTTTTATTAATTATCAAACCAAAAAATACTTAAACTCTACAAAATTTGTAGAGGTTGTATGAATACTGAAAAATACTTAGATATAGCTATTTTTGCCGCTAAGGAAGCAGGAAAGTTGCTTATGAAACAAATTAATTCTGTTTCAAGAAAAGACGATTTGTCCAATCCATCAATAAAACAGGATAAAGATTCTGAACTGTTGGTTCTTAGCATCTTAAGAGAAAACTTTCCTCAACACGGTTTTTTAGGAGAAGAATTTGGAGAAGAAAACCCTAATGCAAATTTAAAATGGATTATTGATCCCATTGATGGAACCAATAATTATATGGGTGATAGAGATAGTTTTTCTGTTTCTATTGGTTTAGAAAATAATAACAAAATGATTCTTGGAGTTGTATATCTTCCAAAAAGAGATGAATTATTTTATGCAATCAAAGGAAAAGGAGCATATCTTAACAAAAAACCAATAAAAATAAGCAATATAAAAAACACTTTAGAAGCAGTAATCACCTATTCAACATATCCAGGAGAAGAGAAAAAAACTGAAGTTCTCAATAAGAAGATTCTTGATGCATTTCCTAAAATAAAATATTTCGGTTTTTTTGATAAAAAGAACATTGACCCAACGTTTGGAAGAGGTTCTATGGCTGCAGAATTTTGTTACCTTGCATGTGGGAGAATTGATGGATTAATAAGACTAAAACAGAAACCATGGGATGTTGCAGCAGGAAGTATCATCGCGCAAGAAGCAGGAGCAAAAATGAATAATCTTCAAGGCAAACAATGTAGTGTTTATGAAGGAAATTATATAGCATCAAATGCTTATCTTCTAAAAGTCATAAATAAAATTATTAATAGTTAAAAAATAACAAAATCTATTTTGATTTTATTTACTCTGCTATAAAAAGGTTCATACTTATTTATTTTACAAAAGAACAATATTATTATATCTTATGAAATCTTAAACGGGCCAAAAAGTTCTGGCTTTTCTAACGTTTTATTCTGACGAAAAACAACATATTGTTTTTTTTCTACAAAAACTCCTATCGTATAATTTAAAGAAGACTCTTTTTGTATGTTTCCTTCGTAGAAATAACGAGTATCATATTTTTTTGCTGCAATAATCGGAATGGTTTTATCTGGTTCATCCATCCAAATGATTCTTTGCTGTAAGGGATAAGAAGTATAGTTACGTTCTAAAAAAGGAAATTCTTCTGCGAGACTTTTTGTTTTTGCAAATCGTTCTTTAAATTGGGGTATAAGAAAAAGCCCAATAATTACGATAATACCAAGAAGATAAATGCTGAAAATTATAAATATTCTATGTGCTTTTTGCCGATTCATTTTCTAAAAAATTTTTTCTGTGCTAAAAGAGCAGCACCTAGTAATCCTGCATCATCACTAATACTATATCGCTGTAGCCGTGTTTTTTTTGAGCAAATAGTAAGAGAATTCTTCTTCATTACTTTCTCCAATCTTACATACACAGGTTTAGGAAGTTGAGCAACACCACCACCTAAAATAATCATGTCAGGCTTGCATAACGTTGTTAATGTTCCCAACATTTTTCCTAATTGTTCTATTGCTATAGAAATCAGTTGGCGTGCTTCCTTGTTTTTAGCATGATAAATGTCTGCTACCGTTATTGCTTTCTTGCTTATTTTTGAAAGTTTACTTATTTCGGTATTGTATGTTTTTAGCAAATAGGTTCCTCCAACAAGCGTTTCCAGTTTCACATTTTTTTGTGTTTTTGGATGCACAACAAGTACTTGACCTATTTCTAAAGGATTAGATGACACAATTTGTTTGTTTCCTTTTTTTTCTACAAGACTTGCTCCAAGTCCACTTCCCCAAATAACACCAATTATTTTTTCTGTTGTAGAGTATGAACCAAATATGCTTTCTGCTAGTGTAAAGCAAGTTGCATCATTTGCTAACGTTACAGGTACGCGAAACTTTTTTTCTAAACGTTTCTTAAGATTGACACCAACTAGAAAATGTAATGTTTCTCCTGCAAAAAGTTGTTTGCCGTTTGGAGCTATAATCCCAGGTAAAGCTATCCCTATTCCTGTTATCTTTGGGTTTCCCAAAAGAAAATTACTTATGAGAAATTCTATTGTTGAAAGTACATACGTTTTTCCTTTTTGTTTTCTAGTGGGTACTTTAATACTTTTACGTATTTGTAATTGATTGTCCAACAAAGCTGCTTTTATCTTAGTTCCTCCAACATCAAGTGCTATAACTGCCATAAGAAGTATATCACATAAAGGGGTATTTAAAGTTTTGCTACTCCTCAATAAAACAAAATCTTTTATAAGAATAAAATCTTAAAAGAAAAGGAATATGAAAAAAGATCAACATCACACCATTCCTATGACTATTTTACTTATTCCAGGCGCAATTATGGTTATTAGTTTTTTCTTATTCATTTCAGAATTAAAAGATTGGGCTTACCTTGTTATGGGCATGGCAATTACTGTTACAATACTTATTCATCGCGAAGAAGAATAAAGTTACATTCTTGGTTTTTGACCTTCCCGTTCTATTTTTGTAATAAGGTCTTTAATTCTACGTATATCGTTCTTATCTGTTTTTCCTTTCTTGTGTTTTATGGATAAATCTCGTAGTTCATGTTGCATATTGTTAATACCATGCTCTGTTAAACCCCATATCATAATAATAAGCGCGCTAAAAACCAAAGCACCAATAGCAAATGCATTTAGGCTAAGGAGGGCATTATAAATTCGTTGGTCATAAAATCCGTATAACGCCATGACTAATGCTAGTATTGTTGCCACGTTCTTTTTGGGGAAAATCGATTTTAAAACGTACGCAAATAAATAATGCATGATAGCAAACATTACTATGAACAATGCAATAATGGGAAGTCCCTCAACAAAACCATCAAAAAATCCGCCTATGTTTCCCTGCAGTAAGGCTGAAAAACCAAAGAGCAGACTATCTAAATCGTTCATAACATTATGTTCGGGAAATGCTCCACCAACAGGTTTTACATAAATAAGGGCTCCAATAACAAAGAGTATGATTACCACGAAGAAAATGCTTGTTGCGTGTTTTTTGTCTGGATTTGCAACGGTCAATGTTTTGTACTCACCTCAACGTAAAACAAAAAAATAATAATATAATAAAATAAGCAATCATATAATCAACAAACAACAATAAGGACTATAAGCCTCTCATACATAAAGTTAAAAGGAAGCAACGTAAGTATCTCATGGCCAACGCACTTTTGATGCAACATCATTTTTCCTTAGATATACTGTTATTTCTTGTCTATATCCTTCATCTGGATCCTTTTTAATAACATCAAGAACATCTTGCAATCTGGCAATCGCTGCCGAATGATTAGCAGAGATAGTATCTCCTGATTCCTCAATGTCTTTTAAGTTACGCACTCGTTCTTCGACGATTCTAAAATTATGTTTTTCTTTGTATTCGTCTTCATCAACTTCTTTTCTTTCATGTTTTTCAACGCCTACCAATTGATGAACATATTGCTCCATGGTAGCATCCAATTGTTTTTTTTGTTGTGCTATTCCTTGTTCCTGAGCAAATAGTTCTCGTAACTTTCTTGATTCTGCTGATTCTGTTCCAATAAGTTGTTCAAGAGTTGCAAGTTCTGTTAGAGCCTGATTAACATTTCCCTCATTTAGCGTGTTGATAAGTTGTGCAACCGCATTTTGCAATTGTTTTGTCTGACCTAATTCGTTTCTATCAATGGTATCAAGTTCGCTCGCTAATTTTTTTCGTTGTTGATCAAGTTGTTGTATTTGCAAAAGAAATTGTTGTAATTTTGCTTCTCCTTCGTTACTCATTACTTTTTCCTTTGAAGCTTCAATATTTAAGTGTGATTCATCTGATAATTGTTGCGCTAGATGTTCATGCAAGTGATGAATTTCCAGATTTTCGTTTCCATCAGTTCGTAGTTCTGCATACAAATCGGTCTGTAATTTTTGCAACGATTTATCTAATTTTTCTTCGTCAGTATAATCCTGAGCAACAAGGTTTGGAAGTGCTTGTGCTCCTCGCAAAAGTGTTGCACGAAGTTGTTGTGCTTGCGCTTGATTGGTTACCTGCGCGAGTTGTCCAAGTAACGCTCGAAGTTTTTCAATCATTTCATGCAAGTTTCTTACCTGGGCAAGTTCCTCGTCAACAATATGTTCTGCATTTTGAATAGCGCCGAATTCTCGGTTCTCCATTTTTTCTTGCAAACGAAGGTCATGATCTTCTTTTGATAAGTCTTTTCGGGCACTTAGTGCTTCTGTATGTGCTTGATGCATCTCGCTACTTGCACTGTAATGTTCTTTTCTCAGTCGGTTAATGAAAATTATTATTGCAAAAACAACGAGAAGTATGAGAAGAATTAAAGGCAGACTACCCGCAAAAATTTTGTAAATAAAAGTGAAGAGGTGATCGTTCATAATACCAATAAGCGCTATGCCAACAGCCATCCACGTCGCATATTTTTTATGCTCTTGATTGCGAAAAATACTTATTTCAAGCACAAATTTCATCAAAAACATAATGATAAGAAATATTCCTACTACTGTTCCTGCATTGAGTAAATTTACAAGCATTGCATTAAATTTTCCTTGAAATAAATCGCCTATTGCTTGACCAAGATATTCTATTCCATTAACAAGTTCTGCTGCGACCATGAATAATTCCTCCTACAAAGAGTTTATATATCCTTCTCTAGGCTTTCTTAATATAAATGTTTCTGTAAATTCATTCATTTCAAAGTAAAGAATAAGGTAATGTTACCAAAAAGTAATAAAAAGCAATATTTTAAGACATTTTTATGGAAATCTTTAAGAAAAGAACTTCTTTTGCAGTTTTTATGGGCATTACATTATTTTCTAACGGCAAAGAAGTAGAATTGCTTCAAAATCAAATTAAAGATGCACAGCGAGATATAAAGCACATGTCTCGTCGTATTGGCGAAGAGCAAGATGAAATTGCCAAACTTCTAAAAGAAGTAAAACAAAACGGCAAATTGCAAACAGAATTGCTCGCCAAAATGCAAGAAGCAACAGAGTTTCTTGCCATTGCAAAAAATGATTTTGAAAAAGCCGCAACAGATATTGCTCTTATTCGTCCCACGCTTGAAAAAAAGATGCTTGAAAATTTTTCTAGCGAAATTAAGCAAGAACTTGCCAATACCACAAACAACATTCAAGCACAAGTTGCAGGGTTTACAGCAACAAAGAACGTTTTTAAAGAATATGCTCGTTTATCAACAGAAACAAGCAGAGAAGTAGAAAAATTACTTAACATTACAAAGAGTATTAACTCTGCAGATTTTGAGCTTGAGATGCATGCAAAACGTTTAGAAACAAATGATAAAGAGAAGCTTCGTTTAATGAAACGTGTAGATGAGCTTGAACGCTTACTTGCAAGAATGAAAAGAGAAAAAAGGTAGAAAAAAGAAATACTAGGTAACAAGGTAAACCAAACAAAGAAATAAGGTAACTAAAATAGCGTAATCATACATAAAATAAAAAAATAAAGTAAAAAAACGTTCTCACAAAACAATGAATAAAAAAAATTAGTTTCGTTCGTGTTTCTTTTCTTGTTGTATAATCTTTTTAATACCAGTAAGTACTGCTCTGTTACCGTTCCAATCTAGTATCTCTTCTAAAACATCAACAAGCGTGTCTACTGGAATGATTTTTATTCGTTTAAGTTTCTCTGGTTCTATAGCTATATCTTGTAAATTGCTTCGGGGTACAATAACATTTTTTATTCCTGCCTCAATGGCTGCGTCAACTTTTGCGCTCACCCCCCCAACAGGTAAAGATTTGCCACGAACCGTCACGCTTCCAGTAATTGCATAATTCTGTTTGATGGGTATTTTTTTAAACGCAGAGACAATAGCTGTTGCGACAGCAAGACTTGCACTATCGCCCTCAACACCTTCGTATGTTTGTAGAAATTGTACGTAGACCGAATAATTTTCTTTTATATTTTTGCCAATTTTGCCAAAATAATATTCTATAATTGCAGAAACATTTGTTACTGCTTCTTTTGCTATCTCGCCTAACTTTCCTGTCGCAATAATTTTCGATGTTTTACCACCTTTAATGACTACAGCTTCTATTGGCAATATTATCCCCGAAAGAGAGCTTGGATCACCCATAACCGCCAAGCCATTGACTCGTCCTATTTGTCTGCCTTTTGTTACGATTACATCATAATCTTTTTTGTTTTCAATATATCTATCTGCTACTTGTTGCTCAAGACCTCTAGAAAGTTTTTTTGCTGATTGTAAATGTCTTACTTCAACTAATGGCGATTTATCTTCCTTTGCAAGATCTCCTGCGCTTCGCACAAGACCGCCCAGTTCTCGAAGACGAAGAGTAAGATGTCCTTTTCTGCTTGCACGTCTTTTTGCTTCATTTATTATATAATCAACTGCTGGTTTTGAAAAATGAGGTATTTTTCCATCCTTTCGTACTTCTTGTGCTACAAATTGTGCGAGCTTATAGCGATTTTCAGGAGTGTCTTTCATAATATCTTTCATGTAAATTTCATAACCATAGCCTCGAATTCTACTTCGAAGGGCTGGATGTAATTCTTTTAAACCATCAAAGTTGCCTGCCGCAATAAGAAGAAATTTACAGGGAACAGGTTCTGTTCGAACCATAGCACCAGCACTTCGTTCACTTTGACCAGTAATAGAAAATTTTCCTTCCTGGACCGCAGTCAAGAGTTCTTGTTGTGATGCGGAACTCAATGTGGCAATTTCATCAATAAATAAAACACCCATATGTGCTTTATGTATCATCCCTGCAACAACTCGTTCGTGCGCAGGCGTTCCTAATCCACCAGATTGAAATGGGTCATGTAATACATCTCCAAGTAGAGCTCCAGCGTGTGATCCTGTCGCGTCAATAAATGGTGCAGTCTTGTTATCATAATTATCTACAATAAGTCTTGGTGGTGATACTTTCGAACCCATTCGTTTTCCCATATTCATCATAAAAACAAGAGCTACTAAAAAAGCGATTCCTCCAAGAAATGTAGCTGCAAAGAGTATGTTTGCTGCAAGAACACCGTCAGTCTTAGCATAATAATTTCTTACTAACCATGGTGCAACAACCGCAATTATTGCAAAGAAAAGAAAAATAAAATTTTGTCCCTTAAAAGCACTTTCACTTTCTGTTTTTGCCTTAGCAACTACTGCGCGTCCTTGCTTTGCAGGTAACGTTCTAATAAGTGGTTTATTTTCATCGTTTGGATTCTTAAAAGAAAGTATATCAACAAGTTTTTCTTTTGGTAAGAGTTCTGCAAGCGCTAGGCCGAGAAGTGATTTTCCCGTTCCCGGTTCACCTATTAAGAGTACGTGTCTTCGTTGCAATGCAGCTTTTCTTACAACGTTGACTGCGGAATCCTGACCTATAACTTGATCAATTATTTTATTGGAGACAGGAATATCTTTAGTGGAGTAAAATGTTAGAAAAGAGTTTTTTTCTTTTGTTGGTGTTTGTTCTGCAAGAGTGTTTCGCGTTGGTACCTGTTTTGTCACTTTTCTTGTTATATTTTTCTTTGTTGGTACTCGTTTTATTGTCTTTTTTACTATGGGTCGCTTTATAGGTTGCTTTGCTACTCGCTTCACCACTTTATTTTTTGTGGGTTTCGGATTTTTTTTCGTTACAACCTTTTTTGAAAATCGTTGTAATAAAGTCTTTTTTTTAGGCATACTCTTTACTGAGCCCTTCTGGTTTATAAGCTTTATTAAGAAATAACTTTGTTTGAGAATTCATGAATGTATCAATATACTTTATACTCTTTTGCAAGTTTAAGATAAAGCGCCACCCATATCATTCCTTCATCAGCCGTGTATACCGGACTCTTGTATGGTTTTCCTTTTGCAGTATATACTTCTAAGAATGTCCCATAGGTTTCAATAAGCCGTTTGTATTGTCGCAAATGCATTCTTGCTTGAACCATATCAATATCTCCCAAAATATCAATATAAGGCAAACCACTCATAGGCCAAATACTATACGATTCCCAATTTCTCACAAACGCTTCTAGAAAAATCGTTTTTCCTTTTTGTTTTTTTTGTGCAACATATTTTATAGGAAACGGCTTATCCATATCTGCGTGTTGTATTGCTGTAATGACACTTTTAAGTTGTTTAATATTTGTGTTAAGTCCATACCAGAAAGGATAGATATTTGCATCCGCAGTCAATGTTGTATTAGTTCGGTCATCATTAAAATAGGTTCCGTTCCAAAATTGATCTGTAATCATTTGGACATAATCAAATCGTCGTAAAGGATTTTCTAATCCTAAATTATTGGCTTCTCGACTAATAATACCAGCCATAACCGTATCATAACAAGAGCCATCTCTTTTACTATAATCTCGCATTGCACCAAAGTGAATGAATCGTTTTATTTCTCCAGTTATTTGAAAGGTTGCTGTTTTGTAAAACTTGTTGAGTTCAAATTGTAAGAATTCTTTATATTTAGCAATAAGTTCTTTATCATTGAGTATTGCTAAACTTCGAAACATGTGCGCTACTGAATCCGGAGAATACACATTTGGAAAATTTACTGGTTTTCCAAATGTTGTAATATATGTTTTTATTCCACCATATGTTTTATAACAATCAAGAGCATAGTCAAGCGTTTTTTTTACTCGTTCTCGATGACCAAGATCCAATAATGCTTGCACAACCATACCAAAATCTCGAGAATAAAAAAGAGGATAATTTCCTAGGCTTGTTTGATAATATTGACCATTCCACAATTGTTCTAGGATTGCTTCTCCGATTTGTTTTGCTGTTCCTTTAAATCGAAAAAAACGTTTTCCGCGAACACGCATATGACGAAAGAGCATTCGTCGTCCTTCCCGCAGGTGATCATATGTTAATAGTCCCATTATTGTATTCTCGCTTTTATTTCTATTTTTCTGTTTTGTTTAAATAATCGTTTCAATTGTGCATATTCAGCCTATATAATTAATGTCTTGAACTTTCTTAAGTTTTCCCAAATGCGTTGATAGTAAAGGCTGATTTTCTTTTGTAGCTTCTTTATTAAGAAGAGTAATTTCTTCTTCTAAATCAGTGTATTGAAGAGAAAAGGAGAATCTTTTTTCAAGAAGTTTTAGTAATTGTTTAGCCTCATCTATACCTATATGAAATGGGTCTGCTACCGTCTCACAAAGAAGTGCTACTGCAGGAATATTTTTTGCAAAACCTAAAAGAAGACCTGTTATGCCAAATATTGGACCTACCATGCCATATATTGCTCTGTTCACTCCAGAAAACGTTTCGATATATTTTTTATTATTTCCTGTAATATAAATCTGATTTTTCAAGGGCGATTCTTCTAAACCGATACCACCCAAGGTTATTATTTCTTTTGTTTGAAACGTGATAAGAAGTTTCATGATTTCCTGAGCAAGTGTAAAACTTGCTTGTTCGCTTGTTGGTTGCACATCACTAGCTAAGAATAAAAAATCTTGTTTTCCTTTTTTGTAATAATAAAGGTTAATTGTTGGTAAGGTCACCAAATTATCTTCTGTTACCAAGACGCTATTGGGCAAATCATAACTAAAAAATGTTCCAACTTTTTTAGCTTTTAATTGCAAGATGAGATAATCTACAGTAATTTTCCCCACATTACCAATTCCTAAAAGACCTTCTATAAATATGGGTTTTGTGCAGGTAAAACCCTTCTTTATATCTGTTTGCCATTCACTCATATCAATGAACAAAAGAAGGCTCTCCTTAAATATTTTTGGGGAGAAAAAGCGAAAAAAGTTGTTTTGTGAAGTTTAAGCGTGTGTTAGAGATAACTCGTCTTTAGCCATTCGTCTATATTTAGCATATTTGTCTTCTGGAGAATATTTGGGTGGATGAGGAAGAACTCGTTGGCCTCCACAACTACACGTTTTTGAAAGTCCATAACTATAACATTTTTCACATCGAAGAATTGTTCTTGCCATAATAATCATCCTCGTTTAAATGAGCAAATAGTTTCTTTACTATTTATTGCAGTTACTTTTTCTTCAAGTTTTGCAATGACTTCTTCTGCAATTTTATATTCTCGAGCATGTACCTCAATTTTAAATTTTCCTGAACCTAAAAAATGCACTTTAAGCAAGTCGCTAATTCCAACAACATCTTTCATAAAAGCATTAACAAGTTTAGCACCATCTTCAATGTATGTTTCAAGGGCAAGTTCTCCTGTGATAACTACTTCTTTTGGTTTAATTCTTTCTCGCACAAGTTTCTCCAAATCGGTTGCAAGAGTTGCATTTAACCCTGCATCTACCAATGTTACATTATTTTCAACAACGTCTTCAAACGCGTCATAAAGTGTGTCGTATACTTCTAAGACTGCTTGACTTACTTCTTGGTATAATTGTTTTAAATCTCCTTTATGTTGCTGTATGTAGGATTGCAAAATATTTTCTGCAATTGTTTGTTGTTTTCGTTCTTCGACTTTTGCGCGTCGTTGACTCTCATTGACTCGTCGCAAAGAAAGATCAATATGACCTCGCTCCTTATTTATTCGAAGAACTTTGCAAACAATAACTTTTCCTTCCTTAACATAATCTCCTAGGTTTCTTATTCTTCCAGGGCTTACTTCAGAAATATGAATCATTCCTTGTTTGCCAGCATATTCATCAAGCGTGACAAATACGGAGTGAAAATGAATCTTCGTCACCGTACAAAAAACAATTTCTCCTTCCTCTGGATAACCTTTTTTTATGAATAACATTGTTGTTCTTTTGCCTAAACATTTCTTATGCTTTATGTTTATACATTATGTACTTTGCAAGCGCGAAGTGATTCACTCAAGCACTTCTAAGACTCTCGCTTTAACTCTTGTTTTACCACCTGTTGGTTCAGCAAGTACTTTTCCACAAACGAGGCAATTAACAGTGCTCGCACTCTTTCCAAAAATAATCTGTTCATTTTTACATTTTGGACATCGTACTTTAATAAATTTTGATGTTGGTTCTTTTCTCATTTAATTCACCAAATTAAGTTTATTTCTTATAGTTGAGACTTTTCAGCAAAAAACCGAAAAGTTCAATGGCTCAAAACCTCTTTTAGAAGAATTGAGGATATAAGACAATCCCAAGAAACAGTATGTCATTTATAAATCCTACTTTCTTTAGGCTCTGTCCAGAGAGGCAGCAAGGTATACTACGCTTGGCGCGTGGTTCTATTAAGCACGATTCATGCAGTGTTTGTCAAGAGATTTGAGAATCTTTACTACTTCACCGCTTTAGTATAGTATAGAAAAGTTTCAAAAGTAACTAAAAAAGTGATAAAATGACTAAAACGTGATAAAGAAATTCTTATTAAGAAAGAGCTCTAGATTACTTCAACTTTTTTTGCACGAATTCCACTAGCTTGCGTGTGTTGTTTCTTACAAACACTACATTCATAGCGAAAATCAGTTTTCTTCGTTGCTTTCTTGCCAGTAAGCTTCCATTTGGCAATAGCAGGTTTTGAGTATCGACCAAGACTTCCTGCTCCTCGACGAAGACCTCTTTGTCTCACTCGATGTGTTGAACCCGAGCTAAGTGGATGTGTTTGATTTCTCGCTCGTCGCTTGGACTCCAAAACTTTATGTTCCGTATGTTTATTACAATAGGGACAATGTCTCATCGTCACTTTAGGCAGTTTCATCGTAAGCAAATGGAATAAGTGGTTCTTTTTAAAGGTATTGGTCAAAAACCCATCCTAAAAGGAGAAGTAATGCGCCTTAATAAAAGGATTCTCAACAAAGTTTTTAGTGTCATAAAAATTTGTCATAATTGTTGCGCCTCGCCCTAAAGAAGACGGTATTGAACCTCTAAGAAAAAATCTCTGTCGAAATTTTTTAGTATGAATCTTCTCAAAAATAAATCTTTCTTAAAACAAACAATGTCATTAGACAATAAGGGTTGGCAACAAACTTTAAAAAGATAAAAAAATATTCTTTGTTTATAATGAAAAATATTGTCTCTGAAAAATTAGTTGAAGATATTGCAGGAGAACTCGATGTTGATGCCATCATTTTACTCATTGATGATGAACCTGAAGAGTGGATTGAACTTGATACCATAACGCCCATTCAAGAAAATAAAAAAGAAAGTGATTCTAAGAACAATAAAGGTTTTTACACCGTTACTATTAAGCGAGTAAACGAAGAAAAAAATGAATATGTTGAAGCAACCGTTTCAAAAACAAAGACGGTACAATTTGACGGTAAAATTGCAGAAATAATTTCTGGTCTTATTAAAAAAAAATTGGTGAAACAAGATGATAAACTGCTCATTATCACCGATGATTCTTTGACGCAACGATATGCAAAGGCAATGCTGGTTTTGGATGTGAATAAAACGCTCTATCGTATTGGCAAGTTTAAGCTCGCTGAGAAAATGACATCTGAAACAATTATCGAAACAATTATAGGACTTGCCCAAGAAATCGGTCGAGAGGGTAGAGAAGGCAGAGCCGTTGGCACATTATTTATTATTGGTAATCCTCAGGAGCTCGCTCCTTATTGCAAACAACTCATTATGAATCCTTTTAAGGGATATGAAAAAAATCTACTCAATATTGTACAAAATCAAACACTTGATGAGACAGTAAAGAATTTTGCTCAATTAGATGGCGCATTCATTATTGATAACGAGGGATATCTACTTAGTGCAGGAACATATCTGGATGTTAATACAAACGATATTAAACCATTCGCTGGTTGGGGCACAAAGCATCTTGCAGCAACCGCTATTACAAAAGTTTCCAGCGCAATTGCAGTGCTTGTGAGCGAAAGTGGTGGTATTGTAAAAGTTTTTAAGAATGGTCGTCTGGTGCTAAAACTTCGATAGACTCTATTGTAAATCCTTCTGTAGTATAACGACCTCTTATTTTTGCCGATTGGTTTATGATTGTTTTACTAAGTTCTGCTTTTTTATCAATATATCCGGTTTGTTTTGTAGTATAGGTAAGAAGCGTTCCTGTTGCTGTTTCTCGAAGGTTTGTTATAAAAACTCGTTGCTCTATAAGTGTATTTTGAATCGGTTCTGTCATTTGAAGAGGCTTTTGAAGTGTTGAGAGCAAAAAAAGACCAATAAATCCTATAATCGCGCAAACTAATGAAATATGCACTAAAATTTCTTCATTCATACATTTAGCAAGAGAAATAATCATTTATAGGCGTTTAGGCCTTCTATCCGAAGATTCTTCGAGAGTAAGAAATCAAGCTAGTACTTCAGGCTCATAAAACTTTTAAAAGAAGATATGCTAAAAACTTTGAAATGTTATTTTGTCCAAAATGTGGAAGTTTGCTTAAGAGTAAGCAGGTAAAAGGAAAAACAATCCAGTTCTGTAGTTGTGGATATAGTAGTGAAGCTAAAGAAAAAGATATTGTTCTTAAGGAGACTGTTAAGACAGAAGACAAAGACGTTCAGATAATGGAAAGTGCAGAGATTCATCCTTTAACAGAGGTTGAATGTCCAAAATGCGGTCATAATAAAGCATATTACTGGCTTAAGCAAACAAGAGCTGGTGATGAGCCTGAAACAAAGTTCTATAAATGTGAGAAATGCAAGCACGTTTGGCGTGATTATTCCTAAATAATACAAGAAAAAGTCGTATGCTCGCTTCGTTCACGTTCAGTCCAACGCACATAAAAAAGAAGTTAATTATGCATGATTTCGCAATGTTATTACAAGTCTTTGTACTTGTTTTAATTTGTATAATCGTTCTGCAAAAGGAGCAAGCTTTTCTAATTCTTTATGATAAGAGCGTAAATCTCTACTGAGTTTAAAATATTGTTTTCCATAAAACTTTCCACGAACTTTCGCAATATAATCATAACGTCTGCGAAGCGCTTTTGATTGATCCATGAATCGTTCAAAGAGGAGTAAATAAAGGAGTTGTAATCGCGCATATTTTGTTCTTGCAACGATATCTTTGCTTAACGTGAGCAAGAGTAAATTTTTATCATAGAGTTTAAGGATAACATCAAACTTAGAAGGCAAGTCTGTTAACGTATTATCAAGTCTATCAATAAATTTTGCAGAAAGAAGTTCCTCATCAGAACTTTCAACGATATCCTCTATATAAAATCGGTAGGCATTCTCTTGCAAATAAGTATTGGGAGATAGTCCCTCAGGCAGATTTCCTAAAAGAGTAAATATTTTTTGTGGCACCATATCATCTTCGTAATAAAAAGAAACTAATTTTTTCTTTATACTTCCTATAGTTTTGTAAGGTGCCATTTCTTTTGCAATTACTTTATACTGATTTGTCAAAAGTTTAATTGCTGGTCGAATATCCTTGGGAATTTTAGTAAGCATAGCACAAATTTGTTCGTACGTTTTCCCAAAATCTTCCACTACATCATGAGCAAGAACTATTCGACTTGTCTTTTTTGAAAAACCCAATGCTTGTGCCCAAATAAAACTTCGAAGAGAGTGTACAAAAGAAGGATTGCCACAACTTCTCATTTTTCCGGACAAATCATAGAGTTTTTGTAATTGAATAATTTCTTTAGCTAAGGAAGGACTGCAAAAGAGCGAGAAATCTTTTATCGTAAGTTCATGCATTGCATTAACTCGTTGCACTAACACATAGTATGGTTCTAATAAAGATGCTATTTCTGAGAATAATTCAGCCATACAAACACATAATCATCTCATAGTTTTAAGCTTTTTGTAAACATCCTCTTAAAAAACAACGAGAATGGTTTTAAGAGATGATTTTTGTAGGAGAAAAAGTTCCATTTTATGCAAGGCCAAGAAGACATAACGTTTATAAAGAGTATTGAACTTCTCAACAAGCATGACGGATAATATCAAGTACGATTCAACGACAAATGTAGCGCTTACTAACGATATCGGCTCCACAAGTTTTCCTTGTCCAAAATGTGGCAAACAAATTATTAACAGAAGTCGGAAATCTCGAGAAATTGTAGTAAAATACGTTTGTCCAGAATGTGGCTTTGAAGGACCAAACTAATTTTAATCATAAAAACCTAGTAAAAATCTAGTAGTAGAGAGGTGTTAAGAAATGAGCAATGCAATAGTAACATTCAAGGTTATGCCTGCGTCTCCCGAGAGTGATGTTGAAGCAATAAAAGTTGCAGCTGAAAAGATTGCAAAAGAAGTCGGAGCAAAAGGAGAAACACAAGCAAAAATTGAACCAATAGCATTTGGTTTAAAACAAATTCTTATATTAGGTATGTTTGAGATGAAAGATGATACCAATTTTGATGCAATATGTGAAAAAATGAAAAAGGAAATTCCAGATGTTGCAACCGTTGAAGTCGCAAACATGGATTTGGCCCTCGGATAAAAAAATAATTCTAGTTCAATTTTTCTTTTTTCTTGAGAATTTCTATGGAAAAATTTTTAAGCAGTTCTTTTGTTACGTGCCAGTCTTTCTTGGTTATTTCTTTAGCAGTATATAGTTCGTGCGCCACATCTCGCGCAAGACTTATTTGTTGTGCTATCGAGTTAATTTGTTGTAACGTGCGTGTTTTATCTTCTTGCTGAGCAGTATCTTTAAGAACGTTTGTTAAGTGATGTATACTCTTTAAATGTTCTTTTGCTTGTTTGCTAACGTGTTGTGTTACGTCTATTTTTTTCTTTAGTATTTTATGTTGTCGCAAGGCATGTATTCGTTTTACATTTTTGTCGCTAAGATGTGTTACAGGTTGATATTTTGGATGAAGAAAGAAAGGATCAGGATTCTGTGCTGCATGCGCTAGTCCCATAAAAAGTTGTTGATTAAGAAGCGGTATCATTTAAAGAGTCCTTTTCTTTTTGGCGGCGGAGGAAGTGGCGGTGGAAGAGAGGTATTATTTTGTCTTGGCAATAATGGATTCATTGGTTGCGATTGTGATGGTATCGATGCTGGTTGTGAGGATACATTATTTATTGTTTGTTGCATTTCAAACGCTGCTTGTGATGGTATTGGTGTTGCTTGAGAAGTCGCAATCGTTGAAGGATTTGTAATAGTGTCTGTAGGCTTTGGCGTTACACGTTGAAGAGGTGGTTGTTGGTCCAAGGTCGATGCTGGTTGTGGCATTGTTGACGATGATTCACTCATAGATTCTGGCGGTACTGCTTGTGGTTGTGGTGTTGTCATTAATTGCTGTAAAAGATTCGCAACCGAAACGATACCTTCTGCAATATGTTCATTTTGTTGAGAAATTATCCTAAAGTGATCTTTAATGCTGGTTGCTCGATACTCTTGTACCATTTCTTGATCTGTCTGTGCAAATAATGCGTGAAGCGTTTCGATTGCGTGGCGTAAATCATTTATAGAGGCAATTAAATCTTGACTATCTTTTCCTTCGCCAAAGGGATTTTTCTTGAGACGATTAACGTCACGTCTAAGCTCCTCTACTTCTTCGTGGGGCAATAGTTCGTATTCCTCGTCTGTTGACATCTGCTCTACCTCTTTTTAAAGTTCTTAAGGAAAGAGCATTATATAAAGATTATGTCTTCTCTTGCTAGTAACGTCTGAACAAAAAGCTATTTAAAGAAAACCTGTTTCTACTTTAACATGACTCAAACTCCACAACAAAACGAGGAATATCTTCTTAATGAAGGAACAAAACGTAATCAGGGACGAACGGCGCAGCGCATGAACATTCTTGCTGCAAAACTTGTTGCAGAAATGGTAAGAACAACACTTGGTCCTCAAGGAATGGATAAGATGATTGTTGATTCTTTGGGCGATGTTACTATTACTAATGACGGTGCAACCATTCTTAAGGAAATGAATATTGAACATCCTACTGCTAAAATGGTTGTTGAGATTGCCAAGACACAAGAAGATATTATCGGTGATGGCACAACAACTACTGTTGTTTTAGCGGGCGAGTTGCTTCATCAAGCCGAAGATCTTCTTGAGCAGGGCGTTCACCCAACAGTTATTATTAAGGGGTATCGCATGGCAGAAAAGACTGCTCAAAAAATTTTGCTTAATATGAGTGAGTTAATTACTCAAAAAGATGCAAAGACGTTAAATATGCTTGCAATGACTGCTATGACTGGAAAGGTTGCTGAAGGTGCAAAAGAACATTTAGCAGGTATTGTTGTAAGTGCCCTTCAAAAAATAAAAGAAGAAAATATTGAAATAGATATTGATAATGTTAAGGTTGAAAAAAAGGTTGGCTCGAGCGTTGCTGAAACTGAACTTATCAAAGGCGTGGTTATTGATAAGGAAAAAGTACACGCAGGAATGCCTAAAAAGGTAGAGCATGCAAAAATTGCCCTCATTGATGCTCCTTTAGAGCTCCGTCGTACAGAAACAGATGCTAAAATTTCTATTACTGATCCTGAAAAATTACAATCATTTTTGGATATGGAAGAAAATATGCTTAAAAAATTGGTTGATACTATCGCAAAAAGTGGTGCGCGCGTCGTTTTTTGTCAAAAAGGTATTGATGAAGTAGTGCAGTATCTTCTTGCGCAACGAGGAATTTATGCTTGTCGTCGGGTAAAAAAATCTGATTTGAAAAATATTGCCCGAGCAACAGGAGCAAGCATCATTAGTAATGTAAATGATTTGAAAACAATTCATTTAGGAAAAGCTGGTCTTGTTGAAGAAGTAAAGGTTGGCGATGAAGCAATGACTTTTGTTCGAGATTGTAAAAATCCTAAAGCCGTAACCATTCTTGTTCGGGCAACAACAGAGCATATCGCCGACGAAGTGCACCGCGCAATTGATGATGCGTTGGGTAATGTTGCCAGCGCTTTCCGCGCACAACGTATTGTTGGTGGTGCAGGCGCAACAGAAATTGAACTCACGAGAAATTTACAGCATTTCGGACAAAAAGTGTCAGGAAAAGAACAACTCGCAATTTTAGCGTTTGCTAAAGCTATGGAAATTATTCCTAAAACGCTTGCCGAAAATGCAGGCTTTGATGCAATTGATGTCCTTTCTGAATTAAAAGCAGCTCATGATAAAGGTAAAAAATGGGCAGGCGTAAATGTTTTCACAGGAAAAGTCATTAACGCGTATAAAGAAGGTATCATAGAACCTCTTCCTATCAAAACACAGGCATTAGCAAGTGCAAGTGAAGTTGCCGTGATGATTCTTCGTATTGATGATGTTATTGTTGCAGGCACTGGCGAGCAAACATCTTCAAGAAATCCTAGCGAAGGCTTTGAGTAAAAATTTTTTATTTTGCGTTATTTTCTTTATGCTACAAAAACATCTCATAGTACTATGTACAAATATGCCACTATGTACAAACTTGCTTTAAAAAATATTTGTTATAAAAGAAGAAAAAATAATTAAAAAAATTAGTTTCTATTAATTTCATCAAAATCAATCGTGATTGTTTTTTCTTTTGGCACAAGTTGTCGAAGATGTATTCCTGCCATTTCTAACATTCGTCGTGATGCTTTGTAAATGTCTTGATCTGCGTGCTTGTCACTCACATAAACAACTTCTGTAATACCACTTTGTATGATGAGTTTTGCACATTCATTGCAAGGAAAGAGTGCAACATAAATTCTGCATCTAGACAGTTTTTGTGTGGCATTTAGTATTGCGTTTGCTTCTGAGTGGACAACATAAGGATACTTTGTATCAATCCATTCTCCTTTCCGCCCCCAACTTAAATCATCATCAGAAATTCCTTTTGGTCGTCCATTGTAACCAACACCCACTATTCTATTTTCTTGATTAACAATACATGCACCAACTTGTGTTTTTGGATCCTTACTACGCATGGCTGAGAGCATTGCAATTCCTAAAAAATAATCGTCCCAAGACAAATAATCTTCTCTTTTTTTCACAAAGTCATATTTTTTTTCACTTTTTTCCAAGCTCATGTAATACCGCCTCAACTTTTTCATTTAATTCTTTAATTGTTCCATTATTCTCAAAAACATAATCTGCCATAGAAATACATTTGGATAAATTTTGTTTTGTTGGATCTGTTGATTTCATTTCAGTTTCTTCTTGCGCAACAAACTTTTGAAAATCAACATCATCTGATTGTACATCATTTCTTTGTTGTATTCTTTCAAATCGAATTTTTCTGTCTGCATCAATTGCAAAGAAAATAAAATCTGGTTGTTCTCGTAGTTTTTCAACTTCCGCTACTGCTCGAAGACTTTCAATAACAGCATCTCCACCAATTTTTTGTGCGCGTGAGAATAATTCTTCAACTATCCAACTTGGAGAAACTTTTGCTCGCATATCATTTGCGATGGTAATCATATTGTCTCGGTTTATTGGTAATCCTCGACGTTCTATTTCTTCGTTAATCAAAGCTCTTGCAGAAAAATGATGAAATCCTTTTTCATTCACTAAATAATCAACTATAGTTCCTTTTCCAGCTCCAAGTGTTCCTGTAATTCCTATTATCATTTCCCGTCCCTCAACAATTTTTGTCTTTCGCCTTTTTTCTTTATTCCTGGTATATAAAAATTGTTGTTTGAAAAAAAAGTTAAAAACGTAGTGTTTAAAAAGACGTTTCAACTCACCTTGACTAATCGCGTGACTTGTATTACATTCATAGAGTATTTTCACGCCGCAGTCGCATAACCCGGTATTGCGCCGGCCTTGAGAGCAAGAAGCGTTCGTATCTTCGCGTTTGCTTTTGTCCAAAACAGCCGGTCCCTTTGGGATTCCCGGTTCAAATCCGGGCTGCGGCGCCTTCTCATTCTAAACCCAATCTGCACAAAACCGAATTTGTCCGGAGCAACAGCGACACTACAAATCCGGGCTGCGGCGCCTTCTCATTCTAAACCCAATCTGCACAAAACCGAAT
>CAYRYB010000001.1:82829-214253 GCA_964428395.1 uncultured Methanosarcinales archaeon
TTGTCCGGAGCAACAGCGACACTACAAATCCGGGCTGCGGCGCCTTTTTATTTTACTCAATTCCACTTAATCTGCTCAATTCTACTTAGTCTGAAGTGAATCAGAACACGACTTACAAATTAGTTTCACGTAACAGTTAGCCCCACAAATACAAAAGTTTATATAGAAGTGGGGGTTAATTGATATTTCAGTATAGAAAATGGTATACTTGCGCACAAAAACGGTCAAAGGCACACCTTACTATTATCTTGTACAAAGTAGTAGAAAAGAAGGAAAAACTGTTAAGATTGAGAAATACATTAGTAAGGAAAAACCAGATGATACTACGCTTGAAAAACTTAAACTTGCATTTCTTGAAACACTGCAAAGCAAAGCGTGGCTTTGTCTAAACAAAGAAATGTTTGAAGAGATTGAAAGAGTAAGAAAAAAGAAGCCAGAACTTAAAGACGAACAACTCATGGATTTTTGTATTAACTTTACCTACAACACAAATGCTATTGAAGGCAACAAACTTTCTCCTGAAGAAACTCGTGATTTATTTCAAAAAGATATCTCATCTGAAAAACCATTTAAAGATCACATCGAAAGTTTTGCGCACTGGCGTGTCTTCATGGATATGATAAAAACGAAAAAACCACTCACAAAAAAACTGATTCTTTCATGGCATAAGGAACTTTTTAAGCAGGCAAAACCAAGCATTGCAGGAAAGTTTAGAAAAACGAATGTGAGAGTTGCTAATTTTAAAGCAGTGCATTACATGGACATTCCTTACCTTTTAGATGATTTTTTTGAATGGTATAAAAAAAACAAGAATAAATTACATCCTGTTGAGCTTGCTGCAATGACGCATCTCAAATTCGTGAAGATTCATCCTTTTCTTGATGGAAATGGTCGCATCGCACGTTTACTCTTGAATTATGTTTTAAAAACGCATGATTATCCCATGATGACTATTGAATACAAAAACAGAAAAGTGTATTATAAGGCGCTTGATAATTTTGATGAGACACAAGAAGAAGAAATATTTGTACAATACATCATCGATAGTTATCTTCGCGAACATGTAAAAGCACAGTAAAAAATGCCCAACAACCTCAACAACAGTGTTAGTTTTTGACACTTCCCAAACTAAAAAACCCCACTAAAAGTAATTCTAAAAAATTAAAGATATAAATGTTTCTCGCGCGACAACCTACCAAAGAAATTAACTGACTTATAAAATAAATAAGTAAATTTATATATCACGCCCAAATTATACCTATTCTTAAAAGAGGGCGGGAGGGATAGATATGAACGAAAAAGAATCACTTCTTACTATTATAGATCATGGTTTTATACAACAACAACAAAAAGCGATAGCAAAATTAAGTCAGCACATAATTAAAGAAGGAGATTTTAGAACAGCTAATGAACTCATAAAGGAACACCCTAATTTTAAATTTCCTTCAGGAAAAGAAGACTTTATGACTAGAACTTCAAAAGAATTCTTAGAAAACATTAATCTTTTTAATGCAACGCAAGATGATAACGCCGTTCAAATTAATAACGCCGTTCAAATTAATAACGCCGTTCAAATAAGAGATAATATCGTTGATTATTTAGAAATAGAAAATATGCCCCACAGAAAAGAGGTTATTTCGCAATTTCCTCTAATCGCAATTCTTGGATTACACCAATACATGCAAAAATATTTTATTCAATCACATATGATTGATAAGAAATTATTTCCAGACGTTCTTCAATTCTATCAAACAATTAAAGCAATAAAGGACCTAGAAGGTAATACAGGGTTCTATAACGCAAGCCATTCTCCCCACGAATTAAAAGCAGCACTTGGTGTTATGACCACAGTAGAAAATATTGAAAAAAACAAGTCAATAGAGAATAAGTATGATGTAGAAGAAGTTGATATAATTAAAAACGCCAAAATACCTTATCCTGTTGCAAAATCGTTTATTCAAAGTGCTCTAGATGGTTATCAAGAAGACCTTGAAAAGGCATTAAACTATAACAGAAGTACAACTACTACTGGAAAATTCATTAAAGCATTACAACCCCTAGCATCATTAGTTTCTTACAAAAAGAAATTTGATAGAGGAAACTTCGAGTATATGATTCCTTCTGTTAAATTTGAAAAGGAAAGCGAAGTATACAACAATCTTGCAAAATTTATTCCAATATTCGAATTAGAAGAAATAAGAAAAAAAATAAGAACAGATTTAGATTCAAAAAAATCAGAGCGATTATTTGAAATTCAAGAAAGTGCAAATGACATAGTTAAACCATTTGCAAACTTTGTTGTTGAACAATATCTAGGAAACCTAGAAAATGAGTATCTCAAAGAAAAGCCAGAATAAAAACAACAATAAAAACAAGAATAAAAACTAGCATAAAAACAGTAATAAAAGTAAAAATAAGGCAGGAATAAAACTAGGAACAAATAATCAGAATCAGCAGAATCTGTAGAAGTAGTAAGATCATCTGAAATATCAGGGTCATGATCACTGCAAAGCACAAAGCAATAAAAGCCCCCTCCGTTAGACAAGCCCCCAAGATAAGCCCCTAATTCTAAAGGTTCTCTAAAAAGCTTAAAGGAATAGCAGTTTATAAAAGTTATCTGAGGAAAACCATTTAAATGATTGAATAAAAAATAGATATATTACTTAGGTGAAAAAAAATGGCAAATAGTATTTCAGAAGCAAAATACAATGAATTATCTAAATCTGAAAAAAGAGGCTTTGTTAAAGAGTGGTCTTGTAAGTGTAATGAATGTAAAAAGAAATGGCATTATCTTGATGAGATTGAACGTAAGATGAAAAATCAAGAAGTCAGTAATGCATTAACTGGTTGTTTTGTTCCTTGTTTTTCACCATTCACATCTAACAAAGTAAGAGAATCTGAAAAACAAAGAAAAGAACTTTCTTCTTGTCCTAAATGTGGAAGTGCTAACGTTGTTAAAACTGCTAAATTTTACAAATAAGTGACTTTGAAGAATGAGAAATCCTCTAATTGTTTTTTCAGAACTATTTATTCGCATAATCTATAGAAAGCACATTAAAAAATTAATTAACAGAAAACAGAATGTTGTTTGCTCATTTCATCCAACTTGTTCTGAATATGCCTTATTAGCCATAAAGAAATATGGTTTTATTAAAGGATGGATTAAATCAATAAAAAGAATAAAAAGATGCAAAACATACAGAAAATCAGAATCATGTATTGATTTTCCTTAATTTTCTAATATTAGGATTTGTGAATTTTAGAATATTTGTCTCTAAATCGCCTTAGAGTCTTAATGTCTCTTTGATCTACTTTACTTTTGTTGGAAGATATTTTTTCCAATGGTTGATTCTTCTCAGCAATGTATTCTTGAAGTTTTCTTGATTCTTTACTTAATTGTTCGGCATTAAACAGCTTTGAATAAATCAAATCCTTGTCAGATTTTACATTGATTAGTTTATCGGCTGAAATAGAAGTTTTATCTACTTTGAATGGCATTTTTCCAGATAATTTGTAATAGCCATAATCAGTTTTATTGAACAAACGAACTCTGTTTTGCAACATTTTCATTTTGACTCGGGGGTCAATTATTTTTTCATTTTTACCGCCCCCACCAACATGAAGTTTCCCAACAGAATCAATACCAACTCCTGACGTTAAAATATCTTTAGCACCCATTATTTGTTCATCTTTGGTGAATTTTCCAGCGCTTCCATTTATTGAATATATGAATGTTTTTTCGAACTCTTGCCCATGCTCTTCCAGTTCAATCTGAAAGTTTGTAAAATGAGAGTCTATTCCTTGATACATTCTTGCATTAAAATCAAAATAGAAATGATATATTTTTCTTTCAATATAAAATTTAATTAACGAACGAATTTTTGAAGGTGCGAGAATTAAAGGCAATATTCCCAGTATGTCTTTGTTATTTCTTTTTCTTATTACTTGTATGTATAAATCTAAAAAATTTAGATATTCTTGAAATTCTTCATCGGACGGGTTGTTAGTGGTATCTTCCACAGCAAGTCCTTTTCTAGGACCTCTTGAAATTGTCTTTGTTATTTTTTTCTTAAAAATTTCTGGCAATCCAGGGAGTGCAAGAAGGTCAGAATAAGTATAGTGTAAATTAACAATGTCTTTTATTTCATCTTCAGATAGATATTTTTTACCAGTGTATCTATAAAAAATACAAACGGGCTTATCTTTATTGGACAGATTCCATAATCGTTTTATTGCATTTTCTTCCAGACGATATTCTGTTCCATCAGAATGGATTCGTTTAATTTTATTTTCATCATATGTTCGAAATATTTCGCCAAACACCATGTCTTCTTTAGCTAGCTGTTGTCTTGCTTTTTGGATTTGACTTAAGTCTATAACATGCATAGGAACATCTATTCTTTTCCCGGCTATGTTGAAAAATCCTAATTTAAATAAGGAATCTTCTGATAGCGTTGTATCACCAGTTATTCTATTAGCCATTTATAACCCAACTTTGCTAAATCAATTCTAAATGCATCGCTTTCATGCATTTGTTTTGATATTTCTTTAGCTTCACTTATATTGATGAGACCTTCTTTATAAATTTTGAGTGTAAGACCTAAAACACCTATAAAGCTCAAATTAAGCTCTTGAGCAACCTCTCTTGCCTTTTTTTCATCTAAAACTACTGTTGAATTGTTTGCTTCTGCCAAAACTATTGCAGATAATTCTCCTTTTCCTAATTGAAAATATTCATTTTGGAGATACTCAAATCTAGACTCATCCATTGATTTTTCAAGTATTAATACTTTTTGTTCAAGCAAAGAATTGATTTTTTTTCTAGTTGTAGCATCTTTCAATTCTTCATTAACTTTTTCAGGAAGAATAAGTTTTGAATCGATTTCTTTAATTTTTAATAGAAGATCTTCACGTTTAAGTTCAGAACATAAGTAGATTAGAGGTGATGCGTTAAAGACCAACATTTTAAACACCAGTCTCTACTTGAATCCCTTTTTTTTTCAGATCTTGTAAGAATTGTTTTGGGCTCATTTCTGCGATTTCTGAAGCTTTTCCTAAACTCACTTTATTTTTTCTAAATAACGAAATTGCGTAGGTGACCTTGTTCTTTAAAACGCTTTGAAGCTGAACTGATTGAGTAGTCATATCTTTGTTAGTTTGATAGATGAATGCTAACAATTCCATCATGGATAAATCATTTAAGGAGTTTTTAATTCGTTTGAGAAACTCTAATTCTTCTTTAGGCATACTTTTGATGATTAAAGCAATCAAAACTTCACTTTTTTTAGTTAAATAAATTTCATTTCCAATAATTTCAATTAGATCTTCAGATTCTAAATTTTGTAATTTGTAATCTGCATCATAGCTGTACGGTCCATAATGATGGGGTTCAAACTCAATCTCGTCTTGAATTTCAGAATCTAGTTTAGATATCAAAAATAACTCCTTTTGAAACCAGACTTTTCCTTTAATTGGTTTATCATCTAATCCAAGCAAAGCAAGAGTGACTTTTTCAGTCTTGGACAATAAATCAAGTTCATTAGTCATTTTTTGGTTCTCTCAGTTTTTCAAATAAAACATTGAAACAATATGTTGATTTCTTAACACCGAATTTTTTGGCTTCAGCTTCAATCAATTTCTCCATCTTAGGAGGGACCGTTATTCTTATTTGTTTTTGTTTTGTCATATACTTAATTAAGCCTTAATTAAGCATATATAAATGTCTCCTTCATATCATAAATGAATTGCCTTTTTAATTCTTCACAAGCACTTGTCCAGTGCTTTATAACTACCCTTTAAATGAAGGGCTTCCCTTTAGAAATAAAAGCCCCCTCCGAGAGTTGAACTCGGGACCTTCCGCTTTCTTGAAAAACAAGTTTTTCAGATTCAAAAATCTTGTTTTTGTGTACGAGGCGGATGCACTAGCCACTATGCTAAGGAGGCATTGAAAATGTGTTTATAAATTCCTTTCAAGACAACTTTTGTTTAATATCCTTATACTCTTTTTGGCATCGCTGACAAACATATTTTTTCTTGCCGTTCAGTTTAATAATTGTTCCAAGTAATTTGCCCAAAAAGGTTGTTTGTATTTTTTCTCCACAAATATCACATTTTACCATAGTTCAACACCCAGAAATGATAACCTCATTTATAAAGCTTGGCAGAAAGAACATCTCAACACCACTCTTTAATGAAAACATTTATATATGAACTTTTAATTAGGAAAACTATTATGAAACGTTCTGGACTCATTATAAATTATGTAATATTCGTATTGTTATTCATTAGCTTGCTTTTTCACTCAAGCAACATCTTGCAAGCAGGAAAACTCGCATTACTCATCATTAATGCATACATATTGTATCGTTTAACAACGGAGCCAGGAAAATTAAAAACAATGCATAAATTTAATTATTTATTTGTTGCAGCAACCATTATTTTTGTCGTGTATGCAACAATTTATCGAGATGAATTTTATGCAAATATTCTCTTAGAATTTATTATTGCTGCGTTAGTGGGATTAAGCTTAAGCATTTGGTATAAAGAAGGTAAAAAGAGAAGAATTGAGCGACAATTAAAACTTGTTCCCTCTAAAAAGCCAGTACTACGAGAAGTAAAAAAGGCAGAGTCCACCACAATAACAACTAAGATAGTTAAACCAAAAAAAGTTGCAACAAAAAAAGTTACTAAAAAGAAGGTAACTAAGCGTAAACCTGCAAAAAGAAAAGTAGCTAAGAAAAAGGTAGCAAAAAAGCAAAAGGCAAAAAAAGTAACGTCTAAAAAAAAGATAGCTAAGAAAAAATCGGCAACTAAAAAAACTCCTGCCAAACGAACGTTGGCAAAAAAGAAAGCAATCAAGAAAGTAGATAAGAAAAAAACAGTAAAAAAGAAAGCGACCAAAAAGAAAATTGCTAAGAAAGCAGTAAAACAAAAGACGTCAACTAAGAAACAAGCTACTCCTAAACGTAAGCCTGCAAAAAGAAAAGTTGCAAAGAAGAAAATAGCTAAGAAAAAAGTTGCAACAAGAGTCATTCGCAAACCAAAACAAATAATAAAAACAACAACCACTACAAAAAAATATTAATAGTGATCCATTCTTCTTTCTTAATCCATTTTTTAATTTATTTTAAATCAATGAGAAGTTTAGCAATATAAAAAATAGTTTTAAAAAAAAGTATTTTTCTCATCAAAAGAAATTATCTATCTTTTTTTGTCGTTTTCTGCCACGAACATTTCGTTTTGGAGGTTCTACTCGCACAAAGCTAAATTTCCAATCCGTAAGCATTTCAAAAGCGTTTGTCGTAATTGCAGGAGCTGCTATAATTCCAGTTACTTTTTTTGTTCCTTTGGCATCGGAAATTTTCTCTACATATCGCCGAAGTTGCGTAACAGCAGAAAGTCCTGCCGTGTAACGTTTGCATTCTACAATCGCCAATGTCCCATCACCTAAATGACCAAAAACATCTATAAAACCATATTTCGTATGCTCTTCTCGGCTCAATGGTTTGAAGTCTTTTCGTATAAGCGCGGGATTGTCTAAAAGCATATCGCTCATCTCGGCTTCACTTCCAGAAAGCGTTTGTTTTTGTCCATCTTCAAGTCGTCGTGAAAGAAGATTATAAACTAAAGTTATTTCCACATCTATTTCATCTTCCTTTGATGTTGCTAAAAGCCAGATGTGTTCACTCTCACTACCTTGTTCTAACGTAAATACAATATTTGCAGGAGGCCGCAAATAATTGATAGGGTTTCCTCCTTGTGGTTGATGAATGAGAACAGATCTATCCTGTTTTATCATTATTAGCCTATCTCCAAAGTCAAGGTAGCTCTCTGCTCGACCACTATAGGTTACTGCGCAATGACAGAAAAGACAAATGAGTTCTCCTCGCTCAAGACCTTCGTTAACTGCACGTATCGTTTCGGATAGTTTCATAAACGTAGTTAA
Organism: uncultured Methanosarcinales archaeon; assembly: GCA_964428395.1. Classification (GTDB taxonomy): domain Archaea; phylum Nanobdellota; class Nanobdellia; order Woesearchaeales; family SKGA01; genus SKGA01. Next base: position 90,775 of record CAYRYB010000001.1, read on the forward strand.
GAACAAGTCAGTTAAAAAACTTCTGCTAATCGTTTAATTACTACTGCTGTAAATCCCCAAAGAGGGAAAAGCCAAAAAGGCACTCCAACAAACTGTGGCAGTGCATAAGACCACGTTTTAAAATAAATAGCAATTATTTCAAAAAATGCTCCTCCTAATGAACAAAAAATATATAATCGCAATTCAGACAAGTCCTTTTTTTGCAGGAGGAGTAATGCGCTAAGAGCTAAAAGAAGCAGAAAAAGAAGAAATGGTTTACGCCAAAGAAGCGCAACAAACGCTATTGCAATAAAACTTGAAGATAAATAGTGTAAAAAACCTGCAAAAGATTTTTTTGAAAATACCATATTTGTTTTACGCGGGCACTCCTCTATAAATGTTGTGTTTGTCACGAATGATTTTTATTTTTGCAGTTCCTTTTACTTGTTGTAATCCTTTCACTGTGATAATTCTATCCTGCGCCACGCACAAAACTTCATTTTTTGTTCTTCCTAAAGAAACTATGTGTGCTTTTACTACTTGATTCTTCTTCATTGGTTTAGCTATGCTTTTGTCTGGATAAATCTCAAAGGGATTGTAATCTTTTTTTGGCGTGAGAATAAAGTCTTTTGTTTCAAAAGGTGTAAGAAGCGCATTAAATGTTGCAAAACTTATTTCGGGAACAGGGTTTCGTCCACCCTTATATGAAAGAAATTTTTGAAAACCAATGGTTGGGTAAGGACTTTGAAGAGTTTTTGCAAGAGCAATAAGAGGCGCAATATCTTTTTTGGAATCATCATTATATGTTGGTACAATGAGTGGTGCTAAGAGCACAAAAAGACCTATTTTTTTTGCGTACGCAATCATAGCAAGAACATGTTGTGTGGGATATGTTTTTCCTGAAAGAATATTGTTTGTTTTTTCATCAAGAGAATTTAACGAGAGGTTAATTCTGGTAAGTCCTGCGTTCTTAAGCATGTCTAAACGTTGTGGCGTGAGAAGTGTGCCATTTGTGTTTATGGATATTACCTTACATTGGGGTATTGCTCGTAATTGAAGCAATAAATCTTCTAAGAAAGGATAGAGCAAGGGTTCACCATGCGGGCCAATGTTAAATTCTACTGGATGTTTCTTTTCTTGTGAAAGTTCTCTTGCTACTCGCACAAGATATTCTGGTTCTATTAACGCGTCATGTGTTTTGTTGTTTATTCCTTCATTAACACTACAATAAATGCAATTTAGATTGCAACCAGTCAAAGGTTTTATTTCTAAAACATTTGTATTTCTATCTACAATGCCAAATTCTCCACTGCCTAAAAGAGGTATGCCACTTGCTTCATCAATAAAAAGTACTTGCTTGCCATTAAGAAGATGGGTCATAGAATGCAGTCCTTTTTCCAAAAGAATGTTTAATTTATTCTCTGCTGTTTTTTCACTACTATTTGGAAAAATAATTTCTTTTTTCTTTATTTGCACATCAGCATCAATTTTTTGTAATGCTAAAAGAGGCGTTTTAAATTGATACCGTTTACCGTATGTCCCAATAACAAACTCTTTATCTCTTTTAAAAGTAAATCTAGAAAACTCAATAACTGCCATAAAAAGTAAAGAAAAAGACAATAGTTTTAAAGATTGCGTAAGAAGAGGGTTTGTTCAAAGAAGTATAAAAAACATTCTGTTACATCAATATATCGTCAAACGTAACAATCTTAAGTATTTCGTGAAACAAACAATAATCACTTAGTAAATGTTATTTATTAAATATCATTTTCTTTTTTTATGCTTGTCAGATATAAACAAACAAGAAAAATTACAACTATTCAATAGTAAACTTTATATACGCAACTACTTAAATCTTCTTTGCAGTAATGAAAAGCAAAGATGCATTAAAACTAATGCCTGGCGATAAGGTTCTATTTTACAAGGGACCAATAGATGAACCAAGTAGTGTTCTATCCTCCTTGTATTGGAAGAATGTAAAAACAGACTTGTATAGTGGTCTTGAGTATGTTGTTTCTTCAATAATAGGTATTTCTCGACATAATATCGTCAGGTTTGTACATAGTACAAGAAAAAAGATAGATTCTCTTTTAGATGAGAAAGATCCTATTACAACAGTAGCAATTGAATTAGAAATTGTTGAAAATGTATTTAGTCCCTCTCTTATTGAAAGAAAAAGAAAAAATGTTATCGAAAAAACCACACTAACAATAGAAGACATGCTTTACATTAATGAACAAGAAATAATGGATCAAAGAGAACTTCTTATGGAAATGGTTGATAAGTCATGTAAAAATAATCTTTACAATTTACCGTTAGAAAAATATTTCTGGTATTTGGATGCTGAAATTAAAAATGCTAAGAAAAACACTATCGAAGAATATGAGAAAGAATACGAAGAAGATATGGAAATAGCAAAAGAAAATAATGAACAAATGCCGTATAGATTTTTAGAAGGATTCAAATTTTTTTTAGAGAACAAAAGAGAAAAAGAAGTTTTTTTTGAAGGTGTAAGAAACATTTGTGAAATTCTTGCAAACAAGTATTCTTTAAGAACATATGGCGATGTCATCATGCGTTTTGCAAACAATGGTGTTAAAATAGAAGACATAAATTTATTTTACAAAGAAGGTTGGTTAGGGAAAAAAGAGTTTCAACATGCAATTGCGTGGGGATACGCTCAACAATTCTCTGATAATCAATTCAGAAAATATCAATGGTGAGTTTTATTCTGCTACAACTTTTTCTACTTTTTCTTTTTTAAGAAGAATGTGAGCAATGTGTTCTGGAAGTGATGTTATAGCTCCCACAGCATAAGGACCAAACGCTTCTTTGTCTTTCCCTACAAATTTTGGAACTGCCATAATAAATTTTACACGAAGCAGACCTTCTTTTGTTTGTGTTGTTTGCGTACGTACCGCATTTTCTACAACGTGTTCTTCAGTAGTTACTAGCGCGTTGGATGATTCTTCAAGTTCGTGTTCATCAATGTTTTCAAATTTTGTTTCAGGAGCAGAGTTTGTTGTTTTCAAAACATCTGTTTGAGAAGAAGAAGTTGCAGTTTGAGAAAGCAACGCATCATGTTTATTTTTTGCAATGGTTGGTGATTCGTGTAAAAAAACTCGTTCTAATATTTCCGTTTTGTATCGTTTTAAAAGAGCTATAGATTCATCAAAAAGTAGTTGTTCTTCATAAAGCATGTTTCTCGTATCAACAAAACCAACATTATCTGTTCTGATAACATTGATTGCAAGTTGAAGAATTTTTTGTTCTCGTCGTTCATAAATTTCTTTAAGGATGCGTTTAATATTGCTTAATTGTAAGCGCATTTTTTCTTGCTCAATAGTTGACGTTTTATCGTAGAAGGCTTGTCGTTCTTTAAGATAGTCTATGACATAATACCAGAATTGTTTATCAAGCTCTTGAAGTTCTTCAAGGCTCCTTTCCTTGCGAAGCAAGTCAAAGAGTGTCTCATACGTAATATGTATTTCCATTTCCCCCAGAAAGCAGATACACAAGGAGTTATATAAAGTTTGCTTCTATGCAAGACAGAAATACGAATAAGAGTTCTGCAATAGAGAGGTTAAAGAATATACAAAAAGAGAATTTGTTTTTAAAAAGAAGACAAAAAGAATTAAAAAAAAGTAAAGACAAACTAATAATCAGTGAGTTTTCGCTCGACAATAGTTGTATTACCACCAGCACCAGTCTTCTTGGTGACATGGATAAATTTTCCTTCTTCAAGTTTAGCTATTTTTCGCTGAAACGTTTTGTAACTGGCTTTTCCGCCAAGTTTTTCGTATGCTGCGTAAAGATCGCCAATTTTCTTGCCACTTTGCTCTTTTACAATCTTAAAAATAAATTGTTCTTCATCGGTAAGTTGTGCGCTGTTTTTAATAGTAAATTCGTCCAATTTTTCAATCGCGCGTGATACTTCCTCAGGAGTTATTTGTTTTTTTGCTTTTTCTTCAGCTAAAAGTGCACTTTCTTTGAGAAGAAAGAGTCCACTTCGAATATCTTTAAGCTGCGCAGTTTTTTCGCTTACCAAAGCAAATGCGTCGTCCGTCCAGACTCCATCATGAAACGCGTAGCTAATTCGTTCTTTTAAGATTCCTTTTGTTTCAAGAGCGCTGTAAGAACGAAACTCTTGAAGCTCGGGTGTGAGACGACTTCGAATTCTTTCATCAAGAGTGATGAGCCAAGATTTATAGTTCGTTAAAAGAAAAATGGTTTTATGATATACTTCTTCAACTAGGGTGTATAAAAAATCAAAGTCTTCTGCTTTATCAATTTCATCAAAGGCTAAAACAGCTGATTTTTTATTAAGGAGTTGTATGGCTATCTTAAAAAGTTCTGTTGTTTTTTTGTTTTGGGTGAATGCATATCCTAATTGCTCACAAATTTCCACAACAACTTTGTAACTCGTGTTGCATTGCCAACAATTAATATATAAAGGAACAACCTCGTCAGTTTCATCCTCAAGTTCTCGAAGTACATGACGAACAGCAGCAGTTTTACCAACTCCTGGCGGTCCAAAAATAAGAAGGTTTCTTCCGGAGCGCCCCGTAAATAATGGTTTAATACATGTTGCAAAGTATTGTTGTTCTCGTTCTCTATAAGGAATTGTTTTTGGCAAAAATTCATAATCTAGTGCAACTTCATTTTTTATGAGTGTCTCATTTGCCGAAAGCACGTTATCAAAAAGTCCCATGAAAAACTTTAATGACAGTTGGTTTTTAAAATCTCTGGTTTATTTTCTGAAATGTATTCGAAAAACAATTCAGCAAAAAGAAGATATTTCAATAAAAATAATGAGAAAAAAGACAAGAAGGTTAAAAAAAAGACAAGGAAAAGAAGAGAAGAGAAAAAAAGAGAATTATGCTTGCTTAATCACGCGGTACTTTCCGCGTTTTGCTTCTTCATTTTTTAAATTTTCAACACGAAAGTCTTTGTAACCTTGCTCTTTAGCCCATGCTTGCGCGAGTTCTTTTGTCTTAAAAGTCTTTGCTCGAGGAGTTCTGTTTCGTCCACGAAGTCGTGAAAGTCTTCTCGTAACCCGTAATGCATCTTTTACCATACTAAAAACATGGACTTCGCCAGAGTTTATAAAGCTTATTATCTGTTTGTTCTTCTTTATCCTATAAAGTCAAAGGATTCTACAAAACAGTATTCAAATTGCAACATGATGTAAGCCTTGCATCGTGTGAATTACATATCACATGAATTACATAAAACTATAATCTTAAATCAAAGCTAAGTTTCCACGCGGGTAACAATACTCTAAGAAGAGAATATTTAAAAAGGAGAAAAATAAGAAATAATAATCATGTTCTCTGCTACTCTTGCTCGATTGCAATCTAAAATTCCTTTAAACGTTTTTGAAAATGTCATCAAACAAAATTTAGGCGTTACATCAGAAGAATTATTAATTATTGGCGATAAAGGATATGATACAGAGCATCTTCTCGCGCCGGCACTTACCAACGCGTATAGTATTGCTGCAAATAATTTGAGTATCACGCATACAACGGTGTATCAAACAACAAAAGCAAGAGGTGAACCTGCAGATTTAGTTATGCTCAAACAAGTACGAAAACTTCCCCCTAAAAGTGCCATTATCATCAATGTTTCTAATCGCATGGGTCAAATGGCTTATTTAGGTAGTACGTTTCGCAGATTTTGTAAAAAGAACGGACATCGTTTCATTTCAACAGCAAGTTTAGGTATGGTAGATAATAGTCATCTTTCTCAGATTATTAAACCACTGCAAGCAGATGTTTCCATTCTTGAGAAAAAAGGAGAGAAACTCAAAAAAATTTTGGATAATGGCTCAGAAATAAATGTGCTTACTAAAGCAGGTACCGATCTTCTTGTTGGTTTACAAGGTAGAAAAGGTATCATCGCTTCGGGAAGGTACTTAAAACCCGGAACAGGCGGTAATGCTATTCCTGCTGAAGTGTATGTTGCACCAGAAGCAAAATCTGTTGAGGGAACACTTGTTATTGATGGTAGTATTCGCACAACAAAAAGAACAATGCTCGTACAACGTCCTGTTCGATGTGAAATTAAAAAAAGTAATATTATCTCTTGGAATAAGACTACTGAAAGCCGTCTGCTTCAAGAAAGTATTCAAGAAGCGCATCGTAGGGCTAAAACAACGTGGGGTATTCGTCGCATAGGAGAGTTAGGTATTGGATTAAACAAACAAGCAAAAATTATTGGTTCCACAATAGTTGATGAGAAAGCTGCAAAAACAGCACATGTTGCCATAGGCAGTAATTCTTGGTTTGGTGGAGATGTTTATGCACCTATTCACCTTGATCAAGTCTTTAGAAATCCTCTTTTTAAGGTTGATGGCAGACTCGTGCGTCTTGAATGAATTCTCGCTTTTTTTCTATATTTTGAACATTTCCACTACGTTTTAAACGTTTCTGCATTCTAAACAAGAATAAAAACGTAAAAAATCGTAAAGAATAAAAAAATAATACAAGAAACAAAAGATATTTACAAAATCATCATATGTAGAACAATCCAGAAACATTTATAAATGAGGGTCTCTGATAAATACTCTATGAGAGGTAAGATTTTCTGGTTAACCACATTTTTTTTCCTGTTTCTTATAGGAATAACCACACAAGGAAATGTTCTTGCTCTGACAGGAACGTGTGCTTCTCAGCCTAATTTTGCTACACTCGTCTGTGGAGGCACGCCTGATAGCGTTACGGGTTTTGGTGCAGTGGATGTTTGTGGAACGTGTTTTCCCTGCGGCGTTAGCGATGGTGTTTGTCCTGAAGATTTTTATTCGACAGTAACACAAACGCAAGGTAGTTGTCGACTTTGTCCAGATCCTGATTGTCCTGCAACAATTTCAGGTTATGTTTTTGAGAAAGGCAACCCAGTTCCTAATACACAGGTTGTCACTGTGTATAACACAAATAATCAAATCGGTTCTCGCGTAATCATTGATACAACAGATGTTTCTGGTTTTTACACAGGAACTATTCCTGCTGGTTTTCACACGTTATTTACACAATATGGCGATTTTCAAAGTCCTAATCAAGAATTAAATATTAAACGAGGAGAAAACGTAGAATTTAATTTTAGTATTAATAGAGGTTCTTGTAATGCAGATTGCACATTAGGTTCCACAGGTATTTGTAGTGCTAATTGTAATGGTGTTGCTGGTTGTGCTTTTCCAAGTGATGCAACATTAGGTTTCACGTCAAATCTTACCGCACAAAGATGTGATGGTTTAAAAGAAGGATATAGCCAAGTAAATTTAGGAATAGTTAACGACGTTACCTATCGTCTTTCTTGTTGCACAGGTGCGTTTAGCAGTAGTGTTGTTGTAAAGCAAGAAATAACCACAGCAAATCCTCAGAAATTTAAGAATTCTGCAACATGGAACACGCCAGTTACTTATTTTGACGAGCCTGTGAAATTAAAGATTGTTATTGCCAAATAAACGTGTTTTCTTAATAAACTATCAACGCTTCACACATACATATAAAAACTATTATTTATTTCTTTTTACTATGAAAGAAAAACCACCTATAAAAAAAATTGTTGCTCAAAAACATCCTGCAGAATGGACTATGGATGAGAAAGGCTACTTTCTTATAGAACCAAAACCAGAAGAAAATTGTTTGTATGCACATCATTATACTAAAGAAAAAAAGTATGATTGCTCAATTCAAGGTCAAGATGCAGAAAGCATATATTATACTATTTTGCGAGAGGAATTGGTAAGTTCGCTCATGCACGCAGCATATTTAGGAAGCGAACTGCAAAAAGCAGAACAATTTATTCATGGTCAAAAAGGAACCTACGTGCAAGATAAGCCTCTTCACGTTTTTAACTCTAAGAAAAAAAATAAGTAAAGAATGAATAAGAACCAAAAACCAGAACTTCTTCTGCCAGCAGGAGACCTACAAAAAGCAAAGTTTGCTCTTGCTTTTGGAGCGGATGCCATTTACGCTGGAATTCCTCAATTCTCTCTTCGCGCTAAAGAAAATACATTTACATTTGATGCCATTAAAGAAATAATTACCTATACACATCGCTTACATAAAAAGATTTATCTCACGGTAAATATTTATCCACATAACAACAAACTTGAATCACTTTTTGCAACAATTGATAAATTAGTAGAGCTTCATCCTGATGCTTTCATCGTGAGCGATCCGGGAGTCATTGATTATTTTCAAACAAAACACCCCCAAGCAATACTTCATTTATCCGTTCAACAAAACAATGTTAATTGGGCAAGTGCACAGTTTTGGAAAAAGCAAGGAATACAACGAATTATTCTTGCAAGAGAACTAACTCTTCAGGAAATGAAAACGATTGTAAAAAAGAATCCTCATCTTGAGTTTGAAGCATTTGTACATGGCGAGATGTGCATTGCCTATAGTGGTCGTTGTCTTCTTTCTAATTATTTGACAGGACGAGATGCTAATCAAGGTGTTTGCTCACAACCATGTCGTTGGCAGTACAAAGTATTAGAAGAAAAAAAACGTCCCGGAGAATATCATGAAATATATGAAGATGAAAACGGAAGTTATATTATGAATTCTAAAGATATATGTGCAATAGAATATTTACAAAAATTAAAAGATATAGGCATTTGTTCTTTTAAGATTGCTGGAAGAAATAAAGGAGTAAATTATGTTGCAATTACTGCAAAAACGTATCGTTTAGCAATTGATGAACTAGCAAGTAACAAGACTCCTGATTATGAAGCACTCACAAAAGAATTATCATCAGTTGGCAATAGAGGATTCATCCCTGGTTTTCTTAATGGAAGACCTGATGCAAAAGGTCAGCGATATGATGCAAACACTATGATGCAAACACATGTTTTTACAGGAATTCTCATAGCGTACAATCCTCAAACAAAAGAAGCGACTTTTCTTGCAAAAAACCAGACAGATGTTGGCGACACCATTGAGATAATAACGCCAAAAAAAAGAATTACGCATACTATTACTGAAATGAAAAATAAAGAGAATCAAACAATACAGACTATTGCGCCAGGAGCAGGAGAGTTTACGATAACACTTGACAAAGAAAACAAAAACGAGACTATTGATAGCCCGTATTGTATCGCGCGAAGAGCTGGTGAACAAAAGAGAAAACAACAATGAAAATTTCACAAGCACAAATAGATTCTTTTCAAAAAAAAATTCTTTCTTTTTACCGCATTAATGGTCGTCATCAACTGCCTTGGCGACAAACAACAGATCGTTACAAAATATTAGTTAGCGAAATTATGTTACAACAAACACAGGTTATCCGAGTAAAAGAAAAGTATAGTGCCTGGATAAAATTATTTCCTACTATTCAATCATTAGCAAATGCTCCGCTTGCAAAAGTTCTACAAGCGTGGTCAGGTTTAGGTTTTAACTCGCGAGCAAAACGATTACAAGACACGGCAAAAATAATAACCGTTAATAACAAAGGCAAAATTCCTTCAAAAAGCGAAGAGCTTCAAAAACTTCCAGGTATAGGTCCTTACACTGCTCGCTCAATTCTTATTTTTGCAGACAATGCACCCTTAGCAACCGTTGATACAAACATTAGAAGAATCCTTTTGCATGAATTCTCTTTGCCAAAAGAAACATCTGAAAAAGAATTATTCTTATTAGCAGAAAAAGTACTTCCAAAAAACAAATCTCGATTATGGCATAATGCGCTTATGGATTATGGAGCACTTTATTTAACAAGCAAAAAATCAGGCATAAAACCAAAAACGACGCAAAGCACGTTTAAAAATTCGCGAAGGTTTTATCGCGGAAAAATAATAAAAGAGCTCGTTTCAAAAAAAAGTTTAACCTTAAAAGAAATAAAGACTGTATGCGCAAAGAGCCCTTTTGACGTTCAAGAAATTCTTGAAAGTTTAAGAAGAGAGCAATTAGTAAAAAAAAGCAGAAAAAAAAGAGAAATAATCTATAGTTTAGGCAATACTTCTCAAACTGATTTATAAAGCATCTCTACAGGAAAATTTTATATGTGCACGCATGTTTTAATATACTATGAAACTTGGTAAGAAAGGAGAGCCTGAAAAAAGTTTGTTATATAGCAGACCTCTTCCTAAAAAATCATTCTCGGGAAAAACACCTAACGTTCTCATTGGAAGTTATGGATACCCGGAAGTCAACGTAGGAGCATTAGTAGATGAAGAAAATAATACAACCATTGATAATCCAAAGTTCTTAGCCAAAACAAATAACGATATTAATGATATTTTAAGACAACGACAATCACTTATTAATTCTCAGCTCAAAGTAAAAGTTAAACAAGTCAAGAATAAATTTGCAGAACAAACCCAAGACATTGCAAAAAGTGCTTTGCCTGTTGAAACAGAAGTAGAATTACAAAAACCGCTTTCAATGCACACTTCGTTTTATGATCAAGCAATGCCTCACGGTCCAAGTGCACTTCTTAAAAAACTAGATATTACAAGCAATCCAAAAATTCCTCATCAAATTGAAAGTGCAACAAGCGATACTGATGTAAAAGCAGAAACTGCAATGAGTGAATTAGGAAAGAAGGGTTTTGATGAATATTATTTAACTCGCTTGTTAAGTACAGGAACACTTGGTAAAGAAAGAAAAATTGTTCCAACAAAATGGGCTATTACTGCTGTTGATGATGCTATTGCAAAAGAATTACGAACAGAAATTCTTCAGTTCTCCGATATGAATTATACATTATTTACAGGAAATTATTTAGGAAATTACTATGTCATTCTTATGATTCCTGGCGATTGGAGTTTTGAACTCATTGAATACGTTAATAAAGACACTATTTATAATCAAGGCAACGAAGTTATCGTAGGACAAGACCACGAGTTTGCGCAAGGAAGAAAAAAATACGCAACAAACACAACAGGCGGATACTACGCTGCACGATTACCCATTCTTCAATTCTTAAAAAGAAAGAAACGTCAAGCAAGAGTAATTGTCTTTCGCACTATTACTAAAGAATATACGGTGCCCTTAGGCGTGTGGGTTGTAAGAGAAGGTGTTCGCAATAGTTTATTGCATCCTTTGCAAAGCGATGAAATAACTGATAGTGATTCACTTCTTAAAGTAGCAAAAGAGGAGATTAAAAAACTCGGTATCATCAATCCCGAGAAATTTCTAAACGTAAGTATCGTTCTAAAAGAAGAACAAAAAAGTTTGAAGCGCTGGTTTTAATCACGCCACGTAACGTTCACTTCATCTGTTCGAAGATAAGGATCTATTCGAGAAAACTGAACAGTGGTTTGTTGTCCTGCAGTATGTTGTAAGATGCCAAGCCAAGCAATCATTGCAGCGTTATCAACATTAAATTCATTTGGCAAAACAAAACAAGTTGCTCCTCTGTCTTTGCACATTTGATGTGCCATTTCTTGCAAGCGGGTATTACATGCAACACCACCACCAAGCAAAAGTTCTTTTTTTTCTGTATGGGCAAGTGCTCGCTCAGCAACTTCAATAAGCATAGCAAACGCAGTTTCTTGAACACTAAAACAAATATCTTCTTTAGAATAAACACCTTTTTTGATGAGCTGTTTTATTTTTGTTTGTAACCCCGCAAAATTGACATCCATACCTTTCACACTATAAGGCAAAGGAACATAATGTTTTCCTTTTGCTGCAAGTGCTTGAATTTTTGGTCCACCAGGAAATCCAAGTCCTAATTCTCTTGCAATAGTATCTAAAAAGTTTCCAATACCAATATCAAGTGTTTCGCCAAAGACGCGATATTTTTTTCCTTCATACGCAATAATTTGTGTGTTTGCACCGCTCGCATAGAGAAGAACGGGATCATTACATTTTTTATCAGAAGCTTTTTCACCATAAGGCCGACTTTTTAGTCGTCCAATTTCTAAGTGTGCAATACAATGATTAACGCCAATTAAAGGAATATCAAGTTGCAACGCTAAGCTTCGTGCGCACGTTGCACCGATACGCAATGCGTGACCAATTCCAGGACTTTGTGAAAAAGAAATAAGACTAAGCTTGGAAAACTTTACGCCAGCCTTCTCAACAGCTTGCTTAATTATCTCATCACAAATATCAGCATGATGATCAGAAAGTTCAGCAGGAATAAGTCCGCCTTTCTTTGTTGTGTAAAGTGCTCGCTCATTAGAAAGTACATTGCCATCAAACGTAACAACGCTCACGCCAAACGTGTGAGCCGTGCTTTCTATTCCTAAGCATAATTGCGTATCAGACATAAAGAAAGGAGAAGAAAAGAAACTATAAAAAGATATTGAAAAAATAATGATAAAAAAACAAACGTTCAAAGTATAAAAAATAAAAACCTTGATTATCGAAATGTATAGTTAGGAACACGCTTTACAACTTCTTTGTCAACACTTTGCATGAATCGATACAAACTCGCTTTAAGTTCTTCAAGCTTCTCTAAAAGAGCAACATAAAGATTCTTATCAATATAAGAAAGATCATAGGCCAGCATTAAAATAACTTCAACTTCTCGGCTACTTCCATAACTATATTGCAGATGATTAAAGAAAACTTTGTTAGAAATATTAGCGGACCCTTCAACAATATTAAGAACAATGCTTGTTGCTGCTCGTTGCAATTGTGAAAAAAGGTTTCTTTCTTCAAAATCGGGCAATTGTGATAAGACATCATAGACTTCTAAAAGAAATGCGTAGGAAAGATGAAATATTTTTAGTTTCTTAAAATCTCGAACCATAAAAAGAATCTAGCAGAAGCTATTAAAAGAATTATCGCTTGCTTTCTCGAAAAGTTTTCGGAAACAATAGTTGAAAAGAACATTACTCAGAGATTCTTCGCTGTGAGGCAGTTTGTTTGTTTAATGAAAAGAGGAATTGTTTTATGTAAAAAAAGAGTAAAAAAGAGAAAAAGGGAAGGAAGAAGTAAAATAAAGAACTAAAATAGCATATACTAGAAAAATACTAAAAAAGAGCTATCACTAATTCTCACAGGTGGTAAATAATCATTTTTTCAATTATTCTTTTAGAAAAAAATTGAGAAAAAATGAAGAAGAAACCCGTGCAAAAAAAGAAGACGTTAGTAAGTTTTCACGCTAGTAAATACAAAAGTACGAACGATTAGTAACCGCGGACTAAATACCTCGTTGCCTCGGTACGTACATCCCGGTCCTATCAACCCCATCTTCTATGGGAGTTCTCATGTCTCTTTTCAAGGAGAGTTTCGTGCTTAGATGCTTTCAGCACTTACCTCTTAACGCGTAGCTGCTGGGCTTACCCTATCGGATAACCCATCCACCAGTGGCGTCGAACCATCGTTCCTCTCGTACTAAATGGTCCTTCCCTTCAGACAATAAACAATTCCAGTAGATATTAAACAAACTGCCTCACAGCGTTCTGAACCCAGCTCACGATCCCTTTTAATGGGTGAACACCCCCACCCTTGGCTGCTGCTGCACAGCCAGGATAGGAAGAGCCGACATCGATGTAGCAAGCCGCGCCGTCGATATGAGCTCTCGGGCGCGACAACTCTGTTATCCCCGGAGTAACTTTTCGGTCATGCCTACCCCCCAGTCAAGGAGGTGTAGGAGTTCGCTAGACCAAACTTTCGTTACTGAGATCAATCTTATTATGATCCCAGTTAGGCTGACTTTTGCTCTTGCACTCTACACCGGATTTCTGACCCGGTTGAGTCAACCTTTGGGCGCCATTGATATCTTTTCAACGGCGTGCCACCCCAGCCAAACTGTCCACCAGCAGCTGTCCCACATTTCGTGGTAAAGCAATGCAAAATTCAAGAAATGGTGTTACATTGACGTCTTCACAGAATCTAGCGACTCTGCTTCAGAGACTCCCATTTACACTATATAACAAATCTCACATTACAACAACTGGCTACAGTAAAGTTTCACGGGGTCTTCACTTCCCACTGGAATTCTCCGGCTTTTGCACCGGAAAAGAGTGTTCGGAGGGTCCTAGTTAGGGACAGCGGTAATCTCGTTACGCCATTCATGCAGGCCGTCAATCAAACGGCAAGGCATTTCGCTACCTTAAGAGAGTTATAGTTACCCCCGCCGTTTACCAGCTCTTAGCTCCCTTGAAAAGGAGTTTCAAGTACAGGCACTGGGCAGACGTCACCGACTATACACACTATTACTGGCTTGCAGTCGGTTATGTTTTTGTTAAACAGTCGGACTACCTTTGTCACCAAGCCCTACAAAAGCACACATACATGTACCAAAGTAGGGACCCCTTATACCGAAGGTACAGGGCCAATATTGCTGAATTCCCTTAACTAGTTTTTCCCTTCACACCTTAGGCTTCTCACCTAGGGGCACCTGTGCTGGTTCTGGGTACGAATATTAATGATTTTTTTGTGTTCCTTTTTCATGGGCTCCAGGCATCAACGAAATAGAGCATACACCCTACCATTCCCAGAGTTGCTCAGGTTCTCAACATGACGTTACTCCCCTGACCTGCTCTGGTTAGCAACAACGATGGTCGTTGTTCATCTAGCCCGAAGCGTCAGAAACACAACTTGTGTCGCCACACATACAAAAATAGTACAGGAATATTAACCTGTTTCCCTTTCCCGATTGTTCGAATTACGAAGTCGGTTAGGATCGACTGACCCTTGACTGATCTACATTGTCAAGGAACCCTTGCCCTTTCGGTGACAGCGATTCTCACGCTGCTATGTTCCTACTCTCACCAGGATTTTCATTATTGCAGGATCCACACATCCTCGTGAACATGCTTCTTCTCTTGCAATACGCCTGCCTACCGCACTCATTTCTGAGGCCCGTAGTATCGGTAATCTGTTTAGCCCCGTCCATTTTCGGCGCCCACAACCTTGACAAGTAAGCTGTTACGCACTTTTTAAAGGATGGCTGCTTCTGAGCCAACCTCCTCGCTGTCTGTGGTTATGGACAACCTTCACCCTTTAACACTGAACAGATATTTTGGGACCTTAACTACGGTCTGGGTTGTTTCCCTTTCGCGACTCACCCTTACGACGAGCCGCCGTTTCCCAGAGTCTATGACGCAATGACATTCGGAGTTGGAAAGGAAACCGAGGAATTTCTCCCCCTAAATCTCCCATCCGTAGCTCTACCTTCATTGCAATCTCGTCTGAGACTTGACTACGGCCAACTTTGGCAGGAACCAGCTATCACCGGTCTCGATTGGCTTTTTACCCCTAATCCCAGGTCAGAAAAGCACTTGCTCGTAGCACTTCTTCAGGCCTCCACGATGTGTTACCACCGCTTCACCTTGCCCAGGAATAGATCGACCGGCTTCGGGTAGTATTCAAGTGACTTAAGGCACTTTCACACCTCGCCCCTCGTAAACTGCGGGCTCTTGATTTCTCTTTGACTCCTCTTTTTCAGATTAGTCTCGCCACTCAAATACACTCCCTGGCACGTTATTCAAAACGCACGATGCACATCCGTAAATGCGCATCCCACCATAACTAGTAGGTTTCAGGACTTTTAACTCTCTGTCAAGAGTACTTTTCAGCGTTCCCTCACGGTACTCTACGCTATCGGTCTTGAATTATATTTAGGGTTGGAAGTTGCTGTCTCCCATATTCGTGCATAATATCCAATATACACTACTCTTGGACTCGTCAGTATCTTTCCACTTTTCTCTTACGGGACTGTCACCCTCTAAGGTCTAATGTTCCAAGAAAGTTGAGATAAAGTGATGAAGATCCAATAACGGCCACACCACATCTCCTTTATATTTCTATAAAGGATTCAGTTTGCCCTTCGCTGCTTTCGGTCGCTCTTACTTACAGCATCCCAATTGGTTTCTTTTCCTGCGGGTACTAAGACGTTTCAATTCCCCGCGTTAGCCGCTCTTATCGAGCTTTAAAACGAAGTCGTATTCGGAAATTTCCGGTTCAAAGGTTGCTTGCGCCTCGCCGGAACTTATCGCAGCTTGCCACGTCCTTCTTCGCATATCAAGCCAAGCCATCCACCTACTAGCCTTATTTTTTGTAGTAAACATTGCTAGCGTGATCTTTTACTAGTTGTCTTCTTCCTTTGCACGGGCTTCATCAACATAAAAGTGAATGTCTATACTCAACTTTCCACGGGGATACGTGGTTGTCTCTTCCCTTCGGCCAATAACATTGCAGTCATCGGACAATTCGTATTTCATTACAATACTATTGTATGAAAGTATGAATATGATTTTTGGATGTTCAATAATATCAGGATAATTTTTAATAATTTTTGTCCTAATAATTTTTTGATAAGTATTTTTCTCAATTTTCATCACCATATAACACCCCTGTCGTTGCGTTATGAGGTTTGTATTACACCAGGTTACTAAGGCAAACTGGACTCGTCGGTAGTGGAATTTCATTCCGAACCGCCTTTTCAATTTTTACCGGTTAGTAAAACTGGACTCGTCGGGATTCGAACCCGAGACCCCCGCCTCTCTTGACAGAAACAATTGAGCCAATAAATGGGTAATTGCTCTGCATGCAAGGGCGGTGCTCTACCGGACTGAGCTACAAGCCCAATTCAGTGATGAAAATGAAGGAAGGCAAACGACTATCAACGTCAACTTGAGTTTTTCTTTTTACGCTCTCTTCCAAAATTGTTTGGTTGAGAAAAAAAGAAAAGGAGGTGATCCAGCCGCAGGTTCCCCTACGGCTACCTTGTGACGACTTAATCCGCCTCACTGAAGTTAGATTCAATTTATTCAAAAAAATAAATTTTACCAAACTCCTGCTCGGTTGATTTGACGGGCGGTGTGTGCAAGGCGCAGGGACATATTCAACAGAAGTTGATGACATCTGTTTACTAGGGATTCCGGCGTCACGCGGGTGAGTTACAACCCGCGATCCGAACTGAGGTACTGTTTGAAGGATTAGCTTCTCCTTTCGGAGTCGCAGCCCATTGTCAGTACCATTGTTGCGCGCGTGTAGCCTAGAAGATTCGGAGCATACAGACCTACCGTTGCCTACACCTTCCTCCTTGTTTCCAAGGCAGTCCCCTCAAAGTGCTCAGTCCTACATGTAGCTGTTAGCAATAGAGGGTATAGGTCTCGCTCGTTGCCAGACTTAACTGGACACCTTACGGCACGAGCTGACGGCGGCCATGCACTACCTCTCGGCTCGTCAGGTAAGCCCTTTAGACTGACCTTCTTCCTGCCGTCGCTTCTAGTAAGGTTCTCTGTGTATCGTTAGATTAAACCGCACGCCGCACCCCTGGTGGTGCGCCCCCGCCAATTCCTTAAAGTTTCAGTCTTGCGACCGTACTTCCCAGGCGGTGAGCTTAACATCTTCATTTCGATACTACACATCCTCAAGAGATATGTAACATCTTGCTCACAGCGTTTACTGCTAGGACTACTCGGGTATCTAATCCGGATCGCTCCCCTAGCCTTCGTCCCTCACCGTCAGATCCGTTCTGGTCAGATGCCTTCGCCATAGGTGGTCCTCCAAGGATTATCACATTTTACCGCTCCCCTTGGAATACCTCTGACTCCTCCCGGTCTCAAGTTTGACAGTCTCTCAAGCACGCCGACAGGTTAAGCCTGTCGATTTCACAAGAGATTTATCAAACCGGCTACGGACGCTTTAGGCCCAATAAACGTGGTTGCCACTTGTGGCGCTGGTGTTACCGCGGCGGCTGGCACCAGTCTTACCCACCACTTATTCGCTAAGATATTTACTCTTAACAAAAGCTCATACAATGTATGAGCACTTAGGATCCCCTTATCACACTTGCGTGCATTGTAAAGGTTTCGCGCCTGCTGCACCCCGTAGGGCTGGAACCAGTTTCTCAGTGTTCCTCTCCGGGCTACCTCTCTCAAGGCCCGTATCGATCGCAGGCTTGGTGGTCCATTACACCACCAACTACCTAATCGACCGCCGCCCCATCCTATAGCACGAGTTTCAGAGAAAGACCATTCCAGGTACAATCCCCTATCATTGTTTACCCTCAGTTTCCCGAAGTTATCAACGACTATAGGTTAGGTTAGCGACGTGTTACTGAGCATTTCGCCGATAAATAAATATCAAACTTGCATGGCTTAGTCGAATCCTAATAGCAGCAACCTCCCGCAGGATCAACGGGAACTAGTTATTGAGTACGGTCGGTTGTAGGTTAAAGTTTTTAGGTTTAAAATTTGGTCGCAAAAAATTTATGTGCTCAAACGAATCATTAGAAACATAAATGAAAAAACACATATGAATCATAGGAATCATTAGAGTCATAAAATCTGCAATTTAAAGTTTGACGAGTTACGTCGTTTGCCTTCCAGATACGATAAACTCGGTTTATCGTATGTTTGAGTGTTACTTATGTCTTTACCAATCCACGGTTCGTGGCTGGGAGAATGGGAGGTGATATGACAACGCAAATTAAAATGCGTGTAGCGCCAAGGAAACCTTAAGGTCTTTTTAAAGATTTGCCTTTCAAACAACATCTACCGTTTTATTTAGATTTGCTCAAAATACGCAATTCTCCCCCAAGAGCGCATATTCAATTTTAAATGCGTGTGCCCATAAGGACTTTAAAGGGCTTTATAAAGATTTGCCTTCGATAACAATGCAGAAAAATTAATTAAAAGTTTGAAAAGATTATTCTTTTGATTGACGAAAATTATCTAAAACTTCATCAAGTGTTGTTCCAATATGAAATAACGTGCTGACTTTATCCAATTTTATTCTCTTGCTAATTTCAGAATCAGGACTCACAATCAATCCTGGTAGTCCAACATCATTATTGTCACATAATCTATAATACACTAAAAGAATTGAAATAGACTCGTCATGCACCATGTTTGAAGTGCTTACATCTATAATGACACCATATTTTTCATCATATTTTTTACCATAGTTTTCATGGTATCTTTTTTTCTGTTCAGTAACGCTTGAAAAATAGGCAACAAGATCTTTCTTAAAAGCAAGTACTTGATATTCAGTTTCAATATCTTGGTTTAGTTTTAAGAGATGTGCATAATGTTGTTTAGAGTCCTTAGTAAAGTAAGATATTTTTTCCGTTAAAGAAAGTATGGGCTTATTCTTCATTTTAAAAAGAAAAAGAAACGAGTATTTAAAGTTTTATCATCGTAAAGTGGTAATTGCTTCAGAAGACAAACATAGGAGTGTGTATCATACATAAAACTAAACGTGTTGAAACGCAAGTCAAAAAAGTACGCCCTGTAAAAAAGTTCGTTTAAATACACAAAGTCTCTACAACAGAAATATTTATATAGTAGTTATACTTATCTCTTCTTCGTTGACCTTACGTCGACACAAAGTGATTTCGATGACCCAAGAACCAAAAGACAACTCAAAGCAAAGCACAACAGGAGATCTAACGCAAGACACAAAAAAAGACTTACCAACACAACATGACCAAAACCGCGAGAAAGACAAAATGAAAAAAAAAGAAAAAACGAGTTCACAACAAGCACAAGAACAAGCAGAAGAAAAACTTCGTCAAATGAGTGAAAACTTTCTTCGTTTGCAAGCAGAATTTGCTAATTATAAGAAACGAACACAAGAGCAACAAGAGCAGATATATGCTCGTGCAACAGGTAACGTGCTTAAGGAATTGATTAATGTTTTTGATGATTTTGAACTCGCTTTAAAAAACACATCTAACTTTGAAGAGTTCAAAAAAGGTATGGAATTAATATTTGCAAAACTTGTTTCAACAGCAGAAAAAATGGGTCTTGAAAAAATAAAAACAGTTAACAAACTATTCAATCCGCGAGAACATGAAGCGTTGCTTACTGAAAAAAGTAAAAAACCAGAACACACTATCCTTGAAGAATTACAAGCAGGGTATAAAATTAAAGATGTAATTATTAGAACAGCAAAAGTAAAAGTAGCAAAAAAATAAGGTTTATTGAGATCGTCAAAATATAGACGATACTCATAAAAAAATAAAAAAAACGAGGCGATACGAATGAGAACTATTTTTGACGAAATAGATAAAATGCATGAACACATGGACCACCTGTTTAATAATTTTTTTAGTGATTCATTTGTTCAACCAAAGTTAGCTTACAGCAATAGTAATCTAGCAGCATATAAAAGACCAGCTAGTGATTTGTACGAAACAGATAAAGAAATCGTTGCCAAACTGGACATGCCTGGCATTGATAAAAAAGATATCAAAATCAATGTTACAGATTATGGAATAGAAATAAAAGCAGAAACAAAAAAAGAAGAGAAAAAAGAGACCAAAGGAAACTATCGGTATGAACGAAGCTATAGTGGCTTTTATCGAAGTTTCGCATTACCAGAATACGCCAATGCTAAAGAAGCAAAAGCAGAATATAAAGAAGGAGTGCTAAAAATAAGCATTCCAAAAAAAGAACTTCCACACAAAGAAGTTAAACAAATTGAAGTTAAATAAACAATAGCTAAACGCAATGTATAAGCTACATATAAGTAAGCAGACAAGAGAATAGTACATCTCTTGTCTTGTTTACTGGAGGAGTAAAAATGAGTAAAGTTATAGGAATTGATTTAGGAACAACCTTTTCCGCGGTTGCAGTGTTAGAAGGCGGAAAGCCAGTAATAATCCCTAATGCAGAGGGTGCTCGAACAACACCAAGTGTTGTTGCAATAAAAAAAGGAGAACGACTTGTTGGGCAAGTTGCAAAAAATCAAGCAGTCTTAAACCCTGAAAATACGGTTCGCTCCATTAAGCGACACATGGGTGAAGATTATAAGATTACACTAGAAGGAAAAGACTACTCTCCTCAAGAGATTAGTGCAATGATTCTGCAAAAACTTAAAAACGATGCAGAAGGATATCTTGGACAAAAAGTTGACCAAGCAGTAATTACCGTTCCAGCATATTTTAGTGATGCACAAAGACAAGCAACAAAGGATGCAGGAAAAATTGCAGGTCTTGATGTGCTTCGTATTATTAACGAGCCAACTGCTGCAAGTCTAGCATACGGTCTGGATAAAGGAGAAGATCACACTATTCTCGTTTTTGATTTTGGCGGTGGAACATTTGATGTATCCATTCTAGAACTTGGCGATGGTGTTTTTGAAGTAAAATCGACCAACGGAGATAATCATCTTGGTGGTGATGATATTGATCAGCTTCTTATTGATTATTTAGCTGATGAATTCAAAAAAGAAAACGGTATTGATTTGCGAGAAGACAAGACAAGCCTGCAACGACTCAAAGAAGCTGCAGAAAAAGCTAAAATTGAACTTTCCAGTAAGCAGACAACAGAAGTGAGTTTACCCTTCATTACTGCCGATGCGACAGGCCCAAAACACCTTAATGTGACCATCTCTAAAGCAAAATACGAACAACTTATCGCAGGTATCATCGAGCGACTCAAAGGACCTACAGAAAAAGCTCTTAAGGATTCTGGTCTAAAGACAAGCGAGATTAACAAAATAATCTTTGTCGGTGGTTCCACAAGAATTCCAGCAGTACAAGAAATGGTAAAAAAGATAACAGGAAAAACTGGAGATAAGAGTGTTAATCCTGATGAAGCTGTCGCTCTTGGAGCTGCAATTCAAGGAGGTATTTTAGCTGGAGACGTAAAGGATGTTTTACTCTTAGATGTAACACCTTTAAGTTTAGGTATTGAAACACTCGGTGGTGTCTTCACAAAAATAATTGAGCGAAATACCACTATTCCAAGTAAGAAAAGTCAGGTGTTTAGTACGGCTGCAGATAATCAACCAGCAGTAACTATTCGCGTTGGTCAAGGTGAACGAAGCATGTTTGCTGATAATAAACTTCTTGGTCAGTTTGACTTAGTAGGTATTCCTCCGGCGCCACGTGGTGTGCCACAAGTCGAAGTAACATTTGATATTGACGCAAACGGCATCGTACACGTAAGTGCGAAGGACTTAGGAACACAAAAAGAGCAATCCATTAAAATTACTGCAAGCAGTAATTTGTCTGATGAAGAAATTGAAAAAATGAGAAAAGACGCTGAAGCGCATGCAAGCGATGATAAAAAGAAAAAAGAAGAAATAGAAATTATTAACAATGCAGAAACTTTAGTGTATTCTTCAGAGAAACTCTTTAAGGACTTCGAAGGAAAAGTAGATAAAAAAGAATTAGAAGACGTCAAAAAAGATATTGGTGAACTAAAGAAATTGCTTGAAGGAGAAAAGAAAGATACAACAGCAATAAAAGCAAAATATGATAGCATCAATGAAAAAGTGCAAAAGCTTTCTACAGCAATGTATCAAAAAGTTGCAGAAGAGCAAGCAAAACAACAAAAAGCAAGTGCTGCAAGTTCTGCAGGATCTAATACAAACAGTAAAAAGAAAGGTTCTGATGAAAAAGTTGTTGATGCAGAATTTGAAGACGTCACTGACAAGAAAGACAAAGGCAATAAAAAGTAAAGCTTTTTATGCTTCCTTTCTTTTTTTATTTTTTTATTTGTTTAAATTTATATTATACTAAGCATAAACAAGGTGAAGTCCTTTGGAAATCAGCAAAAATATAGAAAATTTTATTGCATTCATTCAAGCGTTAACACCAAGTAGTAGAATTGCAGTCATTCATGATACTGACCCTGATGGTATGAGCGCAGCAGTACTTCTTAAAAAAGGTCTTCAACGATTACATCTTGTGCCAAAACTTATTATACCAAAACATCATGGTAAACGGGATATTCCTGATGCGTTACTAGAAGAGTTGCGAAAGAATAATATTGACATCATCATTTATTTAGATATTGCCGCTGAAACATATCCTGATGCAAAAAAACTTGAACAATATAACGTGCTTGTTTTGGATCATCATCCTTCATTAGAAAGTATCCCTATTAATTTTACAACAATCAAACCAGAATTCTTACAAGATGAATTAAAAAATTATCAATTTTGTACGGCAGAACTTGTGTATAGACTTTTTTCTGAAATAACAGATATGCAAGATCTTGATTGGCTCGCAGCAGTTGGTATTATTGGCGATTCCTGTTATCCTGTAAGAAAAGAGTTTGTAGATCCTATTCTAAAAAAGAACAAAGTTCAAATAGAAAAAAATATTTTTGATACGCCATTTAGTGATGTTACAGAGTTTTGTTCATACGCTGATTGTGTCGGTACAAGACACGCGTACAAAGTTGCATTTGAAAGTTTAGATTCAAGTAGTAATTACAAAGAAGCTGTTAAGAGATTACAAGAGTTTTTGCCTGTTAAAAAAGAAATTCATCTCTCGCTTAATGCCTTCGAAAAGAAAAAAGAAGTGCATAAAGATCTCATTTTTTATACAATAGAATCAGATTATTATATTAACTCAGTTGTGTCCACTATTCTTTCGCATAATAAGGTACCATCACATACCACACTTATTGTTTCACAAAATGTTGGTGCATTCATGAAGATTAGTGCTCGTCGTCAAGACATGAAAGAAGATATGGGAAAACTATTAAGAAAAGCAACTGCTCATCTTGAAGATGCAAATGGCGGAGGACATATTCCTGCAGCAGGTGCAACAGTGAGAAGTGAAGACTTTGAAACATTTAAAAAAAATATCATAGCAATTCATGAAAAAGAAAAACAAAGCAACGAGAAATGAAAGTATCTAAAATTCAAAAAACAAAGGTAAAGAAAAATGGACGTAAATGAAATTCAGGAAAAAATAAAAGCATTTAATGACGTGCGAGGGTGGAGTCATCCGCGACAGCTTAAGGATTTGCTTCTCAATATTTCTGAAGAAATAGGCGAGTTTTGGAATAAGATTAAGTGGGTTGATACCGATACCCAAATGAAAATTATAAACGAACATAATGCTGAGGTTGCTAATGACATGGCAGATATGCTCTATCTCATTTTAAAAATGTCATACATGTGTAATGTCAATATTCAAGAAGCAATAGAAGATGTCTTAGACGAGTATGAAAAGCGCTTTCCTGTTGATGAAGTAAAAGGAAAAACAGGCAACCTTTTGGCAGGTGGCGTTGATAAAAAAAAGGAGATAGAAAAAGAGCTAAAAGAGAAGCTAGAAAAAGAAGGTAAAAGCGCATCTGACAACGAGATAAGGAACAAAGAGCAGAACAAAAAGTGAGATGAATGACGTGACTGAAAAAGATTATTATAAGACTCTTGGAGTAAGCAAAGATTCTACTAAAGAAGAGATTAAAAAAGCATATAAGAAACTAGCAAAAAAATATCATCCAGACTTAAACAAAGACGACCCTAATGCAGAGAAAAAATTTAAAGAAATCAACGAAGCTGCAAGCGTTCTTGGTGATGATAATAAACGTGCACAATATGATCAATTCGGTAACGAAGGCATGAAATATGGCGGACAAGGCGGTCCAGGTGGTGGCTTTGGCGGCTTTAATTTCTCAGGAGCAGGCTTTGATTTTAATGATATCTTTGATTCCTTCTTTGGTGGAGGATTTGGTGGCAATCGTAATCATCGTCGTGGTCCGCAACAAGGAGCTGATCTTCGATATGATATAGATATAACACTTGAAGAAGTAGCTACGGGTGTTGATAAAGAAATTAAGATGAAAAAGAAAATGACCTGTAGTGACTGTCAAGGTCATGGAGGTCATGGAGTAAATACATGCAGTAATTGTGGCGGTAGCGGTATTGCTACCAGCGTGAAAAGAACCCCTTTTGGTGCGTTTCAGACGCAAACAACATGTCCAGTTTGTCATGGTGCTGGCGAAGTGGTGAGTGAAATTTGTGACACCTGTCATGGTAAGGGTTATGTTATTGGAGAAAAAATTGTTAAAATAAGTATTCCAGAAGGTGTTGAAGAGGGTATGCGACTTCGTATGCCTGATGAAGGGGAACCTGGTGAACCAGGAGCTCCAGCTGGAGATTTGTACGTTTTTATTCACGTAAAACAACATAAGTTTTTTAGACGTGACGGAACAAATCTTTACATTGAAGTTCCTATTACTTTTTCACAGGCAGTTTTCGGTGATAAAATAATGGTTCCTACAATTACGGGAAAAGCAGAACTTAAAATTCCACCAGGAACACAACCAGGAACATTACTTCGCATGAAAAATAAGGGATTACCTCACGTACAGCATAATAGTGTTGGTGATCAATACGTGAAAATAAAAATTGAAGTTCCTACTAATCTTAACAAGAAACAAAAAGAAATCTTAAAGGAATTTGATAAGAGTCAAAAAGAAAAAAAGCCGCATGAACGATTGTTTGAAAAGATTAGGGATGTTTTCGAATAAAGAAATCACATTGCAATAGTAATAAAAATAATTTCACAGTAAAAAAAGGTTCATTTTAAAAAAAACATTAAAATAAAAACGTTTATATACAAAAGGTGAAAGAGGAATATATATGGCACAAGAAGCTAGTAAAGATGAACAAATAGGTTTTCACAAAGGATCGCTTTCCACGCTTGCAAAAGAACGTGAAGAATTCGCTCGAATTGTAAATATTGTTGAGCAACTCATGCAAATGCACATGGGAGCATTAAAAGATTTGGGCGTGGATTTAGAAAAAGACGCGCAAGTTGCACAAGCAACGCAGTCTGCTCCAAAACCAGAAAAAAAGAAGCCTATTGAAGACATTTTATAAGAGAAAAAGACTTAAAAACACACCTCTTTGTGAAATTAGCATAACAAAGTAATGGATGCTCTCATGAAACAAGATTTTTTTTCTTTTTCAAATATTCTTTCTTTCCCAGTTGCAGATACTGATAAAGGCAGTTTTCTTTTGACTAAAGAGGGTCTTAAAAAACAATTTCTGATGAAAGGAAAAATAGTTAAGTCACGTGCAGGACTTTTCTATGTGCAAATTGAAGAAAAAATATTCACAGCGCATAAAAACAGTCAGTTCCATGTCGGACAGAATGTAGCGTGCGTCGTAGAGCCAATATTAAAAGACACGCAAGTAGAAGACTTTGTTATCGTAGGGCTTGAAAAAATGGTGAAGAAACAATGAATTCCAACATAAAAAAAATAATTGAAAAAGTTGATCATTTAAATGAAAAGTTATCAAAGGAATATACGTCACTTGCAAAAAAATACGGTTTTTCTATTAAGAAAAGAAAAGTATTATTTCTTAAAAAATTTAAGGAGAAAAACAAACGTTTTCGTATTCCCACTATCAAATATGTCCTGCCAAAAAATATTCGTCACTTACTTTCAATTCCCTTCATTTATGCAATGATTATTCCTCTAATTATCATGGACATTTTTATTACACTATATCATTGGGTTGCGTTTCCTTTGTATCGCATTCCACGTGTTAAGAGACAAGATTACATTAATTATGACAGAAAATATCTTAATTATTTAAACTCTATTCAGAAAGTAAATTGTTTATATTGTAGCTACGCAAATGGTTTTATCGCATATGCTCAAGAGATTGCTGCAAGAACAGAGCGTTATTGGTGTCCTTTAAAGGCCGCAAAAAGACCAAAGTTTCATCATGAATGGTACAAAGATTTTGCTGATTATGGTAATCCAAAAGAATGGAATAAAAAATTTATTGATGCAAAAGCATTTGATGAAGTAAGAAAAAAAGAGTACAAAAAAACATCTTCTAAGACAAAAAAGAAGACTATTTAAAAAAAACAAAAGAAACAAAGAAGAATAAAAAAATTATAAAAATGAAACTAGCAGTCATCATTCCAACAAAAAATGAGGAAGTCTCTTTACCATTGCTTTTAGGTTCTCTAAAAGAACAAACAATAAAAAACGTTGAAATTATTGTTGCTGACGCTTCTTCAACGGATAAAACAAGAGCTATTGCCAAAAGCTTTGGTTGTCAGATTGTGCAAGGAGGTTCATTAAGTTTTGGAAGAAATAATGGTGCAAGATGGGCAATAAAAAAAGGAGCTCAGGTTCTTTGTTATATTGACGCAGATGTTATTTTGCCTTCTGAAAGCTTCTTAAAGAAAAGCATACAAGAAATGAAAAAAAGAAATCTTGATCTTGCAGCAACATTACAACTGCCTTTTGCATATTCTAAAAAAATAAATCCTCAAAAAGTAATTGCAACAACAAAAAAATCATCAGTAAAGAAACTTGTTCTTTTTTATAAAACAGCAAACAGTATCATTTCAGCAAGCGAGCATACAAAGCGACCGTTTATGCAACAATGTTTTTTTGAAAAAGCTTCAGTGTTTGAAAAAATTGGTGGTTTTGATGAAAATATGGAATTTGGCGAAGATTCCGCGTATGCAAAGTTTATTGTAAAAAAATGCTTTCATTTTGGAGTTTTAAAAGAACCAAAAAAGATTTTTGTTTCTCCTCGAAGATTAGTAAGTGACGGTTTTTGGAAAATGCTTTGTAAGTACCTTTATTTTAATTTTCTTGCCATATGTTGTCCAAAAAAAGTTATGAAAGGTCAAATTCAATATTATAGTAAAAAAAGCAAGAAAAGAAAAGGAACACAACAGTAAAAGAAAAAACTTATTTAAATCATAAAAATCTGCAATGAGTGTCACACCCGCGCCCTAAAGGGATGGGGTATGACGTGACACTCATAGTATCTGCAGATTTTTAGGATACCAAAAATTTCGATCTAAAGAACGGGGTATTAGACCCCAGAGAAAAAATCTCTGTCGAAATTTTTTAGTATAAAAAAGAGACAAAGATTCATTCTTATGTAGAAGTCAAATCTATAAACAAAGCATAAATGTATAAACAAAACATTTGAGAAAAGTATTTATAGCTGGCTTTCGTAATACTTGTTGATGAAAATTATTGTTGCTTCAAAGAATCCAGTAAAAATTAATGCTACAAGAGAAGGTTTTAAGCAAGTATTTCCTAACAACTCATTTGTTGTTCTTGGCAATGCTATTCCTTCCGGCGTGAGTAATCAACCATTAAGTGATGAAGAAACATTACAAGGCGCGATAAACAGAACAACACGTGCAAGAAAAAAAGAGCCTTCTGCTGATTTTTGGGTTGGTATTGAGGGCGGTTCTCAACGATTGAAAAAAGGTATGGAAACATTTGCATGGATTGTCATACAATCCTCAAAAAAAACGGGCAAGGCAAGAACAAGTTCTTTTTTTCTTCCTAAAAAAATAATTACGCTTCTTGATAAAGGCAAAGAGTTAGGTGATGCCGATGATATTGTTTTTCACGATGTTAATTCTAAGCAAAAGAATGGTGTTGTTGGAAATCTAACGAATAATGTGATTGACAGAACAACGTATTATGTTCAGGCAGTTATTCTTGCTCTTATCCCGTTTGTACATCCCGAACTCTACGAAGAAAAAGAAAATGAAACAAATTAAAACGAAAAAAGAAGTACTGTATCAACACACACAAAAAGGTTGGCTTATATGGATGGCGTTGTTTTTTGTCAGTATTCTTTTTGCAGGCGTGTTAGTATTTATTGCTTTTGATGTAATTGTATTCTTATTCATGCTATGTATCATCATTCTCTTACTTTCATTTGCAACAGTACAGGTTACCATTACACAAGATTTCCTTCACTTAAAATTTGGGTATGGTATTTTTAAAAAGCGTTTTTCGCTCAAAGATATTGTTCTTGTCAAAAAAGTAAAGAACAAATGGTATTATGGTTGGGGTATTCGTTTCTGGTTTGCACCTCGCATGTGGATTTATAATATTTCAGGATTTGATGCCATTGAAATCATTCTCAAAAATAAGAAACGTTATCGTATAGGTTCTGATGAACCAAAAAGATTACAAGAAGCGTTGCAAAAAGAGATATTGCGTATTTCCCGCGTTAAACACTTTTCTAAGAAAAAAGAAACATTTAAGAAAAAAGAAGTCAGAAATGAGTAATGATGAATGGAAAAGAGGGAGGAAAAGAACTACTTGTGGAGAGAATCGTTTCTTCTCCTCGTGAACGCGTACCATTGTTTCGTACCATTCCAAAAAACGAACAAGGTTTTGTACTTCTTTTGCTTTCTAAGCATATTCAACAAGACATTTTAAGCAAACTGCGTAATGATGAGCTTGTACACATTCTTAATTATGTTGATCCTGATGACGCGACAGATCTTTTGCAAAATTGTGGTATAAAGAGACGGTTAAAAGTCGTAAAGAAACTAAATGGACAAATGCGCAAGAAGGTCGAGTTCTTGTTAAAGTTTAATCCACAAACCGCTGCTGGTATGATGAATGTTGATTATATCGAAGTAGAAAAAAATACTTCTTTTGAGCAACTTTCTAAAGTTATTAAGCGCCATGAAAAACGCACGGGAAGGATTCCCAGCATTCTTGTCGTAGAGGAAGGTTTTCTTGTTGGTGAACTTCCCCTTCATGCCATGGCCTTAGCACACAAAAATGAAAAGATAAAAAAGTTCGTCAAGCGCGTTCCTTTCATTCAATATGATAAAAGCGAGCGAGAAGTTATTGCAAAATTCCGAATGCATCCTCATAATAAAATTGTTGTTCTTGATGAAAATAATAGTATTGTTGGTATCATTTATTCTGATGACATCTTAAAAATCTTAGAAAAGCACTCCGCAGGTTCACTTCGTGATTTTGCCGGTGTTAGTAAAGAAGAAGACGTTTTAGATTCTCCTTGGCTTAAAGTAAAGTATCGCTATAAATGGCTTATGCTTAATCTTTTAACAGCATTCCTTGCTGCAGGTGTAGTTAGTTTATTTCAAAAAACTATTTCAGCATTTATATTATTAGCAGTATATATGCCAATTGTTGCTGGCATGGGAGGTAATACGGGTACGCAAACACTAGCTGTTATGGTGCGAGGTATGACATTAAAAAAAGTTAATCGTGAAACGGGTAAAAAAATCGTTTTTAATGAGATGATTGCAGGAGGCATTAACGGACTTATTAATGGTTCATTAGTTGCGCTCATTGCAATACTATGGAACAAGAACCCTTTGTTAGGCGTAATTGTTGGTGTTGCAATGATTATTAACCTTTTCATAGCAGGATTATTTGGTGCAATCATTCCTTTGTTAATGCGTCGTTTAGGCAAAGATCCTGCAACGTCAGCAACAGTTTTTATTACAACAGCAACAGATATTTGTGGGTTCTTTGTATTCTTGGGATTAGCAACACTGATATTATAGGCTTCATATTCTTAAAAAGGAGTTTTTTAGGCTTTGTCTAAAAAGACAGCAAGGTATACTAACGCCTTAAACACCTTAATGAAGGGTTTTATTAAGCACAATTCATCAACATGTATTTCAAAAACAAATAAAAAACAAACAATAAAAGGAATGAACAAAAAAGTTTCTTATTTTTTCTTCCAAAAGTGCATGCCTGTTTTCTTTGCATCCATTGCTTTAAGAGTTAGATAATTGCGTATGCTCTGCTCATAGTAGTTTTGGAGTCCTCGCCCAAAGTTAATATCCGTTATAATAGTATCAAAATCTTTTTTCTCTTTTTTTGCTTGCGCTGTATATGTTTCAATAGTGCTTGCTGCTTTTGTTGAAAAATGATGTGCTGCACTCGCATAACCTGCAATAAGAAGTTCTTGTTTTTCTTCGGGCAATCGTTCAAAGTAATCGTTAAATGCTGAAATTTCATCTTTTTTATAAAGTTTGTTTGCAAGAATATTTGCATTATAAAGAATTGTCATGATTGCTGCATCGTCATGTTCCTTTGGTGTATTAATATATTTCATACTTTGCGGTATTTGATATTGTTTTGAGAAATACTTGTTAAGTGAGGGCGCACCCTTTGGTGTGATTATTTTTGACGTGAGTTGAAAAAGCCCGAAGCTTAAGTATTTATCATGGATTGCAGGAATTTTATCGACAAACTCTTCTCCTGCTTCTTGAAGTTGCTTGTCTAAAAACCCAATATTTAAAGCGGGGTTCGTGTCAGGGAAAAGTTCGGTGAGTGCATAAGCTAGAAGCGTCTTTTCGTTAAGATGCGAAAGATAATCATTAAAGAATCGTTGTTTTTCTTTATGAAACGCAAGACTCTTCCATCCTTTCTTAGTAAGAGCAGAGTCGTTGAGGTGATAAAACTTTTCTTTGTCAAAACTTGCAAGCATTCCTTCAAGTTCCTTGTGAAGCTCTTTTTGTAATGTTACAACATCTGTTTTTGGTGTTGTTTTCTCATCGTATTCATTTACCCATTTATTGACAAGTGGTGTAAAACGTCCGTGCATTTTGAGAAGTTTTTTTGTCCACATAAATCGTAGTGCTGAAGAAAAATCGGTTGTCGTTGTTGTGGGTTTCGTGTAAATGGTGTACATTCCATGCAGATTTCCTGCTTGCAGTAGTTGATCAAAACTTAATTGTGAAATAATATCTGTTGTGAGGTGCAATGTATCCTCGTTCACCGTTAAATCATCTAGATGAACGTATGCTTTTTTTGCACACAAGTCCCGAAGTAAAGAATCTTTTGCTGAGAAGAAAAAAGTTTTATCGTCGTGGATTGCTTTTGCAATAATTCCTTGAGGTAATGTTGTTTGTTCTTGTACTTTGTTTGTTTGCTTATTTGTATGAAACATTCGTCCCGTTTGATAGAGAAGAAATCCTCCAAGAAGAACACCACCAAGAGTAATCCCTGCTTTTTTAAGCAAGGTTTGTTTTGAATTAATCTGTTTTGGACGTTGTTGATGAAAGTGTTTTTTTGAGTGTTGTTGCGTTTGTGATGAGAACTCTTTACTTGGCGCGTCAAGAAAATCATCGAGAGGTTTTCGTTTTTTTGGTGAAGATTTGGATGCAGGTTTTGCTTGTTGAGTTGTTTGAGAAATATCTTTTTGAGTATTCTGTTTTTGTTGGGATACTTTTTGTGGCTTTGCATCGTTGTAGAGGTTGGTAAACTCTATTACTGTTCCAGTTTTATAGCCTTCTTTCTGTGTTGACTTGTGAATTTTTTCTTGCAATTCGCCCTTGTTCATTCTATAAATATAGGAACTTTACAACTATTTAAATCTTTCTATATTTTTATTACTTATAAGTAGTAATATTAAAGAAATCTGTTCTTTTTTTAACAAGAAAACGCGTAAAAAAGGCAGAATTTAAGTGAATCAGCCCTTCTCCCAGTACATATCGCCAATAAAATGAAGCAAGGAAACAACCTTACCAGTTGACTTCTTATTCATTTCTTCGCTACTAAAAAGAGCTTTTCCAACAGCTAAAGGCTTGTAAAACCCTTCATCAACAATCACAACCAGAGCACCCTTGGAAAAATCATCTGTTTGTACAATGCCTGGTCGCATAACATCTGCACCGTTAACAACAAAGCGTATGGCACCTTTATCCACAACTACCTGCGCTAAGAGATGAGGTTGTAAAAGAAGCAGACGAAGAGAAGGAATCCAATCTCCATCAAAGTTAAGAAAACTCAATCGCCCATCCACAAATAATTGATTATCATCAAGAACGACAATGGATTTTTTAGTGATGGTTTGTGTTGCAAAAGGATGCGTTGCAAGAAATTCTTTAACTTCGCTTTTTGAATATTGCTTTCGCATAAGAACGCCAATAAAGGATATTCTTTATAAAATAAGTGTTTTTTTATCTATGAAACCATCACAAACTTTATATAAGCACACAAATGTGTAATTTCAACAGGTAGGATGGTGGTTTATACGAAATCTCATAAAAAATATCTAAAAGAAAAAACAGCACATCACGTTTCTATTCACGAAGAAAATGATGGTCATGTAGAAATAAAAGGTAAAATACCTAAAGAACATAAAGAAGAATCAGCAATGACGTGGAAGATAGCTACGTTTGCACTAGCAATTCTTTTAATCCTTTCAATATTTACTCAAGGATTTAGTAGCATAAGTTTCCAACAAAGTACAACGGGACAGGTTACAAAAACAACAGACAAAGGTGTTGTTAACAAACTACCTATTGAATTGTACGTTATGAGTGAATGTCCTTACGGCACACAAGCTGAAGACACATTGTTTGCTGCGGTGCAAGATATTGGTGAGCAAAATTTTGACTTACACGTCGATTACATCGCCAATAATGCAAACGGCCAGTTCACAAGTCTTCATGGAAATAATGAAGTACAAGGCGATATCGCTCAACTCTGTGCAAAAGATGTTGATGAAACAAAGTATCTGGACTTAATATTATGCATGAATAAAGATGCAAGCAAGATTCCCGATAATTGGGAAGCATGTGCAGAAAGTGTTGGCTATGATGTTGCTACGGTAAAAAAATGTTATGAAGGCGACAAAGGAAAAGAATTACTTGCAGATTCAATTACAAAATCAACTGCTAGAGGTGCAACAGGAAGTCCAACCATCTATGTTGGCGATAGCAAATATTCTGGTGGCCGACAAACACTTGATTTCAAACGAGCATTTTGCAACGGATTTGAGGGGACTAAACCCCAAACATGTAGCGATGTACCAGAAGCAAAGAAGTTTGAAATGATTCTGCTTAACGATAAAACATGTTCAAGCTGTGACACGAGCAATATAGTTCCTGCAACAAAGAACTTCTTTCCGGGCGTTCAAATAAGAGAAGTTGATGTAAACAGTAAGGAAGGAAAAGATTTAGTTGATAAATATGCTATTGAGCTTGTACCAACCTACATTTTCTCAAAAGATATGGAAGAAACTCAAGCGTGGAAAAACACGCAGTTTCAAGGAAATTTTGATAAATTAAGTGATGGATCGTATAAACTTAAAGACACCGTAACAGGCGCATCATTTTTTATTGATGAGAAAAAAAGGGCAGCACGACTTGCTGATATGGGAATCACAACAGGCGACAACAAACCACAGATTGATTTCTTTGTTATGAGTTTTTGTCCATATGGTAATCAAGCAGAAGACCAGCTTATTGACACGTATAAAGCGATGAAAGATGTTGCTGATTTCAAGCCACACTACATCTACTACGAAAACTATCAAGGTGGCGGACCAAACTATTGTCTTGATAACGAAAGCAAGTATTGTTCTATGCATGGTGCAACAGAAGCTCGAGAAGATATTCGTGAGCAATGTGTTGCAGAAAAATATGGTATTGACGCATGGTTTAACTTTGCAACAGCAATGAACAGTAATTGTGATTCAAAAAACGCTGACACGTGTTACGTGGACGTTGCAAAGAATCTTGGTTATGATACAGATTACATTGCAAGTTGCGAAAAAGAAAATGAGTTGGTTTATCCAGCAGAAGACGTTAAGCTTATGCAGCTTTTTGGTGCAACAGGTAGCCCTGCAATATACATAGATGGCGCAACGTATAATGGCGCAAGAACGGCGAGCGGTTATCAAGCAGCACTTTGCAAGGCATTTAAAGACGCTCCTGCAGAATGTGACAACATCGTGCAAGATACCACCTCGCAAACAGCATCTGCACCAGCAGGCTCATGTGGTTAAAACAAGAACAATATTCTATTTTATTATTTTATTTTTTCTTTTTTGCTATGATTCATTCTTTCTCTAGGTTTAGTATCTAAAGATATAAATGACACAGACTTAGGAAAGATTTATAAACAGCATATCTTCAGGTATTTTTGTTTGAAAAGAGGTTTTTGAGGGTACACATAAGGAGGAAAGAAAGTGGATTCATTTATTCAAGATGCCATGGTCAATGCTCAAACTAGAGAAGAACGACCAACAACGAAACCTGAAAACGTTCTTGATGCTGAACTCGAAGAACTGTTAAGTAGCCAGAAAGCCAAGATTAAGGTTATTGGCGCAGGCGGTGGTGGATGTAATACCATCAATCGTATTGCCGAAGTAGGTATTATTGGTACAGAAGCTATTGCAGTGAATACTGATGCGCAAGATCTTCTTTACACAAGCGCAGATAAAAAAATTCTCATTGGTAGAGATTTAACTAAAGGCTTGGGTGCAGGTGGTCAACCTAAGGTTGGCGAGGAGTCTGCTAAAGAGTCCGAAGCGGATATCAGAAATGCCATTCAAGGAAGTGATTTAGTTTTTATTACCTGTGGTCTTGGTGGCGGAACAGGTACTGGCTCAGCGCCAGTTATTTCTGAAATCGCTAAAAAGGCAGGTTGTCTCACCGTTGCAATCGTGACGCTTCCCTTCCACATGGAAGGTAGCAGAAGAATTGAGAACGCATTATTAGGTCTTGAGCTCTTAGAGAAAAACGTTGACACACTCATTGTTATTCCAAATGATAAATTGTTGGATATTGCGCAGGATTTGCCCTTACACACAGCATTTAAAGTTGCAGATGAGATTTTAACAAATGCAGTGAAAGGTATTGCTGAACTTGTTACAAAAGCAGGTCTTGTAAACCTTGACTTTGCAGATATTCGCGCAGTCATGGGTAATGGTGGCGTAGCTCTCATTGGTGTTGGCGAATCAGATACTGATAATCGTGCAGAAGAAGCTGTAGAAAAAGCAGTAAATAATCCTCTTTTAGATGTTGATATTAGCGGTGCTAACGGCGCGCTCATCAACGTTGCAGGAGGCAATGACTTAAAACTTGATGAAGCAAAAATTATTGTCCAGGCAATCAGTGAGCGCTTAAGCGACGATGCACGAATTATTTGGGGAGCGCAAATTAGTGAGGATTTAGAAGGAACAGTAAGAGTCATGCTCATTGTGACCGGCGTACAAAGCTCTCAGATTACTGGTCGTACATCTACCAAATATGAAGGTAAAAGCGAAATAGAAGCTGATTTGGGAATTGAATTCATTAACTAAAAAGAAGCCCGGTATACGCAAAATAGTATCCTTTTTAGAGCAACGCCTTTAAAAGACAACCTTTAAAAGGAGAAGCGCGCTTCTGAGGTGAGAATACTACGATGAAACTAGATAAGCTTAAATCTTTCTACAAAGAAAGTGTTCGCGTTTTTCGCATCACAAAGAAACCAGAAAGAGAAGAGTATAAAGCGATTATGAAAGTTGCAGGATTAGGCATCTTACTCATTGGTCTCATCGGGTTCATTATACATGCAATCGATTATTATCTTAAAATAAAAGGATTATAAAAATGAGTGAAGAAGAAAAGCCACAGATTTTTGCCGTACGAACAACAGCTAATCGAGAAGATCAAGTAATGAGTTTTCTCACAAGTAATGCAAAGCGAAAGAATTTAGCGGTGTATGCAGCTATTCGACCACATGGTATGCGCGGGTACATTTTTGTTGAAGCAGCAAGTAGAAGCGATGCAGAGCAAGCCGCTTATGGCATTCCGTATGCCCGTGGATTATTGCCTCACGTTATTGAGCAAAAAGAAATCGAACACATGCTTGAACAAGTTGTTAAAGACATGAATATTAAGAAGAACGACATTGTTGAAATTATTAGTGGTGCTTTTAAGCGTGAAAAAGCAAAAGTTTCTCGTATTGATAGACAAAAAGAAGAAGTTGTTGTAGAACTTTTAGAGGCAGCAGTTCCCATTCCCATAACGCTTCGCATGGACGCCGTAAAGGTTATTCGTCGCGAGGACGATGAGGAAAAAGAATAAACACTTTTTCCTTTTTTCTTTCTAAATTTCTATATTTTTCTTATGTTCTTATGTGTTTTCAGCATTACTTGATTAGTAGAGTACAAGAAAGGCTCTAAAGCCTGTTTTCTGCGATAAGTATATAAAGAAACCTCTTTTTCAAGTAACAATGGCTAAACCAGTATATAGAAAACCTGCTGCAAAACCAATGGATGCTCAAGCAAGAGCTCAAATGGAAGCTGAAGAAATTAGAAGAGTAAGACTTCCTCATGATGATGAAACCATGGGATTGCTCACAGCTCGTTTAGGCGGTAGTCGTTGTCGCGTGCAATGTCTTGATGGTAAAGAGCGTATTTGTCGTATTCCTGGAAGACTCAAGCGTCATTTATGGGTTCGTGAAAATGATATTGTTCTTGTTAAACCATGGGAGTTTGGTGGTGATGAGAAAGGAGATATTATTTTTAAATATCGACCAGTACAAGCAAAGTGGCTTCGTAATAAAGGATATCTTGATGAGTTAGAAAGTCAAGATGAGTTCTAAAAAGAATTTAATTTGGTGTAAAAAAATTTATGTTTGTTACTTATCTACAATTCATACGTAAACAGTTCTCCATTATGCGGTTGTCCTGCTTTATCAAGCTTATATACTTCTTCATCAGACATTCCTAAAAGAAATGTTTTCATTGCGTGTATAGTTTGACCGTGCGATACAATAAGAACGTTCTCAAGCTCATCACGTTTTTTAAAAATATCCTGTAAAAAAGAGCGCACGCGAGCTTTAAGTTCTTGAAATGATTCAGCACCTATTGCTTTCTTGTTATACCAATCATCCTCATAGTAGGTGTGGTATAATTCTAATGGCAAATTATCAAACCCAGTGATTCGCTCGTCTATTCGCGAATCAATAACTAAGGGAAGTTCATGATAATGATTAATTATTTTTGCTGTTTGGAGTGTTCGATAAAATTCTGAAACGTAAATAGCATCAAAATAAAGATGTGCTAATTGTTCTGCTACTTTTTGTGCTTGTTCTTTTCCTTTTTTTGTTAAAAAAACGTGTGTTCCTAAACTTTCAGCACAAAGGCCTAAAACATTATAATTTGTTTCGCCATGACGAACAATGTAAAGCTTCATTTCTTCCTTGCTCCTTTTTCTTTTCCTAAAACAGATATAATAAGTAACGCAATACCACAAACAATTCCTGCATCTGCAATGTTAAATATTGGCCAGAAATGAAAATTAATCCAATCAATTACAGCGCCAAAAGCTATTCTGTCAACTAGGTTTCCAAGAATGCCTCCTAGTAAAAGACCCACACCTAAAGGAAATTCTTTTTCTGTTTCTACATAGTAAATAAGAAATCCTATGGCTAAAAAACCTATAATGATAAAAACAATATTTATTGCTGTTACATTATCAAATAGACTAAAAAGACTTCCTACATTTGTTGTGAAAGTTACATCAAGAAAATGTCCTGAAGTTATAATATGCCCTGCGCGTACTAAATATTTTGCTAGTTGATCTAAAAAGAAAACAAGAAGTCCTACTATAATGTAAGCACGGTATTGTTTTACCATTTTTTCTGTTCTATTTTTTCAAGTCGCTGGGTTATTGCTGAAAGCTCACTTCTAATTGCATCAAGTTTTAAGTCAATAACTTCTAATGAATGCGCAGAAGATTTTTGCAATGGTTGATTTTGTTGTTCTGATGATGCTTGCGTTGTTTGCGTTTGTTGTTGCATATAATTATGCGCAAGTTGTTGTCCTGTTGACTGAGGTAATGTTTGAGAAAGTGGTGTTGCCCCAAGATTTTGCGTTGGTAAAGGAGAAGCTGTATCTTCTATTGGAGGAAGACCTGTAAGATTGTCTCCGGTTTGTTCCATAAAACTTGCAACTCCTGTTGAAGGAATTCCTGTTTGAGAAAAATCAGTTCCAGGGGTTACGTCAGGAGATGTTTTTGCTTCACTTAAGGGTGGCAAACTCGTATCAAACGAAGCGTCGGCAAAAGGGTCTTTCTTTTTTCCTAAAATCTTATCTAAAAAACTCAATGTAGCTCACCTATTTCATTGTATTTTGTTATGAATTTGTTTCGTCAGACTATTGTTATGATGATTTTTTATTTAATTCTTGAGTTGTAGCATGTTTTGCTTCATCAACAAGTTTAGCAGTTACTTTTCCCAATAATTTATCACCTGCTTGCGTAACGGTGTATATTGCTTGTCCAGCCAAATTTGTTGCATTTGAAAGTGTAGTATTTGTTTCGTTAAGTGTAGTATTAGAAGAAGTGTTAAATAAATCTGCCGTAGGTATGCCTACAAGTTTTACAAGTAAAAACAAGAGTACAACAATCACTGCTGCAATAGTTACTGCTTTAAGGACACTTTTAAGGAGTTTAAGAAAGAGCACGAAAAGAAAAACAGCTAGGAGAACAAAAATTGCTAACGTAAGGAGTAAGACCATAAAAAGACTATCAGCATAGTCATTTAAAAAGGTTTTGATAATAATGACTTTGTTCAAAAGGGAGTAATTCATATGCTAACACCTTGGTGAAACGTTCCGATGAACGCGATTTATGCAGCGTTCATTGAGTAATTTGACGTAGTCAATAAAACACCGCTTGTAGTATATTGTAGAAAAAATCATTTTTTGAGTGGAGCCAATATGAACGTGTTGTTCAAAAAAAGATTGTAAAATAAAATCCTTTATAAACAGATGAAATAAGAAATGTATAATATGCGTCAATTATTCAAAAAACGGGCAAAACCTTTGCTAAGCGCAAAAAACGTACATTTTTCCTATGGTAAAAAAGAAATTCTTTCTGGCGTAAATCTTACGCTTAAGACAAGCCAGATTGTAGCCATTGTTGGGCGAAGTGGTGAGGGAAAATCAACGTTTCTTCACCTTTTAGCAGGTGTTGTCACAAAACATTTTAAGGGAAGCATTCGATTTACCGGTTTAAAGCAAGCTTTAGCAAAACGAGACATTGGTTTTGCACCGCAAGAAATTGCTTTAGTTCCTGATCTTTCCATTGCTGAAAATCTCATTTTTTTTGGTCGTATGAATGGTCTCTCCAAAAAGGTTTCACTAGCAAGAGGCACAGCATTATTAAAAACAATGCAACTTCTTGTTCCGCTTGAGCGTTTTCCTTTTGAATTATCAGGTGGACAACAAGTTAGGCTTAACATCGCTGTTTCTCTTTTAAATAATCCTACAATCATTATTTTGGATGAACCATTTACTGGTCTTGACTATCAAAACAGAAAGTTATTGTGGCATTTTTTGGAATTACAAAAAAGAAAAAAAAAGATTATTCTACTAACTACACACATGCTTGTTGAAGCAGAACATCATAGTGACCTTATTGTGCTTCTTCATAAGG
The DNA here is from genome assembly GCA_964428395.1 of uncultured Methanosarcinales archaeon. GTDB lineage: Archaea > Nanobdellota > Nanobdellia > Woesearchaeales > SKGA01 > SKGA01. The sequence continues at coordinate 130,354 of CAYRYB010000001.1, forward strand.
GAAAAGTATTAAGCAAAGGGAAGCTTGAAACAATTAGAGAAAAATTAAACGTTCATTTTATTCTCGAACTAAAGTTTGGTCCGCTTTCACAAGAAAAACAAAAACGTATTATGACGTATTGTAAAAAGCACTCAATCACTCTTTTAGATGTGTTTGGAACATATATGATGTTTTCTGTAAAGAGTGCTGGTCAAAAAAATTATCTTATCAAATTTATTCAAACGCTTAATGTTGATTGTTATGAACTTGGCTTTCGTCAACCAAATCTTGATGAATTATTTTTAAAGGTGAAAAGTATATGATGAGAGGTTTTATTCGGTTAGTACAAAAAGTGAGCAGTATTCCACAAAGCTTTAATGGTTTTCTTAGTAAAGAAATACGTCTATTAACGCGTAAAAAAAAATATTTATATCTCTCGCTTGCACTTCCTGTAATTATTGGTCTTATTTATTTATTCATGTTAAACACTTCTCCTAACTCTTTAACCGTCATGGTTTGTAATTTTGATCAAACACCCACAACACAAAATGCACTTGCAAGCATCACCGACTTATCAATAACAGTCAATGAAAACGATAATTGTTCCACGCAATTAATCAAAGCAGTAAAAGATAAAAAGTATTTATTTGGTATTGTTATTCCCAAGGGATTTGGTCAAGAAGTAAAAAATCTTCATCAGGCAACACTCACCACATGGTACGATAATAGTGACCCTTCAGTATCTTCCTTAGTGCAGTGGCGTATTGATGCAGCTTTAGAGCCACTTCGAAATCAAATAACAATGGCATTTGCAAAAGAACTTCAGCAAACGTCAAATGATGCTCACGAGAAAATAACTATTGGCCTTGAAGCAATAAACGCGTTACAATGGTCATCGCTTAGTAAAACAGAAGAAAGCATCACTAATGCAGATAAAGAACTTGTTAGAGTAGCGCAAAGTGATGAAGAATTCTTTTCAAACCCTGTTCTTGTTCAAAAAAAAGGAGTATTCAAAAAATATGGTATGCTCGAGATTGGTTTTGCACCACTTTTTGCGATTCTTAATATGTTTTTGCTTCTCATGCTTTGTTCTACGGGCGTCATGTATGATAGAAAAATTAAGTTATTCTCTCGTATTAGGGCCAGTAATAGTATGAAAGGAACATACGTGTTTGCAAAATTAACATTCTTTTTTCTCTTAACCGTTCTGCAATTCATAGTATTGTACGTTTTGTTCTTATTGTTCAAAGCAAGTTTTGCTGTGCAAATAAGTCTTTTGATAAAATCGCTCTTACTTATCGCGTCGGTAAATACACTCATTGGATTTCTTATTGGTTTAGTGAGTGATAGCGAAGGTGTTGCTGTACTCATCTCGTTAATTTTTACGTTACCATTGCTCTTTTTATCAGGAATGTTTTATCCGCTCAAGCTCATGCCAAAACTCGTGCAGTTTATTGCGCAATTGATGCCGTTGCAATCGCAGGTTGGTATGTTAAAAAAAGCACTTTTGTTTGGCGGAAGCATCAATACAAACTTGTTTCTCATTCCACTCATATTGTTTTTTATAAGTATACTTTTTATGAAAAAGAAATAAGAGAAGTAAGAGAAATAAAAAGTTTTTCAAGAATGCTTTTCAAGAATGTAATTAAAAACTTATTTTGGTAAAAGAACCGCATCAACATAGCTGTTTTGTCCTGGTCTACTAGTAATTTTTGCTTTTCCTTTTGACGTTTCGACAATGCTTCCTTTAGTAAGAATGTTTCGTCTTACAAAATGTCTATTTGCAGGATTTTCAACAACGTTGGTAATTGCTGTTATTTCATGTTTTTTTGTATTTGGATTAAAAAGATTTACCTTATCTGTGGAAAGAATTTTATCTTTAGCATTACCGCCAATCGTTCGTTCCTGCTTTGATTTTAAAGATGCAATTTTAGTTAGAACGGGAAGGCGACCTAGTCTGCCAAGTCGTTTTACTTGAACACGCTTATAACGTCCTCCTGTAGGTTTTCTTTTCGATCGTAGTTGTAATATTGCCATGTGATGGCAAGAAACAAGGTTTGATTTATAAAGCTTTCTGGCTTTGAGCACGATTTTCTGCACGCCTTAAGCGTCCTATTCCAAGCTTCAGGGCTTTTCTGGCTGATTGCTCTCCAATCTTTACCATTTCTTTGGTGTGTTTGCTTCGTATATCAAAAAAGCTGAACTTTCCCAGTGGCGGATTGATAAAAATAACTTTTTTTTCTTGAATAGCGCGAGCAAGTGTTTGTTTAGAGAGGCGATGCGTCATAATTCGAATGCCATTTTGTAGAACGTGAAATGCACCTGAACTCCCCGTTATAACAGACCATCGTTGGGAAACATCTACAACTATAATAACATCAATGTCTTTAGGTAAGAATTCTATTGGTAAGGGAGAGTATAATCCTCCATCAACATAATATTGGTTGCCAATCTTTCGTGGTGCAAAAATACCTGGAACAGCAATACTCGCCCCTAATGCGGGCTTAAGCATTCCTTTGTTAAACGCACGAACTTTTCCATTATTAATGTTTGTTGCAATAACAGTAAAAGGAATTTTTAAATCTCTAAATCGATAAATGTCCATTATACTAAGCACGTGATTGATAAGTCGTTCCCCTTTTAGAAATCCTAGACCACGGATAGTAAAATCTGCTAGCAAGAAGGGATTAAGTGTTGTAAATTCGTTTTCAGCCACACGTATTGATTGACCAGATGCAGCCCATGCACCAACTAAAGAACCAACAGAACATCCAGTAATTGCTTCTATAGTAATACCATATTCTTCTAAAACTTTTAACACACCAATTTCTGCAAATCCATGACCTCCACCTCCACTAAGAACGAGTCCTATTTTTTTTCCTTTAATCCAATCAAGTTCGGTAAGCGTTAAATCAAGTTTTCTTGCCATAGTTTAAAACTTAGAGCTTTCCATATTTAAAATAATCGTCTAAATCGTCTTTAGATAGTTCTATTGTTCGCGCATAATCTTTTTGAGGAGTGGTTTTTTGTTGTTTTTGTTTAGCACTATACGTGCCCGCAGTACCCATACGTGATGAGCCAAAATTCATTTTTGTTCTGGTAAATGATTCTGCAAATACTTTTCTTTTCTTAATGAGATACCACCCATATAAAATACCAACACTTAATCCTCCAAGATGTGCGATATGTGCAACATGTGACGCGGGATTAAAAAGTCCTACGAAATCCATTGCTGCAAAAACTATTCCTGCTGTTCGCATGCTCATAGGCACAACAAAAAAGAAGAGAACCTTTAAGTTTGGTAAGAGCATGATGACAAGTCCTAAAATACCCATGATAGCTCCACTTGCACCGAGTGCAGGAACATTTGGCGTTCCCGAAACATACATGTAAGCAATGTAAGAAAGTGCTGCTATAAATCCTGAAACAAAATAAGCAAGCCAGAATCGTTTTCTGCCAATGCGTTGTTCTACAAGTGGTCCAAAAATAAGTAAAGCATACATGTTAAAAAGAATATGCACCCAACTTGCATGAAGAAACATAGAAGTAAAAATACGCCAAACTTCTCCCGCGAGTATTTTGCTTGGAACAAGATCAAACAAGGACGTTATTTGCGGAATTGCTTGTTGAAAGAGAAAGATAATACTGTTGATAAAGATAAGAATGAGTGTTGGGCTTCTCATGCGAACGATTTGTTGCTGTTGTTGAGCGTAAACCATGGTATTAGTTAGAAGGCTTCCTTTTTAAATTTTGTTGAATACAGTTCTATTCAAAAAGGTAAAAATTTCTACACTAGCACCGAAGGAGGCGCATTTTTTACATAGTAAAAAATCTTTGTGCCATGCTCTAGGGTGGATTTTTATTCAATTTTGAATAGGATCTTTGAATAAGAATCTTTTTTAAAAAAACCACTAAGGAGAAGTTACAAAAAAGACAAAGGTGCAAAAGTGCAAAAACAAGTCTTAAAAATTATTTTCTTCTGCTAAAAATTCTGCTAAAGATAATATCTTTAATGCAGAGTTCTGATGAATATGATTCCTGCAGTGTTCATTAAGAAATGTAAGAATCTTTGCTACTTCACCGCTTCAGTAATGCTACTAAAAAATCTTCTCTTCAGGTAGAGCCTAATCAAATAGAACCTAACGAACATAACTTATAAATAGTCTACTCGTTTCTCATCGAGTACACGTTAGGTGATGTATATGAGTTCCATTCGAAGTCCCATTGTTTCCGTTCTTGGTCACGTTGATCATGGCAAATCGTCTGTTTTAGATGCTATTAGAGATACAAATATCTTAGCAACAGAGGCCGGTGCTATAACGCAAGCAATTGGTGCATCCATTGTTCCTCTAACAACCATTCAGAAAAAATGCGGTTCTCTCTTAGAAAAAATGGGTGTACACGTAACCATTCCAGGATTGTTGTTCATTGATACTCCTGGTCACGCCGCGTTTACCTCACTAAGAAAAAGAGGTGGGAACCTTGCAGATATTGCCATTGTTGTCATTGACATTACTGAAGGATTTAAGCCTCAAACTATTGAAGCTATAGAGATTCTTCGAGCTGCAAAAACGCCTTTCATTATCGCTGCAAATAAACTTGATGCCATTCCTCGTTTTCAAATGCAAGATGCAAATAAACCTGTTCTTGGCAGTATCAGTGCTCAAACACTTGACACGCAACAACGTATTGATACAAAAATCTATGAACTTGTTGGACAAATGCACGAAAAGTTTGGCATGCAAGCAGAACGTTTTGATAGAATTGATGATTTTACGCAACAAATAGCAATTATTCCTCTTTCCGCGCTCAAAGGAATTGGCCTTGCAGAATTACTCATGGTTATTAGCGCGCTTGCACAAAAGTTCTTAGAAAAAAATTTAACGCTTAATGAAACAGGCCCTGCAAAAGGAACAGTTCTTGAAGTAAAAGAAGAACAAGGCTTAGGAATTACACTCGATGTTATTATCTATAATGGTCGGTTAAACAGTAATGATACACTTGTTATAGGAACAATAAATGGACCTTTAGTAACTAAAGTAAGAGCAATGTTTGAACCAGAACCAAACATGGAAATGAGAGATAAAAAATCTTCATTTCGACCGGTAAAACATATTGTTGCAGCAACGGGCGTGAAATTAAGTTGCCCAGAACATGAGGGAATTATTTCTGGAATGCCTTTAATGAGTGCAAAGACATCAGAAGAAATTGATGTAGCAAAAGAATTTATTAAACGTGAAATGAGTGAAGCAAATATTCAACTGGACTCTGAAGGAATTGTTATTAAAGCAGATACTATAGGAAGTTTAGAAGCATTAAGTGTTCTTCTAAAAGAAAAGCATTTCAAAGTTCGTAAAGCAAGCGTTGGTCCAATAAACAAGAAAGATATAGCTGACGCAGAAAGCAATGTGGAAAATAATCCATTAATGGCAGTTATTCTCGGTTTTAATATTCCACAGGTTAACGAAGAAAAGATGGTAAAAATTATTACGAGTCCTATTATTTACAATCTCATCGAGCAATATGAAGAATGGACTAGTAAAAAAGAAAAAGAAATTACTGCCGAAAAACTTGATAACTTAACACGTCCTTGTAAAATAGAAATATTACAAAATTGTATTTTTCGTCAATCAAATCCTTGCGTTGTTGGCGTAAGAGTTATAGAAGGAACGTTAAAAACAAACATGACTTTCATAAAAAAAGGTGGCGAGAAAGTATCTCATAGTAAAGAAATACAACATAATAAAAAAAACGTTCAAGAAGCAAAAAAAGGAGAAGAAGTTGCAGTAGCAATCCCACACATCACAGGTGGTCGTCAAGTGCACGAACTAGATGTTTTATACAGTGATATTTCTCCTGATGATTTTCGCGAATTAAAGAAAAATAGCAAATTACTTTCCCCTAATGAAGTGGAGCTCTTAAAAGAGATTGCCGAAATAAAAAGAAAGCAAGACCCTTTTTGGGGACGATAAAATGAAAAAGCAGCATAGTATTCTCAACTCAAGAGAAAAAAAAGGTATAAGAAAGGAATTAGAAGAGCAATTTGGTATAAACACGCTTCCTGATAAAACGTTTTTTTGTCTAAACAAAAAAGAAGTCTACATTGTTAACAAAGAAGCCTTTGATATTAATCAAAAAGAACTTCATATTGTTTCTTCTGGTTTACATTTTGGCACATTCACCAATAATGGTTTTTATCTTTCTCTCGAAGGAACATTACTTCTTGGTCCGCAAGCCACAAGAAATGTCATTCATGTAACAACTAAAGAGCGTGATGAATGGCTTAAAGGACAGGATATAGAAAAAAAAGATGTTAAAAAAGAAATAACAAAAACAAAAAACTCATTTGTTTTATTAAAATGTAATGAAGATTTTCTTGGTTCTGGCAAAATAAAAAATAACAAAATTATAAACAGCATAGAAAAAAATCGTCAGTTAAAAAAAGTATTCCCTGAAAAAGCATAAAAATCTAAGGTAAATATCGCGCTCTCGCCCTGAAAAAACAGAGTATAACAGGGCATTCTATTACAGAGCATGCACAGTATCAAAAGAAATAATTTTCTGTCAGTAAATTTTTATTTAAGCATTTCCAAGCTCATCCAATTATTCCACCAAAGACGGCTTGCAAAGCAACCATAAAAACAGCGTACAAAAGAAGTGAGAAAGCGGTAAATGCAGGAATGTATTTAAGTCCTCCTTTGATGTTGCCTTTTTCAATAATTGAAATAATCATAGAGCTCACTATACTAATTGATGCAATTGCCAAAACAGAAAATCGCATAAAATCTTTTACATTAATTTGCACATCAAAACTTACGGGCATCATAGCACTTGCAGCTCCAGAAAGCGATGATCCTAAATTCTGCGTAAATCCTATGATTATTTGTAATAACTGATACGCTAATGCGAAGAGTGCTGGACTAATAACCACAACAATTGCTCCAATAAAAATCATGTAACTCACTGTTGATGCAGCCATTTCAGCTTTTAGCGCTTTTGTTTTTCGAAGCGTTTCTATAATCTTGTCTATTACACTAACTATTTTTCCTCCACTATCTATTTCACCAATAATAAGATGCAGATTTCGCTTTAAACTTGGAGAATCATATTTTGTCGAGAACTCACTTAATGCGTCTTTTAAGTCGTTTCCTGTCATTACTCGTTTAGAAACGATGGTCATCTCTTCTGCCAAAAGGCCAAAGTCCGGCCTGATGGAAGCCCAAAGGGATTGTTCAAGTGAAAGTCCTCCTTTTAAATTAGTGGATACTAAAACTAAAAAGTCAGGAAGTTTTTCTTCTATTTTCTGAGTTCTTTTATACACTCGAATGTTAATAAAAAAGTATATTGCAAATATTGTTACCGCTAAAATTAAAAGTTGTATAAGCGCCCATATTAAAAAAGATAGTAAAAAAACAAGAATAAAAAATTTTCCTTTCAAAGCAGGATAAATAAAAGGGATAAAAAGAAAATAAGTAATTACGGCTGAGGCAAAAAAAGCTAAACCAAAAAAGGAATAAGGCACTTCTCTGTATCCTGCTTTTAATAAATATTTACGAAGGTTAGAGCGAATAGGTTTGTTTAAAAAGTTTGTTGGTACAAACGCTTTTCCAAATTCCCGTAAAAAACTTGCTTTTCCCATTTTTCATAAATCCATATTCGGTCGTGCTGATTGAAATAAACTAATAAAAATGAATTGTAAAAATACAAGCATTACTAAAATGATAAGAAACGATCCAAAAGTCATTTTTATAGATATTAAACTTGCTATAACAACAAAGAGCGTCATACCTAGCGATGGAAGAATTATCGCTGCAAGCATGTAAAACATAGTCAAACTGGAAAGTTTTTTTCCATAACGAACAATTTCTGTTAATTGTTCTTCTGAGATTTCTTCTAAGATGGCCTCTAAAAAATTAGTGACATCGACACCAATTTTTAACGCATTTGTTATTTGAAAAAGTATTTTTTTCAGTCTTTTTGAAGGACAATATTCTGTTGCTTGTTCTAATGCTTTTTCTAATGGTGTTCCTAGTTCAATGTTCCTCATAATATCTCGAAAGTAATCTGTTGCCGCGCCAAATCCATGTGATGCTTCATCTATTGCGTTGATGAGGGGCTCTCCACTATTTAATTTGATGAGCAAAAATCTTCCTGCAAAAAGAACTTCTTTATCTATTCTTCTTGCGCGTTTTCGAATAGCAACATCAAGTTTAATAATGTTTAATTTATACATGAGAAGACCTATTATAGCTCCTAAAAACAAAGGAAGAAGTATTCCTCCAGATGATTTCATTCGCAAAAAGAAAACAAAAAATGCTGTTGCAACGGCAAAAAACATTGCGCCTTTAAAAGCTAAAGTAATATATTCTTCAGGCGTCTTTTTTACATTAGCTACTCGAAGCTTTTTTTTTAAGAGCGGTTGTCGCGATAATAAATAATTTGTTAAAGTCATTTTTGTTTCATTGGGGATGGTGCATTCATATCCAAGATACCCATGTAATAATGAGACATTACTTTTCCTACAGAAGTAATATCAAAAAGTTTGCTATCAATAAGCCAATGCAAAACTTTTTTCTTTTCTTCCAAATCTTTTTGTAATTGATCTATCGTTAATCCAGTATACAATTGCAATCGTTTATAGACTACTTTACTTTTATTAAGTTTCTCTAATACATCATCTTGCGCATTAAGTTGCAAAATTACATTTGGATCACCACTAGGCAAAACTTCAGCAATTTGCAACGTTCGTCTTTTCCCTGTTCGTCTATTTCTATTTTGTACACAAATAAGACCTAGTGAAGAAATCATTGGTTTAGGTAATTCTATTGGGGGATTAGTAAGTCGAACGATAACTTCATCAGCGTTATTTGCATGAATGGTTGCATACACGGAGTGTCCTGTATGCATTGCTTCTAAGAGTACTTCTGCTTCTTTACGTCGTCTAATTTCTCCTACAACAATTCTATCTGGTCGCATACGTAGCGAGTTAACAAGCAAATCAAGCATTTCAATACCACCTTTTCCTTCTGGGTTTGCTAGTCTTGTTGCTAAAGGCACCCAATGAATTTCTTTAGGCAGTACTAATTCTCGCGTATCTTCTATACTAATGACTCGTTGATTTGGTGGGAAAAAACTTGCTAAAACATTAAGCGTTGATGTTTTACCTGAACCTGTTCCGCCTGCAATAATAATTGAAAGTTCGTGTTGCATACAAAGCCAAAGAAACGCAGCTCCATCAATCGAAATAGTTCCTGATTGTATAAATTTTGAGATTGTCCAAGGGTCTTTAGCAAATTTACGAATAGTAATGGTGTTTCCCTTTGTTGAAATAGGCTCCAAGGTTGCGTTTACACGATCACCACTCTTAAGATGGGCATCCATTAAAGGGTTAAGTGCAGTTATTTCTTTTCCAACATTTCGTCCAATCATAGAAGAGTAATGTCTGATTCTTGCTTCTGTAACAATAGTAATATTCGTCTCAAGCCATCCAAATTCTCTATGATACACTTTTACTGGTTCTACATGATTATTAATGACCACTTCTTCAAGTTTATCATCAGCAAGCAAAATATCCACTTTTCCAAAGCCAAGGTTCTCTTCGATGATGTAGTTAACAAGCATAGATTCTGTTTTTTCATCCAAATGAGGAAAGTATTCATTAAGAAGTGATTTAATTTCCCTTCTAAAGCGATATTGAATTTTTTCCAAGTCGTTACTTTCAAAACTTTCTATAGCAGAAAAATCTATTTTTTGAATAAAGTCTTGACGAATTTTTTCCAATATAAGTTTTGTCGTATCACTAATATTTGTAATATTAATAAGATATTTTGGTACAGGATGATCTAAATAGCGTACTATTTCCACCTCCACAACCACATTATTTACCGTTAATGAATATTTATCTAAAAGGGTCGTATTCTCAGTCATGGTAATTCAACCGCCTCCTGAAGTCTAATTTTTATCGCCAAATTCTTTGGTCTTTCTTTAATTAAATGTAAAAATATTTCGAGTGCTTCTATTTTATTTTTGTTCTGTAATGCTTTTACTCCTCGCGCGTAATCATAAACTGCATTTGTTTCTTCTTGTGTGAATCCAGGTGGTAAATCCAGTTGTCGCGACAGTATACTTGCTTCATTGGAAATTGGTTTATTTAAAGTTGTTGTTATGACATCTTTTTTGGATGTAAAAGGTTGCTCATCTGGTTTTGTCTTGGCTTTTGTAGCTAAAGAAGGTTGATTTGTTGGAAGAGAAGTTTTTGTCTTTAAGGTTTCTTTTTTATCTTGTTTTTCTTCTTCGCGTTGTTTTGCAGTAAATTGTCGCGTTGCTGTGATTTGATCATCAAATTGTTTTAATTTGCTAAGAAGAGAAATTTTCTCTTGTGCATGATACTTAATAGCATTTGTTTTTTTAAGAACTGCATCATAAAGCATTTTTGCAGTAGTTACATCGTGTTGATCAAGAGCATTTATGATGTTATTGAGCGTGTCGTCCAGAATAATAATTTCGTCTAATTCTTTTTGACGTTCTGTTTCTTTTTTTGCTAATTCTTTAAACCAGTGTGGTGAAGAAGAAATAGATTCCTGTTTAGAAGATTGTTTAACAAGAGCAGGTGCAGACTTCTTTTTTTCTTTACGTATTGTTTTTTCTTTAAGTTTAGTTATCTCTTCTTGTAGCATGTCATCTCGTGCAGAAAGTTCATTTTCCTTTTCTTTAAGTTCTGCTTTAAGCTCTTGTTTAATTGCTTTGGTTTCCACAAATTTTTCTGTAACTTGCGGAGTAATTTTTTTAGGAGGTTCTGGTGTTGGCGGTAAATCGTTCTGAACCACGACGTTTTCTGCTTTAACAGATACATCAGGAGACGTTGTTTTAATGGCATCAGAAGTTATAGAAGTGGTTTTTGTTGAAGAATTCAAAGTTTGCGTCGAGGAATCTTGTGATGATGTGTCCATATCCTTCTTAGAAAGAAGAGCGTCAACATCATATTGTCCTGTAACTGAGTTTTTTGTTCCAAATTTGACTGCATTATCTAAGTACGTTACAATATCTTTTTCTAAAAAATTAATTAAATCCATTATTACATCCTAGCCATTTTTCGTTTGTAAGCAACAAATATTTCTTCTGGTTTGTTCAAATATCGTTTTCGTGCTTCTCGCAAAAAGAATTCTTTTTGTTTTTCCAAAGCTTCATCAAGGTGCGCTTGCCATAACATAGGTATTTTTTGTTCAGGAAGCTGTTTCTTTTTTGCCTCGTCAAAGAATTCCTTTTTAAAATCTTCAATGGAATGTATTGCTTGATCTGCATCAGAAAGAACTGCTCGCGCCTTGTCCTCTTTGTTTAAGAAAATAAATGGTTTTGTAAACTTATACTCAACTCCTAAAATTCGCTCTTCAACGAGAAAATCAACCCATAATTGCAGTGTTGCTTCTGGAATTTTTAAGTCTGAGGAAACATCTTTTAGACTTACTCTATCGTGTTTTTCCAAATAATAAATGAGCTCATCAACACCAGTCTCCACCCTCTTCTCAACCATATCTTTTTACCTCGAAAAAAGCGTTATAAACTTTATTAACTATTCTTGAGTAGTTCGCGCTACCTTCAGCTACACTTAGCCACAATTTGGATTACAACCGCTAGCATCACAACAATCAGCAACTGCCAACAATTGAGAAGTATCACTTACTTGCAAGTTGTTAAGAACATAATACTTGTTAAAAATCAAAGAGGAGTTTATTCCTGTACTTTGATTAAAACGAACAAGGAAAGAGGGGTTAGTAAATGTTAATTTGGATGTATACTGATAAAGTGTCATCGTGGTTTGATTGTTCTTGTAAAGTGATGTGCCCGTTGCATTAAAAGGGGGAACAAAAGCGTTGATTCCAAAAAGCGAGTACCCTGAAGTGTTTGTTAGGTTTCGTCCTTCAAGAATATCAAGAAAAGAAAGACCAGTGAAATCTCTGTAATAATAGCCTTTAGTAATGAATTCTTGAATTAAAGAAATATTTCCGCCTATCGTTCCTGCTCGAAAGAGATCTCCTCCATGAGGAGCATAGTGAATTTTCCGTTTATAAGAAGTTCCTATAGTTGCAGGATCGGTTATTCCTGTAAAGTCAACTATTCGAGATTCTTGTAAAGATACATTCCATTGCATTCCCAATCTATCTACACTAAATGGTATCGAAACATTTACTTCTATTGCATATGCATCATATTGACGAAAAGTTACTTTTGGCAAGCCATGCTGCAAGGTAACATTATAAATATCACTTGCATTTGAAAGAATGGGCGCTATTCTCTTTGTAAAAGAAATGTTCTCGTTGGTCCAAGAACAATTTTGAAGAACACCGCCATCATAAAAATAACCCTGTTGAAAACAAGACAAAAAAACAGTTGTATAGTTAGGATAAAAAGAAGTCGTGTTAAGATAGGAAACGGTAAATGCAAGGGTATCAAAACTAACTCGGTCAATAGTTGTGTCTATAAAATATTCTAAATCTGCAATAAATCCATCTGTTTGTAAGACTTCATTTTTAGTTATAGGAACGTTTTTATCTAGTGCGACGTGAGTTGCACCACTAAAAAGCAAGATAAAAAGTGCGGACATAAGGACTGCAATCATTGAAAACATTTGTGCATTTCGTTTCATTGCCAGATCTCCAATTTTGTTATTGCCAGTTCATATGAGGTGGTTATATTCGCTGATACAAGCGTCAACTTTTTTTGTGAAAGTTTAACATCGCTTTCCTGCATTGTTTTTGAAAGTGCTTGTTTGCTGTAAATCTCATGCCCATCTAAGGAGTAATTAAAACCAACATTTGCGGGTACCCACGTTGAAATATTTGCCAAAAGTAAGGTTGCATTAGCAAGCTGACTATTATTGTAAAGAACATAGATAAATTCATCTATCGTAAAGGACGGGTTATATAATGAGTTGTTTTCCTTAAGTGATGCTAAGAAAGCATTTCCAGGGTCTGCTTTTGTTAGTGGAAGTTCAAAAAATCTCTGTTGCATCGCTTGTAGAGTTTGATCAACAGAACCAAGTGAGGGTGTAAATGTGGAGTAACTTGCAATGAGGAAAAGAGCCAGTACAAAGATAAAAAGACCTATAAGTACATCTATGACAAAGTAGTAGGCACCCTTTCGTTGAGAAAAAAGTTGTTTCACCTCAACAAGGTTACGTTATAAAGGTCTATTTAAACGTTGTGCTTCTTAGAGCTCTTAATGAGAAAATTTGAAGGTATGTTGCTCTTTTCACGCAAGGTGTAACGCTTGATTTATCTATAGAAGAGTAAAATGTTAAAGTAAGAAAAAAAGACAATAGTTTACCAGCACCACAGTTTAAGAAAAAAATTTGTATTCTAAACAAAACCATTTTTAAAGAAGAAAAGAGAAGCAGAGTAGAAAAAATAGCTGAGTTCAAGAAGATACGTTTATAAAGAATAATCATTTTAGAGCACTCATGAGTAAAGGATTCGTTATCACCAGTCACTACACTATAGTAAAAGATGAGCCAGTCATTCATCTCTTTGGTCGATTGGAAGATAGCAGGTCTTTTGAAGCAGAAGTTCGCATGCAACCATATTTCTTTATCAAAAAAGAAGATAAAATAAACGCTGAGAAGCTCATTAGTTTAAAAACAAAGGAAACAAAACTACAAACACTAGCTCACGAACCAGTGCTAAAAGTTATTGTTAAAAATCCTAAGGAAGTTCCAGAACTTCGAAAACTTTTAGAAGATGAAAATATTCCTTGTTTTGAAGCAGATATTCGTTTTACAAGGAGATTTTTTATTGATAAAAATATTTTTTCTGTCATTGAAATTAAAGGAAAAGAAAGTCCCAGTGTAAAAACGGATGTATTATTTAAAAACGCAGATATTATTGCAAGCAACTCAAAAGAGAAATTATCTTTTGCGCCCACCATGCTGTCATTTGATATAGAAACAAACAGTTCTGCCACAAAAATACTTTCCATCTCATTATATAATAAGAAAGTACAAGAAGTAATTGTTGTAGAAAATAAGAAAATTAAAAAAGGAAAGTTTTCAAACACAATAGTCGTTACCAATGAAAAAGAACTACTGACCACATTTGTTCAACGGGTAAACGAGATAGATCCAGACATTCTTGTTGGATGGAATGTTATTGATTTTGATCTAAAAGTACTTTTAGAAAGAGCAAAAAAACTTGGCGTTACCTTCTCGATAGGAAGAAGTGAGAAAGAAGTACGTCTTCGCTTACAATCTTCTTTTTTTCGTGATTCTTCAGCACAATGTGATGGTCGCATCATTCTTGATGGTATCCAACTGCTAAAATCATCATTTATAAAGCTTGATGATTATAAGTTAAATACTGCTGCAAAACATTTTCTTCATGACACTAAGCTTATTCAAAAAGATAATCGTGGCGACATTATTATGGATTTATACGAGACAAATCCAGAGAAGTTTATTCAGTACAATCTAAAAGATTCCATGCTCGTCTTTGAGATTCTTTTGAAATCGGGCGTTTTTGAATTAACATTGCAACGCTCTTTATTAACAGGATTACACATGGATAATGTAAAAGCAAGCATTGCAAGTTTTGATTCGTTGTATCTTCGAGAACTAAGAAAAGAAGGGTATGTTGCACCAAGCACGCGACCCACCGATAAAACAGAAGGATTAGGTGGCTATGTAATGACATCAAAGCCAGGATTATATAAGGGTGTTCTTGTTCTTGATTTTAAATCGTTGTATCCATCCGTCATGAGAACATTTAATATTGATCCCTTAAGTTATCTTGGCACAACAACAGAACTTGATAAACAAAAAATTTCGTATAAGGACAAATCAAAATTTATTGTCGCACCAAACAATGCCGTTTTTCTCAATAAAGAAGGCATTTTGCCCCGTTTATTAAAACGATTATGGGATGAACGAGAAAAAGCAAGAAGCGCAGGTAATGAGTTAGCGAGGTATGCTATTAAAATTCAAATGAATTCTATGTATGGTGTTCTTGCGAGCACAAATTCTCGATTTCATATTAGAAATCTTTCCAATGCAATAACATATTTTTGTCAGCATTTTATCAAGCTTACTGCAAAAGAAATTAAAAAACTTGGTTATGAAGTTGTATATGGAGATAGTGTTACCAAAGATACTGAGATTATTGTAAAAGATGATAAAAACAATATTTCGTTTCTGCCTATTGCTCAACTATTCAAAAAAATAGATAAAAAAACAAGTGAGGGAAAACAATATTCTTTTGTTGATAATCTTAAAACCTTAACTATTGATAACGATGGAAAGAGCGTATTTAAAAAAATAACGTATGTTATGCGTCATAAAACAAAAAAGAATATGTATCGTGTTTTTTTCACGAACCATTGGTTTATTGATGTTACAGAAGATCACTCGTTAATAGGATATATCAATAAATCAAAAAAACCATTGGTAGAGACTCCCAATAGATTAGTTAAAGTAAAACCTACTGAAATTGGAAAAGATATTAAAAGCATAATTTCTCTAAAAAACATTCCTCTAACTAAAACGAAGACCAAAAAGTATCCTAAAGAAGTGTATGAATTTATGGGATTTTTTGTTGGTAATGGAAGTTTTCAAAGAAATAAAACACAACAAAAAGCAAATAAAGAATATTATTTAGGTCTATCCACAGGAGAAGATAAACAAGAAGTCTTCTCAAAATTAATTAAACCTTTAATAAAGAAAGGATTCATTAAAGAGTATTGGTGGAGCACCACTAAACAAGGAGACATCACCTTAAATGGATTAAAATTAGTTAAGATTATAGTCAAGAATTTTAAAGATGACAAAGGAAAGAAAAGCATACCGGAGTGGTTGCTTAAAGAAAGTAAAGAGAACATTTGTTCATTTCTAAGAGGACTTTTCTTGGCAAATGGAAAAGTTATGATAAAAAATAAATCACCAATAATAAAATATGCATCAATGTACAACGAACACATAAAAATAACACAAAAATTATTGTTCTTAGCAGGAGTTTCTCATTCAGTATTTAGAGAAAATAGTACGAATAAATTTATAGATAATAAGAAAAAGAAAATTTACTCTACGGGCTCACACTCAAAAAATATAATTATAAAAGATAGAAATGCCTTTGTTAAAAACGTCGGATTTTTATTAAGTAAAAAGAATAAACGTGCAAAAATACGAACAAATTCCCTTAAAAAGAGAAGTATAAAAGATTTCGATTTTGACCTGCAATCGGTAACTAAAGTTAAAAAGATAACATACAATGATTTTGTATATGATATTGAAGTAGCTAACACACATAGGTTTTTCGCCAATAATGTTCTTGTTCATAATACAGACAGTGTTTTTGTAAACACAAATACAGATAATATTGCTGAAGCAAAAAGTATTGGCGAATCTTTGCAAGAGGGCATCAATCTCTTTCTTAAAGAAAACATCAAAAAAGAATACGCTTGCAAAAGCATTCTTGAACTTGAGTTTGAAAAGTTATTCACACGTTTTTTCATGCCTACTGTTCGTGGCAGTACAAAAGAAGGTGCAAAAAAAAGATATGCAGGATTAAAATTAAAAAAAGATGACTCTGTTGTTTTAGATTTTACAGGTTTAGAATTTGTTCGTCGTGATTGGACTGCTGTTGCAAAAGAATTTCAACTTAAACTACTTAAATTAGTTTTTGCCGATAAAGAAGTAAATGATTTTATAGTTTCGTTTACTAGAGATTTAAAAGAAGGAAAATATGATGATTTGCTCGTGTACAAAAAAGCTTTGCGAAAAGATCTCGCAGCCTACACAAAAACCACCCCTCCTCACGTAAAAGCAGCAAGACTTCTTGATGAAATTAAAGGAAATATTATTTCTTATGTTATGACAGTTAATGGTCCACAACCAATAGAAAAAATAACAAGTCCTTTAGATTATAATCATTATGTTAAAAAACAAATAAAGCCTATTGCAGATAGTGTTCTTCTATTAAAACATACATCATTTGATGAAGTAATAAAGGGAAGTAAGCAAGAAGGATTAAAAAAGTTTTTTAAAAAAAGCTCCCGCTAGGTAAGAAAGAAAAGCAAACGAGTTTGCTGTTTATTTATGCTGTATCAAATCCACCTGGTTCAAGATTAAAAAGCATGTTGCCCAGTCGTTTTGATTGTTCTTCATCTAAAGATATTTCTTCTATTTGCCCTTCACCAAAGTCAAGTGTTAATTTAACCACGTCTGTTATTTGCACAGATATATGCATGTGAAGACACCAGACTCTATTCTTGAAACTATAGTTTAAAAGTGTTGCGATACGGTTTTAAAATCATAAAAATCTGCAATGAGTGTCACACCCGCGCCCTAAAGGGACGGGGTATGACATGACACTCATAGTATCTGCAGATTTTTAGGATACCAAAAATTTCGATCTAAAGAACGGGGTATTAGACCCCAGAGAAAAAATCTCTGTCGAAATTTTTTAGTATAATAAGAAAAGATAAAGAAAAAACATCTAATTATAAATTACAGCTGTCAAAAAGCTCTTTTCCTCGCTTAGACATATTGTTTAAATAAGAGGTTAATGTTTTCATCACCAATTCTTTTTCTTCATCGCTAAGAGCAACATTCTTAAGCATATCACTCCAATTTGCTTCCTTGAAAACGTCAGGTGATGAAAAAGTACTTAGAAATGTTCTGTTTGCCTTAAGAACCTCTTGTTCTGTCATTACGCCTTCTGGTTTATTAAAAATAGTGGTTGCGGGTAATTTTGTGAATGCGTTCGCGCCCGCTCGCAAAAATAAACTAATTTCAGGAATTCTATAAATTGCTGAACCTACAATAATCTCTATTGTTGGAAAGGCAATTCGTGTTTTTGCAATCCACCACGCAACATCCAATGAATCTGGACCGTGTAAAAAAGGTGTTCCTCGTACTGGTCGCAAAGCATAAATAGTTATGCGTTCAAAATGATGTTCTTTAATAAATGCTTCAAGCAATGCAAAATCTTCTTTTTTTTCTCCTAGACCAATAATGACGGTCATACTTTGTTTAAAGCCGAGTGCTCGTGCTTCTTTCATCATAGCAACGTATGGTTCAATAGGTTTATCCGGACAAACTTGCTTATGCAATGTTGGTTCAAGTGTTTCAATACTGCTAACAATTCCCTCAACGTATGGCTGAAATTCTTCAAGAAGGTCAGTTGAAATTTCTCCAAGGTTAATCCATATTTTTTCTCCAAGAATCTGACTTACTAATTGAATAGTGCGCAAAAGTTCCTTGTCATCAAGAATACCATAACCACCTGTTAAAAATTCTATTCGCCAACCAAATGCTTTTATCATCATTGCTTCAGCTAATATACTGTGCAGACTTCTTCTCGCTTTTGACGGATGCTTAATGAGATGTTTTTGTGTGCTTCGAAAACAAAACGTGCACGTGCCTCGTTCGCAATAAAAGGAAAGAAAAATACATCGTCCAAACCAGACTTTCCCATCAAAATGTTCTTCATACACGTTATTTGCTTGAGTAATAAGTTTTGCTAGTTCTCCTGTTGGTTCTGGTGTTGCTGTTATTGGATCATCCATTAAAAAAAGAAAAGGTGAGGAGCTTAAAAAGATTATCTAAAATAGGCTCTGTTCCAAAAGGAATAAAAAGATATACTAATACCTTAACGTAAAGTTTTTATGAGCATGATTTATGCAGTGTTCATCAAGAAATCAAGAGAATTTTTCCATGTTCAAAAAGCTTTTGACTGTTTGTTCCAAAAGAGCATATTCTTTTTGTGCTCGTTTTTCTGCTCGGTATAAATAGTTCTTGATAACAAATTTGTCAACAAGTGTTCTAATAAAGAAAACAAACGCTTTTTGTTCTATGCTCTGATCGTAATGTGTCTCTAACCATGAGTGCGTTTTCATAAAAAATTTACATTGATGCATGCGAACTTTTTGTCCTTCTTTTTCCACAATCATTTCTTGCATTTTAGTAAATTCTAAATCTATCTCCCAGAGTATTTTAGCATAATCAGAAATTTTTGTATCACCTAAAAGCTTAATAACAATTTCTTTTCCATCAGGGAAAACTTGTTCTTTATGATCTGCTTCATACATATTATAGCCATGATCCAAGAGCAAATCTCGAATCGTTCGATAAACACCCTGTATACTCACTAAACCTTCGTACGTTAATGTCTTGTTGTTAACAACTGTTTTTCGTTCGGGCATAGTATTTAATAACACTCCATTTTTAAAAAGCTTTTTATCTTTGCATCCAAATCTCTTAAAACACTTGTTGCAAACTTTTTTCCGGTAACTTTATTATCTTCAAATAATAAGCCAGAAGGTTCTTTAGTAAGCACAGCATTCATCCATTTATCTCGTTTTTTATCTGTATCAAACATTCCAGGATAATCAACCTGAAAAGTACCACTTAATTGCAATTCTATTGTGCCAGAAGTTACTGTTTTTTTTTGATTGTTTTCTTCAATTTCTTTGCGTATCACATCAAAAGCGTGACCTGCAACCGTAAAAGATATTTTGATGTAATGAGTTATTTTTCGAATTGCCTGAAGCTTGAACTCGACTTCTGCTCCTGTTTTGCCTGTTTTGTACTTAAATTTTGGTTCTGCATATATGTTTGGCTTTAAATTCATTAAATATCCTCGAAGAAAAGAAACAAGCCCATCATAATCATATGTTCCTCTGTATTTTATGTCAATTGGCTTTGCAAAAACATCTTTTTCTTTTGCCATATAAGTTTTTTTAAGGAAAAGTTCTTTTTAAACCTTCCGAAGAAAAAAGAAAAGTTCTTTTTAAAGGAGTTTATCACAAAAGCATTCTCAGAGCAGAACGCGAAAATGCGATAAAACAAGATTACCGTATGCGTACAGCATCCAAGTTTCTTGGCACCATAGTCTCTACTCGAAACTGCTTGTGAATACTACTTGCTAAATCCATGAGTCGTGATTGCTCTCCATGATTAATTAAGATTCGTTTTGGCCTTGGACTACAACGAGAAATGAAATTCACAAGTTCTCGTCTGTCAGCGTGACCAGAAATTTCAATCTTAGATACCTTCATTTTGATGCGAAAAACATCTGGTGCATTGCTACCATTTGAAAAACTTAATTCTCGTTCACCACGAAGTATTCGTTTACCAAGACTGCCCTCTGCTTGATAACAAGAAAAAATAAGTGTATTTTTCGGATTTTCACAAAGTCCTTTGAGATAGTCAACACTTGCACCTCCAACGAGCATACCGCTTGTTGAGAGAATAATACAAGACTCACTACTATCAATAATTGCTTGTTTTTCTTTGTTACTACCAACGCGAACAATATTTTCAGCCAAAAAAGGATTTTTATCTTTATGAAATATTTGACTGCGAATAGTACTTGTCATATATTCAGGGTACGCAGTATAAATTGCGGTAATATCCCATACCATGCCATGAATATAAACAGGAACGGTCGGTATCTTTCCTTCACGAATCATCTTTTCCACAATAACAATCATTTCTTGGCCTCTACCAGAACCAAGTGTTGGAATGAGGATTTTTCCTCCTGCAGTAATAGTGTCTTTAATGAGTTCTGCAACGTACGCATCTTGATCTTTTACAGGCGGTAAAACATTATCTTTTCCACCATATGTTCCTTCAACAAGAAGAGTTTCCAATCGAGGAAAATTTGTTGCTGCTGGAGCAAGTAATTGTGTCTTAGCATATTTTATGTCTGCAGTATAAAGCAAATTATGCAATCCATTACCAATATGTAAATGAATCATTGCACCACCCAAGATATGTCCTGAATTATAAAAGGTAAGGCGTACATCAGGCGTAATGTCAGTTACTTCCTCGTACTCTAATGTAATGGTATGTTTTACCGTTTCGCGAACTTCAGTGCTCGTGTAAAGAGGGTCTTTTCCCTCACCAATCATTATTTTTACCGTGTCTAATTGCAAGAGGGACATGATGTCTCTTGTTGGCGCTGTACAGTAAACAGGACCTCTATAACCAAATTTAAAGAGATAAGGAAGAAATCCTGAATGATCTAAATGTGCATGACTTATAATTACCGCATCAAGCTCTTCAAGCCTAAATTCTGGAACTTCCAAAAAAGGATATGCTCCCTTAGATGAAGAGGGATCAATACCACAGTCAAGTAAAATTCTACTCTCTGGTGTTTGCAAAAGAAGTGCTGAGCGTCCAACCTGCCGAGCAGCACCTAAATATGTTATTCTTACCCATTCTTCTTTTTTTTGACGAAGCCAACCATTATAGACTCGCTCACCAACTTTATTTAAGAATTTTCTTCGATAATCAGAGTTTTCGTAAAGTACGCTTCTAATGTTTTCTATTATTTTTGATCGAATAGAAGGTGTTCGTTTAACCTGTGGTATCCAAAACGTCGCAAGTTTTAATGCTCTGAGAAGCTCGCCTTGCCTACCGATAACAAGACCTGGTTTTTCTGCCTCAATGATAACAATAGAACGTTGAGCATCAAAAATAATATTACCAAGCATTGCTTCTTTTGGAATATGTTCTTTAAAATAGTTTTCTGCATCCTCAAGACCCATACATAATGATGGATCCGGTCGAAGTTCTATTCGTTTTTTAATCTTACTTACCGTTGCGCGAATAAGCCCGCCATCATCTTTAAAAAAATCTTTATCTTTTGTATAAAGAACAATATTTGCTGCTTCAAAAACAGCATCACTCACTTTTTCTTTTGGCACTATCTTTAGTATTTCCTTAATAATTTCTGCTACCATAATAATCACATAGAGTTTATCTTAATCAACGATGTGTTGTTTTATTTGTTCTGAAAGTTTCAGAATATATATAATAAAAAATATTTGAAAAAATTGTTGTTTTGTTTATTGCTTTTGCTTATTGCAAATGCGTATTTACGCGTTTGGAAAGAACTTTTTTCACACCATCTTTATTGATGACAAACACATTAATACCATTACCACTTGCAGCGTCTCGCTGAATAGAAGTATCCACACATTCCTCTGCAAGTTTTACGCCTTCAGTTTGGCTCATTCCTTCTTTGTATTTTTGCTCCAAAACGCCTAAAACAAGCATAGAGCCAGAGCCACTTACCCGATATTTCTCATCTTGTCCTAAAAAACCATCAGCACCAATTTCATAAAGATGCACACCATACTTATCAGCTCCCGCTAAAATAATATGGGTAACATCAGGTATCATGCTTGGTCGCCGGATAAGACCGTATGTCCAGTTGCGAAGAAGATTTGCTGCTTCTTTTACCGTTGGTTCTCGTCCTGATTTAATTTCTATTAACTTAAGTTCTGACTGAATATGCTTTGCAATAATTTGTGCACTTGATGCAGTTCCTGCAATGGTAATTGCCATTTTGTCACTAATAGGCAAGACCTTGTCCACCTTATCATCTGCAATAAAAAATCCCATGGTTGCTCTTGTATCTGCAGCCAAGACGATACAATCTTTACAAACTATTCCTACTGTTGTCGTACCTGTTTTCATAACTTCATTCAAGTCAGTTCACCTTAAAATTGAGAGAATTACCCTTTTTCTACCTAACATAAATAAGACTTCATTTATAAATATTTCTTTTTAAAAAGACTAAAATGCTCTAAGAAAGTCAAAAAAAAGCTTTTAAAGAAAGTCAAAAAGAACTTTTATAAGCAACAAACCATTCTTGGCTTTCATGAAAAATGTACATCGCGAAGTTCTTAAAGCTGCCAAAAAAGAATTAGAAGAAACAGGCACGCTTACTAAAAATACACAAACTAAAGTTAAAAGTATTGCTCGTAAAGCATCTCCAAAAAACTGGCCCAAAGGAAACTCTCAAAAAAAACAAGCATATATTCTTCTTAGAAAGGCAAACAAGAATGCGCTGAGAAGATGGTCATATACGTTTCATCGGCGATACGATTCTTGGTCTGAAAAAGAAAAAAACAAGCAAAAAAATGGACGTAAACAATCTGTTGAGCGTGGAAAAAATTACTTGGTAGGAAACGCTCTACGAGAAGCATTAACAATTTCTCATTCCGAGTCATTCCCGCAAGCCTTCAAAAAAGCATTATATGCACCATTTGGCAAATATTCCTTTCTTGAAGATATTGTTGGTAATGAAACAGTTCAACTCATTAAGGGCGTGCAAAGAAACGATGAAGTTTCAATAAGCAGACTTGTTGAGAAAAAAACTCCTTATTTTGCAAAAAAACTTAGCAAAGATATTTCTTGGGAAGACAGAAAACAAATTGCTGCAAAAGCGATTTATACTGCAGCAAAAAAAGCATTGTTTGTCGGTGGATTTAATAAATATATCCTGTTTCATATAACTCGTGAACTAAGTAACTATTACGCAGATACACCTAAGAATGATTTAGTCCCCTTTAGTCATCGTTTAGAAACTGAAATTGCAGATGTTCATTCTATTCGCGCATTTGATGATGACACCTATGAAACGTTGCTTGAGCAGTCAGAGATTGCTAACAGAAATAGTTTCATTAATCTTGGTGATGGTGTTGTTCCTTACAAACTTCTCAAGCGGTTTAATAAACTTATTTCTGATGAGGGAAAATCAATGAAGCTGTTTATGAAAGCGTTTAAAGAAGAACTTCTTTCATACCAAAAAAGCAAAAAAGATTTTGTTGCAAGTGCTCAACAGAAAATCATTTCTTTATTTCATCAAGATGCATTACAAAAAGGCAAACAGATTACAAGAGAAGTCGTTGAAAACACATTACAAAATGTTATCAAGAAATATAATAATGAGCACTTGTACGCTGATGAAGAACCTAGAGAAGAATTTTATGCGCTCTTTTTAAAAGAGCGAAAAAGAATTATTACTAAAGAAGTAAAGCGATTACTCAGCGAGCAAAAAAAAGCGATTCAAATTAAAGAACAGTATCATAACGTTAAATATCTACATTTGCTTGCTCGAACACTCACTGATGTGGAAGAAGTTATTTCTTACTCTAACCTTTTAGCTACAGAAGAAGAGAGAATTAGCGAAATAAAAAGCGAAGCTGTTGATACAGCTAAATATGTTTCTGGCTTTGAAGCAATGCCTTGGGAATTTAAGAAAGCTGCTGTTCTTGCAAAAATAAATAACACTCATTTTTGGGGACCGACTTTAGATCCATCTGCAATGAGAAACTATTGTTTACATGAGGAAGATTTAGAATCATTAGCACAATTTGGCGATGTAAAAACTATTCTAGCAAGATTGTATCAAGAAGAAATAATTCTCTCAAGCTCTATTGGCAAAGGAGTGTTTAAAGCAGGGCAAAGAAATCCTAGTGAAGCGTTTAACGAATGGGGCGTTGTTGCATTTAATAATCATCCTTTATTACAAGAAGCGAGCGCTCCACTCTCGTCTAAATCTCATCAACTTGAAGAAATAATTATTACTAATGAATATACATGCGCGTTTTTAACTCCAATTATTTCTTCAAATCTCGATTCATGGAGTTATTCTTTTGAAGATAGTGAAGAAAAGATAAAAAAAGCAAAAGAAAAATTAGAGCAGGCAAAAAAAGAAGCAATTACTGTTGTAAAAGAATACGAAAAAAATAATGTTCCTGTTCCACCATTAGTAAGAAATATTCAAGGCTACTTTGATGATGATTTAAAATACTCGCTTGAAATGAGATTAACAGATGATAACAAAGTAATTATTTCTCCTGAAGCATTCTATACGTTCAATAATAAGAACGGTTCATCTTGGGAAGTAGAAGAATATTTTGAAAATGAAAGAGAACGACTTGAGCAAAAGTACGCAAATGAAAAACAAAAAGAGTACGCGTTTACAGCAAAAATGCTTGAGCGGTTAAATAGGTTCTGGACAAGATTTTTAGATCCTGACGATCCAACACCAAAACAATTACTTGCAAAATTTGATGATTGGGGAAGCAAGAAAGTAAGAGAAATAGGCGATTTCATTGAGGAAGCAAGAAAAGAGAGGGCCAAAAATTATGAAATAGAGCAACAAAAAATTCATCCTGAAGAAGAAATAGATAAAAGCGATTATCATGTAATCATTATTCCAAGAAAAGAAACTCAAGAAGCATTGTATTCGAATGAAGAATTTGATAAAGATTTACCTTTCTAAAGCTTGCTGTTTCTCAAAATATTCATTATTCATTTTAAATCTTGGTTTCTTAAAAATAATTTTTGCTAAGAGCAACTAATAAAAAGAAGAACGCCGCGGGTGGGATTTGAACCCACGATCCCAAAGGGACAGGATTAGCAATCCTGCGCAATACCAGGCTATGCGACCGCGGCATGAAAAATAAGTTCCCAAAAAAAGTTCATTTTTGAGCAATGGGAAGGACAAGAAATGAGTATTTAAAGGTTTCCCCGTTCACTGTTCAAAAATCTAATATTCTATAATAATAATTTTAAAATAATCCGTTCATTAGCAGTCCTAATACTGCTTTTGCTACAAAAAATATTGCAAGAGCCACTACTGCAAAAATGGGAAATTGTTTTAATCCTTCTTTGCTGTTTCCTGTTCTTATGGTTGCTACAATTGCTGAGGCAAAATAGGAGGTTATGGTTAACAACACTATTGCAAATGTTGTAAAATCACTCATAGAAATACTATCTCCTGAAAAACTCATAGATAATCCTCCTGTTCCTGCTGAGCCCGTGCCTTGGAACGAGGAAGCAATATGTGTTATGACTGAAAGGAGTTGTGAACTTAGAGCAAATAATGCTGGTGCTGCTGCAATGGATGCAATAGCTATAAAAATAACATACGTTGTAACGCTTGCGCTTATTTCTTTTTTCATAAGTCGTGTTGCTTGTATGTTTTCACTTATCTTTGTAAGTAATTCTGCTATCTCACCTCCACTTCTTAGTCCTGCTATAATAAGGTTTATGGCTTCTTTTAGAATTCGAGAATTATACCTTCGAGTAAAGTCAATGAGTGCATCTTCTAATTCACTTCCTGTAAATGTTGCTTTTGCTATCTCTTCCATTTCTGTTGCAAGAACACCAAAACGTGGCCGAACAGCGTACCATAATGCTCTGTCTATAGGCATTCCCGCACTAATATTTGCAGATGCTAATTGTAAAAAATCCGGTAGAACTTCTTCTATTTGTTTTGTTCGTTGATAAATTTTTATGTCAAAATAAATAAAAACAACTAAAAGAGAAATAAGATATAATCCTAAAAGCACTATTGTCCAAAGTAATAAAAGAACAGTGAGCACATCAGAAAATACTGATCCTTTAGCTATTGAAAAGACAATAATGAAAAAAGAAAAAATTCCCATGATAATAAGATCTGCAAAAAGAAGTTTCTTATTAAATTCCTTTGGTGATTCATCGTGTCCAGCACGTTCCAAAAATTCTCGAAGCAAAAGAGACATGCGTCGTCGTTTATACTTTTGTTTGGTATCAAACTTACTATGTACTTTTGAGCCTGTTTGTCTAAATGCTTCTTGAAGGGTTGATGGTTTTCCTTTTTTTTTCTTATGAAAAGAAGATGTTTTTATTTTAGGAAGTTTCATCTTTGCAAAAACAGACTTCACTTTTCCTAAAAATTCTTTTAGAGTCATTTTATTGCATGCTAATTGGTGGCCGTGATGATTTAATCATTGAAAGAAACATAAGTTGTACAAATCCTATGAATCCTGCTAGTGCAAGGAGAACACCTAAGCTTAAGGTTAGGCCTATAAACGTTGCTAAAACAACAAGCATGGTTGTTCCTAAGGACGGTACGATTACCGCTATCATCATGTAAAACATTGCCAAAGGATTAAGTTTCTTACCATACTCTTTTACCGAGATTTCTTGTTCTTTGACAATTTGATTAATAACAGAGTTTAATGCTGGCGCAACATCTGAGCCGGTTTTCAATGAGTTAAGAAGTTGCCAGAGTATTCGTTGTAATGTTGGAGATGGTGAGTTAATAAGTACCTCATTTATTGCATCTTCAATGCTTGTTCCTAAATAAACCTTATTCACTATATCTCCAAAAAAAGATCCTACAACAGCATAATTTTGCTCAATACTTTCAAATGCTTTATGGATAGGAACTCCTGAGTGTAATTCAATAATTAAGAAACGTCCAGCGAAAACTATTTCTTCGTCTATTTTTCTTCGTAGTTGTTCAATTTTTACATCTACATATTTAAGCATGTACAAAAAAGCAAGTGGGGTAATCATTGCTGTAAGAAGTAAAAGAATATAGATTTTTGGAAAGAATGCAAAAATAACAAAACTAAATGCCGCTGAAAGCATAAACGCTGTCATGAAAATTTTTTTTACGTAAAACTCTGCGCTTTCGTTAATGGATGCCTGTCGAAGCCTTGCTTCTAAACCAGGGATTTTTTTTGCTAATCGTTTGTAAATTTTCATGGTTCATTCTTTTATTGACGTAAAAATTCTTTATTTGCATTGACAAATTTCATCAGGTTTTCTTTATCAGTATAATATTCTGCCATTATTCGACCAACATCATCAACAGTGTCAATATTATGCTTGAGAAGATAATTTAAGATTTTTACTTTTTCTGCTAAGTTATTTCTAACTTCTTTTGTGGTCATTCCAGTAAATGTTTTTATGGTTTCAAAAAAGTGAGATGTTTTACTCTTATCTCGCATATATCCTTCAGTAACTGTTCCTAGTGAACTAACAAGTTTATCTTTTCGAGGATCATACTGCATAATAATATTTGATTCGCCATTAGGAAGAATTTCTGCAATTTGAAAGGTTCGTCGTTTTCCTGTTCTTCTATTTCTAAATTGCACGATGATAAGAGAAATTGCTGAAAGCATTATTTTTGGGACATCTAACGGAGGATTTGTAAGTCTATCTACTGCTTCTTTTGCATTATTTGCATGAAACGTTGCATACACAGAGTGTCCTGTATGAATTGCTTCAAAAAGCGTTTCTGTTTCTCGTTTTCGTCGTACTTCTCCAACAATTATTCTATCCGGTCGCATACGTAGTGAGTTAACAAGCAAATCTCCCATGCTTATTTCTCCTCGTCCTTCAGCATTCGGTAAGACAGTATTTAGAGGTACCCAATGAAGAAATTTTGGCAGACGTATCTCACGAGTATCTTCTATGCTAATAACTCGTTGATTTGGAGGGAAAAAACTTGCAAAAACATTAAGTGCAGATGTTTTACCAGACGCAGTTCCTCCAGCAATTATTGCACTCATTTCATATTGTATTGCAGACCAAATAAGTGCTGCTGCTTCTGAATTTATTGTGCCACTTCGTAAAAATTTAGTAATAGTCCATGGGTCTCGACTAAATTTACGAATAGTAATAGTGTTTCCTGCAGTGCTTACAGGACTTAAGGTTGCATTGACTCTGTCTCCTGCATCTAAGTGAGCATCTAGTAATGGTGTTAAAACTGTTATTTGTCTTCCCACTTTTCTTCCTATGATACTTGCGTAATGTCTTATCTGGTTTTCATCTTTAAGATACGTTGTTGTTTTCAACCAACCATGTGTTTTATGATATACCCATACGGGCTCTGATGCTTGATTGATAACGATTTCTTCAAGGTTTTGATCGTCCATAATGAGTTCTAAATTTCCCAAACCAAGACTTTTTATCTTAAGATAAGATGTAAGAAAATGTGTTGTTTCCATATCGCTGTCTGGCAGATATTTTTCAATAAGAATTTTGATGAGTTCTTCAAATTTATCTTCCACTTGAGTTGTTTTTTTTGTATCACTAATATCTGCAATACCCAAGCTAACTTTTTTAATGAGTTCTTGTCTTATTTTTTCTAAGATAAGTTTTGTTGTTGGTGTTATTGAAGATATTTCAAGGTCATAAATAGGAACATACTCTCGTTTGTCTTTTTTTATAACAACATAAATAGGAATTTGTCCAGACATGTATTGATATTCATCTATTCGATGTGCTATTTGTTCCGGACGATGAGGCATGTTTGCACTTCCTCCTTTCAAAGCTTCGTTTGTAGGTTTTTCTGCTTGTTTTAAAATCGTCGATTTGCTATCTAACTTTTCTAATTTCGTTTCAATGGGTTTAGACGTGTCCTGCGATGAAGTTTCCTGCAAAGATGCATGTTTTGTTTTGTTTGATAGAAAATTTCCTAAAAAACCTTTCTTTTTTCGTTCTTCTAATGATTTTTCTGTTGAAAATTTTTCTGTTGAAAGTGATGTAAATGCATCGGCTTCTGCTTTAGTGTATGTGGGCGTCGTCCTTGTCACAGGAGAAGATAAAGAAGTAAAAGATGATGATTTCTTTTTTGTTGATGATCTTACAGGCTTTCTTGGTACTTTTTTTAATACTTTTGATTTTTTTGGTGCTTTAGTTGACCTTTTAAAAACGCTTTTGTTAGTTGTTGATTTTTTTGTTTTCTTTTTCTTAGTAGTTGCCAATATACGTCACCCTCTTTTTACTAAAAAAACTTTAATTTCCTCGAATAAAACTGATAAGAGTATTTATTTTTGATGAAAGTTTCTCTTTTCGTTTTTCATACACAGCTAGAGTTTTTTCTATATCTCCTAATTTATCAGCCACTGCCGGATGGTTGCTAAGAGCATTAAACACTTCTACTTTTTTCTTCAGCAATTCTAATTCTTGTATTAAATTATCCTTCTCTGTTTCTATATTTGAGATTAAATCTCCCGTCTTGATTTTTTTAGCAAAAAGATTCTCAAAACCATCGTAGATTTTCTTTCCTAATTCAGCGTAATTTTGTACCTCTTGAACCTTTATTTTTGCACTTTTTAAGAGCGTGTCTTGTTGTAACTCAACTTCTTCTCGCTTTGAGCCCACTATCTTTGAAAGTTTTTTAATACTCTCTTTTTTGTTTTCCTTGATATTGCTAGTAATCGTAAGAATATCTTTTTTTATTTTTTTAATACGCTCTTCAGTTCCCGAGATGTTTTTGATTTGAGAAGTTAATTCCGTTGAAACAGTGCTCAATTTATTTAAGGATTCTTTTATTGTTTTTTCAGCTTCATCTTTACTAAAACGAAGCTTGGCTACATTCGCTTCAAACGTCTTGAGGCGATCCTCTTCTTTTTTTAGATCGTTTAATGATTGTTGGTATGCCTTATCAAAATTTTCTAATTGACTATCATATTCTTGAATGAATTGCTTGTAGACTCGTTGTTGTTCTTCTATTTCTTTATCGATATTTTTTTTAAGCTCGTCAAAATGTTCAAGTTCTTTCATTTGTTTTCGAACAGTTTCTAGTTCATCCTTGATATGCCCTTGAATATTCACAAACTCTTTTCGGACTTCTTCAAAGCCACTCGTTTCACTATCTATTGCATTAATAGTTGCATCAATTTTTCGTTTAAAGGCATCTTTTTGAGAATGAGCTTCTTTTGCCGAGATTTTCACGGTGTCCTCATCAATCTTACGTTCCTCAACGTACATTTTAGAAAACTTATAAGAAAGAGAGACTACTTTTTCCTTTTCTAAAAGTTCTATCCAGTCTTCAACTACATCCTTTGCAACACCAAGCGTTTTTGCTGCTTGTTCAGAAGTTAGTTTCTTACGATCGTGAATGAGTTGAACAAGCCGGTCAATACCTGTAGTTATATTCTTCATACCGATTTAAATATGAATTAACAGGTTAAAAAAGTTGTGTAACCACTCAAAAAAGAAAAAAGAGCCTTTTTATGGACAAGCACTTGCATTAGAATAAGATAATCCATCCACTTCGTAGGTGGTTGCTTCGTTTTGCGGAATAACAAAATAAAGAGATGCAGGCAAACCAGTAACATTACAAAGTTTTACACCTCCTAAATCATTAAAGTAAATAAAATCCACTTTAATCCTGTTTTCATAGACATCTTTGTCCTGCGCAGCAATATCTCCTATATTTACTATGCTTTGTATACCATAAGGGCTTGGAGTATTATTATTTTCAAAATGTTGTAAAAAGGAGGGCGCATTTGTTGAAGCAATATAATACGATTTGTTTGCGAGAAGTTGTAAATTGGTTGTATCATTATCGCTTGTATTTACTAAAAAGAGAAAGGGCGCTTCTCGTACCGTATTTGGAACAGTATTTTCTGTAAATTTACTATACAATGGATCTCGTAAATCAAAAATAGGTACTTGAGTAGTATACGTTTTTTCAAAATGCCATGATGCAACATGTTTAGTGTCGGAAATATTAACTTTTGTATGAACGGCAACTGTTATCTTCCACGGATCTTCTTGTGAAAGCGTAATATTAAGAACAGTAATATTTGCTCGTAAACCAATTTGACTTGCTAAGAAATTAACACGAGCAAGATAATCTGAAAAACTTGACGCGTTCATTAAAGTTACATTAGTTTGGTTAATAGTGCCATTAAAGAATGCTTCCTCAAATGCAGTCGCTGTATTGTTAAAAAACCCTGCAGAGGTTGATGCGATATAATCTTCTAAAGAAAGCAACGCTCGAAAGGATGAGATATATGTTGCTCGATGTACATCTTGATTAAAGTCGGTTACAAAATCATTCATGAGCTTTACGCGACTTTCGTAAATGTCTTGTTTGTCTTGAAAGGTATATCTGTTCGTTGAAAGGAAAACAAATATGATAATAGTTGCAAGGATTGTTGCGGTTACCAAATAGGTGAATCCTTTTTTGTTAAATTGTTTCATTGTCATGTCCATACTGTTGTACTTACCGTTGTTGGTCCCCATAAATAAGGTACGCCATTTATCAATGTTATCGTGATTTCTAAATCTGCTTCTGTTAAATCCACGATGACCTTGCCATTTTTATCAGGGTCTAATTGTTCAAGCAAGTGGTACGTTGCAGAGTCATAGGCATCATCGCTATTATAAACAATACTCGTGTTTGTATAGTTACATTGTTTGCTTCCAGAATAACTTGTTGGGATAAGTAAATGTGAGAAAAGCTCTGATTCTGATTGTATGGTCCAATTACAACCATCATGATACGTAAAAGTTTGACTTCGTGGTGTTGATGAATTAATTAATGCAGTGTAAATAAGTGTGTTATTGGGTGAACAAATTGAATTGTTAAGTGGCGAGTCCCCTACCTTCATAACAATTGTATTATCTGTTCCAGGAACCAATGTCGTTGAAGGTATTTGTATAAGAAAAGGATCTCCTAGTAAAACATAATCATTGCCATAATCACTTAAATTAAAAACAACCACATTATTAACGGTTACTAACTTTGTCCAATGCTTAGAAGAAAATGATGTAACATAAGCATTAGTTATTTCTATTCCCTCAGGCAGAGGAATAGTTGCGCTGCAACCACCAAATTGAGCAGACTCAAATGTTAAGGATATTTTTCCTTGTTTATCTACTTGTGTTAATGGTTCATAGTATAAATCAATGTATGAATTATTATACAGGTGCGCTAGGGAGTAATTACCAACAATATTAAGTGTTTGCGAAGAATAATTTGCTACAACGAGTATTTGTTCAGAAATATTCTTGTATATTTGTGCAAGCTGTGAAACATTGGTTGCATTATAGTAAAGCGAGGAATTACAAGCAATTTGTTGCATGACTGATTGTCCTGAAGCAGTCATTCCTTCACTAAATCCTATTGCATAAACAGTAATGTTATCTGCGCATGCTTGCTGCGCTGCAGCTATTGCATCGTTTTGTGATTGCGTTCCATCATTGCCAACAGAAGAATATGTGTGTAAATCACCTCCACAATGTCGCGTTGGTTCACCATCACTTAAAACAACCATAAATTTTTTGTTCGTTGAACTATTTATCGAATCTCTAGCCCTATTAATTCCACAACAGGTGCATGTTCCGCCTCCTGCAGAATAAGTGTCAATCTCTGAATCTAAAACTCCTTTTACATTGGTTAATGCTGTTTGAGGATTTGCGTTTGTTGAAAAATCTACAAGACCAATTTTGTGAAGAAGCGAGTCATTAAGAATAGTTTCTACAAAAAGATGATCTGCTTCTTTTGCAATGTCTAAGAGTGTTTTATTACAGGTTGTAGTTGTTTTGTTATAGATAACATGATTTTTTGTTGTTGAAGTTCCGCCACATTCATTAGAAACGCAAGTTGTTGTATAAGGGCATTCTGTTGAAAACCACCATACCCACCACTTATATTCATATTTGCAGTATTCCACATCATGCGTGTAATATTCTCCACAATCATTCATACTTCCTGAAACGTCCGTTACGAGAAATGAATCTGATGGTTTGCCTGCGTTAACAACAGTAATGTTTGAAAGATTGGTCGTTCCTAAGCGCAATGGTATTTCTGTTGGTGGAAGAGTTTGATTTATTCTTGAATAAAGAATATTTTGCGTGATATTTTGTCCTGGAGAAATAAAAATAGTTTCATTAGCTAAAGTTACAAACGTATCATATTCATTATACAACGTCAAATTCATAGTCCAATTGCGTATTAGTCCTTGCGCGCCAAAGGCATCATACATGTTTAAGAATCCATCAATTTGTGGGAAGAAATATCTTCTGTAACCAGGTGTTACAGGATCATTTACTGTGTCCGTTGTATACACCACTTTAAGAAATCCTCCTGAAATATACGATTCATTTAAATCGCTAGTAAACGCTAAAGTAATATTATTTTTTCCTGCTTGAAAAGAAGTATTGCAAGATATAATGTTCCATAAATTTATTTGTCCTACTTGTCCCGTTCTTGGTCCTCCACAAGGATTTTCATTAATATAGAATTGAAATGTTCCTGGTGTTTCTATTTTAAGGTCTGTTGATAAAAGTCGTGAAGTAGAAAAATCAGCTGGTAGCGTTAAAGATACCGTGATATTTCCCTGTCCGTAAAATCCTCCAAAATAAGCATAGGCATTTGTTTTTTTATTGCGTACTTTTTTAAGATAGGCCGAAGAACTTGAACCAGTAATAGGTGCACCTTTTGCAATTCCAGATATCATTCGTCTTGTTATAACCAAATTTTGTATTGGTGAATCATTTCGTTGAAAGATAGAATCGTTCTCAATTGAAAATTTAATATTCAAATTTGGTGGAAGTGAGGCATTGGTTATTATTTCAAAGAGTTCTTTTGCTTTGGCAGTTTTATTTAATGCCCAATATTCACCAATTTGTTCTAAAACGGTATTGTTGACATTTGTTATGTTGCCCGTTGTTATCTCACTAGTTACAAAAGAACTATTCATTTCATTGATTGTTATCGCTCCTAAAACATTAAGAAGATCTTGCGTGATAAACGATTTCTCATTTATTGATGGCTCATAATAGGTAACAGAAAGTAATGTTGCTGCAACACCAACTAATAAAAGTCCTGCTAAAAGCGCGTCCATTGAGTAATAAATTCCTTTTTTCTTTATCATTTTACTCCCATGAATAAACAATAAGCTGTAATAATGATGCGTTGTAGGCAACAAGACGTTGTGTTGTTACTAAATGTTTATAGGTAATTGAGGATAAATCTGGTTCACAAGTAAGCGCATCATATGCTAAAGGATATCCATGTAAACAGTTTGTAAGATTGATGATTTGCGTGTTATTTTTAAAAAAGAAAATATATTCATTGGTTACATGATACAATGTTTTTGTATGATTATAATCAAGAGCATCAAATTGTGTTAATTTAGTCAGGTTAAGACGATAATCATCAGTAATTCCTGGAAGTAATACTGTTGTTACACTCCAATTATTTGGATAACCATCCAAAACAAGTTGATCAGAAATATAAACATTATTTCTGTAAAGCTCTGTGTATGCTCCTGCAGGTAGAATATCTATAATTATTTTTATTGCAAGAAGTAAAAGAAAGATAAAACCAACGAGGCCTAAAATAAAATCAACGGTAAACATTTGTGCTTTGCTCATTTTTATTCTCTTTAGTAAGGTTTAGTTTAGTTGTAAAACTCCATTTTGCTTTCGCAAAACATTTGTTCCTTTTATCATGCTTCCATTAATAACAGGAATAACATAAAATAATTCTTGATGTGAAAAAAGAATACTCATATATCCATTGCTTGCACTTGTATTGCCAATAACGATAGTATAATTCATATCATTTATTTTTTCAGGAACGCTAAAGAATCGCTCATAGCCATCCTGTACTTGCGTTCCTAAGAGGAGCTCTTGTTGCAAGCTTTTTCCCAAGTCATTTAGTTGTTCGTACGTGTTCTGTGTTGTTTTATCCGCTGAAAGGGTGAGCGCTGCCCCTATAACTATGAAAAGGAAAAAAAATCCTGTTATTCCTAAAAGAATAAATTCTATAGATACTTGTGCTCGTTTCATTTTTATGTGTCCGTAAGAAGAACATCGTCAGCTTGTGCTTTTATCACAATAAAATGAGGTCCTTCGAATTTTTTTAATGATCCACTAAGATTAATAGCAGTCTCTTTAATATAGTCATAATTATACGTTGCCGAAGTCATGTTAAAAATAAGTTCGTTTGACTGCACACTAACGGATTGTATACCTGAAGGAAATGTTATTCGAACAGTTTTTTGTGCTGGTGGGCCCATAAAATAAACTTCTTGAGCTGCATCAGTAATGAGTGTTGCTGCTCTGTCTAATTGTGCGTTGGCGATGTCTGATTGTAAATTACTTGTTTGTGTTGTGAAAATGATGATTAAAGGTAACGTCATAAAAAAAGCCACTGAGAAAATGATTAAGTATTCCATGGCCACTTGACCTTTACACATCCTTTTCATAAAGATAATTGACGCTGAAGGCATATTTAAAGATGATGTCTTTATCGACTAGTTAAAACAAGAAAAAAAAGTGAATCCTAATGAGATGCAAGAGAAGAAGCAAAGAGAAAGAAATAAAGAAAAAAAAGAAAAAAAATATTTATTTACGCGTATTTACCATCTACACTTCCCGTGTGGGTGATCGTTTGCGTTGTTTCAACATTTGTATAATCCACAGTCAATTCCGCTTTAAATTTATCACCAACAGTAGGGTTTAGACTTGATGGGTCACAATCCCATTTTAAAAGGAAGGTTCCTCCGTTTGGAATTTGTGTTGTGTCTGCAACAATTGGTGCACCAGAATATGTTCCTGTAATAACAGGGTTATTACATTCTACTCCGGTTGCAGGTGAAACATTTCCTGTTAAAGGCAAGGTAATTGCCACACCTTTGTTATTTTTAAATGCTATTTCAATAGAATTGTCAGCAAGGCTAACTACTGCGTTATCTAAGTTTGCGATTGGTGCAGTGAACGTTGTTCGCTCTGGCAAGAGTTTTTGGGGGCTTAATACACCAAAATATGCCAATGCTCCGATTGCCAAAAGTACAACCAAAATTGCCCAACCATACGTCATTAAGAACTCCATGGCCGCTTGTGCTCGTTTTCTCATCATTAAAAACACCTCATTTTTAGTTAATTTAAGACTATTTACTCCCTACAGAGAGATTTTTCTTTATAAACATTTCGTTTTTTGAGGAAAAATATATACTATTATATCATTTTAATGCCTTAAAATTAATGACTTAAAAAACATGTTGGTATAAACAAATTTTAGAAACGCTTATATACAAGGGCGTATAAAAAATCAGATGATGAGTAACACTAGCAGTATTCAGCATTGTATATACACGTTTAATCTAGTGAATACTACATCAATTAAGAAATATCCTTGGATGTTGTAAAGAAGAGCAAAAAGCTCGGGAATTTGCAACGGAAAAAGGAAATAAAAATACTTCTACATTGCAATCTTCCCAAAAAAGCTGTAGCAATAAAAAGTTCTTCTCTACATAAAACAAAGGATGCATACAACGAGGTGTATGAAAATGGGAACATGTGTACTCTGCGAAGAGCAAATAACAACACCTCTAGGACCTGAACGACTAGGGGAAGAAATAGCAACGTGGATGCGTGAAGCATATCCGGCACAACTGGATAATTTTCGTAAGGCGTCCGATGAATTGCTTTTTACAGGCAATAAAAACGGTTTAGATAAATGCATCATTACACATAAACCAATGCAAGTCTGTACGTATTGTTATACAGAACACGTGTTCAAATGGCTTCTTTCAACAAAGCCCTCTTGGAAGATACTGAAAGAATTCCTTTTGCATTTTGATTATGACACCAGCAAGTATGGAATAGTAATTCAACCGGAGGAAAAAGCCAATGTCTAATTTTTTCTTTTATTTTTCTTTGTCAAGAGCGTTTTTTCCAAAGAAGAAAACATAAGAGCAACACGCAAACAAGCAAGGACAGTTGCACTAAAGAGAAAGTCCAAGAAAACAATCTAGCGGTAGCTTAAACACTTCTTAGCGTTTAATGCAAATAACTTTTTAGGCAGAGCCAGAACTGACAAACATTTATAAATGACTTCTCGTTCTTCAAACATACAGCAAGTTCTCATAGCGGGATGGAGCAGCCAGGAGTGCTCGCAGGGCTCATAACCCTGAGGTCGGAGGTTCAAATCCTCTTCCCGCTATTTCTTTTCAATTCTTCATCAGAAATATTCACATCGAAAACTGGTTCGATTCCTTTCTCAACAAGAAGTGCATTGCTTCTTTAAGTTTTCGCCCGAGGTCGTTGTTTTCTTGCATAATCTTGTCGTGTCTTGTTTTGATTATCACTTCTAACTCTTCGCCTTTGACAGTAAGTCTAGAGCTAATAAGTGGTGCAGGCACAACAATTGAATGGGAATTTCCCACTTTCATCAGTTTTGCAGTGAATTTTACCATGTAGCTTTTCCTCCGTTGTTTAAACAGATTGTTATAATGGAAATCACTTAAAATATGAGAATGTTACGCTAAATGTTACATGGAAGAGTTATTACCATTATTTCGAAGCAAATTAAAGGTTGCAATACTGGAAAGTCTCAAAGAAGATACTATGAGTCCTATTATGCTTGCAAAGAAACTAAAGAAACCACGTTCAAGCATTAGTAGAATCATCTTAGAATTGGAAGAATTAGGCTGGGTGAACACGAAGAGTGGTGAGAAAGTTCTAAAAAAGTTTATAGTTCAGTAACATCACTATTTTAATTCTATTTTTGTCAGAATTTGATCAAAAATTGCAGAATATTTCTTAATATTCTCTCGCATTTTTTTGCAATTCTCAAAATTAAATTCAAAAGATCCATAGAATATTTTCCCACTATCATCAATAGTTTCAGACTTATGAGCCAATTCATTTCGAGGTGTTATTATTTCTGTACAATATGATTCAAAACTAAATGGTGTAGTTAAACCGATTTTGTTTATTACAGTTTCAACCGCTTCACCTTTTTTATGAGTTCCAAAAATAAATTCATCAATGAAACTGTTAAATGAACTCCCGGAATATTCTTTTTTCTCTTGTACTAGATCTTTTACGTATAAATTCAAATATTTTTTTAAATCTTTTAGTTTATTAAAAGACCAATCTACTGTCTTGGTTATTACTTCCTCAATAAAAAAATCAGGAGTCACTAATTCTTTTTCAATAGAGCGACGTAAGATTTTTTTCTTTTTATCATCAAGATCAGACACTTCCGCCATAACCAATCCTCGCAAATTTTCAGGATCTTGAATTTTTTTTATAGTACTTAAAAATATTTGTTTAAACTTTTCTAAAAAGAAATGATCATCACGCTCAGAACAATAAACTCCATCAATTTGTCTTTCACTTATAAGTTTTCTAAGTTTTTCCTCATCAGTTTCTTGATTAGAATAAAAAAGAACATCGGTATAATGATTACCATCTCGGATGTCTTTTATTATATCAGCACCAGATTCATAATATCCTAAGTCAAAGTCCATTAAAATGATATTATAATCACTATATGTTCCATGATCCTCATTAAATTCACTTTTCGTCGAGATTTTTATTATATCTGCATCATTCTCACAGATAAACCCTTCCAATTGAACAATTTTTACAACTTCTTCACTTAACTCTTCAACCCAGTCTGGATCATCATCAAACCACAGAATTCTATACCTTAACTTCATTCTTTTATCTCCATCAATAATTTAATTCCTTTCTTTTCGCTTGAAACCGTTAACTTACCATTAAGATCTTTGACAATATTTTTTGAATCATATAATCCAAGACCTGATCCTCCTGTTGTAGATATTCCTTGTTCAAATATTGTTGCTGGGTTTTTACTAAATCTTTTGGGCAAACCATCACCATCATCTTTTATTTCAACAATTAATGAAGAACCTTTTTTAGTAAATGAAAAGAATATTTTTTTAGCGTTCATCTTTCGAGCATTATCTAATATACAGTCAACCATGTATGCAATCTCGAACGGTTTAATACGTTTTTTGAAGGAAAATTCTTCATCTTGAATTGTATATATTTTTAATGTTGAGAGCTTATTCTTATGAATATTCTGCAAATACTGTTTGAAAAAATCCACTAAATTTACTTTTTTTCCATTAAGTTCTTCCGTTAATCCTCCTTGAATTGCAATATTCGCTATTGTAAATATTTGTTTATTAACTCGATTTAATTTCTTTGCTTTCTCTATCACTCCGCCAGTTTCTGATTCTTTCAAAATTTTCTTTGTTAATAATTCAACTGTTTGAGATTTTGTTTTAATATAATGATAATATCGAACAAGTTGTTCCTTGCTCTGGTCTTGTATCGATTTCAAAAAAATGTTCTGAGTTTCTAATTCTTCTTTTTCTTCTTTACTTTTCTTCGCTTCTTCTTCGGCTTTTTTTGCTTTTGATTCCGCTTTCTTTTTCTCTTCTTCAGCTTTTTTACTTTTTTGTTCAGCTTGTTTAGCTTTCGATTCTGCTTTTTTTCTTTTTTCTTCTTCCCCTTTTGCCTTTCTAGTTAATAAAGCAATCGACTTTTTTATATTCGACATTCCTTTTGAAGTATTTGTATCAAGTTTTATGCCCTCATTTTCTATCTTGGAGATGAAGTTATTAATTTTTTCATGTTGCTCTTTTGCTAAACCTTTCATTAAGTCAGTATCTATTGTTAAATTAAGAATATCATTCTTATTAGATGTTATGAGAATAACTTTACTGAGCTGAGATAATATTGTTAGTTCTCGTTCGGTTTGATCTCCTTTAAGAGATTCTCTTCTAGGGTCATAATCAAATATTCCTGCCTCAACACCTTTCAAATAAGGATCGTTTTTATCTTTGACTTTATCCCAATCAATAACATCAGAAACAAAGAGTTCTAACTTTCTTAAAACATAATAAAAAAATGATTTTGTAAAATCAGTTCTACCAATTGCAGTTAATTGATCATACGATGGGTTTTTAACTAATCCTTCCCTATTTGAGACAATCGTAAATAGCTCATTCTTTGGATCAGTTATTTCTATTCTACCAATACAGTCTCGAGTTCCTAGATACCTTCTTTGACCTTGAGTTTTACGTATATCAAGACCTAGCCAATCATTTCCGAAATCTCCAAATGGACTTAATCTAAAACCATTAATAAAAAGAAATATGGATCCAAATTCAACAGACCTATATCCCATCTGACGTTTAAAATATGCTTTGGCATATTGGTTTAAGTAAGTTAAGTGTACTCTAATATTTTTTAATAAAGAAAACTTGTTCTTTTCTTTAAGATGAAAAACAACTCGATTCCTATCTTTTAGTGTTGTAGTTATATATTTTCCATCTTTAGAAATTTCACAAGTGATTTCTGAAACCCTAAATGCTAACGAATCAAATATTTTATTTTCTACAAGAGTTCTATTCAGATAATTGTATTCTTCAACATCATCTTTATCAGTTAAATCATAATCTTCTTTGCTCAGATCTTCAACACATAACGATATTTTAAATGAATTTTTTTGTATACTTTGATTCGGATTAATTAACTTTTCCAAGTTTTTTTTTAAATCAATTAAAGGAGTATAATAATATTCATCTTGCGATAATTCAATCCATTCTCTTCTTAATCGACTAATCTCAAGTATTGTTCCTGCACTTTCAATTGTATACCCAATCTTTTTCTTTAATTCAGTTGGTGTTAACGAATCCATTAACTTGATTCCTACTTTTTGTATAACATCATTAACAGAATTCTTATTCTCGAAATCATTCCAGTTAATTTGCAAATGCCATATTTTTGAATCTTTTTTAGATTTAGTATAAAGATCTAAATACTCACCAAGCCGATCACAAGAAAATCTGCCTACTCCTTTCGCCCCTGCTTGTACTCGTCCAAACTTTTCTCTATCTTCTCTTTTTGAAGAATAAGCAATGTTAAGCCATTTTTCTTCAATGTCCTTTAAAGACATCCCTTCTCCTGAATCAACAATTAATATTTTAGAGGATGAATCAATTAGTTCATCCCTTACAGTCGAATTTGTATCAAAATTAATGTTCTTTTTCAGATTTCGAAAATGTATTTTTACTAATTTAGAACCAGCATCAAATGAATTTTTAATTAATTCTTGAATAGCTACAAAATCATCGTTAATTAAATCCTGTCCAAGAACATTTTTTAAGTGTGCATTTGTTTTAAAGTGTAAAGTTTTAACCATTTAGACTCGCCTTTGAACAACAATTACAGTTTAGCTCTGTATTATTACTTTGAGTTATATTAGTAACTTCTCCCTTAATAGATGAGGGCGAGCTTCTTTTTAAATATTCTTTCAAAACAATGCCTAAAATCTCTCCAAATAGCGGAGGTATAGCATTTCCAATTTGAGTATACCTTGGCACTTCTAATTTTCTGTTTTTTCCACCCGTAGTGTATTTTCCCTTGAATTCAAAAGTATCGGGGAATGACTGAATTCTTGCATATTCTCGAACAGTTAAAATTCGAGGTTCTTCATAATGAATATAATCATCAGGTAGAGTTGTTAAAGTTGGAGATGTCCCATTAGAATCTAAAGGAATTATGCAATGTTTCTTTAGATTAAACTTCTTCTTTAACTCGTCAGAAACATTTGTATTTCTATTTGCCTTGCTTAATATGTATCTAAATCGTTTTATTGTTTCAGTTGAATGATTTGGAAAACGATGACTATCAGGATTTGAAGATCGAGATAAACCTTTTTTCATCAATGATTGATATGAAGAATTTTTTTTACCATAGAGTCCTGCTTTGAATCGAGGATTGTCTGGAGAATTAATCAACCCATTAGACTGAAACAAGTCTCCTATTGCATCCTTTACAGTTGTTTTGCGAGTAATAGGCAAACCTTTCTGCTTTAGAAATTCTTTCTTATATTGATAAATATTCTCAAATATGTCTTGGGCTTTACCTTTTTTAGTTCCAATTATAATACATCTTTCCCTTCTTTGTGGTACGCCAAAATCAGAGAAATTTATGATTTTCCAATCAACATCATATCCAAACTCTTTCAATTTGTTAGTGACAATTTCAGAATAAGCAATTCCTCGAGAATTATTTTTTGTTTTAAATCCTATAGTGAACCCCTTAACATTTTCAAAAACAATTACTTGAGGTTGTACTAATTCTACAAAAGTTAAATATAATCTCAGAAGAAGATTCCTAGTGTCAGACTCATTTCTACGACCTGCCATTGAAAACCCTTGACATGGTGGTCCCCCCACCAGTAAAGTTACGTTTCCTCTTAACGAACGTAATTGATCTGATTTTTCATCTATTAATTCATTAATATCATGATTTGACTTTTCCAACCAAGGCACCCATTTAAAGTGCTTTGTCTTATCAATTAAATTAAATTTTAATGTCTCGAAAGCTAAAGAATCTTTTTCAATTGCAAATAGTCCCTTCCAATTAGCATTATGAAGTCCTAATGAAATGCCTCCACAGCCTGCAAAAATATCTATATAGTTGAAACTAGACTTCATGTTAACACTTTAGACGAACCTGGTTATAAACTTTTCGTTTATAAATGGGTATTATTAAGGATCTGTTTGAGATGTTTTTTTATAAGCATATACCCATGAAGCATCATTATCTCCACCACCAGTGCCACCATCTGTTCCAATAGTTTCAATAAAATATTTTTCAATTTCACGTGCTTCTGTAGAGTTCATAGCTTCCCTGAAAGCATACCATGCATTTTCTTTTTGTACTTTATGATCTCCAAAGAGTCTTTGCTCG
This sequence comes from uncultured Methanosarcinales archaeon, assembly GCA_964428395.1. Taxonomy (GTDB): domain Archaea; phylum Nanobdellota; class Nanobdellia; order Woesearchaeales; family SKGA01; genus SKGA01. The sequence continues at coordinate 173,219 of CAYRYB010000001.1, forward strand.
ATATTTTGCGTTATTCCTACATACCAACTAGATTTAGCTCCACCTTCCTTGTTGATATGAGCTAGTATTTCTTGTTTAATTTGTTCTTTTTCTTTTTTCATTTTAAACACTAGTAATAGATTGGTTAAGATATATTTAAACACTCTGTGTTGATGTCCAGTGAGGTATAGAAATTATTGAATTGCACTTATAAATCAGGATAAAAAACTAAAATTAAAGGCTCTCACGAGCCCTCAAAACTTCAATTCATAGCTTTTTCCTTCTTCAAGTATTTTTGTTTCTATGAAACCTTCAAGCACTTCAAAACCATATTCATCGCCAATTTTGACTAGTTTTGCTTCTATTTTCATTTTTATTGCACCTTCACACACTTTTTTGCATTTATAAATAATTGATTAGAATTAAGTTGGTCAGTGGTTCTAGTCAAGACTTCGCTATTGTCCTTTAATTTTTTACCAGCACATTTTTTCCGAATATGTTCTAAATAGAATATTTTCTGAATAGAAAGAGAGTTTTAAAATAACGTTCCTTGTAATTCATCCGCTTTTCGTTCTTGAGCAGTTTTCTTTCCTCTTATAGCATAATCATTTTTAAAAGCATATGCTCGTGGAAAAGAAACCTCGTTTGCTAAAGGACAGTACTGTTCACACACCGCATCATTTTTCATTAAACACAATTGTCCTGCAGTCCATAAAAAAGCATCGAGTTCAAAAATATTCACGCCTTGCTCTTTTGCAAGATCACGAAGAAAGTAACTATATTTCTTTTTTGTTTCAGTTGATTGCAAAGGATTTTCGTTGCGTATTATTCCTAAAGCAAGAGCTATATTATAATCGTGAAAGTCAATTTTAGGACAAAAATCTTCTTCATGAGAAAAAGTGAAAAGGGTATGATCTCGAAGAGTGTGCACATAAAGCCCCGAAAGTCCTTCTGAAAATCCTTTAAAATCTAAAAGTCTTTTTTGTGTTGTTACAATGTCTTTATCTAGTACATTATAGATATCTCCACCATACTTACTTTTAATGAGTTCGTAAGATGTTTGTAGATAATCTCCTTTTTTAGCCATTGAATGCATAGACTGTCGAGCAAAAATTGCTGCTTCTTTTTTTGAAAGAGAAAGGATGCTTTCAAGAGTAAAAAAAATTTTATCTTTTTTATACAAAGCGAGAACTTCTTTATAATGTTTTTTTGACTCTTTTTGTGTGTCAAAAAGAACAGCCAGAAAAGCAAGAAGAGCAAGTCGCTTTGGCGTCTCTATTTCTTTAAGAGGAACTAAAAGGTCTTGTTGATAGGCAAGATGAGAAAATTGTTCATTAAATTTCTTTCCTTGTTTCTTGAAGGGTTCAATAAGTGTTTTTACTGCTCGTTCCTTATCAAAATTCACTAATCATCACCTAGTACTCCAACAAAGAAATTGCTCATTCTTCCTCCAGTCCAAAACTTTCTACGAATCGTATGATTGTTTTGTATTCTGCCAGATAATCATATCCTTTTTTTGTAAGGATATACGTTTTAGAATTATTTTTTCCTTCTTGTTCTTTTACAAAGCCTTTCTTAATAAGTTCTTTAAGGTAGTCACTCATCATTTGATGTGAAAGGTTTGATTTGTACAAAAGATGCGTTGGCTTTATCTCGCCACCTTTCAATTTAATAGCATTGAGAATATCATGTATGATTTCTAAACGTCCTCGTTTTTTACTCATTGTCGTACAACCCGAAAAAAACTTGCCAGTAAAAGCAAGTAACCAACCAAACTAATAAAATGCCCCGCCAGATATAACCAGTTGAGCGTTGTTGCAAATGCTAATTGTAAGTTTCCTAAAAAGAGCAGTCCAAAACTTAAAAAAATTAAAAGAGAATTAAGTGATGGTTTTTGCGTATGATGTTGATAATATTGTAATGTTATAAAAAGCAAATAAATGCTGGTAATAGTATAAAATGTAATACCTAAATGAGTGCTCATAATAAGTGCGGTAAGACTTAATAAGAAAAGCAATAAAAAAATTTTTATTCCTCGCTCTTTAAGAGTAACGTATGATAATAATGTTAAGCCAAGTATCATTAGAATCGTATGCAGTCCTACTGCTATAAAACTGAGTTGAAATGTTGTTCGCATGCTTAACCCCACACTAGAAAGTAAACGCATACTTTGCACGCCAGATAAAAGAAAATAATTAAACACTGCTTCTATAAAATAGGCAAAACTGACACTTACAAATGCTAGTCCAAAGAGAAGGGATGAACGTTGTCGCGATATTTTATAGACTTTATAAGCAAAAAGAGCTATAAAAAAGGTTACCAGCGAGAAAATAAGCTGCATAATAATCTTTGATGCTCCAAACCACACGGGCGCTGAACAGGCAATAAGTTGCATAATGAACTACTAGAATGGAGTTCCACTTTTAAGCTTTACGAACGCGAGTTCTAGAACAAAGGTCAATAGGAGTCCTTACTATCCTTTATAAATAAACAAGTCCGTATAATTGTAATAAGAAACACATTGAACACATTGAGGTGAAATACATGAAAACAATAAACGTATTGGACACACAAAAACAAGTTGACATGAACAGGTCTATGGAAGTATACGATGAAGATTATGCTGATGAAGATTTTATTTCCCTCTATGAAGCAGCGTTTCTTGAGACATTCAACAAAGAACAAGAGCAATCTTAAGCAGTATAAAAAACGATCAAGTCAAAAAATAAAAAACCCATTAATTCCTCACTTACCACCAAACAACTAACCAAACCCTAACAACTATTACGTTGTTAGGGTATTTAAATTCCTCACACCAACCCACACAACCAACCTTCAGCCGGAAAGAACTAGAAAATTGTTTCCTCATTCTTTCCGACTGATTTTTCTTTTCAAAAGATTCTTTCCAAAAGAAAATCTCAGAAAAAGCTTTCTAAAAAAGCAGGATAACAAATCATAAAACGGTATTCTAAGAAAAAGATAGTTCTCATAATGTTTTTAAAAGAAGACCTGTTTGTTATAGTCTATGAATTTTTCAAGCAAAGTATTTCTTGCGCCCATGGCAGGCATTACTGATCCTGCGTTTCGCGCTCTTTGCGCGCAAAGTGGGGCTGGTTTAACAACAACAGAGTTAATTAGTGCTCAAGGCATTGTGCGCAATAATAAAAAAACGCAAACGATGATAACGCGTGCACCACAAGAAAAGATGTTTGCAATACAATTATTTGGTAGTGATCCAAACGTTATGGCAAGTGCTGCTAAACGTATTCAAGCACATGCTGATATGATTGATATTAATATGGGTTGTCCTGTTAAAAAAGTGTATGAGCTCGGTGCGGGAAGCGCGCTTCTTGCTCATCCAAAACGTGCAGGAGCTATTGTTTTGGCTATGACGCGCGCGGTGAGTATTCCAATTAGCGTAAAAATGAGGATTGGTCTTTCTTCTTTTGATGAAAAGCTGGCTGTTTCAGTGGCTAAAGCTTGTGAGAAAAATGGCGCTGCAATGATTACGGTTCATGGTCGAACTAGAGAGCAACAGTACCGCGGTAAAGCTAATTGGAATGCCATTGAAAAAATAAAAAATAAAGTAACTATTCCAGTGGTTGGCAATGGAGATATTACAACGCCAGAAAACGCAAAAGAAAAACTAAAGATTACAGATTACGTTGCTATTGGTCGCGCTAGTTCTGGAAATCCCTTACTCTTCAAAAACATACAAGATTTCTTGCGCACAGGAAAATATAAACAAACATCTTCCGTTCAGCGTTTAAGAATGTTTAAACGATACCTTGCCTTTGCAGAAAAATTTCATACACCATTGCCCATACAACGTTTGCAGGCACAACACACCATAAAAGGAAAAACGAATGCCGCTACGTCTCGACTCGCTTTAAACAAAGCACAATCGCCTGTGGAACTACGTACTATAGTAAGTGATGTTCTTAAACCACAAAGTTAATAAGCTCTTTTGCCTTAAAAAGACCTATGGGATTTGTTGCAGGTATTGATGAAGCAGGTAGAGGTCCTGTTCTTGGCTCAATGGTTATGGCAATTGTTGCGGCAAAACAAAAAGATATTTCTTTTTTACAGCAAATTGGCGTTAAAGATTCAAAGCTTTTGACGCCATTAAAGCGAAACAAACTTGCACGCATCATTAAACAAAAATTACCCCATGCAATTATTAAAGTGTCGCCAAAGGATATCGATACATCTCTTCTTAGCAAGAATTCTTCATTAAATGATCTTGAAGCATACACTTCTGGAAAACTTATTAAACGTATTATCGCAAAAGCAAGTATACAAAATATTATTTTAGATTTGCCAAGCAAAAATAAAGATGATTACGTGCGAAAAGTTCGCAGTCAATTGTCTTTTCCTGCAAATGCCATCCCCATTAAAGCAGAGTATAAGGCAGATCTTCATTACATGCCCGTTGCTGCTGCTTCCATTCTTGCTAAGGTAACACGTGATGCAAGTATTGCAAGTGCAAAAAAGCGTTTGAATCTTAATCTTGGTTCAGGATATCCTGCAGACGCAACTACCATTCATTGTTTGTATGAACATTTTGAGAAGTTAAAAAAAGAAAAGCTTATCAGACTCGAGTGGAAGACAACTAAAGAATTGCTTGAAAAACGACGACAAACAACGTTAAAAAAGTTTTCGTGAAAAAACAACAAAATAACCACTATTGATGGTGAGTAAATGTGTTTCAAATCTTCTTTTTTTACACCATTGCGAAAGTATATAAAGGATTTTTATAAAGAAAATAGTCTATGAAGAGGCGAGAGATAGTTTTTATACTCTGCATACTGCTTTTTTTAATTATTTCTCTATCAAGTTTTGCAGTAGCAGACACCACTCCTTATTCTTACGAATCTTTAGTACTTATGCAAAACATTACTACTGGTTTACATATTATTCCCAATAAAACAACATACGATGTTTCCTACGTAGATATTAGACTTAACCTTGTACCTGTGACAAGTTTTCGTCAAGAAGTTCTTTCTCAAAGTTTTTCACCAAAGCCAGAAGAAATAAAAAAAGATAGTATTTTATTTCACTGGCCAAATCCTCAAGAAACAAATCTTTTGTTAGAGAGTAGTTTTCGGGTAAAGACAAGTGACGATATTGTTCGTATAACAAAGAAAATTCCTTTTCCAGCAACCAACATATCTTTAGACCTTCAAAAATATTTGAAAGAAACAGAAAGTATTGATAGTAATGAAAAAATAAAACATACTGCATTCATGCTCGCTAACAATGTTGATGATTTGTTTGAACTAGAATTTAATTTTGCTGAATGGGTGAATAAAGAGATAACGTACAATCTTTCCAGTTTGACAAGTGAAGCAAATGAGCCTTCGTCATGGGTATATGATAATCGTTATGGGGTTTGTGATGAAATCACTAATTTATTTATTTCGTTTAATCGTGCAGTTGGTATTCCTGCTCGTTTTGTTTCAGGAATTGCATATAGTGACGCTGTAAAAAACAAATGGGGTAATCATGGTTGGGCAGAAGTTTATTTTCCTACCATTGGTTGGGTGCCTTTTGATGTAACGTATGAAGAATATGGATTTGTTGATGCAACACATATCGCTTTAACAAAAGGGATTGATGGAACAAGTTCATCAGTTCGATACGCCTCAAGAGGTCATGATTATGATTTTAATCCGTTGGCTCTTAATTTCTCAACAGAGATCATTGCAAAAGGAAGAGTGTCCGGTGAACGAACACAAACAACACTTGGTGTTCAAAAAAGCACTGTAGGGTTCGGATCATATAATCTGGTTATTGCAGATATCAGAAATGCCAGAGCTAGTTATGTTGTTGAAAAAGTAACCCTTGCAAAAACTGAAGGTTTGACTTTTTTTGATCCACTGCAAAAAATAATTTTTCTTGCGCCTAATGAAGAAAAAAAATTATATTGGTTGGTTCGGGTAAATGATACCTTAAGCAAAAATTATGTGTATACATTTCCAATCTCAGCAATCCTTTCAAAAGGAACAGAATTAACAAGTTCTTTTCGAGTGGAGAAAAATCAGGAAGAATATTCTAAATTATATATGCAACAGTTTTTAGTTGATAATAAAGAGGGAAAAGAGATTGATATTGATTGTCAAGCAAAAGATGTTGCGCTCGTCAACGAAAAAATAAATGTGCAATGCACATTTGTTAAAGATAAATTTCCCATAACTCTTTGCCTTAACACTGTTTGCAAAGAAATAAAAAGTAAAGATGATATTGCTTCTTTGCCATTAGAATCAACACATGTTGGTGTGCACACAGTTATTGTTCATTCTGCTGATAATAAATATCAAACATTTGTAACCTATAAAGTAAGCGATATTGCTAAACTCGGTATTGATAAAACAAATATTTCTCAAAACATTTCCTTTGATGAGCAAGCGCGTCTTAAAGTATATGTTAAGAAGATTTCTCTGGCCAATCCCATAAATGTTACTATCACCGTTTCTGATGGTCTAACAAGTGAATCATGGAATTTTTCAGAATTTGACGAAGATAAAGAATTTGACTTGCTTATTGATGGAAAAACGTTGGCAACAGGGAGAAATACGTTTATCATTAGCGTAGACTACACAGATAATTTAGGTAAAGAACACAATATTAAGCAACCAGTGCAAATAAGTATGATTGCAAAGACAGGTTCTCAAAAATTACAAGGAGCAATAAATCGATTCTCTATTGAAATAAATAGAATGAGCCAAAGTATCAGTAAAGGTTTATTTGGCAGACAATACGAGCAATTTCAACATTTCACTGTTCTCTTACTCACATTCATTGTTTTAGTTATTATTTCAAGTATCATAAAAAGTTTTGTACACATGATTAAAAGAAAGTTGCTTAAGAAACTTGATTAAAAAAATTTTTAAACGCTCCATATAGGTAGTAAACAGAGTAAAATCATAAAAATCTGCAATGAGTGTCACACCCGCGCCCTAAAGGGACGGGGTATGACATGACACTCATAGTATCTGCAGATTTTTAGGATACCAAAAATTTCGATCTAAAGAACGGGGTATTAGACCCCAGAGAAAACACTAAAAATTCTTCCAGAATTTTGGTGCACCAAAAAACAACAATGTTTTTCAGTGAATCTCTGTCGAAATTTTTTAGTATAAAAAAGAGTTTAGTTCGTAAAATTTGTTGCAGGTTCTTTTACTTTCTGATGTACGGTTCCTCGTTTTCCGCAGTAGGGACAAACCTTTACTTCAAATTCAGGGTTTTTCTTGAATGAATAGCCACAGTCATGGCAAACATATTCTTTTAAGTCAAAAAAATGCTCTGCGCTTCCTATTATTTGCTTGCTATCATCTGTTGTTTCTAAAGAGTTAGGCTCGCGAAGAGGTTTATTTCTTGGTGAAACATCCGCAAAGCCGGATTTCGTCAAACGAGGACCTCCTGCGTCGTAGCAATCTTTACAAACAAATCCTTTCCCATCTGGAAGAGCTCGCATATTTTCAAGCGTTAATGCAACACCACATTTTATACAAGTCGGTTGTAAATCCATTTACCTATCCTTCAACAACACGCTATGAGATGTTTATCTATTTAAAGTTTATGAGAGTTTAACGTTTTGCAGAAAAAAGTGCTGTTGTAAAGGTTGTTTATTTTCGCAATATTTAAAAGCTAAAGAAGTGTATATCTATTTAAAAAGAGGAGTTGTGATGAAGCCAAAAAAGAGAGTTTCACCGTGGTTGGGTATCGCATTGGGCGGTATGATTGCGGCTTATGCTGGATTTATCAATAAACATATTGGTGGCAGTCTTGGTATTCAGCTATTCATTTATGTTGGTTTATTAATGATTGCTATAGGCACAGGAAGAATAATTTATAAATGGTGGAATGAGAGGGGAAAACAAGAAGAAGAGCAAATCGCAGAAAAAATTGCTCATGTTCCAAATGATGCTCCTCGAATAATTTATTGTCCGAGATGTCACGCGAAGAATTATAGCACATCAAATTATTGTCATATGTGCGGGATGAAATTACGATGAATATAGATTTTTTTAAGGTGCTTACCAGCAGGCGTTCTATTCGCATGTACCGCGCAACTCCTGTAGACGAAGGTGATTTATTCTTATTGGTTGAAATGGCATTAAAAGCTCCTTCTGCAGGAAATTTACAGGATTATCGATTTATTGTTTGTACGGATAAAAAAATGATTTACAAGCTTCCCGAAATGTGTATGGATCAAATGTGGATGAGCTCTGCCCCAGCAGTTATTGTTGTTTGTTCGCAACCACAAGAACAGGCAAAATGGTTTGGTGAGCGCGGGCGACATGTGTTTTCAACGCAAAACGCTTCTGCAGCTACGCAAAATATTCTTCTTAGCGCACATGCATTGGGTCTTGGTGCGTGTTGGGTTGGTGGTTTTAATCAAGAACAAATTGATGCATTGTTTGGCGTGACGGGTAAAGCAAGAGTTGAAAGTATTATTACTATTGGTTATCCTGCAGAAAAACCACAACCAAAAGAAGAAATTAATATAAGCACGGGCATGTATTTTAATACGTTTGGCAATAAAAAGTTTGATAAGGATGCCCGCAACAAGGATTATTCTATAAAACTTGAGCGTTTCATGGACGAAAAGAAGCATCAAGTTCAAGACATTTCCGCAAAGGGAAAAGCATGGCTTAAACAAGTAAAAGAAAAAATAAAAGGAAGTAATGATGAGTATAAAGATGTTCTAGGGCAACAAAAATAACACTGCTCAACTACACACAAGCTTTTTAAGTAATGTGAAAATCTATAATCATTATGTCTACTGTTCTTTTTCCTCATAAAACACTGCGACCTGTTCAGGAAGATATGGTTCATCTCATAACAAGAGAGATTGGTAACAATAATAATGTTGTTGTGCACGCACCTACCGGTCTTGGAAAAACCGCTGCAAGCATCGCGCCAACGCTAACGCAAGCGTTAGATAAGGGAAAAACAATTTTTTTTCTAACTTCAAAAAATACACAGCATAAGATTGCTGTTGAAACGCTTCAAAAAATAGCTCAACGACATAACATTCCAATAAGAAGTGCAGATATTGTTGGTAAAAAATGGATGTGTCTACAACCAGGAATTTCCATGTTGCCAACTGGAGAATTTAATGAATATTGTCGTAATCTTCGCGAGGAAAAGAATTGTGAATTTTATGAAAATTTAAAGCAGGGTGAACAATTAACACCCAACGCTAAACTAACACTTGCTCAAATCAAAGAGCGTGGTCCAAGCACCGTTGAAGAAACTATTCAAATCTGTAAAGAAAATAAAGTTTGTCCTTATGAAATCGCGCTTTTATTGGCTGCAAAGGCACACGTTATTATTGCCGATTATTATTATTTATTTCATCCGAGAATTCGTGAAACATTTTTAAAAAAGAATAAGAAACTGTTGGAAGATGCAATTATCATTGTTGATGAAGCGCATAATTTGCCTAATAGAATTAAAGATTTAGCAACAGCTAATCTTTCTTTGGTTCTTCTCAAACGCGCTGCAACTGAAGCAAAAAAGTTTGAACATATTCATATTAAAGAAGTGATGGAAGCATTTGCAAAGATTCTTCGTGATTTAATGAGGGGGGTAGAATATGAGAAGTATATTAAGCAAGAAAGTTTTTTACTTCAAGCAGAAAAAATAACACCCATAAAACCCTTTGTTGATGAGCTCTTTGAGATTGCTGATTCTATTCGTGAAGAGCAAAAAACATCTTCTTTAGGTAGTGTTGCCGAATTTTTAGAAAGTTGGCAAGGAAGTGATGAAGGGTTTACAAGAATCATTAGTAAGAAAAGCTTTCGTCATCAGGAAAACATTGTTTTGAGTTATCGTTGTTTAGACCCAAGCATCATCGCAAAAGATGTTATGTTGCAAGCGCGCATGGTTATTTTAATGAGTGGTACATTAACACCTACAAGCATGTATACTGAATTGCTTGGTCTTCCCCCAAATACCGTTCAAGAAACTTTTCCTTCGCCATTCCCACCAGAAAATCAGTTAAACATGATTATTGCTAAAACCAGCACGAAGTTTACTTCAAGAAGCGAAGTGCAATATCAACAAATTGCAAAGGTTATAACTAATGTTGTTAATGAAGTTCCTGGAAATATTGCTGTTTTTTTCCCCAGCTATCAAATGAAAGATGCTATTGAAGTTTATTTAACAAAAATTGAAAAGACAATATTAGAAGAACATCAAGAAATGAATAAAACAGAAAAAGAAGAGGTTATCAAGTCGTTTAGAAGATATCAACTCACTGGCGCATGTCTTTTAGCCGTTGTAGGAGGCAGTTTTAGCGAGGGTATTGATTTACCCGGCGAAGAATTAAAAGGTGTTATCGTTGTTGGTTTGCCTTTAGGCAGACCTGATTTAGAAACAAAAGCACTCATTGAGTATTATGACAAAAAATTTGGCAAGGGTTGGGATTATGGATATGTTTTTCCTGCGTTTAATAAGGCCATACAAACTGCTGGAAGATGCATTCGTAGCGCAACAGATAGAGGCGTTATCATTTTTCTTGATGAACGTTTTACGTGGCCTCAGTACTATCGTTGTTTTCCTTCCAATTGGAAAATAAAGGTTTCCGTTAATCATTACACAGAGCAGATTCAAAAGTTTTTTGTAAAAAAATAAAGTCGATAAAGAAAAGTAGAATAAAGATTCTATTTAAAATAAGGATACTTTTAAATAAAAGGTGATTACATATTGTTTTGAACATGAAATTATTAATAATGGGTGCTCCTGGCGCAGGTAAGGGTTCTGCTTCCGAAGTGCTAGTAAAAAAAACAGGCATTATTCACTTATCCATGGGTGATTTGCTTCGGTATGATAAAGATGTTCAAAAAGAATTTGGCACGCAGATTAATCCTTTACTTAAAGAAGGCAAGTTTGTCTCTGATGATTTAGCTATTACTATTATTAAGCATAAGCTACACTCGCTTGGTGAAAAAGCTTCTTTTTTACTTGATGGTTTTCCTCGAACAGTTTATCAAACAAAGAAATTATTAGGATTCACAACATTAACTGGTTGTATTCAGATAGTTTTGGATGATAAGAAAATTATTGATCGTTTATCAAATCGTTGGGTATGCAAATGTGGTGCAACGTACAATTTAGAAACAAAGCCTCCTAAAAAAGCTGGCGTGTGTGATTTTGATGGAAAGCCTCTTTTTCAAAGAGATGATGATAAACCAGAAGTTGTTAGAAAACGTTTAGAAATTTATCACAAAAAGACAGAACCTGTTCTTGCTTTTCTTAAAGAAAAAAATATTCCTTTTCTACAAATTAAGGGAGATTGGGATGTAAAAATGGAGTCTGATATGCTTGTTGAAAAGATTATCGCTTGGCAAAAAGCGCTTTAAGCAAAATAGTTGCATAAGCACCTTTCGGTAATGTAAAAGTAATTCTTACGGCATCATTTTCTAAAGGAATTATTTTGCAATCAGTTGCAACAAGAAACATTTTTCGTTCTTGTCCTTCTAAGGAAAGTTCTGGTAATTGACGAACAATAAATGATGTTGTTTCTAAATCAAATGATTGTAAGACTGTTTGCTGTTGAGAAGAAAGTGTTGTTCCATAACCAATTAAAGGAAGTGTTTTTGTTGTTGTGCGCCTTAAAAATTCTTGAGAAAAAATAAATGTTCCTTCTTGATAGGAAACGCTAAACCCATTTAGTATTTGTTTTGATAAAAAAATATTAAAGAGTTTGCTTTGCACCGCGTGAACGTAAAAGAGAAGTGTTTTTCTTGGAATTCGATGTAGTGCGCCAACATAATCGTGCTCGTGGGATTGTAAGTAGTCCTGTAGCAAGGTCTTATAATCAGCATCACCTTCTATGATAAGCTCTACTGCTTTTTGAAAATTCTTAAGAAAGATTGCTTTGCCTATAGAAAAATTGTTTTTAGAAAATCGTTGTTCATCAAAATAGTTTGGAAAGGAAATTCTTGCAGGTAGTTTGGCAGGTAAAAAGTCTGGTTTATAGACTGTAATGTCAAAGGTATTTCCAAGAAGGTTTCCTAGTGTGAATTGTTGCACTGCATATCCTTTGAATTCTAATTGGATATCTTTTAGTTCTAATTGTGCAATTTTTTCCTTTTTTACACCTTTTATAGTAATGTATTGAGAAGTTATTGCCCGCTTATCTTTTGCTCCGGCATAGCCGATAAATTTTCTTGGAAGATGTAATGCTCGCGCGATATGTTGTACTGCTCGCTCAGTTGTATAATTTTTCTTTGTCAGAAGGTAAAGATGATATGCTGTTGATTCTTTACTAAGCAATGTTGTGTCCAAGAGTTCTTTAACAATGAAATCATCACAACTCTTTTTTATCTCCATTAGAAAAAGAAAAAGCGTTCTCTTTATTTAATTAGCGTTCTTCTTTCGGATGAAAAAATATGCTATATATAATGAACCAAGGAGTACAAACATCAGTAATCCCCATCCTAAGGCAAGTGAGCCACCACCAATTCCTGTTACGAGTCCAGTTATACGTCCTCCTGCAATAATTTTAAAAGGATGTGTTGTTTGTAATGTTTTTAAAAGAAGTGATGCATCTTTTCCGTAAGATATGACAATGTTCAACTGTTTATTTTCTTGCAAATCTATTCTATCAAGTTTTGCAGGTAGATAAACAATTTTTGTTTGACCTGCAGGAATTACATCTTCTTTATAGAGTGTTTTTTGTAACCCATTGATAATGATGTCCTCTACTTTTACCGCTACGTGAGCATCAATTGTTGTTGGGTTTTGTAATGTTATGCCTACACGTCCAATTCCCTTATAGTAAGCCGAATCTAAAACGTAAAGAAGAGTTCCATCATCCTGAATAGTTTGTAATGTTAAAGGCAGTGTTAAAGGATTGCCAAACGTACCATCTTGTGTTAAGTATTTGTCAAGAGCAGAGGAAGTCATGCCATAAGAAGTGTAAAATTCTACAACAGTATTATTTGTTATTTGTTCAAGAGGTATGTTTACTTTAGTTGTTATAGGTAAAAGTTCTCCTCCTGCAATGTACGTTGCGTCAGGCAATGAAACGCTTGCAAGTTCTGCATCTTTGTTTTTAATAACTAGAGTGGAAAGTTCATAAACACCAACATTTCCTGTGTTCTTAAATGTTGCAATGAGCGTTTTTGTTGATGGATTGTAAATTGCTTGTTGCACAATAAGATTCACGCGAGGTAGCGGTAAAGGAAACATGGAAAGCGCATAAATACTTCCAGAATTTTCAGTGTCACCTTGCCCAAATTTAATAAATACATGAATTTTTTTATCGCTTTTTTCCCTAATTTGTTCTCCAATTGCAGCCAGTTGATTTCCTATGACCACCACTGATTGTATGTTGTTTTGTTCTAGGAAGGTAAATGTTTTACTAAAAAGTCGCGTTGGCCCTGAGAGAAGAACTGGATTGTTTGATGCAAAGAATTCTGCTTCTAAAAAAGAGCCATCGGTAAGCACTACCGTTTTGTTCAAGCCGACTAATTTCGCTATTTCCTGACTGTCTTCAAATACATCTCCTGTGTGTATCCAACTGGTAAAGCGAGGTTGAATTTTTTTAAGAACGTCTCTGCCAAAATTACCAACAGCAATAACAGATTGTGCATCTTTTATTTTTTTTGCTATAGTTTTAGCATTCTCTTTATCAACGATAAAAACCCATGCACTATTTTTTACTGCAAGTGGTGCTACAGAACTTGCCATTCGGGGATTATCTAGTGAGATAAGAATATAGTTTCCTGTTCCAGGATCTAAATCATAATTAAAATTTGTTGTTACATGTTCTTCTTGTACATCAAAACCTATTGCTGATAATTGTGCTCCAAGTTTATCGATATAAGGAGTAATTGTTGATGAGTAAATGTGAAGCGAATCTTGTTGACTGATAATTTTTGCAAAATTGCTTGCTGAGTCTGAGTTAACAAAGAGTGCTCGTCGTCCCTCTAATGATGATTTTAGCATAACGCTATAAACATCTACCCAGTCATTTGAATTTGCAACAGAAACGTCTATTGCTTGAACAAATGAGATACTTAAAACCAGCAAAAAGAAGACAAGTATTGCTCCTCGCTTAAAATGACTCCTTTTAGTATTCATACTCTTTAACTCCCCGTGCACTAGAGTTCTTAGTCCAGTCTCCATTTATAAAGATTTCGTTAAAATTCTCTGTTGAATTTTTTAGTGCAAACTCTAGTGCAAATAATTATTTCTTTTAGAATACTATTGTTAAAAAAGCTTAATTCAAAAAAGAAGATTTTTCATAATCGCCGTGAACAGCAGCATGGTACTTTTAAGGTAGTTCTAAATAAAAGTTATAGGGAATTGCGCTTTGCGCAGGTACAAGAAGTTGGTAATCAACGGTTTTTCCCGATTGAAAGCTCAGTGCATTGTTTTGTGCTTTTGCCGCCCACACAACAGCATTATCTACTGCATTATATAACGCATATGTTTTAAGGGTTCCTTGCGCGCCATTTTGCCATGTTGTTGTGTAAAGAGTTACAGGAATACTCAAGCTAGCACTGTTAAAAACTTCTGATTGTGTAAATGTTGCTGAGAAATTGTCGGTTGCCACGACTTGTAAATAACCAGGCATATCTCCTACTGCTGCAGGTCGAAAACTAGTAAAATCCCAATTGGTTATTGAATCTGTTGAAACATAAACAACTGCATTGGTTGGGTCTGTTACCGTCCAAATATAATAGTAGTTTCCTCCACCATCACCTAATCGCGCTTCTCCGGTTACATTTCCATAAAAACCACCCCATCGCGTAGTAATTATTCCTCCTCGCACATCTACATACGTTACATTTCCACCTTGTATATTAAGTGATTGTGCTGCAGGAAGCACGGTTGTTTGCGATGCTCCTGGCGTAAGTGTTGCGCCTGAGGGTTCTGCAAGCGTACAAGAAGCAAGCAGAAAAAAGAACGCTAAAGAAGTCATAAGGATGTTTATGATGTGTTGTTTCATTACGTATGCCTCGCCATCCTTCTTGATTACTATTCTTCTATAAATAAGTATTGCTTAGAACAGATTAAAAAAAGAAAAAAAGAAAAAAAAAGAAAAAAAGCCTTTACAGCTTAGACAAGTTCTGCCCACAAGTAATATGTTGTGGTTGCAACATCATTTCCAGTTCCATCTTCTGGAACGATAATCTGATAATCAGCTGAATTACCGTTGAAGAGTGTTCCGCCCATAATAACTTGTCCTGCCCATACTAAGCTATTTGAACTGTCTTTTAAGGAGTAAGTTCTCCACGTTGCCGCTTGAAGATTGTCGTACGTATCAACATATGATGCGGTTACGGATCCATAAATAGCAGAGTCTGGACTTGCTGAACCACCAAATGTTGTTGCCCAATTGTCCGCTGCGCCATCGGTAAGATATGCGGGCATATCAGTTGAAGTTGCATTTACAATACTTGCAGACGTCCAATCAATAGTGCTTTGATCGCTTGCAAAAACCATACGACCATCTGCAGACCAGTTATAAACAATCTCTCCTGCGCCTGTTCCGGTTCCTAAGACAATATCACCGCCTACGGTTCCTGTGATACCTGCCCATACAAAGGTAGATATTCTTGATGAAATATTAACATCATATACGTCTCCTGACTGAATGGCCAGGTTTCCTCCACCAGTTGAAAGATATTCGCCCAAGCTTTGATTACCTGCGACGGTTACTTCACCAGGTTCTGCTGCGAAGACTATTCCTAATGATAGGATAGCTACCAGCATCAAAATTGCAATTTTTTTCATTGTCTCACACACCTCGTTTTTAGTTGTTTGTTTTTCAAAACCACGATATACGATAGGACTTTCGCCCCTTGTATCGTAATCAATATATTCCACATATTAATGTGGATATAGCTATATCCAGATACAATAGTATTTAAATGTGTGTTTTCTTTTTTAAGGGAAAACAAAAAAAATAAACAAGGTAGAAAAAGCCAAAAATAACGTTTTTATCCAAAAAAAGAATAATTTGAAGGTTTGCTTAAATATTTTAGACGAATTCTTCTGAATAAGAAAAGAAATCATTACTACCTTTCCAGGATTGTAAAAGAGTAGGCAAGCGAACTTCATAATCATACGTTCCATAAAGTCCTGTTTTATTTGCATCAACAAAAGCCACCAAAACTAAATCTTGCGTTCCATCATACTCCCCTCCTAAAGAAGCATCCCACATGATGCCTGTTATAAAAGGCGAAGAGGCATTTGTTGAAAGCGTTGTTGGAACATCAGTAATGGTAGAACCAAAAATAGTTACGTTTGCAGTGGTATCGGCAACATCGTTGTTGTCAGGATCAAAAAGTTTTGCAATTGAATCTGAAAAACCTGTCATACCCAACGCAGTATCTGCTTCTTTAAAATCATAAGTTCCGTTACCAAGTGCAGCTAAATGTGAGAAATCAATGGATGAATCAGCATCATAAAAGAAGAGGTAACCATTCTTTGAAGAATCTGACCAGTTAAGCAATGTTTTATTACTTGCTGAACCTAAAAGAATGGTGTGGTTAATAAGACCATATTGAAAGCCCCACGCAGATACAGTTAAGTTAGAAGCAAAGGTATTGTTGGTTTCATTTAATTCTGTAACAGTAAAATTGCTATCAACATAAGCATCAAAGATATACGTTCCAGGTTTTGCCGTCCAATTAAAAGAATAAAGCGTTGTTGTATGTGCTGTTAAGTTCAAAGAAGTTTTTTGTAATGTTTCATTATAAATTTTAGTTGTACCATTCCACAAGGATATATTAAGTTGTAGAGTGAAATTATTGGCAGTCTCGTTACCAGTATTGGACGTATTAACAAAGAGCGTAACTATATCTCCTTGCTTAGGCGTTAAAGAAGAGTACGTAATATTGGTAATAAACAGTTCACGAGTTGGTCGTCGTGAAATATTCATAGTATCACTAACAGTAAGATTTGCATAATGTTGCGTAGTAAAACAACTTACATTAAAAGAAGATAATCCATCTATAACTGTTTTATTCAATTCATAGAGTTCGCTGGATACATTATACGTCATATTTACAAGAGAACTCCAAGTACCAGAACTATTTTCAGTAAATTCGCAATAAACATCTCCGCCCGTTATAGGATTGCCACTAGTAATATTAGTATAGTTTGCATAAAAAAAGTTTTGTTCATCATTAAAAATTTCTTGTGAATCACTACTATCCCAAAGAGAAAGGTTTGTGCCTTCAGCCGTTGTATAGTTAGAAAATCCACTAACATTGAAAGTTAAATTTCCTTCAGAATAAGCTTGCAGAGTGCAAGCAGAACAAAGCACACCATTTCTATAAACAACAGGATACACCCACGATATATTAGTTAAAGTAATATTTGCTGAAGAGTCAAAACTAGAATCAAGGTGACTAACTGCAACGCTAACAAAGTTTTGTGTTATATTCACATAACTATCAAACTCTTGATTGGTTGCGTTAACTGTTCCCGTCCAAACTATTTTGCCAACAGCAGGCACATCAAGAGTCGCATCAGGTATTGCTTCAGGATCAGGATAAGCGTTAAAGTTGGTTGTTCTCCCATTAAATAAAGTATAGGTTGCATTTGCAGGATTATTTACAAATAAGCTATTATTATTTGCCCAAGTAACAGTACTGTTGTTATCCCAAGCTACACAATTCCAAGTATAATCACCAGAGGTAAGATTATAACACCATGTTGTTTGATGTTGTGTTCCAGAAACAATTGTTGTAACATTCAACTTAAATGATTCATTTGTTGCGTTCGTTAGATAAAGCGAAATGTTTGTTAAGGCAACATCATCAGAAAATGCACAAGTAAAAGCAACTTCTTGAACCGTTGTAAAATGAGTTGTTGGTGATTGATTAATAAGCTGAGGTGGTTGATTTACAAAATGAGTAATTAAAAATGTTTCATTTAAAGAAAGATTTTGATAAGAAGCATTACTAGAATGACATGAAATATTGTACATGAAAGTTCCTGCAATGGTTTGATTATGAAACTCATAAAGCTGACTTGTCACGTTATAGGTCATGTTCACCCATGAAGACCAAACGCCTGTACTATTTTCTGTAAAAGAACAATTTGCGTACGATGAAGTAATTGAACTGCCTGTTGAAGCGTTCGTATAGTTTGCATAGAAATAATTTTGTTGAAAATCATAAATTGTTTGTGTGTCACTTAAATCCCATATGCGAAGTTGCGTCCCTTTACTAGTAATTCCTATATCATCAACAATAATTCCATTTTTCACGCCATCATCATCTCCAAAACCACCATCTTTAATAGTGATTTTAATGGTGTGTGCATCAATCTGTTCGTAAGGAAATTGGTACCATTTTACTGTCTTTGAATTAAATTTCCATAAGTCAAAATCAGGTGGTAAGGAGTCGTAGGTAAAATAAACATCGAGCGCTTCAGCACCAGTGGTATTGGCAGTGAAACGCACGAGTTTATGGGTAAAAGAGTTTGGAGTACCGGGCAAATTTGGTAAATTGAGGGGATCTACCAAGGCCACGGCATCCAAGACTCCTTTTGGTGTTGTTACGACAAATTCTCGGTTATTCACATGCACAGTTGCTTGTGTATTGTGAACTGCTTTTGTAATTGAGAATTCATAAGTAGGTAATACTAGTTGCAGAGGATCAACAATTTTCTTGTTTATCAACCCATCATCATCAATAACGCCGTCTTGAAGAGTGAGTTGTAATGTTTTTCTATCAGAAGTGATATTGTAAGGGGTCTGCACAAATCCTTTTGGCGTTTTTTTCCATAAATAAAAGTATAAATTTTTGGGAAGAGTAAAAGGCAACGTGATAGTAGCCTGCATAGGTTGTGATGTTACGTTATCTATCGTAAAAAAGAACGTTGTGGTATTTGATACTTCAAAATGACGTAGTATTCCTTGTGATATGTTCAAATCAAAAATACCTTCATCATTTTGATACCTTCTATGAACAGCAGAATTCACGCCTTCAAGTGGTTTGTAAAGATCATCTATAGTTATCTCATTAAAAGAATTAGGTACTGTTTCAGTGGATTGTTTTGCTATTCGATCGCTAATAAAAAGTGATTCATTATAATGCTTTGTAGTGCAGGTTACTTCAAACCAATATGCACTAGATACAGTAATAGATTGTTGGTAGGTGGCAGTTGAAATGTTATATAATAAAAGAAGCGGTGCTGACCAAACGCCTGTACTGTTATCACGAAGTTCGCAAGAAGTGGAAAGTCCAACAAGAGATTCATTTGTTACTATATCTTTATAATGGACAGAAAGCAAATGTGTTGTATTTGTTGTTTTTAAAATTTCAACATGAAGAGAAGTAAACGCTCCTTGTGTTTCTTCTAAGAACAATAAATTTGCAGAAGAGCAGTTTGGCAAAGGTTCTTGTAATGAGTGTATAACTACTCGCGTGTCAGTTTCATTTTTTATTGAATCATTTGTCTGTAAAGAAAACTGTTGCGAGGATGAATTTTGTAGTAAATTATCATTGAAAGAATCATTAAGAAGCAAGACAGTAGAAGAGTTTGAAAGAGGTGAAAATGAACTAACATTTTCAAGATAGGTTTCCAATGGTTGAATAATAACTGGTTCAATAGGCTCAGGTAGTGCTACGACGATTGGTTGCTTTGACACAGCATAAGAATCTATGAGGGATAGATTTTCATTGTCGGTTTGCGTAAAACAACTTACCTGAAACCAAAAACTTGAACCAGCATTATAAATATCTTGTTCGTATTCTCCTTTAAGAGCATCATAAGTCATAGTGTAGGGCGATGACCAGTTTCCCGTACTATTTTCTCGAAGTTCACAATAAGTAGAAAGTCCAACAAGAGAATAATTGTTGACAGAATAGTTTGCAATAAATTGCATTGATGTATTTGAGTGTTCATCTAAAATAATTTGTACAATTAATTGTGTTGCTCCCTTTGAAACAATAGCTTTGCTAATATTATTTATGAGAATAGATTTTCCAAGAGGAAGAAGAAGTGATTCAGTCTGTGAGGACGTTTCATAATCAGAAAAAGAAGTTGATTGGTTGTCTTGTTGTTCTGCTTGTAAAGTTGATTGTTGTAAAGAAGAGAAAGTATTTGAAGAAGAATTAGAAGAGGTATTTATAAAAGGAATTGCAAGAGGAGTAATGTTAGTAAAGAAGGTATCATTCGCATTTGTTTCCGCGTAAAGAAGCATGGGAATTGCATTTGATTGTGAAACAAAAGGTGTTGGAATAATAAAAAAAGCTAACGCTATTAAAACGCTTACCAACAAAAGTATATTCGCAAACCGAGTTGCTGTGCCGTTTCTATGTTCCAATTCTCATCCCTCAATGAGAATAACTCTGTGGCTGTTGGCACAAAAAATTCGTGCTAGTTATGTACTATCCTCTATTTTGACTAGCAACGAAATTTTGTTTTCGTCGTAACAACTACCACCCACCTATCTTAAATTTAAAAAGTGCATTTTACATTTATAAACTTACGTAATCTTTCTAGAGTGAAAACAATCATGGTATTGTTTAAAAAAAGAAAATAAAAAATAAAATTAAAGAAAAAAAAGAAAATAAAAATCAATACAAACGTTGATTAAAAAGCGTTAATTAAAAAACAAAAAGTACTAAAAGAATTCGCCTAAAAAGAAGAAAATAGTATGTTGCGTTTGGTGTAAAGCTTTGATAAGCACAATTCATGCAGTGTCCATGAAGAAATTTGAAAATCACCATACAACATCGCTTTAGTATACTACTCCCCCAAAAAAATATTTTTTCCAAGTAGCGTTCTGCAATGGAAACGTTTATAAACAAAAGATGTAAGAGTTAAACTAGTTTGGGTGCCATTGCAAAGGGAGGTGAGGTTGTGGCGGCTAAGAAAAAAAGAACAACGCAAAGAAAATCAACTAGAAAAACGATCGCAAGAAAGTCGACTCCTGTTAAGAAGCATCCTAAGAGAAAGATTACGAGTAAAAAGAAATCTTTACCAGCGGTTAGAAGTAAGAAAAAAAAAGCAGGTAAAAGAGTTGTAAAGAAAACAACTTCTAAAAAGAAAACTACTAAAAAAGTAACAAAAAAAATAGCTAAAAAAACAAGCGCAAAGAAAATAATAAAACCAAAGACAAAGAGTAAAAAAACAAAAAATAACAAAATAAAAAGAAAAAATACTGCTTATAAAATAAAATCTTCAAAAGAAGAAGAGCAAAACGTACAAGAAATAAAAGCAACGCTTGATGAGATTCGATCATTAGAACTGGACAATAAGCGATTGGAACATCAAATTTCTAAAGCGCAAACAAAACAAGAAATTCTTTCAGAATTAAAAACGTACCTTGCATTACTAAAACAAGCGCCAAGCCCGATGCCTGCATCAGAAGAACAGTTCAAAAAAGAAAATCCTCAGCTTACGCAGTTGCAACAAACGCTCAATCAAAATAACGAACAACTTGCATCAGAAGTTCAAAAAGCGCAAACAAAAGACAAACTCATTACGCGACTAAAAAATCTTCTTGCAATAAAAAGTAAAACAAATGAAACAACACAAAAAGTTTCTTTATCGCCACAAGAAAAAGAGGATAATGCTTCGCCACCTTTAGCGCAATTACCAAAACCACCAGCGCTTTCTTTACAAGAAACAAAAGCTGACAAAGAAGAAATGGTCAAGGTAGCTGTTGAAGAATCAGAGCCAGACCATATAAGTGAAATTAATACTTTTCAAATAAATCAGATAAAACAAGAAAAAAAACCAATACTTAAGGAAAGCGATTTTAAAACAAACAAAACAAGAGGCATTATAACGCCACAAGAAGCACAGGAGTTTTCCATTCTTTTAAAAAATGCAACCAAAGAAATTAATAAAGTATTCCTAGGTCAAGAACGCGCAGTAGAGCGAGTACTTATTTCTGTTGTTTGTGATGCGCACACGCTTTTAGAAGGTGTTCCTGGTCTTGCAAAAACACTGCTTATTGAAACTCTTGCAAAAATTATTAGTGGCACCACATTTAAGCGTATTCAGTTTTTGCCTGATTTATTACCATCAGATATTATTGGTGGCCAAGTCTTTAATCCAAAAACTGCAGAATATAAAATCTACAAAGGCCCTATTTTTGCAAACTTTGTACTTTGCGATGAGATAAATCGTGCACCGCCAAAAACACATGCTGCAGTTATGGAAGCTATGCAAGAGAAAAAAATAAATATTGAAAATGAAGAATTCATTTTAGATAGACCATTTTTTGTTTTAGCAACGCAAAACCCTTTGGAAAACAAAGGTACGTATGATTTACCAGAAGCAGTTTTAGATAGATTCATGTTTAAGGTTTTACTTGATTATCCAAGAAGAGAAATTGAACATGATATCATTACTGAAAACGCGACCACAAAAAATGTAAAGAGAAAAATAAGAAAAGTTATTGATAAAGAAACGTTGCTTGACATGCAGGTAAAAGTAAAAACCGTATTCATCGCAGAAAAAATAAAAAGTTACATTCTTGATTTAGTTGAAGCAACAAGAGGATTAAATAAAGATATTGAAGGATTTAAATTTGTTAAATATGGTGCGGGCGTTCGTGCAAGCATTTATCTTTCATTAGCTGCAAAGGCTAAAGCGATTATTGAAGGTCGTAATTATGTTCTTCCTGATGATGTTGATTTTATTGCGCCAGAAGTATTGCGTCATAGAATCGCCTTAAACTATAGAGGCAAAGCACATAACATCACGCCAGATAAAATAGCAGAAGAAATTCTCTCTAAAGTAAAGGCAATTTAAAAAAGGTTAAAAAAAGGGTCATAATAATGGAAAAAAAAACTCCTGATATGCCCGTTATAAACATCTTTGATTTTGATGAACTCATCAAAAAAACAGGTGATACGGCCGGCAGCTTAATGGAATTTTTTCGTCTTAATCTTATTTATTACCAATTAATCTCTGGAAAAGGTTTGGAGTTTGATAGACTTCGAAGATACGTTCCTGGAGACGATGTAAAGCGTCTTGATTGGAAAGTATTTGCTCGCACAGGAGATTTATATACAAGAATCTATAAAGAAGAACGGGAGTTTAACATTGTCATCATATTAGACGTTTCTAATTCCATGCTCGTTGGCACAGGTCAATACACAAAAAACGAGTTTGGTGCAGTTATTGCAGGAACAATTGCTGTTGCAGCAGTTGAAGCGGGCGATAATGTTGGCGGAGGAGTATTTTCCTCAGAAAAAAATAATTTTGTTGAAACAGAACAAGATTATATTCATCTCTTAAACACGTTATCAATAAAGGAAAACTATGGTGGAAAAAAGAATTGGGAAAAATTAACAAACGAGTTATTAGCAAATTATTCTAATGACGCAATCATTTTCATTATTTCAGATTTTATTGATAGTAAACCAGAAGAGTTCTTACCAGAACTTGCCAGTTCATTTACAAAAGTGTATGGTATCATGATTCGAGATCCAATTGATGAAACCCTACCAAAAGGTGTTGGAAAAATGTATGTAAAAGATCCAAATACTCAGCGCGTAGTGCTTACCGACTTAGATAAGATTCGTGATGAATACGAAGTATTAAGTAAAATGCAAGTTAAACGAGTTAAAGATGCGTTTCAACAATATGGACAACTTTGTTTTAGAATTGTCACAGGAGATGATTTCGGAATTGAATTCGTAAAAGCCATGGGTGAAGAGGAGGTGGAAATATATTAAGTTTTAATGTATTCTCATTAACAATTACTCTTCAAAATCCTCTGCGCGATTCCATTCTTTTAGTGTTCTTGCTCGCCGTTACGGTTATTGCATATATGTTTATGAAACAAATTAGAGGTAAGCGAGCGGCTTATTTTGGGAATGTTAAAACACTTGAGCGAACACATAATTTTAGAATTTTTAATGTAAGTTCCACAATTTTAATTATAAAACTGGTAATGATAATTATTCTTTTCATGCTCGCAACAAATTCTATTGCAATAAAAAGTTATTTACCAACAACAAATACGGATTATGTGCTTCTTATTGACGATTCTTCCAGCATGGCAAAAACTGATTTCTCACCAAATAGACTCGCTTCGGCTAAAGACATTTCTTTGGAGTGGCTTACTGCAATTCCTAACACAACACAAATTGGGGTTGTAGGATTTTCATCAAGTACTGATTATGCAATACCTTTAACCAATAACAAAGAGCTCGTTCGTAACACCATCAACAAGATAGAAATTGATTATAGTAGAAGCGGTACTGATTTAAATTACGCGATTAATTATGGTCTTGATTTATTGCGCAATACCTCTCAAAAGAGGACTATTCTTTTGTTTACTGATGGTACGCAAGAAGTTGATAACATAACTATTCTTAAGGCTATTGATGAAAATGTAAAAATTGTCAGTTTTGGCATTGGCAGTATTAACAATTCAAAAGTGGATTTGGGAAATATTCCTGAAGAATTTCGCAACACATATAGTGATTTAGACCTTAATTTTACTATTCTAAAGGACCTTTCCAGACACACCAATGGACAAGCATACAGAGTTTCTAATCAGTTAGAATTGCAAAGAAGTTTTGAAGATGCAACCATTTCACAAGTAAAAAGAAGTATCAATACATCCTATTATGTAGTTCTTATCATTATCATCATGTCCATTCTTGAACTTTTAGTATACGCCAAAATCGGTGCCTTATAGAAAGGTTTTTAAGCAATAATTTCTCTTATTATTAAAAAGAGGTGCATTATTGACATTTGGAGTGATTATTGCTATAGTTGCAATCTTGTTAGGTCTTGGTGACGCTTATTTTATCTGGCGACTGTATCAACAATCAGCTAGTTCAGTAAGTCAAATGAAAGGCGCTGTGGGCGAGCTCTTAATGGACAATAAGCTTTATTCTGCTTTTGAAGAAAAAGATGTGGCAAAGAGTATTGAATCACTTGCTTTAGTGGTTTTTAAAAGGGTAAAAGAACGCTTTAAATTTAAAGCAGAGTCCTATGCAGAAATAGTCACCGAAATAGATAAGTCTCGTGATGTTCCTGACCAAATAAGAGAGTTACTCATCGATTTTTTTAATGAAATGATTAAAATTACGTATAAAGATGATAATGAATTAAGTGCAGATCAAAAAGTTGATTTAAGAAAAAAAATCAAGGTTATTCTTAAAGCAGTACAACACATTTAAAGCTTATTTCTAAGAGTGTGTTTTGCTCACACATTTTTACGGATAATGCATTCACACATAGTGTTCTTATCAAATTCTTTTTACAAAAGGAACCCATGAAAATCATAAAAATCTGCAATGAGTGTCAAACCCGAGCCCTAAAGGGACGGGGTATGACGTGACACTCATAGTATCTGCAGATTTTTAGGATACCAAAAATTTCGATCTAAAGAACGGGGTATTAGACCCCAGAGAAAAAATCTCTGTCGAAATTTTTTAGTATAAAAGAAAACTCTTCCTCGCAAAAAGAAAAGAACTTTAAAATAAAGGAACAAGTTTTAAGAGTACAAGTATCATGTACAAAATTAACAAGAATTCTATAACGATAACACCAAACTCCCACACTTTAAAGCCAAAAAGATTCTTTAATGTCGGTACAAATTCTTCTTTACTAGTATCGGTTTGGGAAGTAGTGTCATAAAGATTTCCTGAATCATCAGTAGTTTCAAGGAAGTCCATCGATTCATCATAAAAGTCTTTAGAAGAATCATTAGATTGTTTTTGTCGAGCAGATGATTTACTGGCTCTAACGCCAAAAAGCTTTGCAAAAAGACCTTTCTTTTCTGGCCTTTTTGGCTCTTCTAAGTTATCTATAAACTCTTCAAATGTATCGTCTTTATTTGTCATTGTTTTATTGTCCTAAAATCCTCTTTTTTCTTCTTGAAATAACAAACGCAGTAAGTGCAGTCCATGCCAAGATAAATATGGTCATAAAAGATAATTTTGCTACATCTTTTTTAGTAAATTTATTAGTTACCACAAACTTAAGGGGTACAAAACCAACAAGTTCATCCCCATCATAAAATTTTAGATTGTATTGACACTCTGACTTGCCACCAAACATAAAATGATAACTCATCGTGTTTGTTTGTCCTACAGATAAAGAATTGTTTCCTGCAATATCTAAAAGACAATTTGATTTTTCTAATTTTACTTCCACATCATCAAGGTTAGCATCCCCAATATTCTTCACAAGAAACGAAATATCTTGCTCTGAAAAAGGAGGTACAACTATTTCTGGGGGATACTCTAAAACGCGTAATCGCTTTAAATCACCTCGTGGAAGCACATAAACAGTCATCACATCACTAGCAATTGCTGCCGTTCCATTAACTGAAGGAAAATAAACTTTTGCTACAAGAGTATACTTTCCCGGTATCTCTTTTATATACGGTGCTAATTGAAATGAGTCTTGCCTAGTTTCGCCAGGCTCTAAATTATAAACTGATGTATTCGTGTAATCCCATCCTGGTCGCGGTAAAGGTCTTACTATTAACTCAGAAGGTTTTCCATCACCAAGGTTTGAAATGTTAAAAACCACATCTCCTGCTTCTCCTTGAGCAAGGGTAATGTTATCTGGTAAATCCAGTTGAATGATAATTGGCTTTAATGGACCAACATTTATAATATCTTTATAATCAGCTCTGGCAGGAGTTCCGCCACCACCTTCTGTTGATCCTGCTTCTGGCTGTGGAGTTGGTTGTGGTCTTGGTGTCGTTCCCGAGTCATTACCATCTCCAGGCTCACTTTCTCCTTTTGAGATTGTTGAAAACCCAAAAGGTGCAAAAACAGAAAAGTTTGATTGATTTGGTCCAATAATAAGGCTTTCAGAAGGAGAAATAATAGTAAATATTTTCTTCCAGTCACCGCCTTCCCATTGTTGTACTTGATCAACATAAGATGTGTTTGTCACATTGTCAAAACGCGTAACATTAGTAATATTATAGCTACCATTATATTCATAAATGCTTAAATTATTAGTAACAACTCCATTTGGCATTGGCTCATGATAATAAAAACTTATTTGCGCGTACGCATCAGGACCATTGGCTTCATACTGTATAAATTGATCAATGTGCATCATATTACTCACATTAAGAAGTGGCGGTAAATTCTTTACTGACCGAACAACAACATCTCGAAAGGTTGATTTTAAAAATGCTGTTGAAAAATTAAGTTTTACAAGTCGAATGGTAGAGTTATCCTTAGAAACAATTTCACTATCTATATTATCAAAAGAAATATCTACAAAAGTTGCGGTGCTATTGTCAAATACAATTGCTCCAAATTCATTATATTTTGCGCCATCACCATACAATGTTACTGAACTATTCTTTATGCAAATACCATAATAATATTGATAGACTCGAAGGTTTTCTAAAGTAACATCTTGAGAATTTTCAATCGTTACTGAGCAAAGATCATCTGCCATACTTTGATTATTATCACCATCAATTTGCTCCCCTCCAAAATTAACAACAACATTTTTTAAGTCTTTAACAACAATACAGGTGTCGTTATAATTAAATTTTGAACTGTTCATAATGTAATACCCTGATTCATTTATAGGGTCACAAGGACTGTATTGTTTTAATTCTAAAGCCAAGAGATCGTTAATAACAACCGTTTCGCCACCAACTATATCACCAGTATAATTCAATGTTTCTCCTGGTGAAAGTTGTGCAGAATTAAGAACTGAATTGTTGCTATTTAATAAACTTGTCATCAGTTTTGGTTCCTTTCGAGGATTAATATTTTTCGAAGCATCAAATACATCAACAGTAGTAAAGAGATATTTTTTTGGCGGTCCAATAACATTAACACCCATACGATAAGAACCATTAAAAAAAAGTGGAAGCATTGGAAGAACAATATAATCTGACTGATTAGTATAACTAAGATAATCTGTTTCTGAAGCGTTTTCATCAATAATAACAGGATGCGTATACCCTGGAT
This sequence comes from uncultured Methanosarcinales archaeon, assembly GCA_964428395.1. Taxonomy (GTDB): domain Archaea; phylum Nanobdellota; class Nanobdellia; order Woesearchaeales; family SKGA01; genus SKGA01. The sequence goes on from CAYRYB010000001.1 coordinate 201,109, forward strand.
AAACAGCATTCTTGCTAGATAAATCAATATTTACTCGCGTACAATTATAAAGACCAAAGGAATCAGCATACGTGTTTGTGAAGGTTACTTGCGCCGGATAATTAAGAACGCTTGTTAATTTTGTTTCATCTTCTGTGAGATAAACTAAATCGATTCGTTGACCAATAGTTAAGTTTGGATGACAGACCTTAAGAAAAATATCTGGGTTACTATAACCAGTATCCATGTAAGAGTCACTTCCAAAACTATTGTTTACTGAAGTATTAGCTGTCATGACGTATTGTCCTTTTCTATCAAAATCAAAAACAGTTACAGGCGTACCATCACCTAATTCTAACCGTCCGCTAATAAGTGCTTGAGAAACTCCTGCTGTTAAAAGAATTCCTAATAACAAAACAAATAGCAGAATCGTTTTTTTACCATACGTAAGTGTCATGATGCTTCATTTATGTTGTTATTGAGTTCAGGAAAATAGAGTAAGTCTGGTAAATAAAGTCTAAAACTTGTGAAACGATGTTCTCGTTGCGAAGCTCTTTGAAATTATATGTACCCATATAAGAAGTATCGTTAATGTCAAGAGCATATTCTGAGTATAAAGTACCTGCTTTAACAAACTTAAAAGATTCTCCATTAGATTGTGTTCCTAAAAGAGTCAGATTATAATTTCCTATATGATTAACAACATCAAGATAGTTATATTCTGGCTCATAAAGTCTATTGTATGCAGGAATAAAAACAAAAGAAGAGTTACCATAATAATCGGTAACAAAATTAACATCTGTTTTTGTCATAACTCCTGATAATTCTTGGGCTCCAGAACTATTAATGGTGATGTTAAATAATTGTGTTGGCGCAGGAAGTGCTAGGCCATTTCGCTCTCGCACAGTGCCATTTGCCGCATTAAGAATATCTCCGTCAGAATTCTCAAGATGAATTGTTAAATTATAAGGAACATTTGCTATTGGAAACGAGTCTCGCTGTACACCATCAATATAAAGTGTTGGAAGTGTTATCGGTTTAAGTTCAAAAGACCTGCTTGCAACATTATCTGCTTCATTACATTCAACAACATCATCACCATAATCAATGGTAACTTCTGCAACATAAAATCCGCTATGTGCAATAGCATTCCAATTAAGACCATAGTTAAGCGTGCCATCAACAGACAAATCGGACGTGATAAGTATTGGTGCAGCATCTAAAACAACATTTGATGCATTGCCTAGTTGATAAATTCTCAGCTTAAGTGTGAAATCAGTAGTAACAGGAACATTTCCTCCACCAATATCTGTTTGACCAGAAGGAATGATTTTTTGGTTATCAATGATTACTTCAATACTTAAGGTTTGGGAATAATAAATTGGATCGGGCTGAATATTGTTTATAGTAACTCCTAAATTTGCACCAATACACATAGGATACCCAAGACCATTTACGACCGCATAGCGCGTATAGATATGTTGATCATCAATCGGTGAGGCACCAAGCCCCGCATCATAATTTAAAGGAAATCCTGCACTTGTAAGTCTTGTGCCACCACTACAACTTTCTCCATGATCATCCGAGCAAACCCCTATAACCATTGGTCGTTCATCGCTAATACCAAAACTTGCATCATTTGCGGCTTTTTGAAAGGATGATGATGTTGTTTGCAAGTAAATAGTTGGACTTGCTAAATCAACCGTGCTTGTAACATAATCAAAATCTCTTGAAAGCAAATAATATCCTAACAGTTTTGCATTTGTTCCTGCATACATAAAATTATTTACAACGGCAGGGTTAGTACTTGAACTATCATATCCTATCCAAAGATTTCCTGGCAACGCTGCTCGATAGACTGTTGGACTTGCAGTTCCTAATTTTGAAGGTGATACGGTGAGAAATCCAGGATCTGTTGCATAACAACCTCCTCCTAAATCTAATGTTGTAGGTTGAAGAGTGTCAGGATCACCATACGTTACGAGTGCAGAATATATTTGACCAGGAGTTTTGAGTACGTAAAAACCACCAACATTAGTTGTTCCAACAGAACAAATTTCAATACCAACATCTGGGTTAGCCGGTGCAGTATCTTTGTAAACGTTTCCAGGAGCAGAAGAAGTTCCTGTAAAATATAAACTGCCTGTAAAACCATTTAAAGGTGCTGTTTTGTAAAATCCCGTTGCTGCTAGTGAGCTTGGAATAAGCAGTAAAAAAATGACAAATAAAGGTATTCCAATCAATCGTATTTGTTTTATATTCATAGGTATCACGTTAATAGTTTAATGTGGTAAATAATGATTTAATGACTTGATCAATAGAGTTTATCCCTTTTTTGAGGTCATCGTCACTAAATACTACGCCTTCTCCCGATTGTCGTTCTAGATTACTATCTATTGTCAGGGTAACATTATTTATATAATTGCCACCACTGTCCAGTATTGCCAAAGTGACTTGTGAGTTTATTGAACCATAATTTGTTGGGGTAATAATAAAAGTTGTTGATTGCGGAATGAGTTCTTCATTCGTTCTCGTTGTAGAATCAAAGGGAGTGCTACTGGTGTAAGGACTACTAACTAAATAGCCGTCACTTTCTTTCACTTCAACCATATAACCAGATTGGGGTATGCCTCCGGATTCAACATTAAGTATAATTTTATTTGGAGCTCCAGTTCTTAAATCAGAACCAGTCCAACCAGTTTGCGCAATAGTAAAATTGTTATAAATGGTATCATACACTATAGTAAAGTCCTTTGTGTGACTTGAACCAGAAGGCGGATTTTGCCAGGTAAACAACGTATTACTAATTGAATCTAGTCCGTTCACAGCGCGTTTTACATTATCATAAAGTGTTGCTGGAGCAAGTGGTTTACTTGTATAATCCATTGGTGAAAATTTGTCAACATAAAGGTCTGTTTCGCTTGTCTCAACACCATCAACAATAGCACCAACCGTTATATTATAGTTCTGAATTGGTGGATAAATAGTCGGCGCAATAATAAAATTGACTTCTCCATTAGTATCTGTTTGTCCAATAGTTGTTGCCTCAGAATCATAACCTGCGAGTTTAAATGGTATGAATAAATCATTACCATTTTGTTCTCTGACAAAAATATTTGTTCCAACAGGCGCAGGAAGTCCAGAGTAAAAATCGGTTGCACGTAACCAAAAAATGTATGCCCATGCGGTTTGTTGAAAATGATCCGTTGGTACAGAATCAATTTTTATTTCAAAATTAAAAAGTGGTAGTTCACTGAGTACAAAAAAATTATAATCTCTGTTTGAAACAGGCAGCATAAATTCTCCTTTGCAAGAATCTCCCCCAACGCAAGTTGCATCACCTAAACGTACTAAAAATAAGGGTATGTCTTCTCCTAAATAATTATATTTTAAGAGATAATAGCTAATACCATTTCCCAACGTGACATTATATGCTGGAAAATCAACCCCATTAATAGTTACCGTATCTAAAGATCCAACAGTAAAGGTTTGTTTTGGATTGTCGCTAAAAGAATAATAGGAAGGATAAAATGTTGGAAAGTTTGATGAAGAAAATAACCCGTTTGCTTCCAAGTCAGATGCCTGAATATTTTCTACATTAAGAATATCAAATTGATCTGCAAACATAACAGCATAGTAATGTTTTCCATCATTAAGATTGTACCCTGGAAAATTTACTGTTACAACTCCAGGAAAACTAGCACTATAACCTGTTAAAAAGGGAAATTTACTATCAGAAAGAGGAACTGCAGTATGATGTATTCTAAGTCCAGTCCAACGTAATGTATCCATTCGTCCATTTAATTCCGCGTAATAAATTTGTCCTGCTGCCACATCAATAGAGTCTGTTGCCTTAACAGGTAATGCAGGCATCACTAGCAAAAGTAGAAAAATAATAGACAAGATTCCTTTTTGTATTGTTAATTTCATGGTTCTGGTCGTGGTATATTTATTTGGTTTCCATCAAGTTGTAAGTATTGATCGCCTTGTACATAATAAACAGATGTTATTTTTGTAATGTCAAAGTCATCTAAGTTAATACGAACATCGTAATAATGAATAGAGCTATTATGAGATAAGGTAAGTGTACACACTTTAGAAATTTCAGCGCCTAAGCCTATGGTTGTGCTTGTTACAACTGCTTGTGATGGTAACAAGTTTGCAAGAGTTATTTTTTGACAATGCAATGTTTGATAAACAGGAACAAATGTATAATCTACATAGAGTTCTTTTACTTCTCTAGAAGAGAGGGTGAGTGATACTTGCGTCGTATTAGATATTTCTTTTCCTGCAGAACTAATGCTAATATGCACTGCATCATGCAAATATGCTGGAAGAATTTCTTTTGGGTAATCTTCCAACGAAAAATTTCCCGAAATTGTTTTATTTTCTGTGTTTGTTAGAGTGATTAATTGATACATGGTTACAGGTTTACCAATGATTATTTCATTTTGATAGATTTTTGAAAAAACTGTGTGTAAAGATAGAATCTCTTCTCCAGAAGACATAAAAGATGTGTGAGAAAACTCTCCTGAAGAGAGAGAATCTATTGGTAGAACAGTATTATTTTCTCCTGTAACAAAAGCTAGAGGTAAGAAAAAAATGAAGGCAAAAATGAAGAGAATGCGTGCTACTGATAAAAAGTCGTTTTTCTTTGTTAGTATAATCATTACTCAACCTCTTTTGTTCACTAGAGGTCCAATTTTCACTCTTCTACCAAAAAGAGTTAGGACACACATCTCTAATAAATAATCTGGAAACTTTGATTTATAAAGCTACCTATTAAAATAGTTCTTAAGGTGTTACTACTCTTAAAAAGTTCATCGAAGTTCATCATATCGCATAAGTAGAGAAGTTGGACCAGACACATCTTTAAGAGGAACAGGCAATCTAACTTCATAATCATAAACACCATATTTTCCTTGTTGTGATGCATTTGCAATCGTTACAAAAATTAAATCTTGACTACCATCATATTGTCCTCCTCCGTCCGCGCTGTCCCATAAGATTCCTGTAATAAAAGTAGATGAATTCGTTGAATTAATAACAGGCACATTAAAAATTGTTTTTCCTGCAAGAGTAATAGTTCTTGTATTGTCAGCTATGCCGTCGTGATTTTTGTCAAATAATGCTGAAATAGAGTCTAAATAACCAGAAACATTAAGAGCCGCATCAGCCTCTGCTAAATCGTTAAAGCCATTAAGTGGCGCAAGGTCTGTTGGATTAAAGACGGCATCATAATCACTAAAATAACTTACTCCTACAGGGTTAGTTACATTCCATTCTTTATATTTTTCAGAGTCAACTATTAAATCATACGTATAATTATACTTACCATAAAGAATATGCCAAAGAGGAATAGTAATATTCATCGTATAATTGTTATTTGATTCATTTACTTCTGTTACATTATTATACCTATCTGCATAAAAGTCAAAAATGTATGTTCCGATATCTATCGTCCACGTAAAAGTATAAACTACTATTTCAGAAGTATTGTGGAATGGTACAAAGAGTTCTTGTGTTGCTATATGATTTTTTGTTCCGTTCCAAAAAGAAACATTCATTTCAAGCGTCCAGTTTTCTGCAGCAACTACTCCTGAATTGTTTATTGTCACATGAAGTGTAAAAGTTTGATTTTCATAGGTAACATTAGAAGGTGTTGTTGTTACATTAAGTATTTCAAGATTAATGGAGGTTGTGTCAATTACGGTAAAGTTTGTCCATACCGTGGTATTTGTGTTGCCACTCGTATCATTGACAAAGAAAGAAACATTATAGGGTCCTGGTCGTGATGTGTTCGTAAAGATGTATTCGTATGTATCATTTCCTATCCATTGTAATTGAGCGTATTCATAATTATGTGAAAAGTTCCACGTAATATTTGCAAAGACTTTGTCAACGGCAACATTATCCGTTGCATTTACTCTAATAGAAAGGTTCAATGTTTGATTAATACCATAATTTAGTGGTGGGAAATCCAACGTTACATTCGGCGGAGTTATATCCAAGACATGCATGTAAAATGTTTTACTTGTCTCCGTATAATTATGATTACCAACATAGTCAGCCGTAATATTGTAAAGTCCTGGCTGATGATCACTAATATTAACAGCAGGAGTACTACTGTTAGCAATCAACAATCCATCCTTATAAATCTGGATAGGTTCTGAGGACAGAGGACGCAAGAGTGTGGATGTAATATTTACAGGTACATCCTCATTAACCGTAAGGTTATCCTCAGAACCATCCAAGAAAAGAGTAAGAGTACTAAAAGTTCTAACAATAGTAAAATTGCTTGTTTTATTGATTGCCCAATTATCAGGAACACTCGTATCATTAGCATAAATAGTATAATTGTAAATACCAACAGGATAATCCGTCGTGTTAAAAACATACCAATACACATCACCACTACCACCATTAGTCATTGAGTGATTAACACCAACAATCTCAACAAACACCGAACTAACATTAACATTATCAGTAACATCAGCGAAAACAGTCATATTCGAAGTATAATCAGTAACATTAGGAGTAACATTATAAGAATTAATAACAGGAGGAATACTATCACGAACAACAAACCAAGAAAACTCAGTATCGTTAATATTATTACTTGTATCATTAGCAACAAACAAAATACTATAATTACCAATCCAGAAAGTATCTGTGAAAGTGTACGTATAAGTTAAGTTGTTTAACGTGACAAGTGGGAAAAGACTGTATGAATTGTTCCAACTAATATTTACATAAACAGAATCAACAGCTACATTATCAGTAACATTAGCACTAATAATAACAACATCAGACTGATTAAACGTAACACCATCAGGACGCATACCAGTAACATTAGGAATAGTAGTATCATTAATTAACATAAACCACGTTACAACACTTCCCGTATAATTCCAATTACCAACATAAACCGCAGTAATATTATAATACCCTGGTTGATAAGCGCTAATGTTCACAGCAGGACTAGAACTATTTGCAATCAAACTTCCATCCCAGTATATTTGAATTTGCTCACCAAGAAGCGGTCGAGAAAGAACAGCAGTCAAATTTACAGGAATATCTTCATTAAAGCTCTTATTGTTCTCTGTACCATTTAGGTATAAATGAAGTGAGCTATAGGTTTGAATAATTTCAAAGCTACCATTTTGCGAAATCGCCCAATTATCAGGAACACTCGTATCATTAGCATAAAGCGTGTAATTGTAAACGCCAACAGGATAATCCGTCGTGTTAAAAACATACCAATACACATCACCAGTTCCACCATTAGTCATTGAGTGATTAACACCAAGAATCTCAACAAACACCGAACTAACATCCACATTATCAGTAACATCAGCGAAAACAGTCATATTCGAAGTATAATCAGTTACATTCGGCGTCACATTATAATTATTAATGACAGGAGGAGTGCTATCACGAACAACAAACCAAGTAAACTCGGTAGCATTAACATTACCACTCGTATCATTAGCAACAAACAAAACACTATAATTTCCAATCCACGCAGTTGTTACAAAAGTAAAGTTATATTCTAAGTTATCACTTGTTGATAATGGATGTAGCGCATAAACACTATTCCAACTAACATTCACGTATGCATAATCAACTGCAACATTGTCAGTAATATTTGCAGCAAGCACTATTGGATCTGTTTCATTGATAATGGTTCCAAAGGGTTTAATAATACTAACGTTAGGTTTAGTCGTATCATTAACCAACAACCACCAAGTAATGCTACTTCCCGTATAATTCTCGTTACCAACATATACAGCCGTAATATTGTAAAGTCCTGGTTGATGATCACTCAAATTGAACGCAGGACTAGAAGAATTAGCAATCAAACTTTCATCCTTGTAAATTTGAATATTCTCACCAAGAAGAGGTCTGAGTAAGGTTGCTGTAATATTATAAGATAAATCCTCATTAACACTAGTATTTCCTTCTGTTCCATTTAGATAAAGATGCAAGGTACTAAACGTACGAAGTATAGTGAAGTTCCCTGTTTGATTAAGTGCCCAATTATCAGGAATACTAGTATCATTAGCACTAATGGTGTAGTTATATGTTCCTGCAGTATAATCAGTTGTATTAAAAGTATACGTGTAAATACTTCCATTAACAAGTAATGAAGACATATTGTAAGTTACGCCTTCAATAGTAACAAAGACCTTACTCACGTTCACATTATCAGTAACATTTGCAAAAATAGAGATGTTACTCGTGTAATCTGTAACATTAGGAGTAACATTATACGAATTAATAACAGGAGGAATACTATCACGAACAACAAACCAAGTAGACTCAGTATCATTAATATTATTACTTGTATCATTAGCAACAAACAAAACACTATAATTACCAATCCAACTAGTGTTAAGGAATGTTGTGTTAAAGGTGTAGTTATCAAGACTTGTTAATGAAATTAATTCATAAGTATTATTCCAACTAATATTAATGTACACATAATCAATTTGAACATTATCAGTAACATTAGCATTAATAGTTACAGCATCCGATTGATTAAACGTAACGCCATCAGGACGCATAGCAGTAACATTAGGATTTGTTATATCAAGAACAGTTAACCAAAAAGTCTTACGCGTTCCAGTATAATTATGATTACCAACATATTCGGCAGTAACATTATACAAACCAGGCTGATGATCACTTAAATTGAACGCAGGACTAGAAGAATTAGCAATCAAACTTCCATCCTTATAAATTTGAATATTTTCTCCAAGAAGAGGTCTGAGTAAGATTGCTGTAATATTATAAGATAAATCCTCATTAACACTAGTATTTCCTTCTGTACCATTTAGATAAAGATGCAAAGTACTAAACGTACGAAGTATAGTAAAGTTTCCTGTAACGTTAGCGGCCCAATTATCAGGAACACTAGTATCATTAGCACTAACAGTATAATTATAAGTTCCTACAGCATATAGTGATGTATTAAACATATAAGCATATGTATCATTACCAAGAGGAGTCGTGTTATACGTTACATTTTCAATAGTAACAAAGACAGAACTCACATTAACATTATCAGTAACATTAGCAAAAACAGTCATATTACTCGTGTAATCAGTAACATCAGGAGTAACATTAACAGCATTAATCACTGGAATAGTAGAATCCCGAACAACAAACCATGACTTCTCAGAATCATTAACATTGCCACTCGTATCATTAGCAAAGAATTGAAGAGTGTAATTTCCTATCCAACTAGAATCATTAAAAGTATCATTGTAAGTCAAATTATCAGTAGTTGTTAAATTAAGAATAGCATAAGTTCCATTCCAACTAACATTAACATAAACCCTGTCAACTAAAACATTATCAGTAACAGTAGCACCAATAATCACAACATCAGACTGATTATAAATTCTAGAGTAAGGAAGCATGCCAGTAACATTAGGTGTTGTAGTATCATTAACAGTTAAGAACCAAGTAACATTAACAGAAGTATAATTTACATTGCCAATATAAACAGCAGTAATATTGTAAAGTCCTGGCTGATGTGCACTAATATTAACAGCAGGACTAGAAGAATTAGCAATCAAAACACCATCCTTGTAAACCTGAATAAATTCTGAGTTAACAGGCTCTATTAATATTGCCGTAATATTATAAAGAATATCTTCATTTGTACTAATATTTCCTTCTGTACCATTTAGGTATAAATGAAGTTTACTTATTTTTCTAATAATTGTAAAGTTTCCTGTTTGATTAATTGCCCAGTTATCAGGAACACTAGTATCATTAGCATAAATAGTATAGTTGTAAACACCAACAGAATAATCCGTCGTGTTAAACTTGTAAGAATAAATACTATTTCCTAAAGGAGACATTGAATGATTAACACCTTCAATTTCAACAAAAACATCACTCACAAGAACATTATCAGTAACATTAGCAAAAACAGTAATATTCTCACCATAATAAGTCAAGTTAGGAGATGCATTATGAGAGTTAATAACAGGAGAAGTACTATCACGAACAACAAACCAACTTGATTCTGTATCATTAACATTATTGCTTGTGTCATTTGCAATAAACTGAACAGAATAATTACCAATCCAACTAGTATTAGTAAACGTATTGTTAAAAGTAATGTTATTATTCGATACTAACGAAACTAAATTATAAGTTCCATTCCAACTAACATTAACATAAACAGAATCAACACCAACATTATCAGTAACATTAACTTCTAAAAGAATTATATCTGATTCATTAATTATTGTTCCAAATGGCTCTATTATTGTAACGTTTGGTGTTGTAATATCTAGAACTGTTAACCAGAATGTTTTACTAATAGGAGTATAATTCCAATTACCAACATAAACAGCATTTAAATTATAGTACCCGGGTTGATAAGGACTAATATTCACCGCAGGACTAGACGAGTTAGCAATCAACAATCCATCCTTATAAATCTGGATAGGCTCCGAGGAAAGAGGACGCAAGAGTGTGGATGTAATATTTACAAGTACATCCTCATTAACCGTAAGGTTATCCTCAGAACCATCCAAGAAAAGAGAAATCAAACTAAAAGTTCGAACAATAGTAAAATTACCTGATTGATTAATCGCCCAATTATCAGGAACGCTCGTATCATTAGCACTAACAGTATAATTGTAAACACCAACAGGATAATCAGTAGTGTTAAACTCATAACTATAAATTCCATTACTTAGATTAGTCATATTGTAAGTAACATTCTCAACAGTAACAAAGACAGAACTCACATTAACATTATCAGTAACATTAGCAAAAACAGTCATATTACTCGTGTAATCAGTTACGTTAGGAGTTGCGTTATAACTATTAATTATTGGAATTGTACTATCACGAACAACAAACCACGACTTCTCAGAATCATTAACATTGCCACTCGTATCATTAGCAAAGAAAGCAACACTATAATTACCAATCCAACTAGAATCGTTAAAAGTACCATTGTAAGTCAAATTATCAGCAGTTGTTAAATTAAGAATAGCATAAGTAGTATTCCAACTAACATTAACATAAACAGAATCAACACCAACATTATCAGTAACATTCGCACTTACTATAACTACATCTGTTTGATTATACACTTGACCTGTTGGATTTAAAGCAGTAACATTAGGTGCAGTAGTGTCATTAACGGTTAAAATCCAAGTTTCATTACCTGAAGTATAATTTTCATTACCAACATATTGGGCAGTAATATTATAAACACCAGGCTGGTATGCACTAAAGTTGTATGCAATACTGCTACTATTTGCAATTAAGATTCCATTTTTATAAATTTGAATAAACTCAGAATTATTTGCAGGAATAGTTAAGTTTGCACTAATATTAAAAAGAACATCCTCATTAACACTTGTATCATTCCTAATACCTCCTAAGAAAAGTTGAATTTCACTTGCTGTCTCTGTGATTGTAAAGTTCCCAACTGCATTTATTGCCCAATTAGAAGGTTTGCTGGTGTCATTTGCATAAATAATGTAGGTGTAATTTCCTGCTACAAATGCAGCAGTGTTAAATGTATAATTATAAATACTGCCATTCCGAGTCATGGAGTGATTAGTTCCATTTACCAAAACAATAACATCACTTACCGCCACATTATCGGTTACGTTTGCGAAAATAGTAATATCCTTTCCAAATGCAGTAACATTAGGAGTTGCATTATGACCATTAATAACTGGAATAGTAGAATCACGAACAACAAACCAAGTAGACTCAGTATCGTTAATATTATTACTCGTATCATTAGCAAAGAAAGCAACACTATAATTACCAATCCAACTAGTATTCGTAAACGTATTGTTAAAAGTAATATTATTCGTTGTTAGTGCGTTAATACTATTGTATGTGCCATTCCAACTTACATTAATATAAACTACATCAACGTTTACATTATCAGTAACATTTGCTTCAAGAAGAATAATCTCTGATTCGTTAATTATCATTCCGAATGGTTTTGTTATTGTTACATTAGGTGTTGTCGTATCATTAACTGTTAAGAACCAAGTGGTGCTTGTGCCAGTATAATTTTCATCACCCACATATTCTGCAGTAATATTATAATACCCTGGCTGATAAGAACTAATATTCACCGCAGGAGAAGAACTATTTGCAATCAAGCTATCATTCAAATAAATCTGAATATTTTCAGTAGTTATTGGACGAGAAAGTGAAGCAGTAATGTTTACGAGTACATCTTCATCAGCAGATGTATCGTTTTCTATGCCATCAAGGTATAAATGTATAACACTAAAAGTAGGGGTTATTGTAAAGTTTCCTGTAACGTTAGCGGCCCAATTATCAGGAATACCAGTATCATTTGCGCTAATAGTATACGTATAGAAACCAGATGCGTATTGACTGGTGTTAAATTCATATGAATACGTTTTGTTTCCAAGGAAAGTCATATTATATATTATACCTTTTATTGTGACAAAAACATTGCTTACGTTAACATTATCAGTAACATTTGCATAAATAGTGATGTTTGTTGTATACGTTGTGTTATTTGGTGTTGCGTTATAAGAATTAATTATTGGAATCGTACTATCACGAACAACAAACCAAGAAAACTCAGTAGAATTAACATTACCACTAGTATCATTAGCAAAGAAAGCAACACTATAATTACCAATCCAACTAGTATTCAAGAAGGTCATGTTAAACGTTACATTATCAGATGACGTCAAATTAAGAATTTCATAAGAATCATTCCAACTAACATTTACACTTACAAAATCAACTTGTACATTATCAGTAACATTAGCACTAAGTAATAGAACGTCTGTCTGATTATAAATCTGACCAAGAGGTTGCATCCCCGTAACATTTGGAGCCGTAGTATCATTAACTGTTAAGAACCAAGTAACGCTACTTGCAGAATAATTCAAACTTCCAACATAAATTGCAGTAATATTATAGATGCCTGGTTGGTATGTAGAAATGTTTACAGCAGGACTAGAACTATTAGCAATCAAACTTCCGTCTTTGTAAATCTGAATAAGTTCTGTATTAGCAGGAACAACTAAATTTGCAGTAATATTAAAAGAAGTATCTTCAACTGCCGAAGTATTGTTTTGTATTCCTCCTAAGTAAAGTTCAAGAACACTTGCTGTTTGTAAAACAGT
>CAYRYB010000002.1:0-150563 GCA_964428395.1 uncultured Methanosarcinales archaeon
ATTTGTGACACTTGAGACATTCCAGTTAGAGATGTTTCCATTGAAGGCAGAGGCAGAATAGAACATACTATCCATATTTGTGACACTTGAGACGTCCCAGTTAGAGATGTTTCCATTGAAGTCAGAGGCAGAATAGAACATACCAAGCATACTTGTGACACTTGAGACGTCCCAGTTAGAGATGTTTCCATTGAAGTCAGAGGCATAAACGAACATCCAATCCATACTTGTGACACTTGAGACATTCCAGTTTCCTATATCCTGGTTGAAGGCAGAGGCATAATAGAACATATAAGTCATATCTATGACACTTGAGACATTCCAGTTTCCTATATCCTGGTTGAAGGCAGAGGCATAATAGAACATATAACGCATATCTGTAACTTTTGAAGTGTCCCAGTTTCCTATATCCTGGTTGAAGGCAGAGGCAGAACGGAACATACCAAACATATTTGTGACACTTGAGACATTCCAGTTAGAGATGTTTCCATTGAAGGCAGAGGCATAAGCGAACATATTACTTAAATCAGTTGTTCCTGTCAAGTCAAGGTTATCAGTAGCTGTACTGTTGAGGTTGGCACATCCATAGAAATAACCCCCACTATTTCCGACATACAAGTCCCCCCACTGATTAATATTAATAATCTTTAACTTGTCACCGCCATTGTTGAAGCTGAAGCTTGTGATGTCTATGTTTGAGATGTTGATAGTGTACGTTCCGGCACTTGCATAGACGTGCGTGTCAACTGATGTGTTGCTTGTTCCGTCTCCCCAATCAACATAATAAGAACCAGTAATAGGCAACACGATGGTGTCAGAGGCACTGCCAGCCTTGCTCGTATTCCAAACAGCAGAGAAAGGAGGAGGATCATACGCATAATCCGTCACACTCTCGTTGAAGTTTGCAAACGTGAATTTCAGCGTAGCGTAGCCGGCGACATTCACTCTCGTCTTGAAAGTGCCGGTGCCATTACAGGAATAATTTGGTATGAGGAATCTTTCTGGCTTTCCATTGAAGCTACTCGCGTTCTCACCGTTTATCAATAACTGGTCGTATAGGTTCTCGCCGTCACAGCTGATGTTCAGGAATTTCAGCTCGTCAATAGTGCTGTTGTCATCCACAGGCACTTCCTCAAAGTACGCGTTCGTGCTCGTCACCGTCAGATTAGCAGTACCAGTGGTGTTAAAGCGAACAATCCAAATATCGCCATCTTTCAAGTATTCCACAGGATTCAATATAGTAATATCAATAGTGAATGTTTGATTGGATAAGTGCGGGACAACCCATGAGATGCTCTCTATCAAACCATCATGGTCAACATCATGATAGGTGATATTTTCTGGTGGTACTATTAGATGATGATTTTCCCAAGTAAGACGTATTGCTTGTTGAGGTGCGGGTATTGGCAAAATTGTTGTTGTAGAAACATTCTTGTAATGTATGTCTGAACTGATTGTAATAGATTTTTTACTTGATGAAAGATTTTTTTCTTTTTGTAGTGGGGCAGGCGTTTCAAAGTTCACTACGTACCCTGTTGTGTTTGTTTCGTTAAGAATGAGTGTGACATTATTTTCTTTTGTTTTTGAAACACTATTTTCTTGTTTGAGTTCTTTTGATTTTTTTGGGTGTTTTTTTTGTTCTCCTGTTTGAAGTTGTGCTACTTGTTTCTCATCAAGCACTGTAATATTTAATATGCTTTTCTCCTGCTTATGTTTATTGAAAGAATAAATCTTAATATTTTTTGCAGAAGAACTAATAGAGATATTTGTTGTAGAATTTTTCTTTGCGAGAACAGTATAAGACCAATGTACTGGATCTCCAACGCGCGCGGGTAATTGCACAAGTCCTGTTGTGTTTAATGAAAGGTTGTTTTGAGTTGCGTTTGTTGTGTTGCTTACGTTTATTTCTTTAGTAAGATTGTTTTTAACAATATTTTCTTTGTTGACATCGATGATAAAGGTATTTGTTTTTATTAGCGAGTCTTTATTCATTACATAAACAAAGAAGGAGAATATTCCTTCGCGTCGAGGAGTGATATTGACTGTTGTTCCTTGGATACTTGTTGTAATTCCCGTAACAGATGGAACGTCTATGTATGCATCGTTTAATCCTGAGAAATAATCTGCTATATTGATGAACGTAGAAGTATTGAGTGTTGTTGAAATGTTTTTAATTACGTGTTTTTGAACAAAATCTTCTTTTGTTGCGTACGTGATTTTTTCTAGTGTGAAGCTGGCGTTTCCGCTTACTTTTATAATAATACTTACATTATGAATTCCTGGCAGATTGCATGTTTCTTGACAATATGATGTGATACTTTTTTCTGGAAGTATGACTTGTGATTTTGATTTATTTATTGTTTTTGATTGATTTGTTGTTTTGTTTTGCTGAGAACTTTCATTCAAGTAAGACGTTGTTTTGTGTAAAGAAGTTGTATTTCCAATTGAACTAGTAATTGAACTATTTGTTGTAGCATAATGTGAAGGTAAAGTTTTGTTATAGTTTTTCTTGCTTGCAGAACCATTGCTTCTTTTTTTATTGGTGATGTTCGCAAGCGTGGTGATTTCTAAAGAATTGTTTGTTGAACTGTTTGTTGAACTGTTTGTTGAACTGTTTGTTGAAATGTTTGTGTTTGTTTTTGATGCAAAACCAAAAGAGAAGTTTATACTTTCATTTGTAAAAGAATTAGACGTTTCGTTTAAAACAAATAGGGGTTTGTTTTTTATGTCTTGTAAAAGCTTGTCAGTACTAAAAGATAAACTCGTGTTGGATTGCAAACTCCTGTTTGTTGTTTTATGTGTGGTGGTATTGTTTTTATTAGACGTTGTTTTAGTCGATTGATTGTTTGTTAAAATTTCTTGTTTTTCTTGTTTGTGCGTATCATTCACACGTTTTGACATGTTCTTTTTGTTTATTATTTGTTTATCAATTGATTTGTCTCCTGTAACAAAGCCCGTTATTTGTGTTGATTGTTCTCCTATTGATGCACTTGCAACGGTCCAGTTTCTTGTTTTGTTTGTTGCGATGATTAATATACTTCCTATTCCTTGCAGCTTTCCGGTGACAGCAATATGCGTATAGGATGTATTCGCATCAAGGGCTATAGTGTACGCTTCGTCTTGTGCTTCATAACTTTTATTTATCCAAAGGTTTTGTTCTGTCCCTTGCTGATAAACGGAAAATCCTGTGAGTGTCGGTCCAAGGAAACTAGCAAGGAGTGTAAGAACTAACAAGATTGCGAGAAATCCTGTTGCAATATATCTCTCCTTCATTTTTTCTTTGCCCTCACATACACAGTTGAGATTGTTTTAGCTGATCGATTGAATGCCTCTGCTAGTTTGTTGTTGTTGATTCCTTTATTTCGCAAATAGATGACAATTGACTCAAAAATAGAAAGAGATCTGTTGCAAACAACGCTTAGGGGAAAAAAGATATCTGTAGTGGTGGTTGGTGTTCGATATCTTCTTTTCTCCTTAGCGCGATGATATGATGTCCAAATGTTGCGCTCGTCTCGGTTTGTTAATCGACCAATTTGAGCGAAAGAAAACTTGTGTTCTTCTTTGAGGTATTCACAGAGTGCTTCAAGAATGGATATGTTGCGATCAAGAAAGATGGTTGTGGGAACGAGTATTTCCTGGTTTACACTAACAAGTACTTGTTTTGACTCGTCACTATGTTCTACACCAACCACAATTACTCTTACATTGTATGTTTTTCCTTTATATTTCTTTCTTTTTTAAATGAATTTCTTGAATATGTTTGTATTTGGTCTTACGATGTGTGTATTTATCTTACAGTGTGTGTATTTATCTTACGATAGTGCATTTATCTTACAATATATGTGTTTTCTGCTACTATCTCTCGTTTTACACGTATCAAAAAGTATATCTATTACGAGGATTGTTCTTTGCCATAGAGAAAAATTTTCTATTTCAGATAGAACTAAGTTGTCAAAACGTTTATAAGGAGATTATGCGAGAGTTTACCTTATAAGACGCCTCGTAATGGTTATCGTTTTTTTGCTTCTTGCGTTAATAATAACACAACAAGCAAACGCGATGGGTGTTGCGCAGGACTACCTGAAAAATGATACGCTTTTACTTACCCAAGGGACATCGCATGTTCTTAATTTATATTTGCAAAATCCTGATGACAAGTCCCTTATAGTAAATCTAACGCTTCAAAGTGCTATTGCAGAAATTCTTTACCCACAGGTTTTGTATACGCTTCCTCCGAAACCATATACGACTAAAGTTGCGATAAAAGTAACAGCGCTTTCTACAGCATATGTTGGAGATGAATTTTCAGTTCGTTATTCTCTTATTCTTTTCAAAAATCAAGAAGGTGGTCAACTAGGTATGGTTTCAAAAATTACTCGAACATTTAAGGTCATTATTGTTGACGAAAATGGTGTGGGCGTAAAAGAACACAGCGCTTTTATGCGTTTTATATGGGGAACGTTTTTACCAATTCTTATTATCTTACTGCTTCTTGCTACTCTTGGAATTATTTTTGTTCTTTTATGGAACAAAAGTCTTCTGTTTTCAAAGAAAATTGAAAACAAGAAAGCATCAAAAAAGAAATCCTCATCAAAAAAGCCATCAAAATTATCAAAAGAAAACAATATGAAAAAACGAACGAGAAAGAAACCATCTGCGCGAAACGTTAAAAATTTTGATTCTTTAAGTAAAAAACTAAAGAATGCTTCATCTGAAAAAGAAATAAAGCGGTTGTTACATAATGAGTGGAAGAAAAAATAAGTTTACAAAAAATAATGTTCTATTCGTCGTGATTTTATTATGTTCTTTAGTTTTTATGAGTGCAACATTTCAAGTAGGACTCACGGTGGTTACAATTGGTGTATCTTATAATTATTCTGGCTTTGAGCAAGTAAACAAAACAGTTTTTGCTAATGAATCAAATGTTTCTCTTCAGATTCCCATAGTATATGATTTGCCTTTTTCGCAAAATGTCAGTTTAAACTTTCTCTCTGGTTGGGAATCTGGTTTTAATTGGTATTTGTTTGAAAATGGTTTTTTAATTAATAGTACAATAAACACAACTGGTTTGCAATGGAAAGCAAATGCCACGGCATCTTCTGTGATGCTTCGTTTCAAAGCATCTCCACCAGAGATAAATATCACAAGCGAGCTTGCTACAAAGCCTTACTACGAACTTAATGTAACAATTCAATCACCAACTCACTTTGTAAATGTAACTGCTAGTGTTCCTGTTCAAGAAAATTATACGCTCTATAACCTTTACTGGTTTAATGGAAGTTCTTTTGTGGACAGAACACTTTCCTATACTTTACAAATAGCAAATGGAACAGCAACCTTTTCTGGTTTTAATACTTCTAATCAGTATTTTAGTTTACAAGGATATTGTGAGGAGAATTGGATTTGCACTTCTTGGTCTGATGATGGTTGTGGTTCTCGAACGTGCACTGATCAAAATAATTGTACAACGACTGTATCTAAACCTGCAACATTCTTGCAGTGCAATACAAATTCAGGCGCGGGTGCAAATACGTTTTTTACTTCAGTTGTAACAGAGAATAAAACAAATTTGTCTGATGAGCTTATTTTTATACCTCAGTCATTTTCAATAACGGTAAATCAGGGTCAAACAGAATTTTTTGTTCTTTTTATCAAAAATAATCAAGAGAAAATAACTGATGCAACGTTGCGACTCAATCCTTTAGATTCTTTGTTACAGACAAATATTTCTTTGTTAAGACTTGCTCCTCTTCAGCAAATAAGAATTCCTTTTTCTGTGCAAGCATCAAACGTAACGCCACCAGGAGATTATTACTTTGATGTTTTCGCAAAAAGTAAATCAACAGTTGCAGTTGCAACCGTTTTAGTAACGGTAGCAAACGACCCATTTATTTTTAATCTTTCTTTAGAAAAAAATCCTCTTTTACCAAGAGATTCTCTTACAATAAACTATTCTATATTTAATAGTTTTAATGAGAGTATACAATCAGATGTGCTCTTTTATTTAAGAGATGATGAGGGCGTTCGAAAAATTCTTGGTAGAGATAAAATATTTGTCAATTCATTTAATGCATCAACTCTTGCAAAATCGTTTTCCGTTGAATCTTCTCCGGGTGTTTTTGAAGTCTGTGCGGATTCTTACATTGAAAAAAAAGTATTTACCATTTGTAATCCTGTGTCTGTTGCACCTTTTCCTCTTAAAGAAGAACCTGTTTTACTATCCAAAAACCGCTTCAAATCTTTTTTGATATTTATTGGTTTTTTGCTTTTGTTAGCGCTTCTTCTTGTAATACTAGAGCATCGTGTGTATCGATTATTTTCTAAAAAACGTAACGACAACGCTCCTGATACGATGTCTTTAAAGGAGTTTCGTCAACGCTATGATGCTCCAGAAAAATCTTCAATATTTAAAAGAAAGTGATTTAATGTATGCACCAAGGTGTCAGTATATTTTTTTCTGCCTTTCTGGGCAGAGCCGAGTCACCAAAAAGCTTATAAAGTCCTTCTTCTGCAGTTACAGGTAGGAGTAGTTTTTGCTGTAGGGTGATAATAATTAGTAAGCATCAAAAAGATTTTAATGATGATTTAGGAGCATACCTTGAGATGAGAAGAGGTTCTTCTCCCACAAAGAATTTTTTAAATGTTAATCTTTCTTTCCTTAAATTTTCAAGCGACAATAGAGTGCCCAATGTTCCTGTAACAAAATCAACAGTGTATGAACGAGAAGACAAACCTTCTCTGTTACGTATATTCTTTTCTCGTTTTTTCTCTTCTCAAGAAAAAAAACAGATTTTAGAAGAAGCAGAAGACTTGCCGCCGGAAGTGACAAAAGAAGTACAGGAGACAGAAGAAGAAATTGAGTACGTTGATGAGGAAGTTGACGAACTCGAAAATGAACGAGAAAGTCTTTTGACAAGATTATTTTCTTTATTTCGTCGAGCAAAAACTGAAGAAGTTGATGAAGAAGAGATTGAAGAAGTGGAACTTGATGAAAACGAACTTTTGCAAAAGGAGACTCGTGAAGCACTTCGCATGATTCATAAATGGATTGGTCGTTTGCCACCTGATCAGATTAATGCATTTAAAAGAAGTCCTGATTTTCAGAAGTACAAAGATATTTTAAATAAGTACAACCTGATTAAGTAATTAATTCTTAAAAATACACACTTGTTATTTCGTCATTTTATTTATCTGTCACATTTCTATAACGTTAAATAACAAATTTGTTAGCATTTCAAAAAGTAAATTATTTAGATGACATGATTTCTATGATATCTAAATGTTTGAGTATATGGTCTTTTCCGATGGGTAATTTGGTGCGAACATCTATTGCTTTAACAAAGTGCTTACCGAAGTCAGTGTGTAATCGATATGCAAAATCAAGTGCTGTTGCATTCTTTTTCATGAGAAAACAATCAGGTAAGACATTACCATCGCTATCTTCTAGTTTTCCCACACCTCCAGGATGTATTGCTTTATAGTTAAGAACATCAAAGACAATTGTATTAAGTGTTGCCTGCACACCACTACCGTGAGGAAATACTTGCAAGACTGTTTTTTTAATAAAGTGTAATGCTTGTTGTTGTTGTTTGCTTAATTTCTCTTCTCCTTTCTTAGTGATAGTGAAATCTTGCTCGCCAGGTAGGTAAGTGATAAGTTCTTTTTTTGCTGCTTCGCGAAGAGCAAGTTCTGCTTCTGCACTTGTAGGAAGTATGGTGTATTCTGGAAATGTTGTTTTTAGTTGCTCAATATTTTTTTTGCTTTGGGGATAATCACTTTTGTTTGCTGCAATAATCATTGGTTTTGTTTTTTTTCGTAATATGCGAGCAAGCATAAGAAGTTCGTCTTCATTCCATTCTGTTACTCCTTTATTTGTAAGGTGCAACGTTCGTATTGCTTCTTTAGTCATGGCTTCTGTAACGCCCAGTCCAGTCATTTGTTTTGCAATTGCAACAAATGGTTCTCGTTTTTCTTGTTGCATGACGCGTGCAGATTTTTCCCATCCTTTCTTAAGGATGTCAAGATACCAATAGTCAAGTTCAACTTCTAAGAACTCTATGTCTTTTGCAGGATCATAACTGCCTTGCGGTACAGCTTCGCCTTTGGCATTTACACTACCACTTGCATCAATAACATGAATAAGTGCATCTGCTTGGTTTAAATCGTTGAGAAATTGACCGCCCATACCTTCTCCTTTATGTGCATTTGGTACAAGACCTGCAACATCAACAAGGTCGATGGGAACAAATCGATATGCACCTTGCACATAGCCCATGCGAGGATTTGCTATCTTGCCAAATTGTTTTTCCTGCGCAACATCTGGAATTTTTACAAAACCCACAGCGTGATTTGCTTTGATGGTGGTAAAAGGATAGTTTGCAATGTCAACTTCTGCAAGTGTTGCCGCCTTAAAAAAAGTGCTTTTGCCAACGGATGGTTTTCCTACAATTCCTATAATCATTTTTTTTCCCAGCGACCATCATCACGCTTGTCCAGCTTTTTCATAATATATGAAAACGATTCGTTTATTTCTACTTTATAGCTTTTTGCTAGTGCTTGTATACTTTCATATCCTTCTTGAAGTCTAATTTGTAAAGTTGATGATTCTTCTTGTGGTTTTTTCTTTTTAGGTCCATATAAATGATTTATTTCTCTTGCAATTTGGCTAATACTATAACTTAATGCAAGAAATGCTTTTTCAGGATTGTCTGCTAGAGCAGGTGTTTTATCTGAAAGGGTAATGCCATGACTGTTGGCCATACAAATAATTGCAAACAGTAAATCTCCTATTTCTTGTCCTACTCGTTTAATATCTTGATTAAGAATCTCGTTAGCAATTTCACCTAATTCTTCAGCGAGTTGCGTGATTATTTCATGCGGTTTGAAGTATTGAATGGCAAATTGTTGTATCCAATTATTCACTTCTTGTTGAGCCAGCGCAATATTCATTATGTTTTCCCCTTTGTTTTCAAATGAATTTCTCCTATATAAATCTGTGGTAAAAAGGAGTTTGCTTAGAAAGACAGAATAAGCTGATGCCTTGATGTATATTTTTGATGAACACGATTTATGCAGTGTACATCAAGAAATTTGAGAATTTCAATTCATCCCCGCTTATAGTCTATTATAGAAAAAATCTTCTTTTCAGGCTGGGTCGTAAGAAGGTTTTTATAGCACTCCTTCTTTTATCTTTTTGTAATGGAACCATTTTTTTTATACAAGCCAAAAAATCTTTCTGAGATTATTGGACAAGACGATGCTCTAAAACAGATAAGAAGTTTTTTTAAAAATTTTGCTAAGGGAAAAGGTCTTTTTTTATATGGTCCTTCCGGTGTTGGTAAGACTGCAAGCGTTTACGCGTTTGCTCAGGAGAATAACATTGAGGTTTTGGAGTTAAATGCAAGTGATACTCGTAATCAATCTGATTTAAAAGAGTTTTTGTCAAAAGCTACAGGTCAGGCAAGTCTTTTTGGCAACAAGAAACTCATTCTTCTAGATGAAGTTGATGGTCTTTCCGGCTCAAAAGACAGAGGCGCTCCTGGTGTTATAGTGGATTTTATTAAAAAATCAACGTTTCCCATAGTCCTAACAGGAATTAACATATTTGATAAGAAATTTTCTTCTTTAAAAAAATCAAGTTTTCTTGTGGAGTTTTCTTCTCTGCAAACAAAAAATGTTGAGATTATTTTAGAAACAGCATGTGCAAGAGCAAAGGTTGTAAGTGACAAAAAAACACTACATGCGCTTGCAAGACAAGCTGCTGGCGATGCACGAGGCGCTCTTAATGACTTGTTTTCCTATCTCATTATTAAGGATGCTTCTGTTGATGATCTTTCACTTCGCAGACAAACACAAGAGATTGGCGATGTGCTTGTTCGCGTGTTCAAATCAACTGATCCTCAAGTTGTTTTTGGTGCTTATGATTTTGTTAATGAGGATTTAAGTAAGATTTTTTTATGGGTTGATGAAAATCTTCCGAGAGAATATGTAAAACCAAAAGATATTGCTGTGGCATACGAAACGCTTGCGCTTGCTGACAAATTTTTTGGTCGAATTCGTCGTTGGCAATATTATCGTTATTATGTGTATTGTTATTTGCTTTTGTCTGTAGGTATTGCTCTTTCTAAAGAAGAGAAGTCTTCTGCAAAGCCATCATATCATCAGCCAACTCGCTTGCTTCGCTATTGGCAGGCTAATATGGTTTATGCAAAGCGAAAAGCAATTATTGAAAAACTTGCAGAACGCATGAATATTTCAAAGAATCGCGCGTTGCAGGATGTATATCCTTTTTTACTAAACGCGCTTGCGCATAATAGTCAACTTCAAGAAGAGCTTGATTTGACTGTAGATGAGGTTTCTTGGTTGCAAAAACAAACAAAACAAGAATCTAATAAAGATGATAAGAAGTAAAATAAACAAGAAGTAAACCAAAATAATAAAATAAAATAAATAAAAAATAAAATAATTTATGTTTGATTTGTTTACGCGAGATTTTCTGGTGTGAGGATTTTTGTTCTTCCTTCTGCTTTCACTTTGCTACTCATACCGATAAGGTAAGATACTTTACTTTTCTCGCTTACTTCCAAAAGTTCTTTTGTTGCGTTTCCATCAAATACTATTGCATAAATGGTGTTGCTAAGACTTTTTACCGTGCTTTCTAATTCACTTACAGGAATTTTCCCAAGAATCTGCAATTGCTTGTCAAGAATGTATGCTCCTCGTGTGCCAATGAGATCTTCAAGCATAGTATTGAATTGCTTTTTTTCATCAACTGTTGGTTCTTTTGTTCGTGGAGTATTTCTGTTTGTTTCTTCTCGAGTACTTGTGTTTCGTCTATCTGTTCTTACATCTCTTGTTCGAGTATCTCTTCGGTCTACTCCTCGCCGTTCTGTGCGTTGGTCATGAGAATCTCTTCGTTGCGATGGTTGTGGTTTTCTCTCAAGATTGCTTTTTGCTTCAAGATGTACTTGCTCAATTGCGATTCTTCCTCGAAGTGCTTTATGAATTTCTTTTTTGGTAAGTTCTTCCACTTCTTTTCCATCAGGTGCTTTTGCAACAAAATCAATTTCCGTTTGGCTAGTAATTTCACGGATAATTAAATCTCCTCCTCGGTCGCCATCAACAAAAACAGTTACTGTTTTTTGTTTACACAAATCAATAATTGCGTGTGGAACACCTGTGCCACCTACTGCTACGGCGTTCTTAAAACCATACTTAAGTAAGTTAAGCACGTCTGCTCGTCCTTCAACAACGATTATCTCATCTGAGTCATCTATCATTGGTCCGGCCGAGAGTCTGTCTCGTCCATATTCAGTAATTTCTGCAATGCGTACGGAGTATGCTACTTCGTCAGCAAGTTCTTGTGAGTCTGGCATGACGCTATCAACAAGTTCTTTGAGCAATGATTTTGCTCGTTCAATAACGAATTTTCGCTTTGAAACTCTAATGTCTTCAATGTTTTTTATTTGAATTTTTGCATTGCAAGGTCCAATTCGTTGGATGATTTCTAATGCTGCGCCTATGATTGCAGTTTCTGCTTTATCAAGGCTACTGGGAATAATTATCTCTCCAGTAGTTTTACCATTTTTTGTTTCAGCATTTACTTCAATTCTTCCTATTCGTCCAGATTTTTGTAGTTCTCGAAGTTCTAAATCTTCGCCGAGCAATCCTTCTGTTTGTCCAAAGACTGCACCGATTACATCCGGTCGATCAACCACTCCATCAATTGAAATGACGGCGTGAATAATATATTTTGATGATACTTGAGCTATTTTTGCCATTTTTATTTACCTTTATAAAATTTTAAAAATGCTTAAGCTAAAAAATCTTTTTTTTGATTTTTGTTTGCTTGAGCTATTTTTGCCATTTTTTGGCCTCCTTTTTATTCTTTGTTTTCTTCCTTTAGCTCGCGTGCAGAAATAGTCTCAACCGGTTTAAACACATCTCTTAAAAAAGCTTTTTTAGCTTCTCATCGGTTTTATTGTGTTTTTTTGTCTTTTTTGCAATCTAGGGGGTATTTTCCCCTCATTTCAAATTAAATGATTAATGATTGTAATTGGTTGAGCGATATTGTTCTGCTCTTGTGGAAAACGTTTTTTTCCAGTGATAGTAAAGGATTGTGATGTGTTTGTTGCCCGAGACACTAACTCCCAAGCTCATAGCTTGACGTTCGTCGTAAGCTCCCATGAGTACTCTCGTGCCGGGCTGCAACGCTTAAAATTGTCACAATTCATCGCCTTGAACTAAATCAAAGCTTGAGCAAGACGCATTTAAACGTTAAAGAAAGTGAATGGTTTTGCATTTATAAATATTGTTAAAAGGAAAGCTTTTGCTTACATTGTAAAAACGTTTATAACGGACTTTCTTTTAAAAAGAAGATAAAAAAAGAGTTATTTTAAAAATGGGAACTAAAAACGCTGTTTGAGTAGAAAAAGAGGATTTTTTAACGACTTTTATACGTGATGACGTTAGTATATATTGTATGTGTTGCTCTTTTACGTGTTCACGTCTTTCTCTTTTGTACTATTTTTTATTTGCATAGTATTTTTTATTTATGTGCTTATATTTTCAACTTCTGTCGTTTGATTTGTTGTTTGATTATCTGTTAGTGTTTGATTGGTCTGATTAAGCACTCCTTTTGCATATACTATATCACTTTTTGCTTTTAGCTCATCTACATATGCTGTATAAATTGCCTGTGCTTTTTTAGCGGTTATATCTTCTTGTATGAGTGTTTGAAGTAATGGTTTATCAGGTAAGGCAAGAACTTTATCTGTTAAGGTTAATTGTTTTGCAGGATAGTCTGCCATTTTTAGCATGATGTGTAAACCTAAGGATGTAGTAACAACGCGCAATTCTCCAACGCTCATATTAAATGCTGCGTCTTCAAAAGCAGGATTGTTGAATTGTCCTTTACTAAATGTGTATTCTCCACAATTGGTGCTACTTCCCAAATCCATGCTGTAATTGCTTACTAATGCACAAAAATTACTAAAGTTGTCATTAAGAAGGCTCAAAATTTCTTTTACTCTTTGTTGTGCCTGTGTTTCATTAAATTGATCACTCACTTGCAAAAGGATGTGTCGTATAGTAACCATGTCTGGCTGTTGAAATTGTTCCTTATTTTCTTCATAGTAGGTGTTGATTTCTTCGGGCGTAACAGTTGTATTCTGATCTATTTTTTGACTAAACAATTTTGCTACGGTGAGTTGTTGTTTATACATTCTTTCAGCTTCTTTTCTGCTGATTCCTTGTGCATCTAAGTATTTTGTAAACATTTCTGGTGTAACTCCTGATGCATTGAGTTGAGAGGAAATGAAGGTTTGTACTTCTTCATCACTAACGCTGATATTGTTTTGTGCTGCTTCTTCTAAGAGTAATTGTTCTTCAACTAATTTGGTGAGCACGTCATTGCGAGTAATAGTCATTTTTGTTTGAATAGGTAACGCGTTCCATTGTGCATCGAGTTGACTTGTATAAATGGGTTGATTGTTTACTGTTACCAAAACATTGTCTTGTGTTTGTGTGGAATTATTCGTTGTAAATAGTGGTGTGTGTAAAACGAAAAATGTTCCGTTGCTTATGAAAAACAACGCGAAGATGATGATAAGAAGACCAATGAGTGTTATGGTCATCCATCCTTTTTGTTTAGGTTTTCCTTCGTATATGATTTTTGCTTTCTTTTTTTGAGATGATTTTGTTATTTTTTCCACGTGCAAACACCTATTTGTCGTACCTCTTCAGGTAAGACGTTGTAAAGAGAAGAGTGCTTTTAGTTTTTAAGCTTTTTGTCCTTGATACAAACGTTTTTAAACGATTTTTGTTTAAGAGGACGTATGCAAGATATTGTAGTGGGAAGAAGCAAGAAAGATCTTGAAAAGTGGGGTCTGAAAGGTGCGATTTTTATAGGAAAACATTACATTCGTATGGGTCAAACACAATCACTTTCTAACAACGTGTATATGGATGTTGCAGGAGCTCATGTCATGCTTATTTGTGGTAAACGAGGTGGTGGCAAATCATATACTATGGGAGCTATTGCTGAAGGTTTTCATTTATTGGATGACGATATAAAACAAAACCTTTCTGTTATCCTTTTAGATACTATGGGTGTGTATTGGACGATGAAATATCCTAATTTGCAGGATAAAGCGCTTCTTGAGGAATGGGGATTAAAACCAGCACGAATCCCTGTGAAGATTTTCACACCAGAAAAATATTTTTATACGTATAAAAAGGAAGGCATTCCAACGGATGTACCTTTCACACTTTCACCAGGCGAGATTGATCCTGATGATTGGTGTACTGCTTTTAAGACGGATAAATATAGTACGGAAGGAATCCTCATCAATGAGAGTATTTTATCACTAAAGAAAATAAATGAACATTTTCTTATAGCGGATATTATTCGCGTCTTACAAGAAAACACTCAAGCAAGTAAAGAAGTAAAAGATGCAGTTACGGCGATGTTTCACATGGCTGACACTTGGGGCGTTTTTTCTGATCACGGAACAAAACTTGATGAGGTTGCAAAGGGCGGTCAAATAACAGTGCTTGATGTTTCTTGCTATGCAACTATGTCAGGCGGATGGGATGTAAAAGCACTCATGATTGGCCTCATTGCAAAACGATTGTTTGTTGAGAGAATGGTTGCACGAAAAGATGAAGAGTATGTGAACGTCGAGACGGCAACAAACTTTTTTTCAATGGATACAAAAAGAAAACAAGATATGCCTTTAGTTTGGTTAATTATTGATGAGGCACATGAATTTTTACCGCGCGAAGGAAAAGTTGCTTCAACAGATGCACTCGTAACTGTTATGCGCGAAGGTCGTCAACCAGGAGTATCTCTTATTTTAGCAACACAACAACCTGGAAAAATTCATACTGATGTTATGACACAATCAGATATTGTGCTTGCGCACAGGATTACTGCAAAAATTGATGTTGATGCACTTGGTATGCTCATGCAATCGTATATGCGTGAAGGTCTTGTTGAGCAACTTGATCATCTCCCAAGAGAGAAAGGTGCAGGTATATTGTTTGATGATAGTAATGAGAAAATGTATCCTATTCGCATTCGTCCTCGTTTTACGTGGCATGGGGGAGGAAGTCCCACAGCAATTAAAGAAGAAAAAGAAACAGAGGAATTTCTTTAAACGTTCTTTTTTATCATACTGTTTTAGTTTTCAAATAATCTTATTTATCAAAAATTCCAATAACTATTATTTTTTCTCAAATAATTCTTTCATAACGCTAATTGCATTTTCTTGATTTTTTGGAAATGCGGCTAAGACGATTTTGAAATGAAAGCAATTTCCTTTATCAGTGAGTATTGCTTTTCTTTCATCTTCAAATTTTTTTTTATCAATACGAAGAAACATATTGCCTTCTTCATCAACTCTGTTTTCTTGACTTGAAATTGTCTCGTATTGCTTTTTTCCAAGAAGATCTTTTAATTTTTCAATAACTTGCTTAATGTGTTTTTGTTTGGAGAGTTGAACAGAAAAAAGAGTCATATCTTGTCCTTCGATTATTTTTGCTTCTTCTTTTTTTATGTGAATCTTCTCATCTTCAAAATTATCAGGCAAAAATTTGTGTATGGCTTTTACTGTTTTTTCTTCATTTTCCCCTTCATGGATAAAAACGCTTAGGGTTATATGATGTGCTTGTTTCATGTAATAATCTCCTTGTTTTCTCTTAAGAGGATTTTTGAACGTGTTTTTACGTGTTTAAAGCTTTTTTGTGTAACAAAATAACCCACATATTTAAATAGTGTTCTTCTTTCTTGGCTTGTAATGGGTAGAGATTATTTAGAAGGCGGGGCTTTTGCATTGAGTAGCACGCCACAGGATATTGAGCAGGAAAACAGGCTTCTTCGAGAAACTATTTCTCAACTTAAGAACGAGTTAGATAGATATCGCTCTCCCGCACTCCTTGTTGCTGACATTGTAGAAATTATGAACGATAATAATGCGCTTATTGTCATGCCAAATGGTAACAAATTTTTTGTTGATATTGCAAGTAATATAGAGAATCTTAAAGTTGGTGATTCTGTACTTGTTGAGCAAAAAAACTTAACAATTGTTGACAAGATTCGTTCTACGAAGCGTTTTAATGTTGAGCAATTTGTTATTATGGAAAAGCCAAATGTTAAATGGTCTGATATTGGCGGTCTTAAAAAAGAGTCAGAAGAGATTCGAGAAGTTGTAGAGCTCCCTTTAAAGAGTCCTGAACTTTTCAAAAATGTTGGCATTGAGCCCCCTAAAGGAATTCTCTTGCATGGTCCTCCGGGAACAGGCAAGACACTTCTTGCAAAGGCAGTTGCTGCAAGTACGAACTCTACGTTTATAGAAGTTGTTGGTAGTGAGCTTGTGCAAAAATTTATTGGTGAAGGTGCAAAGT
The DNA here is from genome assembly GCA_964428395.1 of uncultured Methanosarcinales archaeon. Classification (GTDB taxonomy): domain Archaea; phylum Nanobdellota; class Nanobdellia; order Woesearchaeales; family SKGA01; genus SKGA01. The sequence continues at coordinate 16,405 of CAYRYB010000002.1, forward strand.
TAGTTAAAGAAATTTTTGAGCTTGCAAGAGAAAAAGCGCCTGCGATTGTTTTTATTGATGAGCTTGATTCGTTAGCGGCTAGTCGTATTGAATTAGGAACGAGCGGTGAGCGAGAAGTTCAACGAACGTTCATGCAATTTTTAGCAGAAATTGATGGTTTTAAACCTCTTGCCGATGTTAAAATTATTGGTTGTACGAACAGAAAAGATATTTTAGATCCTGCTGTTCTTCGTCCAGGTAGACTAGATAGACTTATTGAAGTAAGTAATCCTGATTTGGAAGGTGTTGAACAAATTCTTCGTATTCATACAAGAAAGATGAAGTTAGAAAAAGGATTTCGTTATAAGGAAATCGTAAAGCAACTTGAGGGTATGAGCGGTGCTGAAATAAAATCTGTTTGTACTGAAGCAGGATACATGGCTATTCGTGAGAAAAGAACGATTGTTACTAAAAAAGATTTTGTTCTGGCAAAAGAGAGAGTGCTTCGGGATGAGGAACTTGAAGGCGATGAGTATAAGAGAATGTTTAGCTAATTCTTTTTTCGGTTCTGTCCCCAAGAATAAAAAGGTATACTAATGTCTTGGTGCAGAGTTCTATCAAGCACGATTCATGCAGTGTTCATCAAGAGATTTGAAAATCTTTAATAATTCACTGCTTACAGTATGCTGATAAAAAATCTTCTTTTTAGGTAGAGCCTTTTTTCTATAGTTTTTTATAAGATGAGTTCTTTTCTTTTGATGGCATGCACAATGACCGCGTGAACACCCGCTGAGACCTCTGGTCGATGATTATCGGTAGTAACTAGAGAGTGCGTGCTGTTTTTTTGTTTCTTATTGTTTTGTCAACACGTTATTTTCGCTATTTGTTAGTACTAGTTGTTAGTATAGTAACGTTTCTTTGTTTTTTTATTGTTAGTGTTGTTTTGTTATTTGCATATTCCTCTTTTAGAAATAGTTTTAAATTTAATTGGTAAGTTGAAAATCAACGCAGATACGATATGTTCGAGGACTTTGTTGTCCACTTTTCACTAAAGATAAAATGGTATATGTTCTTTTGTATTGTTTGCAGTACTTTTTAATTTCTTGTTTTGCCTTATCAAATTCATCAATAGAATAAAATCCATATAAGTGGATGATTGCATTTTTCTTTGCAACAGCTAGCGCAACATCTAAGAATTCCTCTGCTGTTCGTGGGAGAGGCATGATAATTCTATCAAATGTTTGTTGTAATTGAGGAACAACTTCTCGAACATCTCCACAATATAATTTTACATTGGTTAGTTTGTTCTTGGCAACATTTTTTAATCCGTATGCATGACCTAAGGGATTTATTTCAACACCCACAATATTTTTTGCAGACGTATTTTTTGCAAGAACGCAAGGATAAGGTGCTGCGCCACTAAACATAACAAGTATTTCTTCTCCTGGTGCAACTTGCTGAGCAATTCTTTTTCTTTCGGTTGCAAGTCTTGCTGAAAAATAAACTTTTTCAACATCAACAAGGAATGTACATTCATTTTCTTTATATTCTGCTTCTTTGGTTTTTTCTCCTGCAAGATAAATCATTTCTTGTGTGCGAAAAACTCCTTCATGTCCACTTCCTTTTTTAAGGACTGTTTTAATAAGAGGGTTTGATTGTAATAATGCTTTTGCAATTTCTTTTTCTTTTCGTTCTAATTCGTAAGGAATCTGAATAATAGCGATGGTTCCAACGATATCATGAGCTGTTTTTACAATACTCATTTCTTCTGGCGTAAGAATTAAAGAAAGCACTTGTTTGAAGGGGATTGCGGTTTGTTTTTTGATTCTTGGTTGTAAAGTAAGGCTCTCGGTTTTTCCAGCATAGTTTTTTACTGGAAAATAAATAACTTTTGTTGTTCTTTTTGGTAAAAAAGTAGTATCTAATTGGTTGTTAAGAATAAGTTCTTTTTTTACTTTTTCTGCTTCTTGCAGGGGAACTTTTATGCATTGTGTCATCTTTTTTAGTAAACGAATGAATATTTATAAATGCGTCGTCTTTATAGTGTTGCTTGTTTCTCGCCAGAACCTTCTTTTGTTTTTTGTCCCACCTGCTCTTTTAAGTTTGTTGCAAGTTTTGTGCCTATAATTCCTGAGAGAAGTTCAATTGTTGTGTGCTCTACGTCTGCAATGTTTTTTATTTGATGATTGTAGAGTTTTCTTGCTCGCACGCGACCAATATTTTTAAAATGAAGCAGAGGAAGTAATTCTTTTTTTACACCATTTTTTAATCGAACTCTTGTTTGTTTAATAATTTTGATGATGCTTTTGTAATTTTTAATTCTTGATAGCTCTTCGCATGCGTAGAGTAACCAGTCTGCTTTTTGCAGTTTAATACTTAATTCTCCTGGTCGAATAGCATATTTTTCTAGAAGTCTATCTTCTGTTTCTTCATTCATCCAATCAACAAGACATTGTGTTGTTTTTATGGTATCATCAAAGTCATCAACGCTGACTTCATAAAATTCTTCCTCTGATAAAATAAATTCTTGTTGTGCTCGTAAAGATTGAATTCTGTTCATATCGCTTGCTTTAGTTCGAAGTAGAGGAATCATTTCTAATGAACAAGTGAGTAAATGTACTACAGCAAATGTCACATTGCCTTGTATAGCTATTGTTGTAGCTGTTGTTTTCTTAAAGAGTTTTTCTAAACCTTTCAAAAGAACATGTGCAGTGAGTGGGTCAACATATAATTCGCTTACTCGTCTGCCAAGAAGTGTTGCAGTTAATTCTTCTTGACTTGTTGTTTCTTTTTTGTGAAGCAATTGTGTTCCTGTGGTAAACATTGCTTTTGTTGTAAAATCTGTTTCTTTGGTTGCTTTTGCTGTATGTTCTAAGAATTCCCATTCTTGTAGTAGGAAAACCATCTTGTCAAGTGTTTGTTGTAATCGAAGCGTATCGCCAAATTGATGTGCATAAAATGTCTTGTCAAAAAACATGTATAAACTTGTTTTGTTTTGTATAAATCCCGTAGCCGTAAGACTGAGTATATATGTTCGAAGAACAGGTTCAACGGCAAGTTTTGAGAGTATGTCTTCAACTGTGCCATGAAGATATGTTTTTGTTAATTCTTTTATTTGTTTTTCTTCTTTTGCGACAATTATTGCTTCACCATATGCTTCTTTTCCTGGCCTTCCTGCTCGTCCTGCCATTTGTTCATACTCTAAAACAGGTATTGCTACCATGCCTCGATTGCCAAATCGTTTTGTGTCGCGAATAATAGTGCGAAATGCGGGAAGATCAAGTCCTGCTGCAAGCGTTGGTGTTGAGCAAATTATTCTTAGGAGCCCTTCACGAAATGCGTCTTCTAATAATTCTCGTTGTTTGCTTGCAAGTCCAGCATGATGAAAAGCAACTCCCTTTTCTACGCATTGTGCTAATCGTTTGCACTGCTTGGTGGGTGTTGTGAGAACGTGCAGGAGTTTTTCTGAAAGTCTTTTTGTTGCTGAAAAATTAATGTGTTGTTCTTCTAAGAGAATATTTTTTGCAAGTTTTTCTGCTTGACTTTCAGCGGCTCGTTTGCTTGAGCAAAAGACGAGTGCTTGTTTGTTTCGTTGAATAGTATCAAGACAAAGTGCTGTTGTTTGATCTTTGTTTGGCCGAACAACTATTGTTCTCATTTTGTTTTCGTACTTCTTTTAGCTTTATATCGTTTTGCTTCAAAGAGTCCATAAAGAATTCCTGAAATAATTACTAAAGCGACAAGAAATCCTACTCTACTAAAAAGTCCAATGTATCCTAAAAAAAGCCCCGTTGCTGTTCCAATAAGTATTGCGTAGCCAAATGATAATCCTCCTTGGAGTAGCCAATCTTGTTTCTTTTTTCGAAGAAGTTCATTAGAAAGTATGCCTGGAATCAGATAAAGTATGATACCAATAATAGTCCCAACAATTTTTGTAATCATATTTTCTTAAATCTTTGCCTTCTTTATAAATATTCTTGTGTTAATTCTCGCTACGTTTATATATTGTTTCTTAATTAGATGTACTATGCATAAAATACTGGCTATTGTTCTCTTGCTTTTAGGTGCTCTTTTAATTTATTCTCCTCATGTTTGGCATTCAGGGCCTTATATGAATCCAGAGCGGGCAGAATTAAGTACAGAGCCACTTGGAAATTATCCTTATCCCTTGCATGCTGATGGCTGGAATCATCTTGCGCAAGCGAGATTTTTAATTGAACATCATAAATTAAGAAATATTGATTCGCAACGTTCCTTTAATTTATACTCTGCGACCTATAACAAATCAGTAACTGTAGAGTATGCATTTTTTTCCCCTCAAAAAGGTTTTCATATTTTTCTGGCTAGCATGTCTTATATAACTAATATTCCCTTGACAGACTTGGCTCCTTTTTTCCCAGCAATATTGTTTTTTCTTATTGGTTTGTTTGTATTTCTATTTTTTGACAGTGTTCTTAAAAGTCCTCTTGCAGGTTTATTTGCTATTGCTTTGCTTGCTTTTCTTCCGAGTAATTCTTATCTTTTGGGTTTGTGGTTCATTGTGCCTGTGAATATGGTTTTGTTCTTTCTTTGTTTTGGATTTTTACAGGAGTTTTCATTTACCTGGAACTCTCTCATTTCTACTTTTTTGTTATTAATCGTTTCATGGTTTGTTTATCCTTTGGCTACTTTACTTTTACTTCCTTATTTTGCTTTCACTATTGGTTTTAAATATAAAAAGGCTGTTCGTCAATGGTGGTCAAAACCTGTTTCTCGTTGGCATGTCTTCGGAGTAGTCTTGTTTGTAGTATTTATTTTCTTATTATTTATGAAAAAATTTATTTTTACTATGGGCTGGATGGGTACTAAACAAGTACTCACTATTTTTCATGTACTTCCTTGGCCGTTTGTTCTTTTAGGTTTTAGTGGAATTGTATTTCTTTATTTTTCAAATAAGTCCTTAGCATTTTTCTTTTCTTTAGTCCTCTTGTTTTTTGCTGCGCTTTATTTTCTTTATCCTTTAGTTGGCTTTACCGTATTTTTTCCGTATGCACGACTTTTATTGTTATCTGGGTTCTTTCTTGCTTCTTTAGCTAGTTTTGCTCTTGCTAGAATAATTTATTATTTTATTATTTGGCTATCAAAAAAAATAGACTTGTCAACAAAAGCGAAGAAGTATATTCAGTTACTAGTAACAACGATTATTTTAATTATTTTTGTTCTTATTTTTTTGCCTAATTATTACGTTGCTGATCCTATAGGGGATTCAGTTCAAGTAATTGTGCATCCAAACCAACTTTCTTTGCTCGAATCTGTGGGAAAAGCAGACGGACCTATTATTGCTGATAGATTTTTTTCACAAGCAATTTATCCTTTATCTGGTAATAAGATTGTTGCTGCACAAAAAGCGAATATCGGTGGAGAATCAAGTTTTACGTACAAAGAATTTATTCAAGCAAATTGTTCCTCAAAGTTTGAGTTGGCATGGAATTCTTGGACAGAATTTGTAATTACAGATTACTATTTTTCTTGTCCTTATTTTGAGGATGTTGGTAGGAAAGGAAAGTATTTTCTTTATAAATTTTCAATGTTTAAGTTATTTGTTAGAGTTTAATTATGACTCGTGTGCATTTCTGTTTTACAATCAACATAATGTATTTTTTTGATATTGCTAACTGCTTTAAGCATATTTTGTTGTTCAATAAAATTCTTTTTTGCGACCTATGTTTGTTCTGTTTCTAGGAATGTCAGTATATTTTTCTGCTTTTTTGTCATACGGTGAGGTTACTTGTTTTTCAACAGAATCTTTTGCCAAAATCTTTTTAATTTCATTCCTTATTTTTTTAATAAATATTGTCGTATCAAATTTTGCTGCTTGTGTTTGACAGGTTTTTTTGTATTGTTGAATGTTTTTTTCAATTGTTTGTACTGCTACAACGATTTTTTCTGAATTAATATCTTTAATGAGTAATCCTGTTTTGTTATGCTTGATTGTTTCTTCATAGCCTCCTTCTTTTCCTGCAATAACTGGTTTGCCACTAGCCATGGCTTCGACGACTGTTAAGCCAAAGTCTTCATCTTTTGCTGTTGCGATAACTCCTTTGCATGTTGCATATAATTCTTTCAACTCTTTATCAGGAATATGATGAAGTAATGTAACGTTTGCAGGAAGATTTTTTAAGATTTCTTTTTTAAATTTAAGAAAGTGTTTTGCGCGCTCGTAACTCCCAACAATAACAAGTTTTTTGTTGGGCATTTTTCTAAATGCTTCAATTTGCATTCCTATTCGTTTGTGGGGAAGTAATCTATTAACACTTAACCAGAAATTACCGTTTCGTTTATAGTAAAATTGTTTGGTATTAATGGGTGGATGAATTATGTTTGCGTTTCTACCTAAATATTTTCTGATTCTTTCTTGCACAGTTTTAGAATTACAAATAATTGTTGTGGCTTTTTTTGCATAGATTTTCATGAGTTGTCTGTTAAGAAGAACCCATATGTCAAATAGCGGTCTTTGCCAAAGAGAAACGAGATGTTTTCTTGTATGCTTGTATAAATCCCATAACTCTCGTTGTGGTGAGTGCACATACCAGAGAACCGGTTGATTTTTTTTTACTATGGATATTGCCCATTCTCCAGCGACAAGGTGTAAGTCATACGTTTTTTTTGATTTAAAGAAATGAAATAAGATAAGTGCAACTTGTTGTCTAAATGGTGGTTCTTGAGGAACTCTTCCAATGCTTTGAATTTCTCCATCAAATTCTTGTTGTAATTTCTTCTTGTTATAATTTGTAGTGTATATGTCTGCTTGTAAATTTTGAGCAATCGTTAGTACTACTTTTTCAGCTCCACCGATGTTGTCAAGAAATTGATGATATATTGCGATCTTCATTTCAATTCCTCTTGCTTTCAGTTAAGGCTTGTATGCTAATGTAATAAAATGAATTAAGAATTATTTGCATTCCGGCTATAAAAAAGGTGAACGCTATGATTCCTATGTATACATCAAGTTTTCCATGATTTGTAATTAACCATCTTAAAAGAATAATAAGCCCGCTTATTAATCCAAAACCAAAACCAACACTGCCAATAAGTACTCCTTTTTCAAAAGTAATTTTTTTTTGTAGTTGTTTGATAAGTGTATCTCTTTCTTGAAAATAATTAACTGCAAGCACTCTTAGAAAATATCCTGAGAGAAGCAATTGTATTCCTGTTATAAAAAATAGGCTTCCAAGAAGTAGCAAGTGAACACCAATAAGAGTTTTACCTATCTGTATTGGTCCATTAACAAGCGCTAGCATGACAAGTGCCCCTAAAATACTAATAAATATTCCTGGTAGAAAAAATAACTTTGTTGGACTAAAAACGAGCATGAATCGTAAGTGTCGCCATCCATCTTTAAAACTATGCAGTTTTGAGGAAGTTTTTCGAGGATGATACGAAATGTTTATTTGTCCGGTTTTTATTTTTTGTTTTGCAGCTTTGATAATCATTTCGCTGGCAAATTCCATTCCTGTGCTTGTTAAGTGCATTGCATCAATTACTTTTTTCTTGATGAGTCGCATGCCACAATGAGCATCTTTTACTTTGCTTTTGAAAAGAAATCGAAGCGTTGCTGAAAGTAGGGGATTTCCTATATATTGATGTAATGGTTTCATGGCATATTTATTGAGTTTTTTGTTAAATCTATTACCAATGATAAAATCATATCTTTTATGACAAGCAAGTGCATAAAATGATTGTATATAATTAAAATCATAGGTTCCATCTCCATCGGCCATAAAAATATATTTTCCTCGTGCTTGCACGAATCCTGCCTTGTATGCAGCGCCATATCCTTGTGTTGTTTCTTTAATAACTAGAGCTCCTGTTCGTTGCGCTAGCATTCCTGAATTATCCGTGCTATTATTATCTACTACAATTATTTCATACGTTTCAGCAATGATTTTACAAACCTTTTTTGCTTCTTTGACGCAAGTAGCAATAGTTGCTGCTTCATTAAAACAAGGTATAATCACAGAAATTTCAATAGTCATATTGTTTTATCATTTTTGCGTGGTATATAAATTATGCTGGTCATGTAAGTTTTCTTGATTTTTGCAACGTTTTCAATTTAAAAATGAGAAATGATGGTGAGCCCGCGGGGATTCATTGAGCTTGTGAGATGTGCCGGTTAGCTTTGCTTACCAAGCATGTTCAAATCCCTTTCGAAGAATTCTATTGGTGGTTTGTTAGAAGAAAGTGAGCCCGCGGGGATTTGAACCCCGGACCACACGATTATCAGTCGTGCACTCTACCAGGCTAAGCTACGGGCTCGTGTCATTTTGTATGCTTTGCATATTTTATAAATAAATAATCAAAGCAATATGGCGCCCCCGGCCAGATTCGAACTGGCGACCAATCGGTTAACAGCCGATCACTCTACCACTAAGCTACGGAGGCATTTTTTAAGTGCTGAGAAGACTTGTTTATTATTTATAAACTTAACGAAGCGTTTCTTCAGAGTTCTCTATATATTCTTTTTTTCCTGCTGATTTTCTTTTTTCTCATTAATTCTTTTTCTCTTAGTAACTTTATTAATTAGTTTAATGATATTAATTTAGGTCTAAGAACCAAAACATTTATATATGTATGAACGCGAATTATCTTATATTCACTAGTAAGTGATGTGAGGAACATGGTAGAAGACATATCAAATAGGACCATTCTTATTCTTGTTACACTAACCATTATTGTTTCAACATTGGGAACATTAACGGTGATGGACAGTGTGCATAAGTATAATGCTGCATCTGCAGCGGAAAATCATGAAGGTAGTTCTTCCGGGGTTGGAAAAATATCATTATATATTCCTAAGCCGGCGCCTAGTGGAGAAGTAATACTTAAAATTCCTCCTCAAAATGAGGTTCCCGTAAAATAATCGGTTGGTGATACATGATGGATATTTCAAATAGAACTTTAGGTTTGTTGCTTGTTGCAGCAATTGTTGTTAGTGTTGGAGGAACGTTGATGAGTTTAAATCAATTGGAAACAATTTCGCCGACAGGTTTTGCATCCTCTGATACGGGAACGGTAACATTAACAATTACACAGACTGCTTCTTTAACATTGGACGATGATACCATTGATTTTGGTTCGTGTACAACAGATACTGAGGCAACATTTACAACGTATAATGGTAGTTTAGCAGCTGCTGGCGAGAACAATAGTTTATGTTCTAATTCGGTGGGGCTTCCTGATAGTATGACTATTCGTAATTCAGGAACGGTGGATATTAGTGTAACAATGAATGCTTCGGCAAACGGAAGTACATTATTTAATTCTCCAAGTTCGAAATGGTATTATAGCATGTCTAATGGTGCAGGTACAAGCTGCAACGGAACGTTGCAATCTTCTTGGACTGCTGTTGATGATCCTTTGAACAACTTAGCTGTTTGTGACCAATTATTAACGTACTCTCGTAACGGCGATACTGCTTCGACAGTAGTTTTTGACTTTGGTGCTCACGTTGCTATGGGTGGTTATAATGCAGCTACTACCTTAGACTTAATATTTGAAGCAACGGCCGTCTAAAAACGGGGTTGAAGCATTATGAAGTATTTTTTTTTATTCTTTTTTTCTTTACTTTTTTTATCTTCTTTAGCGCCACCTTCCTTAGGAATAGGTATTTCACCTCCAAAACTCTACATGACTTATGAAGAAGGAAAAGTTGTTCCTTTAGATATATACATCATTAACAATGGAAATTCTCACGATGTATCCATGTATAAACAGGGTTGGTTAGCGCAATATGTTTCGCTTTCAGAAAAGAATTTTTCCTTTAATAAAGAAAATTATCATATGATACATGCAGTATTTAAGATGCCACCCTATAATACAATAACAGAGTATGGCCCTCAACGATTTTACATTGGAGCTCACGATATTGTGAAAAGTTCAGGAACGATATCTGCAAGTGCAGCAATTAAAATGTGGGTTTCAGTTGATATTCCTTTCCCTGGAAAGTACGCTGTACTCCATTCATTACTTGTTAAAAATATTAATCAGGGAGAAAACGCAACTGCTAGCATAACTATTGCTAACAGAGGTACTAATGATTTAACAAATGCTCGCCTTAAAATTTCTCTTATAAATTTTGATGGTGATAGTATTGACGAAACGACGTTTCATGATGTTAGCATAAAAGTTGATACGAATAAAACTTTTGAGCACTTGTTTAAAACTGATGAAGATACTTCTGGAATTTATTACGCGCAAGCAAATTTCTTTTATGATGACAACACTTCCTTAAAAAAATCTACTACTTTTTTTATTGGAAGTACTGATGTTATCTTAACAAATTACACTCCTTTTTTAAGAAAAGGCATTATTAATAAGATAAATTTAACCTTGCAGAGCATTTGGGGTTCTCCTCTAAAAAATGTTCGATTATCTATTGTTTCTCAGGGAAAAACAACGCCTTTACCCGCGTTAGATTTAAATCCTTTTGAGAAAAGAGTTGTTGAAGGGTTTATTGAGTTGCCTAAACTGTCAGACAATATAACTGCCTTAAATGCGACGTTGCACATGAGTATTCCTGTTACTGATGAAACCTTGTTTGAGAAGGATATTCCTCTACAATTTCAGCTTTTTTCAAAGCCAGAAAAAGAGCATCCCTTATCATTTTCAACAATAACTATTCTCTTTATTCTATCTTCTTTGCTTCTTGTTATTCTTGCAATTAATGTTTTCTTGTTTGCAGGGAAAAAAAGAGAGAGTTCTTCTAAAGAAAAAAAACGAAAAAAAGAAAAAAGGAAAAATTCTTCTTCAAAGAAAAGTAAATAGGGTGTGTTAGTACATGAGAAAGAGAAAAAATGTTGTGAGAAAAAAACAAACAAAAATAATTTCTTCTAGAACGGTGGTTTTTTTCATGCTCATTGTGCTGTTGGTTGCATTAATTTTAACGACTATTTACGCTTCTGCAATCGTAAAAAAGAGTAGTCAGCAACCATTTGAAATACGTTTTGTTCCTTATGATTTTAAGGTAACAAAAGGAGCAGGTTTTATACTTGATAATGATTCTTTACATTTTGGAGAAGGTGAACCTGGTATGACTTTATCTCGTGAAATTAATTTATCTTCTTCAAGAAAAGCATTTGTAGAAATTTACTGGGAAGGCGAAGGTAATATTAGCGTTGATATAAACGATTTTATCTTGGATGCAAACACAACTCAATCTATTCAATTTTACTTACCGATTACGAATAATTTAGCCCTTGGAAATCATTCAGGCATGGTCTACTTTAATTTTTATAAACGATAATAATAAATTTATGTGACAATCTACAGAAGGTTTGTTCTTTTAAAAACCAATACATTTAAGTAGGGGTAGTTTCTAATTACTATCGATTAGTTAAGATGGGTCTTTCGAATAGCGTATTGATGGTTTTGGTGATAGGGGTTCTTACTCTGTCCGTTTTAGGAACTGTTTTTAATCTAAAGTCGCTTGGTTCAGCAGAACCAATTGGTTTTGCATCCTCTGATACAGGAACCGTAACATTGACTATCGCACAAACTGCTTCTTTAGTTTTGGATGATGATACTATTGATTTTGGTACGTGTACAACAGACTCTATTGCATCATTTAGCACCTACAACAGTAGTGTAGCATCCGGTGGTGAAAACAATAGTTTATGTTCTAATAATGCCTCTTTGCCCGATAGCATGACTATTCGTAATGCTGGCGGAATTGATATTAATGTATCTATGAATGTTTCGATGAATGGTAGCACCATGTTTAATTCTGACAGTTCTAAATGGTATTATCAGTTAACAAATGGTGGGGGTACGAGTTGTAATCAATCATTACAAAACATTTGGACTGCTGTTGATGATCCTTTGACCGATTTACCAGTCTGTGCTCAATTATTAACATATTCTCGTAATGGTAATATCAATGCAACAGTAATTTTCAATTTTGGTGCTCATGTTGCCATGGGCGGTTATAACACTGGTTCTCCTCTGCAAGTAATATTTGAAGCAACCGCAGTATAATAAAGCTCTTCACAATTTTTAATTTTTTTAGATTTTTTTCTCTTTCACAAAAAGCTTTTATACTTCTAACTTCCCTTTATATGAGGAATGAATGATACTATAGTGTCTTTTTTGGTTGTTACTCTCTTAGTGCTCGTGCTCGTGCAATCTTTCTTTGCAGTTTATAAAGTGCATGAATTAACATCTCCTACGGCCAAGGTAGCCACAGGAAGTGTGTATCTTTGTATTAATAATCCTCCTTCTTTTTTGCCGTATATGTGCAATACTACAATAACACAGAATGTTTTTTACTCTTGTCAGTTGTTTGCAGTTGAGCCGGATAATGATTCGGTAACCTATCAAGCAGATACCTTAAATGGTTCATTATCGTTTAATGTTTCTGTTAATGGTCTTGTTTCTACCACTCCTTCTCAGGGCGATGTTGGAAACAACACTGTTCGTTTTGGCGTACGTGATGCAAAAAATTGCAGTAATAGCCAGGCATATTTATATGTAAATTTTACCGTTATAGATGTTAATGATCCTCCTCGCTATTTACCAAATTATGGTTTGGCATTACCTATGGGACCATATCAATGGAGTTTATCCTCCTCTCTTCGTGGTATCTTTTTAAATACTTTTTTTGATGATCCTGATGGTGATCCCTTAACCTATTCTGATTATAGTCTTTCCGATGGTTTTTCAGTAGCAATTCTTCCTTCTTCAGAAGTTGTTTTTGGTGCTTTGCAATGTGGCACTGGTTACGTTTTTTTTAGAGCTACTGACACGCATAACGCATCGGCTGATAGTGGTCTAGTTTCTTTAGAAGTTCCTTGTGAAGAACAAAAAACACCAGATAGTGGTAATGATGATTTTTCTGGGGAATCATGTGTTTCTGAATGGCATTGTGGTGAGTGGAGTAAATGTTTTTCTAATGGTACGCAACACCGAAAATGCACAGACATTTATGCTTGTAATACTGATTATATTAAATGGTTCTGGCAGAATTGCACGTACATAGAACAGTGTTATAATGGCGTACAGGACTTTTTTTGGGAGGGTAGTGAGCTTAATGAAGAAGGCATTGATTGTGGCGGTCCTTGTGAGGTTTGTCAGACTTGCACAGATGGCATCTTAAATAACGGTGAGGAAGCTATTGATTGTGGCGGTCCTAATTGTGACCCTTGTGTTGCCTGTGATGATGGAGTCCAAAACTTTGGAGAAACGGGTGTTGATTGTGGCGGTCCTTGCAATCCTTGTCCATCCTGTTCAGATGGTATTCGTAATCAGAACGAAACGGGTGTTGATTGTGGCGGACAATGTCCTCCTTGCACAAGAATAGAAAATCCCTTACCCATATCAAAATCAATTTTTGTTACTGTTCTTGCTTCTCTTTTAGGAATTTTGGCCGTACTTTTAATTCTCTATCGTCTCTTTAGAAAACAACTGCACGTGCTTCTTGCTCATTTATGGTGGTATATTAATAGGAATAGGAGAAAACAAGTATTACTTAAACCAGAGCAAAAAGAAGAATTGCTTCATCGCATTACTGAAATTGAAAAGAAAGATTTGCTTATGCAGAAAAAGAAGTTTGCGGAGTTTCAAAATGAGACCGCAAGGGTTTTACACACACTTTTTGAAATGCTCTTAGCTAATAGAAATCTTAAAATGGGTGTTGCCTACGAAGAAACATTACGCGCAATTGATAAACTAAAAACAACTAAGCAAGTAAAGTCAATGCTTAAACGACATTTTTCTTTGCTTTTGTATATGGAACGAAAAGAAATTATTCTTAGTGAAGAATTAAAAACACTTTTTGAATTCTTACGCCAAGAAGTATTTTCTTTGTCAAGAATTACTCGTGCAGATGTTGCTCGCCCCATACAAGAAATGGAGCTTTCTAAAGAGCCAGAGGAAACAAGATTTTTACAAATAATTTATAACGGCCTTTTAGCGTTGCAGTTTAACGAGTTGGTTATCGCAAAAAAGAAATATTCTGCTGCATACGAAGTTTACATGAAATTATTACCTTCTGCTCAAGAACGTTTGTACATCTTTGTTCGTTTGTATTTTGAACAAATTACGTACGCAAGTTCTTTTTACAACGAATCAAGGATGTAATATTTGCCTCCTGTTTTATTCATCCCGAAGTGTTTCTGCTGGTGGTAATTTTGCTGCTTGCATTGCTGGAAACGTTCCTGCTATTGCGCCAACAACAAATGCTAACAAAAGGCTACCTATAACAAGGCCTAATGAGAGATGCGCTTGTAAGAACGTTTTTCCAAGAGCCATTCTACTAATAATTTCAACAAGTTTTGCAAGTCCTATGCCGATAATCACTCCAAGTACTCCTCCTGCAAATCCCAATAATCCTGATTCAATAAAAAATAAGCTGAACACATTGCTATTTTTTGCGCCAATTGCTTTCATAATACCTATGTCTTTATTACGCTCTAATACTGATGTATACATGGTGTTCATAATACCTATCGCGCCAACAAATAAGCTTATTGATGCAATGCCAATAAGTACCCAGTGAATGATAGAGAGTATGGTTTCAAAAGATGCGAGCAGTTCTTCAGGGGTTTGTATGGTGAAATCCTCTTTTCCTTCTTTAACGTTTCTATGGTGTGCTAGTGCTCTATTAAGTTCGTCACTTATACTTCTTGGGTCTGCTCCTTGTGCTACTTGCACGATGATATAATCTACACGATTACTAATACCTGTTATTTCTCTAAAGGTATCAATAGGAATAATAATCATGGTGTCATCGGCTTTATCGCCGACAGGAGAAAACACTCCAACAATTCGAAACGTATAATTATCGTTGATGGTAAACTTGCTGTTAAGATTCATATTTTTTCCGTTATACAAATCTCGTTGGGTATGATAAAATCCAACAGTTGCAACTTTTTTATCTCCTGGTGCAATTAATCGACCAGTAGCTATATCTGTTCCCATAACCGCAGTCATAAGTTTCAATTGCTTGGGTTGTGTTGGTACACCTGCAATAGTATAATATTTGGTTACGCCTTGATAACGTATCTTGCCACTAGTTATTGTATAGTACGTGATGGCATTTACGCCTTGTTGATGTTCTAAAAAATCTACATCTTTTGTTGTTAATGGTGCAACACCAATGCTATCTCCTATAAAGCCAAGACTTGCTTTTGGTTGAATTAATAATTTATCACTTCCAATTGCTTGAAAAGAATCATAAATGGATGCTTTCATTCCTTGTCCTAAACTAATGAGAGAAACAACCGCTGCAATGCCAATAAAGATACCTATCATAGTAAGCCAACTACGTAGGCGTCGCCGTTTGAGCGACTGAAAGGATATTTTAAAAAATTCTTTGAAGTGATTGATTTTCATTTTATTTTCTCAACGCCTCGACAGGTGAAAGTTTTGATGCTTGTCGCGCAGGAAGTGTTCCTGATAGTGTTCCTATAATAAACGCAAAAAGAAGTGATCCAATAACGAGCCAAAGAGGTATGGTTGCTTGAATAAGTGATTTGCCAAGCGCTAAAAAAGCAACAAATTGTATGAGTTTGCTAATGCCAATACCAAGAGCAAGTCCTATTATCCCACCAGTAAGTCCAAGCAAACCTGATTCTATAAGAAAAATGTTTTGGATGTCTTTGTTCTTAGCACCTATTGCTTTCATAATACCAATTTCTCGTCGTCGTTCCAAAACAGCAGTGTACATAGTGTTTAATACGCCTATAGCGCCTACTAAAAGGCTTATTGCTGCTATTCCAACAAGAAGTATTTGAACAGTTGTTAAAATTTCATTAAAGGTTGCTAGTGTTTCTTGTGATGAGCTAATATCAAAATCTTCATCACCAATTTTTTCTCCTCTGTCTTTTCGCATTACTCGCTCTGCTACTGCTTTTACATCGTTACTGTTTGCATCCTTTTTTACAGCAATAATCAAGAGATTGTAATTCTCATTGAGATGAAAAAGAGTTTTCATCGCATCCTCAGACATAAGAATTGCAGAATCCATCATGGGATTTCCTTTTTTCTCAAGAATTCCCAAGATTTGAAAAGGTTTTCCTTCAATGAGTATTTTTTCTCCTACTTGTGGTTTATAGTTATCTACTTTTATTGATGCACCAATAGTTACTTTATTTTTATCATCATTATTGATAAGTCTTCCTTCTTGTGTGTTAAGATTAAGTAACTGAACAATCTTCTTTTGTTCTTTGCCTCCTGGCATCGAAGCAATGAACGCACCAGATAATTTATTTTTGTACTCAATTCTCGTTCCTTTTATATACCGTGGAAAAACCATATCCACGCCACTAATGCGACTAAGAATTTCAATGTCATGATCTCCCAGTTTTCCTACTGAATTAGAACCTGGTGGTCCAAAACTACTTCCTGCACCTTGTACGGTGAGTGTGTTAAGTCCAAGACCAGCGAATTGTTCTTCTATTGCGCTTTGTAATCCTTGTCCCAAAGCAATGAGCGCCACAATTGCAGCAACGCCAACAAAGATTCCTAAAAGAGTGAGCCAACTACGTAACCGTCTGCGTTTAAGATTGCCAAAAGCTATTTTGAGATAGTCGCGAAGTTTCATCTGCTATCCCTAATTTATTTTCTTTTCTCTTGTCGTCGTTTATGTCTTCTGAAAAAAAAGATGATTCCTAAAAGAACAAGGAGTGCTATAACAACACTTGCTGTTGATATTTTCTTTTTTTCATTATTAGCAGTATTCATGTTTACACTAACTGTTCTTGTGGTTTCGTAAACCTTATTGTTGCTATTCTTATAATTGACTTTAACGTTGAGTTGTATTGTCTCTTTATGTGGGGTGAGTGTGAATGTCTCACTTCGGTAATCATCTGAGTCAATATCTCCAACGTATGTTTGTGTTTTGTCTGTCAGGTCGTAATCTTTGCTCGGAAGAACTTCTACATCAAGAAATTTTAAATCACTTATACCTTTATTAACAAATTTAAGAGTTACGGTTCCTTTCTCTTCTTTTTGCAAGTTCTTTGTATCCTCAACATAAATTTTAAGTTCTGGTGTTGCTTCAACAATTACGCCCAAATAATCTGTCTTATCTGTTTTAGTGCCTTCTTCATCATAAAAACTTACTGTTAGTGGTAATTTATAATACCCAGGTGCTGCCGTTGGATATGCTTTAATGTTATATGTTACTATTGCTTGATTGTTAGGTGCTAATCTTGTTATTTTTTTCTCAGTAACAGAATTAGTCGGAATAAAAGGCAAATCAATAGCTGTTGTACCAACAACGGACATTAATCCTAACTGTAATGAGATGTCGCGTAACATAATATCTGCAGTGTTCTTTACAGTTATTTGCACTGTTCCTTCTTGTCCTGGTATTATTTCTTCAGGAGTTACTTTAACGTTTACCACAGCTATTGATGATTCTGTTGGTCGTACGTTGATGGGATGATAATCTTCTTGCCACGACTTAAGTGAGGGATCGTTAGTATAACGAATAACCAAATCATTTGCACCTACTACTGCTTGACTATCAACCTTAATTTTAAAGTCAACAACGTAGCTTTGTTGCGCTTTTAATGTTCCAATTTCTTTTCTTGTGTCATCGGCAACGCTAAAAGGAAATTGATTCTTAAGTTCTATTGCAACATTATTTGCGTCATCATTTCCCATATTTTTAAGTTCTACAAAAACAGTAACGTATTGTCCTGGTTGTGCAGGTATTGGTTCGTACTTAAGTAGGTTTGATGTTAAGGTTACTTCTGCGCTTGCTAGTGGTACAAGTGACAGGAGCACAATTGTTAACAGTATAATTTTTTTCATGGTGTTTCACCTTCCTTGTTTTTTTGATGATTTTTATTTTTTTCAATAATTTTTCCATCCCGAAGTATTTCTATTCTATGCGCTGCCTTCGCAACATCTGCATCATGGGTGACTAAAACAACAGTGGTTCCTTGCTCGTTGTGAAGTTTTTTAAGAAAATCCATAACGGTGTTGCTTGTTTTACTATCTAGGTTTCCTGTTGGTTCATCGGCTAAAATAACTTCTGGATTAACGGCAAGCGCTCTTGCGATTGCTACTCGTTGTTGTTGTCCGCCAGAGAGTTCGCTTGGTCGATGATTTTTTCTATCTGCTAAACCGACCATTGTTAAAAGTTCATCAGCTCGTTTTTCTCTTTTTTCCTTACTTACTCCTTGAAAGATAAGTGGAAGCGTGATGTTTTCTTTTGCAGTAAGCGTATTGATAAGGTTAAATTTTTGAAAAATAAAGCCTATTTTTTGTCCTCTTATTTGTGCAAGTTTTGATTCAGAAAGTTTTGCAATATTTTTTCCTTCTAGATAAATGGCTCCTTGTGTTGGTCTGTCTAAAACACCTATCATGTTCATTGCTGTTGATTTTCCACTTCCAGAACGACCCATTATTGCGACAAATTCTCCTTTATAAATTTCAAGGTTAAGTCCTCTAAGTGCATGTACTTCGTTCTTACCCATTGTGTAGGTTTTCCAGACGTTCTTAAGTTGAATAATTGTTTTTTGAGTCATTTGCTTTTGTTTGTTACATGGGTGATAATATGATCAATTATATGGTCAATTAATTTTTCAACAAGGTTTACTTGTTTTAATTGTTGCTCTATTATTGTTAATTCTTTTTTAAGTAGTTCTCTTTTACTTTCTTGTTTAGTCTCTTTTATGAGTTCTTTTTGTTTTTTAATAAGTTTTGGCAAGAGCTGTTTTACTGGGCGAATAGTGATTTCGTGTTGTGTGTTCATTCCTTTAATGAGGATTTTCATGAAATCTCGTTCTGCGGTAACATAAATTTTTTTTGAGCCGGGTTTTTTTATTTTGTTAATTGCACCATTTTGTTCAAGAAATTTTACGTTGTTGCTAATAGTTGCTAGTGAGTATCTGGTGTTTTTAGAAAGTGTTTCAATACTTATTTCTTTTGTAGAACAAAAGATTTCAGAAAATATTTTTGCTGTAGCAGTACTCATTCCTTTTTTATGTTCAGTTGTTACGATAATTTTTTTAAATTCTTCGATGGGAGAGAGTTTCATTTTATTTTTGTGACAGTTCTTTTTTTTGCAAACATACTATTTTTTAGTATTTTTACTATTTATTAAAAATAGAAGAATTTGTTCTTTATAAATATTGTGTACGGAGAATCTTTAGTCTTCTAAAGTATCATAGTTCTTTAATTGTTCGTTGAGTTGATGGTGTACTAAAAGAAATGTTGCTCGTTTTGGAAATTCTTTGAGGTTGCGAGCGCCAATATATGTGCCTGTACTTCGTAATGATCCCAAGAGGTCTTTTATGAAAGGATGAATATCACCTTTATAGGGTATTTTTGTTGTTCTTCCTTCGCTTGCCCGATGCTCTTCGATTTTCCCGTAGAATTTTTCAAGAGCTGTTTTTGAGCTTGACCCAAAATGCATTTTATACTTTTTACCATTTTCTTCTATCACATCCCCTTCTGTTTGAGCGAATCCTGCAAACATTGAGCCCATCATTGAAAAGTCAGCCCCCCCACAAAATGATTTAGCAACGCATCCTGCGTATGACGCACCTCCATCTGCAATGATCAATCCATATCCTTGTTCATTACTAATACCATGTGCGGCGTCAGCACATTCGATAACTGCGCTAAGCTGCGGATACCCAACGCCTGCTTTTCTTCTTGTTAGGCACGTGGCGCCTGAGCCAATACCAACTTTAATAATGTCTGCACCGTTAAGCAAAAGTTCTTCTGTCATTTCATTGGTAACGACGTTTCCTGCAATAATAATATGCTCTGGACAAAGTGTTCGAAGTTTTTGCAAGCAAGAAACACATCGTTCTAAATATGCGTTAGGCACATCTAAACAAACAAAGTCAAAATATTGTCCTAATCCTTTTGCAAGCACTTGCTCAAGTTTTTCAAAGTCTTCATCGCGAATACCCATCGTGTATGCAATACGTGAAGGGTTGTTTATTTCGGGAAGTTTTTCGGCTAACTCATCAATAGAATAATATTTATGTAATGTGGTAATCATACCATACGTTGCAAGTTCTTTTGCAAGAGTGAATGTTCCTGTATCAGCCATATTTGCTGCCATAATAGGAACTCCTGTCCATGTTTTTTTGCTATGCAAGAAATGAAATGTTCTTGTAAGCACAACATCTTTGCGACTACGAAGTGTGCTTCTTTTTGGTCGTATTAATACATCAGAATAATCTAGTTTAACGTCACTTTCAATTCTCATAACGTTAATCTTATCTAAAAAAGGAAGTATTTAAACTTTGTTGTCTTAGTGTTATTTTACTCTTCTAAAACCAGACAGAAAATATGGAGCCTCCGGTGGAGACTTCTTTATATAAAGAAGTTGATAGAAAAAAATTTAAACTCAATTAATAAAATGAATAATAAAATGAATAATATGTATTCAGTACACGTAAAGATATTTATTAACTTTCAAGATAAAATACTTATTCTCAAACAAAAAAGAAATAGCAAATGGCACCTTCCAGGAGGAAATTTAGAAAAAAATGAGGCTTTTGAAAATGCTTGTCGGCGAGAAGTCCAAGAAGAATGCTCTATTAACCTTTCTGATCTAAAATATCTTTATTCTGAAAACTTTGAGTTTAAGAAAGTTCAATATGTGCGGGTTCAGTTTGAAGCTAAAACAAATTCTGATGAAATAAATTTGAGCGAAGAACATAACGATTTTGCATGGCTATTAAAGCAAGAATTGGACAAATACGACTTTGCATATGGCGAAAAAGAAAGACTTATGAAATATTTCTAACCAATAAGTCCCATAAAAAATTACTAAATGTCTGGAGCCTCTGGCGAGTTCTTTATATAAAGAAATGGTAAATATTTTTAAAAAATAAGCTATTTTACTTATTATGACAATTATTGAAGATTATGATACTCTTAAAAAAAGAAGGATAACATTAGAAGCAGGAGGAACCATCGATACTTCTCAAATGCCTCTTGATACATATCTTGATAGATTAAGTTCTGAAGAGCGAGAAGGATTGGTAAAAATCATAGATGAACTGTTATACATTTCTACGCTTTATTTTAGAAACGATTCTTATTTATATTCTGTTTTTGGGGGTGGAACAACAACATATGATGATGAACATTGGGAGACTTTAAAAAAATATATTGGAAATGATGATAAAAACAAACACATCATTGAAAATAAAGGCGAAGATATTGATATTGTTATTTGTCCTGAGCATTGTGGAGATTCACTAATTAAATATACTATGGAAAAACAATACATGGAGCGGTTCAACAAAAAACATAAACCTACACAAAGAAGAATATTTTATGATAGGAAAAAAATTAGAGAAAAAATAAACAAAAATAAATTTGGTACTTTAACTCCTGATGAAGAATTTGTATGGAAAGAAATGTATGATATACGAACGATGATAACTGGAGTGGCAATTATGAACAAATGGAAGCATACTCCCTGGACTGATGGAGCTTCATTTGGTGCGCAGTATTTGCCTGTTCCCGAGAAGTTTGTTAAAACAGTAGGATCAAACGTAGTCAGAATAAAAGGAGAAAATTGGGGAGTTGAAAATACTGTTATCACAATGCCTAATTGTCGGCCATTTCATATTTATGTCGATGACATAAGATGTAGAGCTCATAAAATAGAATATGAAAGAATAATTAACCTGCCATTTGCATTACTTTTCTCCCCATACACAAAACAGCATTTCCAAGATTTAGTTGCAAAGAAAAACGGAACATACATTAAAAGACCTAAAATAGAACCTTACAACACTCTTCCTGAAAATAGTATTGATGAATTTCCATTTTGATTAAACAAATTATGTTTTCACAAAAACACAACGTAAAGAATGGAGCCTCCGGCGAGAAGAAGCAAAAGAGTTACTTCCTCGAGTAAGCCCTCGGAATGGTTCTACTCTCCTAAATTAAGATTCTCTAAACAGTATTAAAGGGAGAGTGGTTAAGGTTAATCTGTTTAAAATAGAAATTAATTTATTTGTTTTTTTTCTTTGAAATGAATTTCTTTCGCGTTTTTTGAAGTAACAACGTTCTTTTTTAATTGAGATTCTAATTTGGCTTTTGCAACTTTTGCAACACCACCGCCTTTTTGTGCTATTTCTTTACTTTCATCTAAAGTTGTTGGATCTTCCTGCTCAGACAATTCCTTTGTAGAAACCTCTGCTAACATATTAAGAACTAGTTCTAAATTAGTCATGTTGTCTCGAAGATTTTCTTTCTTTAAATTCTTAAATTGTTTATATTCTTTAACAGTTTTTCCTGACCAAGCCTTAGTGATTTCATTTGTTAAAATAGCAAAGCCTGATTGTTTGTCGATGCCAACGCGAGACCATTCATCAGTTAATTCTTTGCGAACTTCAATAGTCTTTAGTCGTTGATTAATCCAATCTTTGGAATAACCTTTTTGTAAGTATAAGTGCATCGCTCTGTCAATGGCTAGTTCAGGATCTGCAGTTTCATCAAGTCGTTCTTTTCCTACTTTAGCAAGCCATAATTTGAAAGGTTCAGCTTTTTTAGAAGGAACTGACTGAATTAAACGAAAAAGTTGTTCGGTATTAGCAACATCTGTAAACCGTTGTTTGCCGTCTGGAGCAAGTAATTTCAACTGGTGACAATTTGTCACCGTTTCATTTCCCTCTTCTCGCAGTCGCTGAGCAAGCTTATTCCAGTATTTTCTTGCAGTTTGAAAGTCATTATCGGTCAAAACTGCAACAACATCAACAATAGAAAAATACCACTTCTCTTCCTCAGAATTCCACTGAGTTCGTATTTTTTTACTTTCAAAGAGTTTTATCGCAGTTTTTTCATCCATAAAACTCAATAATTAAATGATATTTATATAGTTTATCAGGGATTGGCTTGTGTTTAAAAAGAAATAAATAATTTTTGCGCCGTAAAAACCAGACTGAAAATATGGAGCCTACGGCGGAGTCTGTTTATAAACAAACAGAAAAACATATAAATATAAGTACCTTATAACATTATAAGATGTCATTAACAACTATACCGCTACAACAAGAAACTCGAAACAAGCTTCGAGAACTAGCCAACAAATCAGAGAGTTGGGATGCTGTTCTTAACAGACTATACGAACACGAAATTACAAGAATGAACGCTCAAGTATTTTTTAGCGCAGATACGCTCTCAATGGAAGAGGCACTACAAGAGATTGACAAATGGTAGTAGAATTTTCAAGACAATTTCTTAAAAATTTAAAAAAGACCGCCTCAAAATCAGAAGCAAAAAAGATAGTGAGAAAACTCGCTCAAACAAGTCCCTCGGAAGGAGATTTTGTCGCACTTATTACAAATATAGTCATTCGGGAAAAACGAATAAAAACATTCAGATTCTACTTTATAGTGCAAGACAATAAAAAGCATGTCATCACAAAACAAGAATTAAAAGAATTTATTATAAAGTTTGTAGCACTGAGTAAAAAAAACAACCAACAAGAAGTTATTGACAAACTAAAAAACGATCTGAAACAATCAGGATTCAATATGTGACATTTCAAAAGGCTTCTCGTAGCACGTAACTAAAAGAAGTGGAGCCTCCGGCGGAAAGCGGAATCTAAGGCTTGTTTTGAAAATTTAATTGTTTTTTAAATAAGATTTCAAAAAGAGATTTTCTTATTTAGTAATTTCTTGTTCAATAATAGGGCAAG
Source organism: uncultured Methanosarcinales archaeon (assembly GCA_964428395.1). Taxonomy (GTDB): domain Archaea; phylum Nanobdellota; class Nanobdellia; order Woesearchaeales; family SKGA01; genus SKGA01. Next base: position 40,046 of record CAYRYB010000002.1, read on the forward strand.
GAGGCCCGCAGAGGTAACTTTCTTCTATTTTTTGAAGAGGGTGTCTTTTTTAAACCAATAGTATTTTTTATCTGAAATTCCATTGTTTATAGTGGTCGTACTTATTTTTGATTCGCAAGATGAAAGTAAGTGTGCAGACACAAATAATAAAGGAAGTAACATTCTAAGGTTCTAAATTAAAATCTCTAAATAGTGTTAAAGGCGGATTAGTGTATAAGGTTAATCCATTATCGTTTTGTTAAAATTAATTCTTTAGAAAAACCCATATATAATGTTCCAACAGAAGTATTAACATCAATAAAATCGACCCAGTCATAACATCTTGAAAAGCCATGACCACTTTTAAACTTAAAATTATAAAATTCTGAATTCTTTTTCTTCGAAGGTTCTTCTTTATTCTTAATCATTAAAGCAATATCTTCTCGTTTATAGAAATCTCCTCCGTCATTAATTCCAAAACCCAATCCAAAATCACCAACTAAAACCTGAGTTGAGATATTTTTATCTAAGGTTTTGTCATGATAATAAGAATTTTTTATTGCTTCAGTTAAAGCAATAAGCCACTGACTTACATAGTTCTCAAACTTATAATTAGAATAAGTTTTATGAACAGCCAATGATCTTTCCATTAAATCAATTAAGGTTCCTTGTAAATTTCCAGTTAAAACAAGCTCATCAATATTTGAACTTCTAATTGAAGGAAAGGTTAATGAATAAATAACAGGCTGTTTATTAGAATCAAGAAAAGAAAGGAATTTATCTGAGAGAGGAAATAAATTATTCATAAAATAGTAAAATACAACTTCAAATATAAATATTTAGAAAAAATGAAGAAATACAATCTCTTCTAAATACCATATTAAACGAATTACCAAACGCAATTAAAGATTATGAACTATTGCAAATAAACAATATGAGAAAATATAACTTCTTACTATAATTTTTGCGTTCGTAAAAACATCACTAAAAGTAAAGAGCCTCCGGCGAGAAATATAACAAGCATTTAATGTTTCTTGCTATTTTGATGTGGTTCTACTTGTTTTCCTCCTTTGTCACTTGAATTATTTCAATGAAAGTTTTTTCTTAAGCAAGTTTCTCCATTCCAAATTGGAAGGTCCAAAACCAAGAGGCTCAGAACCGAATGTGCTCAAGTATTCTTTCAGACCCCCTTTTTGATATGCTAGAAACACATTTACATAATTTGTATCTTCCTCGTCACGACCATAAACAAGACCAAAAGAATTCATCGAGTAATGAAACACTCGAGCATCTACAATGTTGTGTTCAAACTTGTAGGGATTTTTAATACCATAAATCTCAGTTAGTTTAGCAACTAATTCATTTAATTCAGTTGGTTCCGCAAATATTATTGAAGCGGAAGAGGACTTTGGTTTAAGATCAATGTGGTTTTTTATATTAATAATAGAGTTTAATTGATGAAAATTATAAGGTAAATCAGGAAATACTTCCATAAGTTCAATAGCATTTGATAGGTCGTTTTTTTGAGTATACTGAATATTTACTCTTTTTGCAGGTTTTTTAGAATAATGATGCATATCAATAAAAAGAGCGCAACCAATTTCAAATAATTGATGTGTTTGGCGTTTCTTTATTGAATCTTTTAAACAGTCTGGAACTGAAGATATCTCTTGAAAAGATTCAGCTAAAATAAGGGAAGGCATAAAAAAGCAAAATGAAGACGGGTTTAAAATAATGTCTATTTTATTTAAAAACAATGCATTTTTTCTCCAAGAAACATTAAATGAAAGGTAAAGAGCCTCCGGCGAGAAATAAGCTTAAGAGTATGGCTCTTTAATGAATTAGTGTTTATTAGTTAAGCTTTTTTTAGGAAAACTCTTATTTTTTTGATGCAACATATTTTCCAAGTTCCATTGACCCATAAGTCATAGCTATAACGAGAATAAGTGTGGGTATTCCTCCTAAGATTTTAAATATGCAAAAACCTTTACCACCGATTCCTAACAGGAATAAGTATTTTAAACAAAATGTTCGAGTAAATGAGGCGGTATGTTCTGGAGCGAATAACTCTAAAATGAATTGTGCAAATGAGTTACTAATTCTAAAGAGTAAATTAGCTAAATGATTTATAATATGCCAAATAACGATGCTTCCAATAACAGTTATTCCACTAATTATTGCTAATGATTTGGATTCATTTTTATATAAATAACCAATAATAAAAGGCACTACGATTATGCTTAGCACTCCTCCGACGGCTCCTATTATAATATTTCCCGTAGTATTAATCTCAACTTTTGGAAATATAAACATTATTGTTCGTTGAAAAATGAAAATGATAAGGCTAACTATTAAGTAACCTATGTAGAGATAAATACTTGACTTTTTGATATTTTTCCAATTCATGTTAAAAATATTTAAGAAGAAGTAATATTTAAGGATGTTGCTAATAAGGATATTTTTGTAATTAATCAATGATTTTTGTAATTATATTATCTTCAAAAAAAGGCGATTCCCCCTAAAACTGGACGAAAAGATACAAAGCCTCCGGCGGGAGTTGAAACGAATAGCTAATTTTGCTTCAAATCTTTGATTTGAATTCCAAAATTCTATTCACACCAAAAATTAATGATTTTTGTGTACTGCGAGCTAAGTCGCATTCAAATCTTTAATTTTGTAGAAATTAAACGCCTCCAGTAAGGATAATGAACTGAAACGTCATACTACTTGAAGTCTTTACGAGTTAAAAAATCCTTAATTTTTAGAGTTTTCTAAGAAAAATTAAAGCCAAGATCAAGTTATTAGTTTTAACAATAATAAAGCAGGTAATTTTATAGAAATATTTAAATAAATTTTAGAACTAATTTAATCAAAATGACTAAAGCTTTAACAGTAACAAAAACAAATGACAAACTTACAGAGTTATTTGATGAGATCATAGGCGAAGTGCATTTAAATCAACAGTCAAAAAAAGTCCTATTTGGTTTAGTACCCAACAAACCACTGCACGCAGGGTTTGATCGATTAATATTTTATCTAAAAACTCTTGTTGATTTAGATTATTCTTGTATTTTTGTTCTTGACGATTTTGATTTACCAAAAACCGAAGAAATAGAACTAATAATAATGTATAATAAAGAATTAATAAAAAATCTTGGGTTAACAAACGTCGAATTTGTAAGAACATCCATTCTACGCAGAAAAACAGAATACTTAGATTGCTTTCAAGAAGTTTGCAAAATTTTCAATCTAAAAAACATAAATAAATCAACAGCACAGTTAAACTTGAAAAATCCTTCAGTTTCAGAACTTTTACATTCAGTTTATCAAACAACAGACACAATATTCTTTTCAGCAAATGCAGTTTTCGGAGATCTTGGACAAAGAAGAATATATATGCAAACTAGAGGTATTTTTAAAAAGTTAAAAAGGGAATCACCAACTTGTTTTTTTGTTACGTTAGGAAAAGATACTCAAAATTTGCCATTGAATAAAAGCACATCTCGTTCAAGAATTTCGTATCACGAATCAAGCAATTCTTTAAAAAAGAAAATTTCATCATCTCTAATAACGACAGAAAATATACGGACAAGTTTTATCGAAGAAATATTAAAATTTTCTGTTTTCCCGTATACCTCCAGTTTAGAAATAAATAATTTTAATTATGCTTCAACTCAAGACATATGTACAGCTTTTAAGGAAAACCAAATTTCAGAAGGACAAATTAAAGAAGCAGTCATTCTATTTCTGAACTCCAGATTCGAAAATTTAAAAAACAAAATGAGCAAGTCACTTACTTCTTGGATTGATACTAGCAAAATAGAGGCCTAACAAGTGAATAAAAAAATTTATCCTTTAATAAACGGCACAAAAATATTATCGAAAATAAGTTTTTTCGAAGATCAGTTCATAATAAATAGTTCCGATTTTGAATTTCAACCCTCTGAATATAATACTATAAAGTTTAATTCTGCTCTAAAATCATTTAAAAAGTTACTCTTAAAAAACGAGGATTTACTAGTCAAATTGGCTACAGAGTGTTCAAACACACCGATCAAATATCATCAAGAAGATTTTAACAACATACTAAAATTCATCGAAAATAGTTTATTGAAAAAAACAAAGGAATCATCTTCAAAAATAACATTAAGAAAAAAAGGTCGCATACTACTAACGCTCTCAGCTAATGAACCAATCACAATAACTTTAGTTTCAGTTATTTCAGCATTATTGCAAGGAAATCAAGTTTTTGTTAACCCAGCTAAAAAAAATAGTTATTTTGTATATGAGATTATTAATTTACTTATCGAATCGGGCTTTTCTAAAGCTATAAACTACTTGTATATTCCAAAAACAGAATTAATAAATTACTGTAATTTGTTCAAGTTCGATGCAATATTCTGGTTTGGATCATCCAAAGTTATTCAAAAAATATCAAGTCAAATAAAACATTTAAACATAGAATTTATCCCTGAAGCTGAAGGAAACGATTTAGGATATATTGGAAAAGATGTTAATTTAGACGTGTTGATACCGATTGTAATTAAATCTTTATTAACGCACAATGGCCAAGTTTGTAATGCATTAAAAGGCATATTTGTTAATAAAGACATTTTTTCAAAACTAATATCTCAGTTGAAAAATGAATTGAAAAATATAACTATTGGTCAATCAAGCAATTCAAAAGTTGATTACTGTTTTAGCCAAACAGATTTTAATGAGAAACAATTAGATACATATATTAAATCAGTTAGTTCAGAAAAAACAGAAATATTCAAACTAAAAAATCCATTTCCATTAATACTAATAAATCCTGAAGTTAACAAAAGTTTATTATCAAAAAATTTATTTAATTCTACATGTTGGTTATACGAAGTTAACTCTCTTAATGAATGCTTATCTTTATGCAAAGAGTCACCTTATGGATTAGGATTCACAATATTTTCTAAAAACAAGGATGAAATAAAGCTTGCAAAAAACAACATTTATACTGCCAGATTAAACATTAATTCAGATCCATTAGATGTTTCTCCGTTTGAACCATGGGGAGGCATTAAATTATCTGGCATTGGCGGAGTTTCATTATGGAAGAAAAAATTCAGCAACCAGATTTTTATAAAAAAAGGTGAATTATTTGAAAAATAGTTGCTTTAACTCAACATCAAATAGTTTATTAATAAATAAACTCAAGAAATTAAATCTCGGATCAAATTTGTACTTGGAACGATTTAGTTCAGGGATTGAAAATGAAAATTACCTTTTAAAAACAGAAAATAAAAAATATGTTGTTAGAATTTATCTTAAAAGGTCACTTGAAGAAATAAAGTACGAAATATCAATTCTAAAAAAATTATCAAAGTATAATTTTGTTCCTGATGTCAAATCAAGAATAATACCAATCGAAAAGAAATTTTTCGTCGTTTTCGAATATATTCCTGGAAAAATGTTAAGTCAATTAAATTCTATTTCCGAAAAAGACTTATCGAAATTATGTAAAAAAATATTTTTGATTCATAAATCCCTTTTAAAATTTCATCCCTCGGGTTCTAAAAAACGTTACCGTATCGACGATCTTAGTTTTGTCTCAATGAAAAGTAATTTAGATCCAAACTTAAAATTAATTATTGAATCAGAAATAAAATTTTTAGAATCAAAAAAAATAGACTATGATACATTAACAAAGAGCATAATTCATGAAGATATTTCACCAAATAATATAATATCTTGTCAAGATAAACTATCCATAATAGATTTCGACGATGCACACCATGGCCCAATTGTTAGTGACATTTCCACACTAATAAAAAGTCTAATCATAGATGTTGAAGGTTTAAATTTCAAAAAAATAAACATTTGTTTAGAATCTTATGGATTAAACAATTTGCAAAAACAAGATCTCTCCATAATATACTATTTATTACGTAGAAGAACACTATTTATGATAATATATGTTTCATTATTGCCTAAAGAAAATATAAAAAGAGATCAAATGATAAATAACGAACAAAAATCTTTAAAGATATTAAAATCCATAAGTTTTGATGAATTCAATAAAAAAATAGGTATTTAAAATGAAAAATGAAGTAAAAAATGACTGTATACTCACATTACACAAACCATATTCACCCGCAGCTTGCTCAGAAATTGAAGAAAAAATAGTTTTTTTCCCAGGACGATTTAATTTCTTTCATAAAGGACATGCATCCGCGCTTAAACAAATATTTAATCTAAAACCAAAAAAAATCTATGTGGGCTTAGGAAGATGTAATATTTTTAGAAGCCCTGAAAACCCCTGTGATGAAGTTGAACGTAGAAATATGATTATTAACTTTTGTAATAAAGAAGGCCTAAACACATCAATTTTAGAAATCTTTCCAATTTTTAATCTACTGGAAGGGGAATTGAAATGGACAAAACAAGAGATTAATGACTGGTATAAATTAGCTGAAGAATCAATAAAAAATCAAAACTTTGATAATTTTAACTTAATTGTAATAGGTAACTCTTACGCTTTATCAAAAAGCAAAATAAATGACATACCCTGTGTTGATTTCACTGAAATAATCAAAGAAGTCGAACTTTTTGATTCATCAGGACTTCGCATTTCAGGTACAAATATAAGGAATAGAGTTCTTTTAGATCAAATATACAAAGATTTTTTACCTCAATCCACATTAGAAATATTAGATTCTTTAGGTGGTGCAAAAAAAATTCTTCTTGAATGTGAAAAAAATAAAGAAAAACCATTGGATTCCAAAGCAAATAACATTTATGCAGAAGCAATTATAAAGACCGTTAATGAGTTGTCACTGAATTTACCGCCAAAAATTAGATTACAAATTCCTAATGGGGTTTTCAAAGATTATTATTTAATAGAAAAACTGTTCAAATCTCACCTACCAGAAGCATCACTTTCAAAAAATTGGAAGTCAGGACTTAACTCATTTCCTCAAAAAATATTTTTCACTCTAAACTCAACTGAATACATTGGAAGTTTAAATCGAAGTAAAACTAATTTAATTTCAATTGATGGAGAAAATATTCTTGAAACAAAGTATGATTTCAAGATCTCCAAATTATAAAATCTATCTTGTCACAACATAAGAGTTTACTTTTTCCAATAATTCTTTAGCTTCTTTGTTTTCTTCAAAATATTTTCGAACAGGATCTAAAAAACTATCAATATAGACTGCTGTTGATGCTTTTAAGTCCATTGGATGAATCTCTTTTTTTACAAATGCAGATTCTAAATCATTATAAGTTTCAAAAGAAACTTTTCCACCAAACTTTTCAGGTCTCTCAATAACAAAAGGACCATCGATTAGTTCAAACACAATGTATTTACAATATTCCAAAACAGGATTATCTTTAACCTCTCCTTCTGGACAATAAGCTTTTTTGAATTTCTGCTTAACTTCTTCTGTTGTATCAGTCATAAAAATTGCAGAGTTAGGATTTGACTTAGACATTTTTTTTGCAATTGCCGCGTCTGCTCCTTGCAGGCCAGTATCTGCTGGTTTTGTTAATCCCATCAACATGTGATGGTGAACTGCAACAGGTTTTTTGTAGCCGAGTTTTGGAGCTACTTCTCTTGCCAAAACGTTTACTTTTCTTTGATCCATTCCTAACTGAGCAATATCTACTTCCAAATCAAAAATATCTGAAGCTTGCATACAAGGATAAAAAATTTGTGAAGCACTAAGTGTCGAACCTTCACGTCTTCCCATTATTTGTGCGCATCTAGTAATTCTTGTTACAGTATTTAGATTACCAATTCGAATAACACGTAACCAATATTCTTGATCCATATTTTCTGAAGCCCACAAGAATTCAACATGTTCCATATTCATTCCGGATGCTTTCCATACTTCAATGAAATACTTACCAACTGTTCTAATTTTATCTAAATCACCACCTAGTTTATTATTCATTAAAGCGAACCAATCTGCAACCCAAAACTTGAACTTCACACCAGCACTAGTTAGTTTATTTACATTTATTGCTCTAAGTAAACCTTGAGCAATATGTATCCGTCCGCTTGGCTCAAAACCGTCATAAGCTACAAGATATTCTTTTTGTTTGAGAAGCTCTAATAAGTCGTCCTCTCCAATAATCTCTTCACCTACTTGTCTAATTAATTCCAAACGATCTTCTACGTTCATGTATATCACCTATATAGTATACTAAAAAAACCCTTTATTTAAAAAGATTTACAAAAAAATTGTGCTGTAACTAAAATTGAGTACTTAAAGGATATATTTAAAATAATTTAGAAAATGAAACATTTTTAAATTTATAGTTATTAATAACTTCATGAAAACAGTTGTTGTGTGTTTAATTCCTGAGGATAAAACTTTTTTTGAAAAAATGCAGTTAGATCATTCAAATAAATTACAATCTAAAGCATCTTTAAAACTTCCTTCACACACAACTATAGTTTCTTGATTTAAAACTGAAAACTATGACTTATTTGTAGCTGCTTGACGCGCGAAGTTAAAACAACTTTCTAAATTTTCGATTTATTCTAAATCAATAAGTTATTTTTTCAAGTCCAAAAATGATCCTGCTTGATTTTGAAGAAAATTCTTCATTTAAAGAATTACATAGTGTTCTTATTGATTTATCATTGCAATATAAATTACCTGGGGTTAGAAAAAAATTATTATTTGAAGAAATAAATTTGGATCAACAGTTATTGGTTAAAACTTATGGGTCTCCTTATGTAAAAGAATATCATATTCCTTATTTATCTCTTGCAGAAGATGATGTTGATATTGACAAATTTAATTTATTGAAAAATGATTGGCCTAAACAAATAAAACTTAAAGTGCCTGTAAATCAAATACAATTGATGATAAAAACTGATTCTGGATGGATTATAAATGATGAATTAGATCTTAAAATATAATTTTTTGACAAATATTAAATTTAGAAAAAATTGAACAATTAAGAGAAAGAATTCTACAATATTTTTAAAAAAGAAAAATCTTATTTAATTTCAAAATCTCCTTTGTTTCTATTAATTAGAATTTTAAGACTATACATAACGGTCATTTAACGTTTCTTATTTTTTTTCAAAAAAAATAAGCTAGCAAGATAAATTATCAATATCAGTCTTGAAAAATATAAATCTTCTTCAAACATAGAAAAAAGAACTCTCCTAAAAACTGGACGAAAAGATACAAAGCCTCCGGCGGGAGTTGAACCCGCGACCCCCACATTACCAATGTGGTACTCTACCACTGAGCCACGGAGGCGTAATTCTTCGAAGAGATACTGTCTTTAAAAAGCTTATGTCTTCTTTTTGTATTCTCTTGCTTTTTCTCGCATGAGTTTTACAAATTCATCAAAAACCTGTGTTGGTATGACTGCTCCGCAGGCATGTTCGTGTCCTCCACCAGTTCCGCCTGTTATCATGAGAACTTCTGATAATATTTTCTCAACGGGAAGTGTACTGCTTCGCAGACTGCATTTATAGCTATTGTTACTTGCTCTTCCTATGATAATAAGTTTTGAAGGGTGACTGGCAAGAAGCTCGTTTGATAAATCTCTGGTAAAGCTGTTTCGTTCTTTGGAGTATGTAAAGAGAATAAGGGGGTCTTCTTGATTGATGGATATTTCTTTTTTTATTTCTTCGTATTGTGCGTTGAGTTGTTCATAGCGTCTTATTACTAGTTTTGCTTGTGCGTGCTTTTTTTCTAATAGTTCTTGTGGTTCTTTGATTCTCGTGAGTATTTTCATTGATGCTAAGACGTCACTAACTCGTCCTTTAAGATTAAAGGAGAATATTCTGGATAATGTTCCTGCTGGTGTGTGATGCAGGGCTGTTGGTGCATTAGGGGTTGTTTTTGCTAAGATTTCAGGAAACGTTTTTAATGCTTCATCCCAGATATCTTGTGGTGGTAGTTGCCAGTCAGAGACAATACCCACAAGTGCTATCCATGCATCTTGTTGTGCTACACGATATGCTAACAAACTGGTGGGTAGATTATTTTCTTTTGTTTTGCTTCGCGGATTAACATACAAAACTTTTTTTGGCTGTTGTGGTTCGTGATGATCTATCCAAATGATATCAGTATGTACAGCATCAATAAATTCTTGTTTTACTTCAGGTTTATCTAATATAACAACAAGGTCTGGTTGATATTCATTAACTCTGTTTGCGAAATGCTCATCAAGTGTTGCTCCTTTTAATGGCATTCCTTTTCCCGTTCGGGTCATTCGATAGAGAAGAAGAAAAGAACAAAGTCCATCTGGGTCATCATCAAAGAGAAAGAGTGGACGCTCGCAACCTAAGAGTCTTTGACGCACTTTTCTAAGTTGTGCTTCAAAATTCATTTTTTATAATCCTTTACAGTGTGTGCAATTCTTATCTTTTTCCACTGTCTTATGTTTTATTTCTGTAAGCACGATATCTACATCAAGTAATGTTTGCACATTTTTATAGTCAAGAAGATTTTTTATTGCTGCGTTTGCTACAAGTCCTGCCATAACAGTTGCTGTTGGCGGATAAACGCCTACACTCTCATGAGTTAGTAATTGCAGTTTTTTTTGTAAACAGGCAACACAAGGTCCTTTTTTGTTTTGTAATCGTTCTACAATCAAAACATGTCCTTTCTCGCCTGCATAGTTTGCCATAATGAGCGGTATTCTTTTTTGTAAAGCGTAATCGTTAATAAGAAGGCTGGTTTTCATGTCGTTGCTTACATCAATGATAAGATCTGCATTCAGTAAAAATCTGTTTTCTTGTACTAATTCTTCATGAAATGTTTTTATTTTTACTTCTTTATTTATTTCTTCTAATCGTTTTTTTGCTTGTTTTGCTTTAAACTTGTTTTCATCCTCTGCAACATAGAGGTTTTGTCGAGGAACATCTGCTGAGATTATTCTTTCTTTATCAATAAGTCGCAAATTAATGTTGCTTCGGACTAGAATTTGAGCAACTGCTGACCCAACTCCTCCCAGTCCAATTATGGTAACTGTTTTTTTATGGAGTTGTTTTTGACCTTCTTTGCCAATGAGTTCGTATTTTTCTGAGAGACTAAAATCCATGTTCATCACCAAGAACTATCTATAAAAAGGAAACTACTTGTTATATATAAAGTTTATTTATAAATAATCCTTTGTTTTAACCTGTTTAACAACAAACGGCGTTGTCTCAAGAAATAAAATTTTGCGCTAGGAAGGTTTATTCTTTGCTTTGCAAAGAAATTTTTACCGCGAGAAGAACCTTTATCGCTAAAAACGTATTACTTTTCCCGCTTTATGTATCTTCAAGCAAGTGCTAAAATCATTTGAGGTAACAATCCGCGAACAGAACCTTTATAAAGAAATTCTCCGCTATTCTCTTTTGAAAAAGGGTGTGACCTAGTGCGAAAAGGAATGGTAAAATGGCAGGTTTTTCTCTTGTTTTTAGCTTTGCTTCTTGTTTTGCCTTCTGTTCTTAGTGTAAGCTTCTCTACGCTACCCGTTGTGCTTCCTAATAACGCTTCTAGTGTTGATTCTTTGGCTTGTCAGTTCACTCCCTTAGGCAATGGAACGTTGCATGCTAATATTACTTGGTTTTATAATGATGGTTCATGGCATCAGTACACTTTTAGTGATGATTCAATGATTGTTTCTTCAGGAGTTTTGACAACGTCAAGTAGTGTAGCTTCCTCTGCAACGACAAAAGATGAAAATTGGCTTTGTCAAGTGAGTTTGTATAACGAGTCAGCAACTAATTATACGAATTCTTCTGCAGTTACCATTCGAAATTCTCCTCCCATAGTAACTTTTCCAACGACTAATCAAACAGTCTATGAAGATAGTCTTTTTTCTTTAATGGCAACGGCAACAGATCCTGATTCAGATTCCATTCTCGCTTGGATTTCTCCAGACTTGAATTCCAGTTTGTATAATGATGAGAATTTATTCACCATTGCAAATTCTGGTTTAATTTCATTTACTCTGCCCGATGAAACAAAAGTTGGTAATCACACGGTTTCTCTGCTGGCGTATGACGGTACAGTATGGAGTGGTTTAAATATTAATTTTGAAGTTATTGCCGTTGATGATTTGCCTGAATTTGATGGTCCTTTAAGTTTTACATGTGAGGAACAATCTTGGTGTAACTTTTCATTATCTGCTTCAGATCAGGAAAATGATTCTCTAGTGTTTGCTGCAAATGAGTCTTTTATTAATATGAACACATCTGGCTTTGCATCTTTTATTCCTGTGTTTGGTGATGTCGGTTTGCACACTATTGCTGCAAATGTCACTGATGGCATTAATTATACGTTCACCAATTTTAATTTAACAATTACTTCTATTAATCATATTCCTTATTTTACTTACAATAGTTCATTAACTTCAAGTGGAATACAAAATCAATCATCAAACTTTCTTTTTTATGTGAACGCGAGCGATATTGATATTCTTGATGCTATTAATTTTTCTATAGCTTCTGCAACTTGTGATAAAAATCCTTGGGTAATAACGACACTTTTTAATGGTACGGGCGCTCAAAATGCAACTGCTCTTGTTAATGTGAGTTTTTCTAGCGCGCCTAGTTTTATTCCCAATGATTTTGTAGAATGTCGCAATGTTACCATTACAGCAACTGATGGCAAAGAGAATTCTTATGCTAATTTCACGTTCAATATTACAAATACAAACGATCCTCCAACGATTTATAACAATAGTTACTATTCTAAAAATGGGTATCACTACAACATTCATAATGTTTCTTCAGCAAAAGGTCTCGTCTTTTCTTATCGTGTAAATGCGACAGATATTGATAATGCAACGTATGAAGGTGATTCTTGGAATTATTCTTTGTTTGGTGAAGACCCAACAAAATTTAAGATTAATCGTTCTAATGGCTTGATTTCTTCACTAGCAAGCATGGATGATGCTTATATTGGCAACCATTCTTTTCTTGTTGTTGTAACTGATGCTGCGGGCTTATCAGTAAACAAAACTATCAATATAACTATTATAAATAATTCTGCTCCAGTGATAAGAACATTAGATAATAGTTCTTGTCTAGAAGACATTGCTTGTATTAAGTATTTGATTGCTGATGATGCAGAAGCTAATATTTTCAATTATACGTTGTTTTCCCTTGTCTATACTCCTCCTGCAATTATTAATGGTTCATTTACGTATGATACGAATAATAAAATAACGTATACTGATGAGCAGGTTCGCTCATTGTTTGTACACTATATTACTTTTAATTCGACAAGCTTGGAGTATCGCTTTAACATCACGGCCAATGATTCTCAAGTTGGTCTTTATCAGCTCAATGTAACGTTTAAAGATCTTTTTTCCATGACTACGTTGGGAAGCATGACGTTCAATATTACTAATGTAAATGATAATCCTCTGCTTGATGATAATGATAACGTTGCAGTTGCCGATCCTATTGTTCTTTTTCCAATGGTAAAAAATAGGCTCTTTAAAAAATATATTTATGCAATTGATGATGATTTATATTATGACTTAAACAACTTAACATTTTCTTACTCTTTGCCTGTTGGTTCTAATATTACTGCAAATTTTAATCTTACTAAGGTTTCAAAGCGTTCGGCTTTACTTTCTTTTTATCCAAATAGTACGCATCTTGGTAATCATACGGTTAACTTTACGGTAAGTGATGGTAAAGGAGGTAGTGATACAGAGCAAGTCAATTTTACGGTGTATGAACCAAGCATTCCTCCAAATATTACGCAAATAAGGCCTTATCATACAGGCGTTAACACCACAGTTAATGCTTTAGTTTCAACAAGTACGCATCCTTCTCCTGAAACGGTGTATGTTTCAGAAGGATCTAGCTTAACTTTTGAAATTTCCGCAACAGATCCTGATTCTGCTTTACAGAATTTAACGCTTTCTTGGCTTTATGAAGGATCTAAAGAAAAAAGTTCTAATTATATTTCAAGTAAGTCTTTTGTAAAATCTTTTGATTATTTTTCAAGTGGCTCACGAACAGTTCTCGTAAATGTGAGTGATGATCTTTACAGTTATGATTCTTACCAATGGCACGTGGTGGTGCAGGATACAGATCAACAACCTCTTTTTATTCATTCTTTAGCAAATCTTACTGCAGCAGATAATAGTTCTATTGCAGGTCCACAAAACTTTGTTGATTTCTTTCGTCTTTCATCTCCCGCAAATATTGTTTTTATTGATCCTGATGATGATTTTAATAATAATTTAGAATTGGATGATAATGAAACAAACACATTAAGTTTTAGTGTTAATGATTCTGGTGGTTGTGGAGCTTATGCAACGTTTGCTTTTAGTGGAGGGAATTTGCTTCTTACACCAACCACTGTAGGTACGTGTTATACAAATTTTATCACTACTGACCCTGACGGTTTAACCGTTGCATCAAACACCATTCAAATTGATATTTTAAGTTTGGATTCTGGAAATGATAATACGAACTCTAACACGAACACAGTTATCGTGCAAAAACGAGTTGTTATTCCGTTGCAAGAAGACGTCAATGTTCCTAAAGAGTTTCAGCTTATTATCCCTGGAATAACAACTATTTATGAAAATGGTACGGTGATTGTACCTCTAAAAATAAAAAACTCATGGGAAAAAACATTAACAGGAATTCATTTAAGTGCAAATGCTTCAATTGCTGGTTTGGAGCATCAGTTTTCTACAAAGGATATTTCTTCTTTAGCGGTTAATTCTGAAGTTCAAGTTAATTTAACCTTGCGTCATTATCGTTTAGATGCTCCTTTTGAGATAAATATTAGTGCAGTTATTGATTCCTTAAAATTTACGGACACAACTATTATTTATGTTAATGCTTTAGAAAAAGGAAAAGAAGACTCTCAATCTGTTAAATCGATGATTGGTTTTGCAAGAGATTTACTTAGTGATAATCCTGAATGTCAAGAACTTAACGAACTTTTAGATAAGGCAGAGAAAAATTCTCAAGCAAACGCTAAGGATTCTTTACAAGTAGTTAACGATGTTATTAAAGGTTGTAAATACTTGATAAATACTGCCAATAAGCCACAAAATACAAACCCAGAATCATTTTTAGGAAAGCTTGGTTTGTATACGAATGCATTGGTTAATGTTCGCGCTCTTATTACTGTCCTTTTAATTCTTATCATTGGAGCAGTTGGTATTGGAATATTCACAAAGTTTCACTTGAAGAAAATTTAGTTTTTCTTTTATTTTTTTTCTTTAGAGGGTAAAGTTTTTTTCTGGACAATACTTTTTGTTACTTTTTTAGCATCTGGCTTTGCTTTTTTAATATTTGGTTTGCTCTTACTTGTATTTTTCTTTTTAATTGTAGTTACTTTCTTGCTTGGCTGTTTGTCGCTTTTTCTTTTTTCTTTTTCTTTGTTTTTTTTACAGCAGTTTTTTTATAACGTTTTTTTTAACTTTTTCTTTGCTTACTTTTTCCTTTTTTTTTGTTCTCTTGTTTTTCTTCTTTTATTGCTTTCGGTTTGAGTATGATGGTTTCTTTTTCGGATTCTTCTTCTGGTAAATCAGGAATGAGTTGCATTATGTCTTCTTTTTCATCGTTTTCCTCTTTTACTTCTTCTGGCACGATTTCATCTTCTTTTGTAAAGGGAGAGTCTTTTGTGATTTCAGGGAATTGTTCGTCATGATCAGCGGTCCACATGTTCATATCTTTTTTTGATGTTGTTGGTTCTTCTTTTATTTCCTCTTCAGGTTCTTCAAATAAGGGTTCTTTTATTAGAGAAGAAGCAATTTCTTCTTTTTCTTCCTTGCTTTTTTTAGCTATGTTTGAAGGGACATTTTCTTTGGAAGCTTTTTCTTTTTTTTCAGTACTATTCTTATTTGTTATTTCCTTTGTTTTGTCAAGAACATCTTTTTCTTTTTGTTCTATCTTTTTTTCTTTCTTTTTTGATGGTTCTTTTTTTACTAGATTTTTTTCTTTGTCTTGGAGTGTTTCTCCACTCTTGTTATCTTCTTCGTCTTTTTCAAACTCGTTACTCTTTTCTTCGTTTTTTCCCTTTGAAAAAGAAGATGTTTCTGGCATTTGCTTAATAAGTTCTGCTGCATGTACAAGTTCAGAGTAAATGTGCTTTTTTTCTGTATTGTTTAATAAGTCGTATGTTTTTTTTACTTCTTCATATATTGCTTTTGCTTTTTGTTTATCTTGTTGTTTTTCAGCATCAGTAATAAGTTTACGAAGAGACTCAATGAGTTTTTCATCAACAATTTCTTCCTCAGTGTCAATTTTTTCTTCGAGTTGTTTAAGCGAACTCGTTTCATAATCTAAAGTTTTTTTATGCTTTGGATTAATACTGAGAATAATTTTATCAAAGAAAGACATCTTTTTTTGATGGTGTTGGATGAGATGATCAACTAATCCCCTCATTTCTTTTAGCATGACTTTAAGCTCTTCTTGGCTAAACTTTCTTTTGCTGTACTCGATTTGGCCCATAAGAAGAATAAAATTTTCAAGTTTGTCAAAGCTTTCCTTGTCTAAATACGTTTTACGTAATTCATCAATGAGTTCATCGTGAGTAAATTCGTAATTGAGCTCTAAAAGGTCTTTGAAGAATTCTTTTGCAATAAGATAAACTTCTCGTTCAGTAATGCTTTTTTTCTGTTCTGCCAAATCAATTTTTTGATGTGTAACAAGATGAAGTTGATGCAAATCTACTTTTTTAGTTACCACTACCTCATCCTCTTTTACCATTGAGTTGAACAGGGCTAAAGGAGTTTATAAAGATTATGCCCATTTTAAGTTGTTACACTTCTTGAGTTGTGTCGTAACTTATTTATATACTCAACTTTTAATATGCTCTATGCCAAAGGAAGAGAATTTTGTAGATAAGGAAATTTCTAAACGTATCACATTTTTCTTTGAGAGGCTTACTGAAGCGAAAAAAGAGATTGCTAAAGCGGTTATTGGTCAAGAAGAAATTGTCAGCATGCTTGTTGAAGCACTCGTAGCAAATGGTCACGTTCTCTTAGAAGGCGTTCCTGGTATTGGAAAAACACTTCTCGTGCGAGCAATCTCTAGTGTTATTGGTTGTACGTACTCGCGTATTCAGTTTACTCCTGATCTTTTGCCAACCGATATTGTTGGCGTGACAACCTATGAGGAAGGCAAGGGTTTTTTTACGGTTAAAGGCCCTGTTTTTGCAAATTTTGTTCTTGGTGATGAAATTAACCGTTCCCCTCCAAAGGTTCAATCAGCTCTTCTTGAAGCAATGCAGGAGCGTCAAGTAACAATAGGTAAAGAAACATTCGCGCTTCCCATGCCCTTTTTTGTTATGGCAACGCAAAACCCTGTTGAAAACCTTGGTACGTATCGCTTGCCTGAAGCGCAACTGGACAGGTTCTTATTTAAATTGCTGATGGGTTACCCTGATTTTGAAGCAGAAGAAAAGGTTTTAGATATTAATATGACGCTTCAGAATTTTGATTCTTTTAATTTGCAACCTGTTCTTTCAGAAAATGATATTTTAGAAGTACAGCAATTAGTAAAAAGTGTTTATATTAATGAGAAGATAAAAAAATATATTATTCGTCTTATTGATGCGACGCGTAACCCAAAAAAATATGGTCTTGAAACGTGTCAAAAATATGTTGAGTATGGTGCATCGCCTCGTGGAAGTATTAGTTTATTCATTGGTGCAAAGGCTCATGCGCTTGTTCGTGGTCGCACGTATGTTATGCCAAAAGATGTTAAAGAAATTGCGCCAAGTATTCTTCGTCACAGGATTCTTCTTAATTTTGAAGGTCAGGCAGAAAATATTCAGCAGGACGATCTCATAAAAGAGTTATTACAAAAAGTTCCGATTCTGTAGAGGTAATGAGGCGATGCCAATTCAAGAACTCAATGTTGACCTCTCCGAACGTCACACCAGAGTAAATGTTAGTGGACGTCGAGAGATTTTGTCGCAAGCAGTCGAAGGTAATTGGGCAACTGTTTTTAAGGGAAGAGGCTTAGAATTTACTGGGTATCGTCCTTATACGTACAGTGATGATGCATCACTTATTGATTGGAAAGCATCACTTCGTTCAAAAAGTGTTTTAGTAAGAGAGTTTGAAGAATTCAAAAACTTTAAGGTTGTTTTTTTTTTGGATGTTTCCAATAGTATGCTTTTTACCTCAACCAAAGAGCCGAAATTAAAGGCAGAATATGCTGCGGAGTTAGCGTTTACTCTTTCTGAAGCAGCGTCGCAAACCGGAGATGCTGTTGGTCTTTTCATGTTTAGTCATGATGTAGTTGCTGCTATTCCTCCTGGTTTTGGTAAAGGTATGAAGAAACGTTTTGAGAAAGTTCTTGGCAACAAAAATAATTATGGTGGTATTCGAAATTTAAAAAAATCGCTTCTTGAAATGAATTCCATGCTTAAAGACAGAGCTGTAATTATCATTATTTCTGATTTTTTAGATTTTCCTGCTGATTGGGAACGATATATTTCTTTGCTTTCAACGCGTCATCAATTGTATGGTGTCATAATTAAGGATCCTCGTGATAGAGAACTTCCTCGTTTTGGAGGACAGTATAGTGTTAAAGATCCGAATGGTAAAAAAACGATGTATATTGATGCATTTAATTTTTTTCAAGAGTATAAAAAAAGAAATATTGAGCAAGAAAAACATATTATAAAGGTTTTTAAAAAATTCAAGAGCAGTTGTCTCTTGTTAGAGAACGGCACTCCTTTTGCAGAAGCATTAAGAAAATTTTTTAATACGCACGCACAGGTATAATAATATGACGATGGGATTTCATTTCGGACGACCTCTGTTGCTTTGGTTAGCTGTGCTTCTTCCTTTATATGTCATGTCTCATTTTTATTTTCTTAAGAGAAATCAAGATAAGGCAATGCGTTTTGCAAATTTTATTGCCTTAAAGAGAATTGCAGGAGAGCGTTTAGTAACAAAAAATCTTATTATTTTTTTTATCCGCTTCATTGTTCTTTTAGCGATGATTTTAGTAGTAGCACAAACTACTTTTTATCATACGGGTACGCGAAATGATTTTGATTATGTGTTGGCAATTGACACATCATCTTCTATGTCATCCTCAGACATTTCTCCAACTCGTTTAGAAGCAGCTAAAAACGCAGGCCTATCATTTTTAGATACGTTGCACACAAATACTCAGGTAGGATTAGTAACCTTTGCAGGCGTTACATACGTAAGAAGCCCTTTGACTGATGAGGTCTTGCCTCTTCGTTTAAAAATTGCTTCTATTAATATTTCTCGTATGAGTGGAACGGATATTTCAGGAGCTATAATTACTGCTGCAAACCTTTTTACAAACAATGAGCGAGGAAAAGCAGTTATACTTATTACTGATGGTGTTGATACAGCAGGAGGTTATTTGGATAGCAGTATAAAAGACGTAACTCGCTATGCAAAAGATCATGATATTGTTATTTTTCCTATTGGTTTAGGAACAGAAAATGCACCTCTTGGTTATGTTCCTGTAGATTTTAATTTAACCTCTAGTATTGATAAAAAAACGCTTTTTTATATGGCTAATGAGACAGGTGGAGAAGCTATTTTTCCAAAAACAACAAATGAGTTAACAACTTATTTGGAAGGATTTAATACTCGCGCACATAGTGGAAAAATAGTTGTGCCACTTGACAGATATGCTCTTTTAACTGCGTTTATTTTTCTTTGTATAGAATGGATAGTATTTAATTTATTTTTTAGGAGGATAGCATAATGGTGTTTGGGTATATAAGTTGGTTTAATGAAGGGTTCGTGCTTTTCATTGCGCTTTTTGTTTCATGGTTTATTGCGCAATTCTCTAAGATATTTGTTGCAAAACCGAAGAGTTTTATTGAATTGTTCTGGCATACAGGCGGAGGACCAAGTTCTCACTTAGCGCCATTAATGACGCTTCTAACAATGATCTTTTTTTGGAATGGTTTTACTTCTTTTTTTGTCCTTGCATTTGCACTCACTGCAATTGTACTTCGTGATGCTGTTGGTGTTCGCTTTGCTGAAGGAGTAAATGCGCAAGTTTTAAAAAAAATTGTACCAAAGAAATATTCAAAAGATGTTATTGTGAGTAGAGGTCATACGCCCAAAGATGTTGTGTGGGGTTTAACGATTGGCTTTGTTGTTGCAACAATATTTTTAATAGGACTGGGTGTGTAAATGAAAGAACTCGTTAAGATATTGCCGAAATATGAATCCGGACCAATTGATTTTGTAGTGGATACGTGTTTTTTATATTATCTTTTTGAGCATCAACACGAAAAAGCATTTGTGGAAACATGCAACGAATACATTGTTGTGTTGACAAGTTTTACAGCTGAAGAATTTTTTTTTCATCGTCACGATGTTAATGAAGAGGTTCGCGAGCGTTTTAGAAAGACAGCAAAGAATGGTTTACGACTATTTTATTATGAAGTTCCTGTAAGTCCGGGAAATCCTGAAGCAGAACGAGATTTTATAAAATCTTTCGATTCCGAATTACTTACTGTAGTTCCAGACCCGTCCGATGTCATTTTGCTTGTTGTTGCTTTGCAATTAAAGGCAGATATTCTTACTCGTGATAAGCATCATTTATTCACGACAAAGCTTGAGAATTATGTTTATACGAGAGGTATCCAAGTACTTAATAATTTACCATAAGAAACCTTTCTTTGTGATTTTTTATAAGTTCTCATTACAGGCCCTTTAGAAAACCTTTTTAAATGAAAAGCTGTTTTCTGAAAGAGAGATCAGTTTTTTGCTGTTCTTTTGCCTCCGTGGCTTAGTGGCTATAGCACCTGACTTGTAACGGGAAGACGAGCATCGTTTTCTTTGACATGATATCAGGAGGTCGTGGGTTCAACTCCCACCGGGGGCTCCATTTCTTTATTAAAAGCTCTTTTTGGTTAAATTAATAAAGTTTAAAACTATTTTTTAACTATGGAAGTAACTGCAACCGCTTGTATTTTTTATAAAAATAGAATACTTATAATCAAACACAAGAAATCTGGTTTATGGATGCATGTTGGTGGTCATATTGAAGAAGGAGAAACAACTACTCAAGGTTTGATTCGAGAAATTAAGGAGGAAACAAATCTGAACGTAAAAATACTTAATCCCTTTATATCTATATTTAATGAACGCGTAGGACGAGAAGTTCCTCCATTTTCTGTAAAAATATCTAAGAGTTTTACTGGATTCGATTATTTGGCTGAAGCAGAAAATGATCTGGTCACTATTCAAGAAGAAGAAGTTGATGACTATAAATGGATGACTGAGGACGAAGTAGAAAAATTTGATTTCCATGAAGAAGTTAAACTTTTATTCAAAGAAGCTTTTAGATTATATAAACAACTAAAGTGATTACTATGGAAAACACAGTTATTGCAATGTTTGTTCAACCTCCTGATGAACTTAATGAATTAATTTTTAATTTATAGACTGAATTAACTTAGAATTTGAAGGGACTTTTACTCGAAATGAGAGTTAACCTAAGAGCTTAGTTAGAGAGCTTTAATTTTGCCAGAAGCTTATTTTTTTGGCTCTGTCCAGAGAAGTATAAAAAAGTATGCTACGCTTGGTGTATGGTTCTATTACGTACGATTTATGCAGTGTTCATCAAGAAATGCAAGAATCTTTACTGCTTCATCGCTTTAGTATTCTACAAAAATCTTCTTTCTGGATAGTTTTTTTTGCAAACCTTAATAAAACAGAGCTCTTTTTACGGTAATTATATGGCTACAGACAATCGTTTAATTCAGGAACGCATGCGAAAAATTGCAGAGCTCAAAGAAGCAGATATTGAACCGTATCCTTATTCTTTTGCTCCTTCAGTAAAATCTCTTGCTATTAAAGAGGAACATAAAGATCTTCCTCCTGAATCTAAAACATCTGCAAAGATGAGTGTTGCTGGTCGTGTTGTTCTCCTGCGTAAAATGGGTAAGGCAACATTTTTAACACTTCAGGATGATGTTGGTAAAATTCAAGTGTATGTACGTTTTGATGATGTGGGCGAGGATAATTATTTTGTTATACGAAAGCTGGATATGGGTGATTTTTTAGGTGTAGAAGGGACTATTTTCACGACAAAAACGGGAGAAATCACTGTGTATGCTAAAAAAGTAACTTTGCTTTGTAAAGCAATAAGACCTCTTCCTGAAAAATTTCATGGTCTTAAGGATACGGAGCTAAAATACCGTAAACGTCATCTTGACTTGATTATGAACGAGGAGAGCAAGGATGTTTTTACTAAGCGGATATTGATAATGCGTGCTATTCGTGAGTTTATGATTTCGCGTAGTTTTGTTGAAGTGGAAACACCTATTTTACAAACGCAGTATGGTGGTGCTGCAGCAAAACCTTTCATCACGCATCATAATGATTTGGATATGGACATGTATTTGCGTATTAGTCCAGAACTTTATTTGAAGCGTCTTATTGTTGGTGGCTTTGAGCGAGTTTTTGATATTAATAAGAACTTTCGTAACGAAGGTATTGATACAACGCATAATCCTGAGTTTACCATGCTTGAAGCATATCAAGCTTACACTGATTATAATGGTATGATGGATTTAATGGAATCAATGTATGATTATGTTGCAAGAAAAGTTTTGGGTACAACAGAAATTTTGTTTAAAGGTCAAAAGATTGATGTTGCAAAACCTTGGAAAAAAGTAACCATGCTTAATGCTATTAAAGAGTTTGCAAATATTGACGCGAGCTCCATGTCTGTTGATGAATTACAGAATGTTGTTGAAAAGAATCTTATTGATTTTGACAAAGAAAAAACATGGGGTAATTTGGTCTTAGCCATTTTTGAACATTTCTGTGAGGACAAGTTTATCAATCCAACCTTTGTTATTGATCATCCAAGAGAATCAACACCGCTTTGCAAAAAACTTCGTTCAGGCGATGAACGTTTAATTGAGCGTTTTGAACCTTTTTGTATGGGTATGGAACTTGGTAATGCATATAGCGAACTTAATGACCCTGTTGAGCAACGAAGACTTTTAGAGGAGCAACAACGACTCTTGAATGCTGGTGATGAGGAAGCCAATCCTTTAGATGAAGATTTCTTGGACGCTATCGAGACGGGCATGCCACCAACAGGCGGTATTGGTATTGGTATTGATAGAATGATGATGCTCTTGCTCGGTCAAGAATCTATTAGAGATGTTATCTTTTTTCCAACGATGAAACCAGAAGTTGTTGATGAAAAAGTAAAAAAATAAATGACGTATTTTTTTACAAGATTTTTTTTCTTTAGTTTAGTTATTTTTTTCTTTGTGATTATCCATTTCTTTTTTATATGTTTTTTTAGGAATATTTATTGTATTCTGGTTGCTAGAAATTCATTTAAACGGTCTCTTGGAACAAAGAGTACAGCGTTTTTCCAGTTGCGTGTTCCTTCTTGTAAAAGTCCTTTGTAAAAATCACTTTTTTCATAGACGTTCTCTAGTGTAGGCGTATTGTTTCGATGTGCTTCATAAAATGTTCCGTAATCATCAAAGCCCATGTGGTAGTCATCATGCACCGTAACAATTTTTGGCGTGGTTTGTATGAATGCTTTGGTGGCAGGTTCTTCTAAGTCTTCATCTGTAATAACGTAGTCAATGGGCGCATAATACGTGCCATTTCTTACTCTTCTCATTTTGTATTTTGTAAGGCCTCCTCTTCTTGAGCCATTAGAATACCGTTCACTTATTTTTGTACTGGTTGTATTTTTAGCAATGTATATTGTTGCATAACCATGCTCGTGCAGATAAGAAGAAAATATTTTTGGAAAGGCAGTAACGTCAAACTTTCCTGCTACATATTTTTTGTATATTTGTTGATACATGGTGTCCTGGCTTGTTTTTGCAAGTGCTTCTAAAACATATGTTGTGCAGTCTTCTTTTTTAAGTTTAAATTTTTCTACGGTTGCATCATAATGTTTGCTTTGTGGATTAAGTACTTGACTTCCTATATGGGTAAATTCGTTAAGTAGCCGTTTTTTTGTGTTTTCTTGTAACATGCTTTCTGTTGGTGAAGGATTTCTCATGATGATAATTTCTAAGGGGTTTGCAGCAAGTATTTTTTGTTCTTCCTGATACTTGGCTTTCGCAAAAGTAATTGCTTGTTGCAAATAAATTGTTGTAAGGTTGGGGTTTGTGTGCTGTGCATACGCTGCTTGGCCTTGTGGTGTTTTGAAAGGATTAAGAATAAACGTTTTTTGTTTAGGAATGGTTCTTAAGGTAGAATTTGGAGATTGTGCCTGTTGAGTGAGAAGAACGCATCCTAAACCCACAAGCAAGCCTTTTTTTATGTATTCTTTTAAATGATTCATTTTTTCTAAAAAAGACAAATAAGCAGTTCTTTTTATATCTTTTCTGCAAGTTCTTGAAGCATGGTATAAAGTTCTTTTGGCCACGCGATTGGACGCTCTTTATGATTTGCTATGCTTAAGATGCCTTTTTTATTTTCTGCAGTAATTGCTGTTGGTTCATTATCTAAATATCGCATGAGTGCGCTAAAAAAATCATCTGGCAAAAAGAGCTTTGTTCGCACATTTCGCAATTGTTCTTTTAAAAGTGTAACTTCTTCTTGGCTGTATTGTTGCGGAATGTTTTTTGTTTCAAGTGCTGCTTGTTCTCTTCGTTGGAGGTTAGCCCATCGCGCAGGGTATTCACTAAACAATCGCTCTATACTGTCATGATGTATCTGATAAAAATCAGCGTCAAGTTGTTCTTTAGCCGAGGCCATATCCAGTCGTTTCAAAAGCCATTGCGTAAATCGTTCCTCGCTACTATGAGAAAGAAATGTCCTCAGATGTATTTTGGTTTCATTATCATCAATAAAACCATTTTCGTAACGTAGCCACTCTCCTGCAAATGCAATGTCTGTTGTTCCTGTTTTTCGCAGGATGGTAAAAAATTTTTCTTCTTCAATGCCGGTGATAAGAAGTGTGTATCTACGAACATAATCGTTTCTGCGAAGGAGTCTTCCGTCTCGTTGTATCATTTGGCGAGGGTTTCGCGTAAAGCTTGCTATGATGGCAACGTTTGCGTTGGGAACATCGTATCCTTCATCAATCATGCGAGGAGCAATGAGTACGCCTTTGTCTTGTTTTTTAAATAGTTGTAATTGTTTTAAGACTTCTTTTTTGCTGAGTTTGCTATGCACGATGATGCTTTGTGGAATTTCTTTGTGCAATAGTTCTGTAAAAGGTATGCTTTCTGAGAATATAATTACTTTGCTGTTTTGTTCATTTGTTAAAATTTGTTTGATGACAGGAACTTTGTTTTTAGCGTTGGTGCGTAGTCGTGTTTGCTCTGTCCATAGTTTAAGGATTCGTAATGCGTATTTATTTCCTTTGCGGGCTAAAAATTCTATTTGATTATTTTTTATTCCTGCGATGTGCAAGAGTTTGTAGTATTCGTTTTGCAAGTCACTGTAGCGTTGGTGTTCATCTAACGTGAAAGGAACACGAATGGTGAAAAGACTGAATCGTTCTCGTAGTTCTTGCAGGTTAGAAAGGGTGTATACAATTTTTCCTGCGCCATAACGTATGGCAAAATCTCCTTCATCTTCTCGCTCTGGTGTTGCTGAAAGTCCTATAGTGTGCTTTGTTGCTAATGAGAATATGCTTTGATATAACGAGGCGCCATAATGGTGTACTTCATCTAAAACTTTAATAGCATATTCTTTAGTAAGTTCTAATTTAGATGCGCTATTAATAACTGCAATGACAATATCTCCTTTTTCATCTTTTTTTGTGCCATAATAAAATGATGTTGAGAATTTCGGAAAAAATTTGAGAACTTCATTGCTCCATTGTTTCATGAGGTTTATTGTTGGCACGATAACGATTGCTTTTTTATTTGTTTTTTCTTGTAGTAGTTCTGCAATGATAGCAAGTGCGAGTACGGTTTTTCCTTTGCCACTGGCTACTTTAATGACACCATTAAAGTCATGTTTTTTAAGTGTTTGAAAAGCTTCTTTTTGCCAGTCTTGTAGCTTCATTATGTTTGAGAATAGAAGGTTCTTTTTAAATATCTTCTTCAGTATCTAAGATGTTGTTTACTTCCTTTCTTGCAGTATGCTATAAATGAAGAGAAATCTTTTTTCGAGATGATGTAGTGCATATTAATTGTTTTTTTATTCACTACTTAAAAATTTTTCTCTTTAAAAAAAGAATACGAATAATCTACTGAGAAGTAGTTACAAAACGAAACATTTATATAGTAGTACCACTCTTTAGTGATATAGTTGGAGGTGTCCAAGCAACGTATGTTCTCACTTCCAAAACACACACCTCACACACCCTTTTCACAACCGCGATGCTTTGGACACCATCTGACTATCTTTTATAATAGTATATTTTTAATTTAGAATTAATATATATTGTTTCTATCTATTATAGTATACATAATACGAAACTGAAAAGAACGTTATCTTCTAATTGTTTTAGTTCCCATTTTTTGCATCATTTTTTGCATGTCTTTTTCACTACCCGTACCGCCTTTCATCATCTTCATCATTTTCTTGCTTTGTTTATATTGTTTTAAAAGCAGGCGAAGATCGGCAATTTTTACACCACTACCTTCACTGATTCTTTCTAAACGATTTCCTCGAATGATATCTGGTTCTTCAAGTTCTTCTTTAGTCATGGAGTCCATAAGAATTTTCCAACTTCCCATTTTTTCTTCTTGTCCTTCAAGCATATCTTTTGGAATTTTCATATTGCTAAAACCAGGAATAAGTGATGCAAGTTTTGAAAGAGAGCCCATTTTTTTAACAGATTTCATTTGTTCATACAAATCGATGAGATTAAAATTTCCTTTCAAAAATTTTCTTCCTAAATCTTGAGCTTGATCTTCATCAATAGCATCTTTAGCTTTTTCTAAAAGTGCTTCTAAGTCTCCCATGCCAAGGAGGCGTCCTATAAATCCTTCTGGTTTAAATGTTTCTAAAGCATCAACTTTTTCACCAACACCAATAAATTTTATGGGTGTTCCTGTTACAGCGCAAGCAACGAGTGCGCCTCCACCTTTTGCTGTTCCATCAAGTTTGGTAAGTACAACACCGGTAATATTGCAGGTATCATGAAATGCTTGTGCTTGTGCTTGTGCGCTCTGTCCTATATCTGCGTTGATAACTAAAAGTGTTTCATCGGCAGATATGGTTGCAGTAATAGCATTGAGTTCTTTAATGAGTTCATTATTAAGTGCGTCTCTTCCTGCTGTATCAACAATAACTAAATCATAGTTTTCTAGTTCAGAAGAGAATGTTTTGTAGATTTTTGTGGGATCACCAAGTTCTGGTTTGCCAAAGACAGGTACATTAATTTGTGCTCCTAATTGTTTAAGTTGTTCGTACGCTGCTGGTCGCCACGTGTCTGTTGTAAGCAGGGCAACTTTACTGCCTCTTTTTTTATAATATTTTCCTAGCTTTCCGGCAAGTGTTGTTTTTCCATTACCAAAAAGACCGACAAGCATGATGATAAATGGTTTTTTCTTTGTAACATCAATAGTGGTGTCGCCTTTGCCAACAAGCACGACAAGTTCTTCATAGACGATATTAATAAGATGTTCTTTCTTAGAAAGTTTTACGGGTGTTTTTTCATCCAAGAATCTTCTTTTAATATTTTTACCTATGTTAAAGACAAGTTTAACGTTAACATCTGATTGTAGAAGTGCTCGTTGGATATCTTTAACAAGCTCGTTAACTACTTTTTCATCAACAAAGAGACCTTTTCCTATCTTTGCTAAACTGCTTCGCAGTGATTCTCCAAGTTTGTCAAGCACCATATTTTCTAGAAAAGAGCTCGTTCTTTATAAAGATTAGGACTTCTTTCTTCATTCCTTTGCGTGAAACGAAATGTGTCAAAAAGGATATTTTCTTTTTTTTAAGCATTCGTTAACAATTTCGTAGCGTTACCAGTACGTAAGAATCGTTACTAGTACTTAAGAATTTTTGACTACCTTTTCTTAGAATGGTAATGTGTAATTTTCAATCCAGGATAAGATAAGTTCTTTTTTTGTTTGTCGTCTCTGTCGTTGTTGGTATTTCTTGTAGCCATTTTCTGGTTCTCTCTCAAAATAAATAGGATCTCTTGTTTCCACAATCGGGCAGTATAAGGTGTGATCTTTTTTATTCTTATCTAGATCTTGATCAGTGTGAACGATTAGTTCGGATAAGAAACTATCATTTATTTTTCCTGTGACAACCCCTGTGACTGTTTCTTTTTTGTATGTGGTGCGAATTCTATCGCCGATAAGAAAATATCTCATGACCGTAACAAATTCTAAAGGTTGATTTTTATTAAGGTCATAAAATGAGTTAAATGTTAGTTCGGAATTATTGTAGAGAAAAGTGAACGTTTTGGTAGTGCCTTCTTGTGTAAGTTTCTGATTGATAGATTTAACAAATTCATTTTTTTCTTTATCATTTTGCTGAGCTGCTTCTTCATATTCTTCTTCAAATCGCCCAATATCTTCCTCAGACCAGTCTGTATTCATAAAAGAGAAGAATGTGTTTGCAAATAAAAATCTTGCGAGAATTGTTTATAAGTGATTTAAATATCTAAGTTACTTACAAGTTTTGCGTTTTCTTCAATGAATGCGCGCCTAGGTTCAACATCATCGCCCATGAGCATAGAAAACGTGTGATCGGCTGCAATAGCATCTTCTATGGTGACTTGTTTTAATGTTCTTGAGAGTGGATTCATTGTTGTTTCCCAAAGTTGTTCTGGATTCATCTCACCAAGACCTTTATAGCGTTGTATATTCACGCCTTCACCCATTGCTTGCAATTTTGTTTCTCGTTCTTTTTCATCCAGCACATATACTTTTTGCTTTCCTTTTTGTAATTTAAAAAGCGGTGGCAATGCAACATATACATGACCTGCTTCAATAAGTTCTTTCATGTATCGAAAGAAAAATGTTAAGAGTAATGTTGTAATATGACTACCATCAACATCTGAATCAGTCATAATAATAATTTTATGATAACGAAGTTTTTCTAAAACAAATTCATCACCTATTCCTGTTCCAAGTGCAGTTATAATAGTGACAATTTCGTTGTTTGCAAGCATCTTAGCAAGTCTTGCTTTTTCAACATTTAAAATTTTTCCTCGAAGGGGCAGTATTGCTTGAAAATCTCTGTTACGTCCCTGTTTAGCGCTTCCTCCAGCACTATCTCCTTCAACAATATATACTTCTGTTTTGCTTGGATCTCTTTCAGAGCAATCTGCTAGTTTTCCAGGAAGTGTTGAACTCTCAAGAATTGTTTTTCTTCTCGTGAGTTCTCGTGCTTTTCGTGCTGCTTCTCTTGCTTTTGCGGCAAGGAAACTTTTTTCAATGATTGCTTTTGCAACTTTAGGGTTTTCCTCAAGAAAGGTTGAAAGTCCCTTTGTGATAAGAGAATCAACGATGCCTTTTACTTCACTATTGCCTAGTTTTGTTTTTGTCTGTCCTTCAAATTGTGGTTCGGGTACGCGAACGGCCAGAATACAAGTAAGTCCTTCTCGCACGTCTTCGCTTGACAACTTCATATCTTTTCCTTTACCATTGAGATTCTTATCAACATAACTGTTAAACACACGAGTTAATGCTGTTTTAAAGCCACTAACATGAGTTCCTCCCTCATACGTGTTAATGTTGTTAACAAATGAGAAAAAGTTTTCTGAAAATCCTGTGGTGTATTGCATCGCAACTTCTAATTCAACTTCGTCTTTCTTTTTCTCAAGATAGATAAGACCATTGATTGGTTCTGCGTTTTTGTTTAGATATTCTACGAAGCTTTTAATGCCTCCTTCAAAATAAAATTCTTTCTTTTTTTCTATTTCTTTTCGTTTATCAACAAGTACAATGCGAACTCTTTTGTTAAGAAAAGCAAGTTCTCGTAGTCGTCCGACTAAAACGTCATAAGAAAAGTTTGTTGTTTCTGTAAATATTTCTGGGTCTGGATAAAAGGTAATGATAGTTCCTCGTTTTTTTGTTTCTCCAATAATCTTTACTGGTGCGGTTGGTTTTCCTCGATGATACGTTTGAGAATAAATTTTTCCATTGCGATGAACTTCTGCAATAAGCGTTGTCGATAGTGCATTTACGCAGGAAACACCAACACCATGAAGTCCCCCTGAAACCTTATAACTATTTTTATCAAATTTTCCACCGGCATGTAGCTTTGTCATAACTACTTCCATTGCTGAAATGTTGTATTGTGAATGTATGGCTGTTGGAATTCCTCGTCCGTCATCAACAACGCTAATCGATCCATCTTTGTTAAGTGTTGTAATGATGTTTGTACAATTTCCTGTCATTGCTTCATCAATAGAATTATCTACAACTTCATAGACAAGATGATGTAATCCTCGTGGTCCAGTTGACCCTATGTACATGCCTGGTCGTTTTCGTACAGCTTCAAGACCACTTAAAACAGTGATATCTTTTGCTCCATATTCATCTTCTTCTGTCATGTTCACATCGTTTTTCATGCGGTATTTGTGCTGAGAAAAGAGTCTTTTATTCCTATTTTCCTATACCTTTTTTTGCTTGTTTTAACTCTAGTATATGGAAAACTTGTATCCTTATAAACGTTACGAATTCATAGAATTTTCCTTTTTGTATAGGTCGTTTCTGCGCTTTTTATTTATGTAACAGTATAAGAAATACTCTTCTTCACAAATCATTTTTTATTCGTTCTTCCTTTAAAACACTCATTTTTTCTATAGTTTTATATATTTTTAGTTTCTAATACATTCTATGCCATCACAAGAAGAGCTTGAGCAAATGAGCCCTGAAGAAATTGCTGCGTTGCAAAAACAGAATTGTCCTTTTTGTAAGATCATAAAAGGAGAAATTCCTTCAAGAAAGATTTATGAAGATGAAGATATTATAGCAATTCTTGATATTAATCCAGCAAGTAAAGGTCACATGCTCATTATGCCAAAAGAGCACATTCCCATTTTGCCTTTGGTGCCCCCGTTAGTATTTAAGAAACTTTTTTTAACAACAAAAATTCTTGCCCGTGCAGCAAAAGAAACTCTGATGGCAAGCGGTATTTCAATTTTTATTGCTAATGGTGCGGTTGCTGGTCAGCAATCACCACATTTCTTATTTCATATTATTCCTCGAGAAGTAGAGGATAATCTAAACAATTTCATTATTCCGCAAGATGATTCCTTGTCTAATGCTCAAGATGAATTTGCATCTGTTTTAAAAAACAAACTTGCTACAATGTTACAGTCACAAAAGGTGGTAGGACAAAAAAACGTGGGGCAAGAAAAACAGGTTTCCTCTTCACCTTTGACTTCTCAAAGCAATATACCTGTATCTTCACTTTCTCCCGAGCAGATTATGAAAGCAAAAAAAGTACATATTGCAACGATGATTAAAGATAATCCTGATGTTGCACATCTTTTGAAAAATAATCCTGAAGAATTTAAGGAATTAATTAAACAAAATACTCAGGTGGAAGAGTTGTTTCGCGGTGTTGATATTGATGCTTTGTCGGAAAATTTAAAGTCTCTTGATAAAACAGAGCAGGGCATTGCTTTGAAAAATGAATCAAAAGAAGATGCAAAAGAGCAAGTAGTTGCAACGCAAGAAATTTCAACGCCAAAAGATGTTCTCAGCGACATCTCCAAAGATACTTCAAGAGATACTTCAAGAGACACTTCAAAAGACAATATAAACGATGGTTTACATGACTCAGTAAAACCAATTTCTGAGGGCACCGATTCACAACAACAAAGAATATTTGCTTATTTTAAGAAAAAACCGAAGGCAAAAGATTTGTTTTTATCGGATCTTGCTAAATTTAAGGAGTTACTCGCTTTGCGAAAAGATGTTCAACCAATTTTTGAAAACAGTAATTTAGAAAAACTTGCAAAGCAACTAAAAGCGCAAGAAGAACAAGCACAAAAAGGAGGGAGCATTGATGAATGAAGATTTATTTGTTGATGAGTTTGTTCGCTTTCGTTTAGCAAAGCCACCTGCAAGTAAAGGTCATGTGCAAATTCTTCCAGTGCAGAATGTGAACTCGTTTGAAGATTTATCAGATGAAGCATTTATTGCTTTGTTTCAAGGAGCGTCAACTGTTGCAACTGCTCTTTTTGAACTTTTAGGAGCTCATGGAACAAACATTATTTGCTCTGATTTTGGTAGAGGCATTGTTGTGGATGTTGTTGCTCGTAGTGAGAACGACGGTCTTAATTTTTTATGGCAGCCGGTTCCTGCTAATCCTTCGCAGCTTGAAAGTGTTGGTAAAAGTATAAAAGATAAGGTTGATGAACTTTTTTGGGCAAGGCAGAATCCTTCCGCAATAAAGAAATCTTTTCAACCTTCTTCTTTACCTGTAAAAGAGCTTGAAGAATCAGACGATGGTCGAGTTAATTATTTATTGAAAAGTCTTCGAAGAACACCTTAGTAATCGTATTTTTTTCGAGAATTCTTCCGTTGAATATAAATTGAAGTATTTACTATTTTGTTGTTAGAACGCTTGGAGGTGTTTTATCATCAGAAAAGAATCGAGGATTGCAGCACTTATTACTACAGGTGTGATGTTTATTGGTGGATTTAACATAGCAAAGAGAATGCCTCAACAAAAACAGCATTATAGTAAACAAACTGTTTTGAAAATTAGAGTCGCAGATAATCAAAAATATATTCATTCCTCTACTACTTTTGCACCTATTCAAAATTCTCAAATACGATTAAAGAATACTTCGCAAAAGAGTAATTCATCTGTTGTTTTATCCTCAGAAAACAAAAAACTTTCTGTCAAAATAAAACAGTATATCCAAAGAGAACATGAGCAACAGCAACAAATAAATTTGCTTTATCGCAAAATTGACTCTTTAGAAAATGCTTGCAAAATTAAGGATGATGTAAACAGTAATCTTGAGCTTTACGCGGTTGAATTTGAATCAATGAATATTCGCTATGGAAATTTGCCCTTTTCTATTGAAAAAAAGATTTCAAATTATTTAGCGAAGAAATAATATGTTTAGCCAATTGCCTGTTATTATTATGATGATATAACCAAGAAGGAATCCGGGAATGAAAGGAATGCCTTTCTTTACCAGAACTGTTTTTACACCATGTTTTTTTAATGTTTTTATTTGTTCTGTTGAAATTCCAAGTCTGTCTTTTGGTCCGCAAATAACTTTGCCATTTATTTTGACTTCTTTTCGTACCCATTCTCCTTCAGTGAGTTTACTCACATGCATGGGTTTTATCATCATCCGTTCTTCTATTACGTTTCCAAGAAGAGTTAAATAATGGCCGAAAAAGATTGCAAAGATAAAAAGTGCTATGAGAATTTTAAATAAAACAGTTTTGATAAGTAAAAGAAAAATTATTCCTCCAATAACTAATGAGGTGATAATGTATCTTCGCACCATAATTTTTGGCTCTCTAATTTTTTGAATAAATGCTTGTTTAAACGTTTTCCATTCTTTAAGAGCTAAATAGAATGCGTATAAAATACCATATGTTGCTCCTGCAACAAAGATAGTGAGTGTTGTAGTAATGAAAATTGGTGTGCCTGAAAATAATTCTTTAAAATGACTTATGTGTAAAATAGGAATAAAGAGTCCTTGCATTGCTCCAATACCCATGAGCATTTTGGCATCACCGCCTCCCCATTGTCCTGTATAATACATAAGAGCGCCAATCAGATAACCAACGCCTAGACCGCCTATCGCTGACAAGGCGGGCCAAATACTTTTGTTTAATATGCTAAGAATTAATCCTGATACAATACCAACAGCCATTAAACCATAATTGACGGTGTCTGGAACTTCTCTTTTTTTAAAATCGGTTACAGACCCAATGATAAGTGCAAGAAGTATTACGCCATGCACTAACCAAACAGGAGCTGTTATCATATTTTTCTTTTCAACCTTTCTGTTATATAAAGCTTCTGAGTTTTTTAAGATGATTTTGTATTATTTGAATATTTTTTTTTAGTAAGAATTACCTAATAACTATTTTAGACGTTATTTTTTAGAATTGTTTTTTTGTCTGAATTTTATTATTGAATTTTTTCAAGGATTTTGTTGATATAGACAAGTCCCCAATTACGAAGGAATATTGCTTCACCAGGGTCTGCTATTTGTTTTTTTGAGTAGATGGGCAAAACAGCATGATTTGTGGGCTTGGAATTATTTCCAAGTAGAAGTAATTTTTCCAGTGGAATTTTTTGTTGACTAAATGGGTAAATGATGTTGTTATTGTGATAAAGATTTGCTCCATGATTTTCTAAGGAAAGTATTTGCGCAAATCCATTTTTGTCAAGTTCTACTTGATAATTCCATGACAAAGGAAGAATAATTTTTCCAGGATGTTTATATGCGAATTGTCTTTCTTTAAGCATTTTTCCTCTTAACTGTTGATGTTGCTGTTGATGTATCATTTTTTTTGGAGCAACAAAATATTTTCTTTGAAGTTCTTTTCTTTTTAATGTAGGTGGAAGATTAAAAACATATAAGTAAAAATCTTTTTTCCATTCATTTTTTACATCTTTTAGAATGTCTAATGCCAGATTAGGATTGATTTGAATAGAATTTTCAAAAACACGTTTTGGAATGGGTAATAAAAATTCGTTTAGGCTAAAAGCAGTGATTTCTTTTTTTGTTAATTGTAGGGGGATATTATTTTTCATGGGAGAGCTCAAGAATACGTTTTTCTTTTTAAATGATGTGGTTTTTTGAGCTTGTTGGAAAATGAGAAAATCTATGTACTCCTTGTATTCTTATTTATGTTGTTGCATAAGCTACATTCGAAGAATTTAGCATGGAGTACGCAACAAGAGAACTGTAATTTGAACTGCAAAGCAATCAATAGTTGGGCAACAATGGTTGGGCAAGTATACAAAAGAGTTCCTTTGTAGCAATCCTACTGTTTACATTAGTCAAGCAAATGTTTAAGAACACCAGATGTAAAGTAATTTTCTCTATTACATAGAGCATATCTTTATAAAGAGTTTATGCTTTCTTTTTTCCACACAACGTACCTGTGAAAGATGAAGACAAGACCTTTGGTTGAGTCCGATGGAGGAATGTGAAAATTTCTTCTTAATTCAAGTAATGATACAATCTTGTAACATCGTAAGTTGTTAAAACAAAGTAAACCTTATTGGAGGTTAAAAAAATGAGTGACGCAGCATATGAAATTATTGAAGTTGCAAAAAAAACTGGCGCAATTAAGCGTGGAACAAATGAAGTAACAAAAGCTATTGAGCGTGGCAAAGCATTATTTGTGGCGGTCGCAAGCGATGTTAGTCCCAAAGAAATTACGATGCATATTCCTATGCTCGCAAAAGAAAAGGGGATTCTTTGTGTAAGTGTTCCTTCTCGTGAAGAATTAGGAACATCGGCAGGTCTTAGTGTTCCAAGTGTGGCTATTGCTGTTGTTGATGCTGGTGATGCAAAAAAACTAATTGCTGATTTTAAACCGGAAGAAAGTTAGGTATTGAAAAATGGCAAGAGAACAACAAAGCGGCAAAGGAAGACAAACTGGAAAGAATGCTGATGCTTCTAGCGGTTCGCTTTTTACATCTGCAGTTCCTGCAACGGTTGAAGAAATTGTTGGTCGAACAGGCACTCGTGGAGAAGCAATTCAAGTTCGTTGTAAAGTGCTTGATGGTCGAGATAAGAATAAGATTTTAAGACGTAATGTTCGTGGTCCTATACAGATTGGCGACACGTTAATGCTTCGAGAAACTGAAATTGAAGCAAGACCATTAAACAAGTCTGGCAGAAGAAACATTTAGGTGAAACAATGGTTAACTGTAATTTTTGTGGAAAGTCCATCACGCCTGGTACGGGCAAGATGTACATAAAAAAAGACGGTAGCGTCTTTCATTTTTGTTCTTCTAAATGTCAGAACGCGCAGATTAAGCGTGGTTTTAAAGCGAGAGTAACGCCTTGGACGAAGCTCTTTCAAACGACAAAGAAAAACAGAAAATAATTTTTTTATTATTTTAAATTTTATTATTTTGTATATTATTTTTGATATGAAAAGGTGAAAAAGAATAATGATTGAGAAAACTTTGGTACTTCTTAAGTCCGATGCGGTAATGAGAGGATTTATGGGAAGAATCATTCAACGATTTGAAGATGTGGGTCTGAAAATAGTTGCAGCCAAGATGGTCTGGGTAAATAAAGATTTTGCAGCAAAACATTATTTTGATGTGAAAGAGCGACATGGACAAAAGGTGTTTGATAGTCTTATAGATTATTTAACAGAAGGTCCCGTTATGGCATTGTGTTTAGAAGGTGTTCAGGCTATTAAAGTAGTAAGAAAACTCGTCGGCAACACGTACCCCGCTGAAGCATTACCGGGCACCATCAGAGGAGATTTTTCTCATATTAGCAAAGTGTACGCGAATAAACATAATAAAAAAGTTGGTAATTTAATTCATGCTTCAGCTAATGAAAAGGATGCAGAATATGAAATTAATTTATGGTTTACGAAAGACGAAATGCATTCCTACAAAACAGTGCATGAAATCCACACACAATAAGGTGAATATGTATGGCAAAGATGGTTGATAGAGTTATGGAGGGTATGAAACACCCAAAGAATATTCGAAACATTGCAATTGCAGCGCACATTGATCACGGTAAAACAACATTATCAGATAATTTGCTTGCTGGAGCTGGCATGTTAAGTGAAGAGCTTGCAGGAAAAGCAGTTGCTTTAGATTTTCATGATGATGAAGCAGAGCGTGGAATAACAATTGATAGTGCTGCTGTTTCTATGATGCATCATGTTGAAGGAGAAGATTATTTGATTA
Source organism: uncultured Methanosarcinales archaeon (assembly GCA_964428395.1). Taxonomy (GTDB): domain Archaea; phylum Nanobdellota; class Nanobdellia; order Woesearchaeales; family SKGA01; genus SKGA01. The sequence goes on from CAYRYB010000002.1 coordinate 76,748, forward strand.
ATCTTATTGATACGCCAGGTCATGTTGATTTTGGTGGTGATGTAACGCGTGCTATGCGTGCTGTTGATGGTGCTGTTGTTGTCTGTTGTGCAGTTGAAGGTATTATGCCCCAAACAGAAACGGTGCTTCGACAAGCGCTTCGTGAACGGGTTAAACCAATTTTGTTTATCAATAAAACTGATAGGCTCATCAAAGAATTGCAATTAACGCCGGAAGCGATGATGGAACGTTTTACAAAAACAATTAACGCAGTAAACAAGCTTATTATGGATATTGCTGAAGAAGGTTTTGGAGAGAAATGGCAAGTAAATGTACAAGATGGTAGTGTTTGTTTTGGTAGTGCGTTTCACAATTGGGCATTAAGTATTCCTTACATGAAAAAAAGTGGTGTGTCTTTTAAACAAATTATTGATGCGTATACCACTGATGGGGATGAGTGGAAAAAACTTGGAAAAGTTGCTCCCTTACATGATGTCTTGCTTCGAGCAATAATAACGCATCATCCTGATCCCGTTACTTCTGCAGCGTATCGCGTTGAAAAATTTTGGAAGGGTGAACTTGATAGTCCTGTTGGAAAAGCATTAACAACGGCAGATTCAAACGGAGAAGTAATGTTTGTGGTAACAAAGGTTGTTGTTGATCCTCAAGCTGGAGAAATTTGTATGGGTCGTTTATATTCTGGAACGATGAAAAAAGGTCTCACTGTTTTCTTGCATAAGGCAAATATTGAATTGCGTACGCAACAAATATACATTTATAACGGTGCAAAAAAAGAAATTGTTGAAGATGTTCCTGCAGGAAACATTATTGGAGTTGGTGGTCTTAAAGGCGCATTTCCTGGTGAAACTGTTTCAACGCATAAAGAAACACAACCTTTTGAAAACCTTAGTCATATTTTTGATCCGGTTATTACAAAGGCTATTGAAGCAAAAAAACCAAGCGATTTGCCAAAACTTGTTGAAGTTCTTATTCAAGTCTCTAAAGAAGACCCATCAATTGTGGTAACGCTTAATCAGGAAACTGGCGAGCATCTTATTAGTGGTATGGGAGAACTTCACTTGGAGATTATTGAGAATAGAATTGTAAAAGAAAAAAATGTTGAAGTAAAAACGAGTCCGCCAGTTGTTGTGTATCGTGAAACGGTTACAGGAAAAAATTCCGAGCCGTCAGAGGGTAAATCACCTAACAAGCATAATAAATTGTACTTTTTTGTTGAACCACTCAAACCAGAGATTACTGAGAAAATTCATTCAGGAAAAATTCAGGAAGGTCGTGTAAAACGAAAAGATCTCGATTTTAGAAAACAATTTACTGATGAAGGTTGGAATACGAAAATTGCGGACAAGATAAAAGATGTTTACAAAGGCAATGTTTTTGTTGATGGTACGCGAGGTATCGTGCACATTGGTGAAATTATGGAAATGGTGCTTGACATGTTTGAAGATGTCATGCGAAGTGGCGGTCTTGCAGGAGAACCTTCCTTTGGCGTGAAAGTTACGCTTGATGATGTAAAATTACACGAAGATGCTATCCATCGTGGTCCCGCTCAATTGTATCCTGCTGTTCGTGAGGGTATTCGTGGAGCAATGAGAGATGCAAAGCCAGTACTCTATGAGCCTGTGCAAACATTGCAGTTTGAAGCTCCTAGCGAGTTTACAGGAGAATTATCAAAGCTTATTAACAATAAGCGTGGTCAACTCCTTGACATGGATGATGATGGCATAATAGTAACGGTAAAAGGAAAACTTCCTGTCGCTGAGATGTTTGGTTTAGCTAGTGAATTGCGTTCTGCAACCGGTGGTCGTGGTAGCAGTTCCGTTGTTGATCAAACTTTTGAGCGTTTGCCTGAAGAATTACAGGAAAAAATCATTAATCAAATTCGTTCGCGAAAAGGTCTTAATAAGGCCGAATAGAGACATGTAACGTCTTTTTTATTTTTTTTTATTAAGTAAAACTGGAACGCAAGCTTTATAAATGAACTCTGTTTCCAGACAGCATAAAGCGTAGCCCGATTTGGCTTGCTTTGTAATAATAATCCTTAGAGGGGGTCATAATAAAATGGCAAGTAATAAAGAACACATCAATTTGGTATTTATTGGTCATGTTGACCATGGAAAATCAACGACTGTTGGACGATTATTGTTTGATAGCGGTAATGTTAGTGAGCAACAACTACGAAAGTTGCGAGAAAAAGCAGAACAGCTTGGAAAACCCGGTTTTGAATTCGCTTACGTTATGGATAACTTAAAAGAAGAGCAGGAACGTGGTGTAACCATTGATCTTGCGCATAAAAAGTTTGAGAGTGAAAAATATTATTTCACTATTATTGATGCTCCAGGTCACAGAGACTTTGTAAAGAATATGATTACGGGTGCATCCCAAGCTGACGCAGGTGTTTTAGTTGTTGCAGCTAATGATGGTGTTAATGCACAGACAAAAGAACATGTTTTTCTTAGCAGAACGCTTGGTGTACAACAAGTAATTGTTGCAATTAACAAGATGGATTTGCAAGATTACAGCGAAGCTCGTTTCAAAGCGGTAAAAGAAGAAGTTTCAACGCTTCTCAAATCCGTTGGTTATAAGCCAGAAGAAATTAAGTTTATTCCAATTGCTTCATTAAAAGGCGACAACGTTGTTAAGAAGAGCGAAAACATGTCTTGGTATTCCGGTCCAACACTTCTTGATGCAATGAATGATTTATTTGTTCCTGAAAAACCAGTTAGTCTTCCACTTCGTATGCCTGTTCAGGATGTATACAATATCACTGGTATTGGTGTTGTTCCTGTAGGAAGAATTGAAACAGGAATTCTTAAGGTTGGCGATAAGGTTGTTGCAATGCCTGGTCGAGAAGGAACTGGCGTTCATGGAGAATGTAAAACTATTGAAATGCATCACGAACAAATGCAACAAGCACAGCCTGGTGACAACATAGGTATCTCAGTTCGTGGCTTTGGTAAAAAGGACCTTGCTCGTGGCGATGTTATCGGTGCAGAAAGCAATCCACCAAGTGTTGTGACTGAATTTACTGGTCAAATTGTTGTATTGAACCATCCAAGTGTTATCACGGTTGGTTACACGCCAGTTTTCCATATTCACACAAGTCAAGTTGCTTGTCAAATAACGGAGATTGTTAAGAAAATCAGTCCTGAAGTTGTAGAAAAGCCGGATTTCATCCGAAATGGTGACGCTGCAATTGTAAAGATTAAACCAACAGTTCCTTTAGTTATTGAAAAGAAGGAAGAGTTTCCACAAATGGCAAATTTTGCTGTTCGTGACTCTGGTTCAACCGTTGCAGCAGGAATATGCATCGACTTAGTAAAGAAAGTCTAAGTTATTTTTTCCTTTATTTTTTTAAATTGGATCATGAATCGGATGTTTATGATTATACATGGGTAAAACAATATGCAGCAGAAGAAAGCAAGAATTAAGTTAGCAAGCTCAGACATTGATAAAATCAATCAAACCTGCGATTATATCAAAAATATTGCTGAGAAAACAGGAGTAGTACTTCGTGGTCCGATTCCCTTACCAACCAAGAAGCTCAAAGTAACAACCCGAAAGAGTCCTAGTGGAGAGGGAAAGGCTTCTTGGGATCATTTTGAGATGCGAATTCACAAACGACTCATTGATATTGGCGTTGATGAAAGAGCATTACGTCTCATTATGCGTGTTCCCATCCCCGAAGGGTTGAATATCGAAATTGAGATGGTATAAGTATCGTTATTTTTTTCTTATTGTTCTTATTTTTTTATTCTAATAACATTTTTAAACAGAGCTAGATTGCAAACTATTCTATGCCACGATCGCATAATCTGGTATTGCGCAAGCCTGGAAAGCTTGTCCCTTTGGGATTCCCGGTTCAAATCCGGGTCGTGGCGCCTTTCTTCTAAATCCAATGTGTATAGTACAGGATTTGTCCGGAGCAACAGCGACACTACAAATCCGGGTCGTGGCGTTTTTTTGACTTCTTTTTCTCTTTTTGGTTTCATCTCTGAACATTATTCTTCTTTTTTTAAAAAGCGACTCAAACCTATTGCTGATTTTTATCAAGAAAAAGCACTAATTATAATGGAACATTAGGATTATTCGGAGAAAGAGCATTAGGCAGATAGAGGGTATAACGACTCTTAGAGGTACTTTGAGAGGTTATTTTTAAAATAAAACTACTTCGAAGTAGTAACTAAAACGAAAGGTTTAAATAGTTACACATCTCCCAAAATTTACGGTGATTATATGAATATTGAAATTCCTGATGAAATTATCACAAACGCAGTTTATGGATACTTAAGTTCTCATGTGGATGTGAAAGCTGCTATTTCAGGTGCAGTAAATTTATTAAACCCCGACTCTCTTCGCGCTGAACAAGTTGTTTTTACTATCGAAAATGATTTGTGGGGCATTATACAAAATTCTGAAATAACAAAAGAATACATTAACTTTTTAGAAAATGCAGGTGTTGCTCACACTATGACTTCTGATAGTAAATATCGTACGGGAGATAAATATACTTTGAAAATTCTTTTCGACGAGCCCATCAAAGTTGTTGATGTTGTTAAGTCTGTTTCACCTAATGCTAGATATCATAATAGTCAACCTAAGTTTACTGTTGAAGAAAATGGTCTACGAACAGTTAAATTAAGAAGTTTGTTTCGAGGACAAGAGGCAAATGAATCTGATGAGATGTATACTGGTCGACTTAAACAAAATATTACTTGTTTAGATTACTTGGTAAGAACTTGCAAATCTGCTGATAACATTTCTTTTTTAGACAAAGAAGGACTTGTAAAAGACACTGTATATCTTCCACAAAATGAATAAAGAATAAACCTTATATTCCGCCACTAAACTAAATGGTGTTGTCTTTTGAAAAACAAGTTTTCTTTTCTTTAAAGACAATCCTTATATTGTATTTTTCATTTTTTTTATGCCACAAATTCGTGTCGTGGTAAGCAGAAATAAAACTAATTTTATTTTATTTTTCTTGCAGGAATGCCTCCCCAAACTTCTCCTGCAGGTATATCTTTTGTCACAATGCTTCCCATAGCGACAATCGCGTTCTCACCAATAGTGATGCCACATGTAATGGTGCTGTATGCTCCAATAATAGCTTTTTTCTTAATATGTATTTTTCCAATTTTTACATCTTGTTGAGTAATTTCATGGATGAGTAAATGACTGCCAAGTCCTATGATTGCATCATCTTCTATAGTGATTAGTTGTGGAAGAAGTGGATCAATAAGCCCAGGAGCAATTCCTACTCGCTCGCCTATTTTTATGCCCGTTAAACGAAGCAACCCTCGTTTTAATTTCATGAAAACAAATGCATTTTTTGCGCAGGTGAGAATACAATGATTAAGAATGGGAATTAGTGGACATCTGAGTTTTTTCCAAGTTGAAATTCTATCTTTTGCATGAAAATCTAAATGAATGTATTGTTGATTGCTTTTAATGAACTCTCTAATTTCTTTTCTCATCCTTCTTTTTTTTGTTTGCTTATTTTTATAGTTATGGACTCTTTCTTTTGGGCTCTGTCCAGAAAAGCAGAGTAAGGTATGCTACGCTTGGCCCGCGGTTCTATTAAGAACGGTTCATGTAGCGTTCATCAAGAAATTTGAGAATCTTTACTGCTTCACCACTTGTGGTATACTACAAAAAGTCTTCTTTCTAAACAGAGCCTTCTTTTCACAAGCTTTAAATAGCATAAAACTTTAATCTTTCCATTGGAGGGTGAATACTATGGGACCTGGACTTTTAATAATTATAATTGTTGGTGCGTTGTTATTGCTCGTGATAGCATTGTACAATGCTTTAATCCGTTTGCGTAATCAGGTGAAAAATTCTTGGGCGCAAATTGATGTACAATTGAAGCGTCGTTCTGACTTAATTCCTAACCTTGTGAATACGGTTAAAGGGTATATGAAGCATGAAAGAGAGCTTTTAGAAAATATTACGAAGGCTCGCTCTGCAATTGTTGCAGCAAAAGGTGTTGCGCAAACTGCGAAAGCTAATGGCGAATTATCTGGTATGCTTAAATCATTGTTTGCTGTAGCTGAGAATTATCCTGATTTGAAAGCGAATCAGAGTTTCTTGCAATTGCAAGAAGAAATTACTGGAACTGAAAACAAAATCTCGTATGCGCGACAGCATTATAACGACATGGTTATGATTTTTAATACGAAGTTGCAAAAATTTCCAAACAATGTTTTTGCAGGCATACTTAGTTTTAAAGAGCAATCTTCTTTTGAAGCAACAGACGCTGAAAAAAAGAATGTTCACGTACAGTTTTAGAGGCTTATCTTTATGACTCGTATTGCATTTAATGAAGTAAGGAATAATAAGATAAAATCCTTACTTATGATTTTTATTTTTGCAATTCTTATTGCAGGATTAGGTCTTGCTATTGGTTTAGTTTTTGCTGGCTCTTCTTCTTTTGGCCTTATACTTGCAGTTCTTATTCTCTTAATTTATTTACCCTTGGCGTATTATTCGGGAGACTCTATGGTGCTTTCCGCTACAGGCGCGATTCCTGCAACAAAAAAAGAGTATCCTTATTTATTTCATACTATTGAAGGTTTGGCTATCGCGGCAGGTGTTCCTACGCCTAAAGCGTATGTTATTAAAGACTCAGCGCTTAATGCGTTTGCAACGGGTCGCGACCCAAAACATGCGTCTATCACGGTAACAACAGGTCTTTTAGAAAAGATGAATCGTCAGGAGTTAGAAGGCGTTCTTGCTCATGAAATGTCTCACATTAAAAATTATGATATTCGTTTAATGCTTTTTGCAGCAGTATTTGTTGGCGCGATTATTCTTTTAAGTGATGTGATGTTTCGTGGTTTTCTTTTTGGTGGAGGAAGAAGTAGCAATCGAGAAGGCAATGGAAATGCAATAATTATTATTGTTGCAATTGCTTTGGCAATTCTTGCACCACTCATCGCGCAATTGGTAAAGCTTGCTATTAGTAGAAAGCGTGAGTTTGCTGCTGATGCACAAGGTGCATTGTTAACACGGTATCCTCCTGGTTTAGCTAACGCTTTAAAAAAGATTGCACATGATCCCGACCCATTAGTTGATAAGGCAAATAGAGCTACGGCGCACATGTTTATTTCTACGCCTTTTAGACAAAAGAAGGGGTGGTGGACAAATATGTGGTCAACGCATCCTCCTATAGAAGAAAGAATTAAGCGTTTGGAACAAATGTGAGTAAGAATGCTATTGTAAAAGCGCATTGTTTTTATTTTTTTATTCTTTTTCAAGTGAACCTAAGGAGAAGTTTTATATAGTGTTTTTTCTCATAAGAAGCAGTAGAGAAATGTTATGTTCTTTACTGAAAAAAGGTGTACACAATGAGTGATATTTTAACTGTTATAAAGCAGAAAGCAAAGAATAATCTTAAACGAATTGTTTTACCAGAGAGTGCTGATGAACGTGTTCTTCGTGCTGCAAGTGAGATAGTAAAACAAGGCTTGGCTCAGCCATTTCTCATTGGTGATAGAACTAGTATCGCTGCGAAAATGGAGAACTTGGGTCTTTCATTGGAGGGTATTTCAGTACGGGATCCTGTTCATGATGAGAATATGCAAAACTATATACAGGAAATGGTGAAGCTTCGTGCTTACAAGGGTGTGACTGAAGAAAAAGCAAAAGAACTCCTTTCTGATGTAAAATATTTTGCTGCGATGATGGTTCATATGGGTCATGCTGATGGTTGTGTTACGGGAGCCACGCATCCAACGGCAGAAACGATTAGACCTGCTTTGCAACTTATTGGTCTTAAAAAAGGATTTAGTATTGCATCCAGTTATTTTCTCATGCTTAAGGACGATGAAAAATTATTGTTTGCTGACTGCGGTTTTGTCATTAATCCTTCTGCTGATGAACTCGCGGATATTGCTATTGCAACAAATGATTCAGCGCAACTTTTTGATATTTCACCAAAGGTAGCAATGCTTTCCTTTTCAACGAAGGGTTCTGCAAAGCACGAAATGGTTGATAAGGTTGTGCAAGCAACAAATAAGGTGAAAGAACGTCGCTCAAATATTGTTGTTGATGGAGAGTTGCAGTTTGATGCTGCGTATGTTAAGAAAGTTGCTGCATCAAAATCTCCTAATAGTCCTGTTGCTGGTGAAGCAAACGTTTTTATTTTTCCTGATTTAAATTCGGGAAATATTTGTTATAAAGTAACGCAACGCCTTGGCGGGTATCAGGCCATTGGTCCGATTATTCAGGGTTTGCAAAAACCGATGAATGATCTCTCTCGAGGTTGTTCTGTCGAAGATATTATAAATGTGGTAGCAATAACTGCTGTACAAGCGCAGAAATAATAGTACGCATAGTGGTAAAAATAATAAAATAGAAATAATAAAGATAAAGGTGATGATGAAGTGAGTATTTTAGTATTAAATTCTGGTAGTTCTTCGTTAAAGTATCAGCTCTTTGATGATAAAGCAGCAATGGTTTTATTAAAAGGTCATATTGACGGTATTGGTCTTTCTCTTTGTTCGGTGCATTCTGTTGTAGAGGGAAAAGAATCAGTAAAAAAAGTTATTGTGAAAAACCACGTTGCCGCTGTTAAATTGGCATTAAAAATAGTTGATGATGTTGCTTCATTAAATGATATTAAAGCTATTGGTCATCGTGTTGTTCATGGTGGAGAGTATTATCGTTCAGCAATTAAAATTAATCAGTTGGTGATGAAACGAATTGATAAACTCAGTGATCTTGCTCCTTTGCATAATCCTCCGAATCTTGCAGGAATTAAAGCATGTAAAAAACTTTTGCCAAGAGTTCCTCAAGTTGCAGTTTTTGATACTGCATTTCATCAAACAATTCCTCCCGAAGCGTACATGTATGGTATTCCTTATTTGTATTACAAAAAATATGGTATTCGCAAATATGGTTTTCATGGAACAAGTCATAAATATGTGATGCAAGAGGCAAGCAGAATCTTAAAGAAGAAGAAGATTAATATGGTTTCTTGTCATTTAGGTAATGGTTCAAGTATCACTGCTATAAAAAACAGACGTTCTATTGACACGTCTATGGGATTCACGCCTCTTCCAGGAATTGTAATGGGTACGCGTAGTGGTGATATTGATCCTGAGATTGTCGCGTTTTTAGAAGAAAAAGAACATTTAACTGCTGAAGAGGTAAAGACGGTGCTAAATAAAAAGAGCGGTCTTTTGGGAATTGCAGGCAGTAGTGATATGCGTGTAGTTCATGATATGGCTGTTAAAGGAGACGCGCGAGCAAAGCTTGCTATTCATATTTTAGCGTATGATATTGCAAGGTATGTTGCATCATTTGCAGGTATCATTGGCGATATAGATGCAATTGTTTTTACTGCTGGTCTTGGTGAGCACGCGTATTATTTGCGAGAACGTGTTATTCATTATTTTAACGCTCGTCACGTTATTTTAGATGCAAAGAGAAATAGAAAAAGCGATTTGTTTATTTCATCTTCTAAATCTTCGACGAAAGTTATGGTTATTCCAACTAACGAAGAATTAATGATTGCTAAAGAAACAAAGAGTGTTTTACAAATCAGATGAAGAAGCAACTGAAACAGTAAAAAAGAAGCAGTTAAAAAATAATAAAACAAATAAAATAATAATTTTTTTTAATTTAGTCTTCGTCAATGACGGTTATTGCGCCTTCTGGTGCTGAAGCTTCACATGCTCGACATACCGTACAATTTTCAGGGTGTGCCGCAACTACTTTTCCGTCTTGTTCTTCGAAAACTCCTGCTGGACAAACGTCAAGTGCGCTTTTGTCATCACCAAGCTTTTCATAATCAATTACTATTCGAACCATTGATATCACCTTCTATTGTTGTAGTAATTTTCTTTCCTTTTTATGTGTTTGCATCTTTATCTTTTTGAGCCATTTCTCTGTATTCTTTGTCTCGCCACTTATTATCTTTTTCTGCAAGCGCAAAAAGTTTTTCTGCTCGGTCGGGAAATTGTATTTGCAAACTCTTATATCGTATTTCGTTATTGATATAATCTTTAAAGGGGACGTTGGCAGGAGGAGTGTCATAACTAAATGGATTTTTTCCTTCTGCTTCTTTTCGTGGATCATAGCGATACAACGGCCAATAGCCAGATTTTGTTGCTAATTTTTCTTCATTCGTACTTTGTCGCATATCAATACCGTGTGCGATACAAGGAGAATAAGCAATGATAATCGATGGTCCATCATAATTCTCTGCTTCTATCATTGTTTTTACAACGTGCGCCATATTAGCGCCTAAACTGACACTTGCAACGTAAATATTTCCATAACTCATCATCATATGTCCTAAATCTTTTTTTGGTTGTTCTTTTCCAGAAACCGCAAACTTCGCAGTTGCTGCTCGTGGCGTTGCTTTTGAGCATTGACCGCCGGTATTACTATATACTTCTGTGTCAAGGACAAGGACATTAACGTTTTTTCCAGCTGCAAGAACATGATCTAGTCCTCCAAAGCCAATATCGTATGCCCAGCCATCTCCGCCAATTATCCAAACACTTTTATCAACAAAATAATCTTTAAGTTCATCAATTCGTTCAAGAAGCGCTTTTGTTTCTTCATTGGCTTGTGCAAGCGCTAAAGGAAGTGCTTCTTTAATTTGTTTTGAGAGATGTTGAGCATTTTCATCAACAGCATTCCAGACATCCATAATTTTAAGTAATGGTTCTTTGAGTTGATTTTGTATATTTTTTCGAACTACTTCTTCACAGGTTGTTTTTAGCAATTTTCTGTTTGCATCTATTGCTAGTCGAAATCCAAAACCATATTCTGCATTGTCTTCAAAAAGACTGTTTGCCCATGCAGGCCCTTTACCTTCTTTATTGGTTGTGAAAGGAATGACAGGAAAGGTTCCTCCATAAATAGATGAACATCCTGTTGCGTTAGCAATAATCATGCGTTCGCCAAAGAGTTGTGTGACGAGTTTAACATAAGGTGTTTCTCCACATCCGGCGCATGCTCCACTAAATTCAAAAAGTGGAGTTTTTAATTGACTGCCTTTTATGGAATTAAGTGTTGTTCCTTCAAGATTATCAGGAAGACTTTCAAAGAATGCAACATTTTCATTTTCTTTAGCGTTTCTCTCAACAGCTATTGGACTTGCAACTAACGCTTTATCTTTTACAGGACATTGGTTGATGCAATTACCGCATGCTTCTACTCCTACGCAATCTTCAGGAAATATTTGTACTTTAAAATAAATATCTTTGAGTGCTTTATTGTTTGATGGTATAACAGAGAAATGTTCTGGCGCGTTGACAAGATCTTTTCCTGCTATTTGTTTTGTTCGTATAGCCCCGTGTGGACAAACAATGGAACACATACCGCATTGAATGCATTTTTCTGATATCCATTTTGGAACTGTTTTAGCAATTCCTCTTTTTTCAAGTTTTGTTGTTCCAGTAGGTATTGCGCCATCAACGGGCATTTTTGAAACAGGAATATCATCTCCTTTTAATGAAAGGATAGGACCAACTATTTCTTTTGCGAAAGTATTTGCAGTTGCTGGCACTGCTTCTTTTTCAGGAACACTTGCTACTTCATTGTTTGGAATTATTGCTTCTATGACTTGCGACTTTGCGTTGTCTATTCCTTTCCAGTTCATTTGCACGATGGTTTCTCCTTTTTTGGCAAATTGTTTTTGCACAGCTTTTTTCATCATGTCAATTGCTTCGTCTTCAGGAAGTATTCCTGAGAGTTTAAAGAACGCTGCTTGCATAACGGTATTTATTCGCGTACCTAAGCCTACTTCTTGCGCAATTTTTGTTGCGTCAATAATGTAAAATTTGATATGTTTCTCTTGTAATGTGCGTTGCATTTTTTCTGTTAAATGACTAAATGCTTCATCAGCAGACCAAGGGCAATTAAGAAGAAATGTTCCCCCTTCCACAATTCCTTCTAAAATATCGTATTTACCAATGTATTCTGTGCGATGCAACGCGATAAAATTAGCGTGTGTTAATTGATAGGTTGAACGTATGGGCTCTTTTGAAAAGCGAAGATTGGAAACAGTGATTCCCCCAGACTTATGTGAATCATAGGAAAAATAACCTTGTACATACATATCGGTATCTTCACCAATAATTTTGATGGAGTTCTTGTTGGCACTTACCGTTCCATCAGATCCATAACCCCAAAATTTGCATTTGATATCATCAGCTGGTTCTGAGTCAATTGTTTCAGTAATTGCAAGTGATGTGTGTGTTACATCATCATTGATACCTACGGTAAAGCCGTGTGTACAAGCATTATCTAAATGATTAAATATTGCTTTAACATGTGATGGGTTGAATTCTTTTGAGGATAACCCGTAACGACCACCAATAACAGTGATGGTATTACCAAATCCTTTCTCTTGTCCTTCTTTGCTGTTAATCGCGGCTAGTATATCAAGATATAATGGCTCTCCAATAGAGCCTGGTTCTTTTGTTCTATCTAGAACAGCAATTTTTTTAACGCTTCTGGGAAGAACATCTAAAAAGTGCTGTATGCTAAATGGGCGATACAAGCGTACTTTTATCGCGCCAACTTTTTCACCTTTACTGGTAAGATAATTAACTACTTCATGTATCGTTTCGTTTCCTGATCCCATTGCAATTATTATTTTTTCTGCGTCGGGAGCACCAATGTAATCAAACGGTTTATACGCTCGTCCTGTTTTCTTTGCAAAAAGATTCATGTAGTCCGCAACAATTTGTGGACAGGCAAGATAATATTTGTTTACGGTTTCTCGCCCTTGAAAATAAACATCAGGATTTTCTGCGCCTACTTTTGCAACAGGATGCTCAGGATTTAATGCTCGTTTCTTAAATTCCTTAATGGGTTGTAAATCGAGCATTTCGCGTAATGTTGCAACTTTAATATCTTCTATTTTTTGTAGTTCGTGTGATGTTCGAAATCCGTCAAAGAAGTGAAGAAAGGGTATTCTTGATTTGACTGTTGCTAAATGGCTGATAACGGCTAAGTCTTGCGCTTCTTGCACGCTTGATGATGCTATAAGTGCAAATCCTGTGTTTCGTGTGCTCATGACATCGGTGTGATCACCAAAAATAGAGAGTGATTGTGCTGCAAGGCTTCTTGCTGCTACATGAAATACCGTTGGAAGGAGTTCTCCTGCTATCTTATTCATATTTGGTATCATAAGAAGCAGTCCTTGTGATGCGGTAAAGGTTGTTGTAAGTGCACCTGCGGTGAGTGCGCCATGTACGGCGCCTGATGCACCTCCTTCGCTTTGCATTTCAACAACATCTACAGTTTGACCAAAGAGATTAACTTGTCCCTTTGCTGACCAAACATCTGCTAATTCGCCCATTGGTGATGAGGGCGTAATAGGAAAAATTGCTGCTACTTCGCTGTATTGATAAGCTATTTTTGATGCTGCTGTATTGCCGTCTAATGTAATGAATTTTTTTGTCATTGTTCTTCACGTAAGGTTCTTTTTTTTATTTTTAAATCTTTATCATCTTTGTGCAGTGATGTAATCTGCTATTTCTTTAGAAAGGTTGTCGCGGTTGGTTTTGTCAAGGAGAAATACTTTCGTTGTTTGTTCGTTTTCATGAAACACTTCAAAAAAATCTTTAACGTTGGCATCGCGAACGCACACAATACAATTTCCTTGTGGCAGGGCAAAAGTAAGTATATCATAAAACCCTTGTTTTTTTTGTAATTCTAATTTGCCACATTCATCGATGAACGTATATGCTTTTTTTTCAATGGACTCTTTGATTGCTTCTTCTGCAAAAGTAAATGCTGATGTCAGAATATAATATTGTCCTATTTTAATAGAATTTGGCATGGGAGAAGTACATGTAAATGGTATTGTTTTGTTGGTAAGTAAATTAGTGAGGGTATTGCCAATATTTAATACGCCTCCGATACGTAGTCCTTTCTCTTTAAGAAGTGTTGCTAATCGTTGTGCTACCGTTGTTTTGCCAAATCCTCTTTTTCCACTAATAATAAAATTCATTTTTCTTAGTCCTTTTTACTGCAACGTGTTTTGTTTCATCCTCTTGTTTTGCATCTCTTTCGTAACAATATTTTCATTACTTTTTTATTTTTTATACAAAAAAAGCAAGAACAATTACGAGAAATGTACCTACAAGCGATGCGTTTGCATAAGGTTTTGTATAAACTACTCGTTCAAGAGATATTTTTTTGTTTCCCCATAAAACAAGGTGTTGTCCTGCGAGCATAAGAAGCATACTTCCAAGTCCAAAATACCATCCGTGCGCTAGAAGATATTGAAAAAGACCACCCACGCCCATCGAAAGCCAATATTTATAGTGAAGGATATATGCTGCTGTAAAGACAAAGCCGGTGAGAGAGACGTATCCTGCAACAAGTCCTCTTGCAGCAACAAGCCAGTTTGTTTCTTTGAGTTTGTCAGTAACAATCATAACTACTTCATGAGTGATGGCTACGAGCAGAATTGCAACCACGGGTCGCAATACGTTACTTCCTGGAACGAAAATATCTAGTGATTTAATGCCTGCTGCTATAACGCCAAGAAGTATGCTGCTACCTTTTTTATGGTAAAGTTTTCTTCCAAATGTTAAGAATCCTAATCCAATGGAAGTCATAACGGCTCCCGTGTAAGGATGTAGTCCAATCCAATGCAAGATGTTGCCCATGGTTGCTTCTAAAATACCCCATAGTGCTCCTATGAAAACAAGTCCCATTACTGTTGTAAATTTTTTGTTCATACGTTTTTCACCTTTATGTTTTTGTGAAACTATGTAGTTTTTTAATTGCTTTTTGTTTTTATGATTTTGTATTTTCTAGTGCTTTTTTAGTTGCTGAAAGCTTCATTTTGTCCTATTAATATTTCCTGCCAGTATTCTTTTGCAGCTTTTTCCAAATCATTCTCAAATTTTTTGAGCCATTTACGTGCGCCTTCATGTTCTTGTGCTTCTCGTTGTAAATAGCTTTTCATGAGTTCAAGGAGACGTTTTGATTCCCAAAATACTGGTTTGTTGTTCCAGTTTATTTTTTGTGCAAGTTTTTTATGATGTGCATAAATGTCAATGTGTTCATCGTATAACCCGTTTATAAGCTCTGGATACACTTCTTCAATCCATTTTCTGTGAAATCTGCATAATCCACCATTGTCAGAATACAATTCTAGTATCATTCGCTCGACATTTTTACGCCCTATTTCTCGTGGTTCCATATAGGGAAGACCATACGATGTTGCGTATTTTCCCATTAAGGGCATAGGGCTATACATTCCTGGTGACCAATATTGGTTTGCTATCATATAGCCGTCTTCTCCTTGTGCATTATACACTGCTAAGTCTTGTGCTCCAGAGCCATATTTTTTAGCAATTTCTTTTGCTGCATGACGTATGCCTTTTCGAAATACTTCTCCTTTCTCATCGTATAAAATGAGATTCATAATTTCTACAGCAAGCTTTGCATTATGCATAGAGTCGGTAACGATATGAAAATTATCTGGGTCAAATTTTGGTTCTGTACGTAAACCAAAATCTTCTTTTGAGAAAATGTGTTCATGAAGACATTCCATTATCCATGAAACAAAAATTCCTATTTGTATAGCATCAATACCAAGTGAGTCTGCATAGTGGTTAGCTAGTTCTGCTGCTCGTTGGTCAAATATTCCTGCGTTTGGTCCAAGTGCTTCATAGGGTTCATAATCTTTTTTATATTTACCATTCATCTTTTTACACATAACAGGGCATGGTTCGCCACAATTCTTAAACTGTTTTGGAATGATTGTTTCTTCATTGAACTGTCTAATGTAATGATCTAAAATAAATTTTTTATGTATTGCTACACGTTTTTCTTCTGTCCAGTTTACAGAGCGGTAATTGAAACTAAACAATTCTCCTTTAAGTTTGGTAAAGTTAACGCCAAGCGTTCCTCCTGAATGAAATTTCTCATCATAATGATATTTGGTGGTAACGAGCATATCTTCTGCTATCATTTTTTTACCAAATTGTTTAAAAAATATTTCATCAATTTTTTCTCTGCTGGTAAGATGCTCGTTACGAATAAATGATTCTCCACCATAAATGATTGCTGCAATACCAAGTTGTTTAAAAAGTTGGCTTCCTAATCCTCCTCTTCCAGCCCATGAATCAACATGGGTAACTTCGTTATGTTCTATTGGTGCAGAACCAATGCCTCCTGATGGTGAGTATTTTGCTGCAGGTCCTGTTGCAAGAATTCTGCACGCACCGAATTCTTCGTGATAGGTATCAAATACGTATTGTTGCAATGCGTAGTATCCTGTTTCGTCTTTATAGCCTTTCCATATTTTATCGACATTAAGTGGAACAAATTCTATGAAGATTCCTTTTTCTTTGGTTCTGTTAATTTTTAGTATGCTTGGTTCTGTTCGTTTACCTTTAAGGTGAATATAGTTAACGCCGAGTCTAAGCATAACGTATGTGGCACCTCCCATGGTGGAGTCATAAAAATAATTCCATTGTGGTGAGTGTCCGGTAATAATCATGCGATGCGTCCCTGGTATGGGCGAGCCTGCTAAGAGTCCTTGTCCAAGAACAATTGCGTTTTTATCTTTCTCATAAACTTTCAACCCATAATCCATGGGTCCAAGAATTTCAGGGTCTGTTATTTTTTCTTCAGAAAAACTACCATCTGTTGCGTTTATGACGAGAACTTTTTGTTTAATGATGCCCTTTCACCCCTTTTACACTGCTATTCTTGTCAGTATAAAGAGTTTATATACTTAGTGGTTTTTGTTCTTGTTTGAAACTGGTGTGTATTTTGCTTTGAAGTAATGTTGAGGAAAACGCAGGGTAACAGTATTGTTAAAATTGTTGTGTATTACGGTAGGTATGCTATTACAACGCGAGAATAATTCTTCTTATTAGACAATTGCATGGTATTGCAGGAAAGATCTTTTTTTTACTATTTTTTATTTTGAGAATTCGTGAACTCTTTGATGGATGTAGGAGAGTAAATCTGGTTGTCCATAATATTTTTCTATTTTTTTGTTGAGTGTTGTTATTTGAGGTTGTTGTGGGTTTTCATAATCAAAAAATTGTTGATTGCCCATAATGTTTGATAGTTTTGCAATGTAAGAGATTTTGTTGTTTAATCTCTTTGCAATTTTTCTTTTTTCATCTTGGTATGCACGTGCAACTTCTTTGTTCATAAATCCTTTAAGATTCGTTGTGTATTGAGTGAGTAGAAAATTATGTCTTTTACCTTGTGGTTCTTCCAAAATAATATTAAAATCAAAAAGGATGGTATCAAAATTATTATCTACAAGTCGATTGGTATCTTTAATAGAATCTTCTTGAACTCCTAATAATTCTGCTTGCGCTGCTGCTCGTGCGAATCGTTCTTTGTATTCGGGTATGGTGATGTATAATGGTTCAACACTGCTTGCAGGTGTTGCCTGTATTCCTTCTTCAACGAATACTTTTTCATTAAAACAATATTTTAGATTTTCTTTGCCATTAATAATGTTGTAGAGTTCATATCCTAACAGTCGAGAATTGTCTGGTTGTTTTACGTATATAACTTGTTTGAATGGATTGTTTTTTGTTCCTAATCCGATCTGTAGAGGTATGGTTGCTCCGTTAATCATGAAATATTTTTTTATGCTGTTGGTTTGTCTATACGTAAAGAATTCTGCAATTTTTGTTATTGCTTTTTTGCTAGCTTTTTTATCTTCAGTGTTCTTATTGTTGAAAGGAATTGTAAAGATTTCTTCACTTAACGCTTCATCTTCTTCGAATCGTTCAGGTATGTCTGTTGCACTTTTTCCTTTGATGCTTTGATAACTAATGACTATGTGTTTATGGTTATTACAAATACACATTGGGATATAGGTGCAATGTTCTGACTGTCCAAAAAAGTCTTTTACTTTTTTTGAAAATGAGAGTTTGTTTTCTTTTTTTACAATTTCATTTAATCGCATACGTGTCTTTTTGTTGTACCAATATTTAAATATTTGTATTTTTACTACTTATAAGTGAACTAATTTTAGTCGCTTTCTTTTTAAATAAAAAGAAGTTTCTCTTGGTTAGGTTGCTCATGTAGGGTGCTATTTGGTACGATAATTATTTCACGTGCTTCCTTATTCCTTTGTAGTATGCTTTTTATGCCACGATCGCATAATCTGGTATTGCGTCGGTCTCGAAAACCGATCCCTTTGGGATTCCCGGTTCAAATCCGGGTCGTGGCGTTTTTTGGTTTCATTTTTTGGTTTTATCTCTGAACGTTATTTTTCTTTCTCTAAAAAGCGACACAAACGGATTGTGCCAAAAACTTGTTTTTTGTGCCACAAACTCCTATCTTAGTATATTTCCTGTTTCTTTTTTCTTGTTGACTTTCATATTACTTTAACTTTCATATTACTTTATAAATGAGCAATTGTTCCTTTGCATTCTGTTGTGGACTCATAGCTCAGTCTGGTAGAGCATCCGGCTCTTAACCGGAAGGTCGGGGGTTCGAATCCCTCTGGGTTCATATGTTTTTTTACCTTGCTCCTGTAGTGTAGTCCGGCCAATCATATCGCCCTCTCGACAGCAGAAGTGTTTTTGTGCATCTTTTGTTGGAAGATAGGCGATGACTCGGGTTCAAATCCCGGCGGGAGCAGTTCTTCTTATGTGTTGTTTTAGTCCTTATCTGCAGATCGTTTGTATTGTTATCCATATTTTGCATATATATGCGTTATTTTGATTGTTCTAAATCATAACATTTTTATATCTCTTTTTGCATACTTATGCATTATGACGCGTCCTCCAAAAGAAAAAATGATTGGCTTTATACCAAAAACAAATTATTTTAAGCCGAGAGGCGTTTATTTGTCGGAATTACAAGAAATAACGCTTTCCTTAGCACAAGTCGAAAGCTTACGTTTAGTTCATATTCAGGGTTTAGATCAAACGCTCGCAGCAAAAAGAATGGGTGTGCATCAATCAACATTGCAGCGAATTTTAACCAAAGCAGAGGAAAAAATGAGTCAAGCAATAGTATTTGGCTATGCTCTTAAAATAGGAAACGCTTAAGTAGAAGTAAAAATGACCTAAGGTGATGTCTGAACGCATGTTTTTTCCGCTGGACAATAATGATGGCATGGATTCAACCATTGCAGAGAGATTTTCGGATGCTCCTTTTTTTGGTTTATTCGATTTTGACATGCAAACGCTCATCATGATTGACAACACTGTTCATCATGCAAAAGATGATTCGTCTCCTGTGGAAAAAATTGTGCAAGCGGTAAATCCAACAACAGTTTTTGTGCAATATCTTGGACAAAATATTATTCGTTTGTTTGAAGAACATGGCATAAGAGTGATAAAAGCTCATTATAAAACAATTCGCGAAATTATTGAGCATCACAAAGAGTTAGAGAAAATTACCCAAAAAGATAAAGAGAGTACTAATTTGGAGGAATAAAAAAATGGTAGAAGCATATTGTGTAAAGTGTAAGGCAAAACAACAGATGAAAGATCCTAAACCAAGCAAGATGAAAAACGGTCGAGATTGTGTAATAGGTGTTTGTCCTGTTTGTGGTACGAAGATGTTTCGTATTGGTAAGATGCCTGAAGAATAAAATTATTTTTTTTCTTTTTTTTCTTTGTTCTTTTTTATTGTGCGTTTAATTAGGTATTAATTGCAATTTTCAAAAATTCTAAAATATAAAAAGAAAGAACTTTCAGTTCTGTGGACAGATGGTCTTTTTCTGCGAAAAAGAAATTATGTATGCTGCACAACGATACAATTCATCGAACCTAAATAATTTATTGCTTTTTACTGCGCTGTGCTCTCTTCCTTTCAGTTCAACATATAGTTGGCATAAGCACGTCGCTTGAAATCTTCGTCTGCAATCTTTTAGGTTGTGATTATACTTTGTGTTATACGAAATCTACTATTCATTTAGAAAAGTATTTAAATAAATAAAAATGGATAATATTATGACTCTACGTAAGACAGATATTTTAATTATTGGTGGTGGACCAGCGGGAATTGTTGCTGCGGTTACTGCCAGAAAAAACAACCCAACTAAGAAGATTGTATTGGTTCGAGATAAAGAAAGAAATATTATACCTTGTGGCATCCCATACATATCTTATCGTTTAGATTCTGTTGAAAAAGATTCAATGCCTGACGAGCCTTTAGAGGCAAATAAAATTGATTTGTTAATCGATAAGGCGACCAAGGTTGATACAACCAATAAAAAAGTTTATTTTGAAAAGAGCAAGGAATTGACTTATAAGAAATTAATTTTAGCTACTGGTTCTGAAGCAACCTCAATCCCCATTAAGGGTATTGATAAAAAAGGAGTTTGGCATATTAAAAAAGATTTTGAATACTTGAAAAAACTTCGAAAAGCAGTATTAAAATCAAAAAATATAACAATACTTGGCGGAGGCTTTATTGGTGTTGAATTTGCTGAAGAATTAAGCAGCAGTAAAAGATTAAATATTGCTATCATAGAAAAAGAAGAGCATTGTTTGACACCAACTTTTGATGAAGAGTTTTCTGTTACCGTTGAAGAAAAATTAAAAGAAAAGGGTGTAAAAATTTATACCAATACAATGGTAGAAGAAATCATAGGAAAAAATAAAGTAGAGTTTGTGAAACTAAAAAACAAAAAGATTTCCGCTGATTTAGTTATTTTATCAATAGGTGCAAAACCTAAGGTGAATTTGGCAAGAGAAGCGGGAATCAAATTAGGAAAATATGGTGCAATTAAAGTCAACAAATATATGGAAACAAACGTAAAGGATGTTTTTGCAGTTGGCGATTGTGCTGAGACGAGAAGCTTATTAACGAAAAAATATGTTCCAGTGATGCTTGCGTCAACTGCCTGTCATGAAGCAAGAATAGCTGCAGCTAATTTATATAAAAAAGAGAATTTATTAAAAAATGATGGTACGCTTGAGGTTTTCTCAACATTCGTTAATGGTTTAGCAATAGGCAAAGCAGGTTTAAATGAAAGAAGAGCCAGGGAGGAAGGATTTGATGTGGTGACAGGCATAGGCGAATCACCGAATCATCATCCAGGAACATTACCAAATACACAACATATAAAGGTTAAGCTTGTTTTTTCTAAGCTATCTGGTAAATTAATGGGTGGACAGATTGCCGGACCAGAAAGTATTGGTGAAATGATAAACATTCTTGCTTTAGCCATTCAAAAGGGGACAACAATTTACAACATGGATACCTTGCAAATTGCTACTCACCCACTTTTAACTGCTGCTCCTACGGTTTACCCATTAATCACGGCTGCACAGTCAGCATTAATTAAAATAAAATAGTCTGCAGGATGAGTGAACTCAAAATATCTTATTCTTGGAATAAAACCTAAAATTATTTCTTACTTTGTTCATACATCTCTATAATTAAACGCTCAATAAGCGCTTTATGTAGAAGAAGATATGCGGGAGGAGGGATTTGAACCCTCGACATCCACGGTGCACCACATCTTGATAATCATTAACAATTGCTTGTTTCATCGCTCAAGATTGTTTATGAGCGTGGCGATCTAACCAGGCTGAACTACTCCCGCGTGTTGTAAGTCTGAGAATGAAGGTTTTGTTTATAAAGCTTTAGTCAATTGCTTTAATTATTTTTTCTGCATCAATAAGTCGTTCTTCTTCTGTTACGTCTTGTCCTTTCCAGAGTTCTAATCCGTCATTAGTGTAGCGTGGGATGAGATGCACGTGCGAGTGCATAATAACTTGTCCTGCAGCGGGTTTGCAATTGGTGGTGATGTTTATTCCTTGAGCAGATAATCCTTTCATCATTGCTTTACTAATTTTTTGTATGACTTGCATCATTTTGCATCCTTTTGTAGTGTCTAAAGAAAGTATGTCTTCTGAGTGTTCTTTTGGAATAAGTAAGCTATGTCCTTTTGTTATGGGATGTAAGTCTTGAATAACAATGAAGTCTTCATCTTCATAGATTTTTGTTGTAGGAATGTCTCCTGATACTATTTTACAGAATAAACAAGTAGTCATCTGGTTTTTTTATACGTAATTTTATTTAAGTATATAAAATCACTAAAGAGTAGTAAATAACAGCAAACTTTATAAATTACGTTTCATACCTTTTGATTATGAAACTGAACACGAGAATGCTTATTGGTTCAAAGGAAGCTCTTCTTAAGCCACAAGAACAAATTGCAATTTGTGTGCACCCTTTTTATGGGTATAAAGACACAGCATACGATACGCGAATGACTACGTTCTTAGAAGAGTATAAAAATAGTATTCTTATTTTTGAAGACGAAAATAATTTACTCTCTGAGCATGCAACACCTGCTTTTGTTAAAAACCTACAACCACGGGGAGCGAGATACTTTTTCCCTACAAAAAATAACCATCCCAAACCCACTATCGATGGGGATTGGAAAAATGTTGAAGAAATCATAAAAAAGATTGCTCCGCAAGAACTTATTTTTACTGGTTCACTTCTTTCTGAAACGATGAAGTATGGTTTTAATCGCTGTGTAGGTATTGCGTATATGAAGCTAAAGGATTTGACGCCTCAAGCAAGATTTGATTATTCGCTTTGCAAAGAAGATAGGACACCTTTAAATTTTAGAACCTTACAAGATATCGTTGTTTCTCAATAATTTTTTTTATGTTTTTATAAAAGAATGATGCTGCAATTTTATGCCTAAGCGAAAAAGAAGCATGGACGAGCCGGGATTTGAACCCAGGATCACCCGATTGCCAACCGGGCATTCTACCAGACTGAACTACTCGCCCAAGAGAACCTATGGGTTATATTATGTTCTATGTTATGTTATATAAAGCAATGAAATGGACGAGTCGGGATTTGAACCCGAGATCCCCCGATTGCGAACCGGGTATTCTACCGAACTGAACTACTCGCCCATTGCTTTCTTGTAGTTTTTACGCGAAATTTATAAACTCTTCTTTCTCTCTTGACTTTATGGACGAGATTATTAGAAGATTAGCATTGGAGAACGCGCTGAAATATAAGGGTTCTGCGAATCCAAAAGCAATTATTGGGGCTTTAATTAAGGAAGTACCCAAGGCAAAAGATGATATGAAAGCAACGCTTGCACGTATTACAAAAATTGTTGATGAGATTAATGCTCTGACGCCAGAAAAGCAACAAGCTTTATTATTGACATTAAATCCTAATTATGAAAAAAATATTCAGGAAAAGCGACGTGAGCGAAAAGAAAAGGCAGGAGAATTACCCGACCTTCCTAATGCGCAGAAAGGAAATGTAATAACGCGTATGCCTCCCGAACCTTCAAAATACACTCATCTTGGTCACGCTGCAAGTTTTCTTATTAATTATTTATACGCAAAGAAATATGATGGTAAAGTTATTCTTCGTTTTGATGATACGAATCCTGAAAAGGAATCGCAAGAATTTGTTGATGCAGTGTATCAAGATATTATTGAGTATATTGGCGCTAAACCAGACAAAATAGTTTTTGCTAGTGATCATATGAAGCAGTATTATGAGATTGCTGAAAAACTTATTGCTGATGGTAAGGCATATGTTTGTAATTGTGCTCAAGAAACTATTGGAAAACTTCGCAGAGAACAAAAAAATTGTGAGCATAGAAATCGTAGTGTGAAAGAAAATCTTTCTTTATGGGATGAAATGAAACAAGGAATTCCTGATGAAGGTTCTGCGGTGCTTCGTCTTAAAATAGATATGCAGCATAAAAACGCGGTAATGCGTGATCCTGTGCTTTATCGTTTATCGTACACACCTCATTACAAGGTAAAAGACAAGTATAAGGTTTGGCCGATGTATGATTTTGAAAGTGTTGTAGAAGAAGGTCTTAATAATACGACACATGTGCTTCGTAGTAACGAGTTTGATCAACGAATAGAATTGCAACATTATATTGCGAAACTTTTGGGTTTTCCAGAAATTGTATACAAACATTACGGTCGCTATAATGTTATTGGCGCGACATCAAAGGGAAGAGAAATTAGAGAGCTCATTGAAAGTGGCGAGTATATTGGGTGGGATGATCCCCGACTTATTACGCTTCGAGCGCTTAAACGTCGTGGTATTGTAAAAGAAGCTTATTATGAATTGGTAAAACGTATTGGTCTTTCTAAGAACCAGACAAATCTTGATTTTTCTGTAATTGCCGCGGTAAACAGGAGTTTGTTAGATAAATCTGCAAAACGTTTTTTTGCAATTAGTAATCCTGTTGTTGTTTCTGTTGCGCAAATTCCTTCATCGCTTAAAGAATTTCAATTAGCATATCATCCTTCTGGTGAAAAGGGCGAAAGAAAACTATCGGTGACTGAAAAATATTATATTGAGAAAAAAGATAATGATGCTATTCCCACAGATACTGTTGTTCGTTTCATGGATTCGATGAATGTCAGAAAGATTAGTGAAGATGAGTTTGTTTTTGTTAGTGAGTCTTATGAAGATTTTATTGCGTTTGCATCAGATGAAAAGGCAGGTCTCATTCATTTTGTACCGCAGGATGGAAATGAGATATTTGCAGAGGTTTTTATGCCGGACACGTCAACATTACCTCTTGTTTGTGAGTCAAATGTAAGTAAGATTGCCATTGATGATGTAGTGCAGTTTGAACGTTTTGCTTTTTGTCGTTTAGATGCTAATGATGGTGAGAAACCAATTTTTTGGTTTACGCACAACTAATGTTATTTTTTTTATCACTTTTTGTTTTTTACTTTTTTAAGAGATGTTTTTTAGAATGAAAATACTCCTGTTCTTTGTTTATTCTGTTTTTGTTTACTGTTCAAATTAAAATTCTATTTTTTTTAACTTTTCTTTTAATTCGCTTAGTTGTTTAAATTCAATGACTTGATTAACATGTCGCCGAAAAATGCTTGTTTTGATAATATCCTTAATAACAAGTATCATCTTCTTATTTTTGGCAATACTATACCCTAATTCCATAAGCATACCTTGACTTAATGCCGGTGATTGCACAAAAAAAAGAACCATATCTGATGAGTCAATCTCTAAAAATGCTTTGTCCATGATTTCTCTTCCTGTCCATGCGTCTCGTTCAAATTCTTCTGCATCAAAAAATGTTGAGTAATATGTATGACCGCATTTTTCTAGGGCTTCATGTAATTTAGGTATGGTGTTTTTTAAAAAATGAGGGTCTTCCCCACTGAATCGATACGAGATAAATATTTTTTTACTCATGTTCTTTTTCTTCTTTGTCGTTCTTAATAAACTTTCTGATTAACTCTTTCTTATCGACTTCAGGATGAAATTGCATACCCCACAAAGGTTTTTTTTTATAACGAAATGCTGCAACGCCTTTGGTTGTAACGTGTGTTGCTTCTATTGTTGCAAGAGGTGATAATGTGCGAATTCCTTTTTGATGTAAAAAGTATGCTTGTTCTATTTTTATTCCTGAAAAGAATGTATCTTTTTGTATTTGTTTTACTGGTAAGGGTCCAATCTCACTAATATTTTCTAAACGAATTTCTTTAGGGAGTAAGAGTTCGGCGCCAGCGCAGATTCCAAGAATAGGAACTTCTAATGCGAGCAAATACTTTATTTTTTCTGTATATTCAAGAAATTCATTGTCTTGATAAGCAGTTCCACTTATGATTATTTTATCTGCAATAATTTTTTCATTAATATCTTTAATGTGTACAACGTTGCATTCTCTTCCTGCTTGCAGGATAATATCTGTGATGGGTCTTACAAATTCATTTTCATACAAAAGAATTTTTTTTGTAACCGTACTTACAACCACAATGGTCATCGTTTTTCCTCAAGGACTGCTTTTGTAATATGATATACTCCTGCATAGTTTTCGTATTCTTTTTTTGATGCTTGCACAAGAATTTTTTTCTCAAATAATGGACAATTCGTAACAAACGTTTCTATCTCTCCACCTTCACCTGCTGGATTAAGTTGAAATTTTTCTTGTAATATCTTAAGTTTGCTAATTGTTTCTTTTGTAATTCGCGTTCCGAGCCAAGTTTCATCAAGTGGATAACCAAACACGCCCGAGATTATAATTTCAAAATGTTTTTTGAGTAACTCTTGAAGTAATTGTATTTGGTTTATTTGCCATAAAGGATTTATCGCCCAAAGTTTTTGTTGTGCGCATATTCTTTGCACGCGACTTGCTTGATATTGTGAAGCAACAGCGCCGGTAAGCACCCCTTCTATGTTGTATTCTTTTTTTGCTTGCTTTATTGCTCTTGTCAAATCATCTAATTCTTTTTCTTTTTCTCCTTTTGTTGTTATGGTAATAAGGGGCAGATGCATTGATTTTGCTTGCAATCTAACCAACTCGATGTTTGGCGTGTGAAACATATAACTTTCTTTATTCTCTGATAAAACAGTGATAGCACAAACAAGCTCATGTTCTTTATTTGCCAGATAAGCTGCATATAAAGAGTCTTTACCGCCTGAAAGAAGAATTCCCAGTTTCATTGTTAGTTCCAGTGGAAAGCAAGCTTATTTATAAATAAATCTCTTAACCTATCCTTCTCAATAGAAATATTTAAATACCGCCTTCGTTGGATTCTATATAGACAGCGTCTAAGACGCGTGAAAACACGATTTGTGAGGTGTAATAAAAAATGGCAGATTTACTTGTAGTAAAAGCAAAAATTAAGGATGTTATTGGCGATTACAATGTTGCTGGCGACTTCGCTGAAGAACTCGATAAGATTGTTCGAGAAGCGGTAGCTAAAGCTGTTAAAAGAGCGGAAGCGAATGGTCGACGAACGGTAATGGCTAAGGATTTGTAAAATCCTTTTTTTCTTTTTATTTTCTTTTTTTTGGTTTCTTAATATTTTTTCCTTATTTTAGGATTTTTTACGTAGGATTTTTTCATTCTTTTTCTCACTATTTTTTTGATTGAAAGTGACGATCTTTTGCTAAAAAGTTCTTTGCAAAAAAATATTTTTTAGCAGAGATAGTAACAATTTTTACAGTGTATTATATCATGGGGTGTATGTTTCAAAAAATAGAATTCCCATTGCCACATTCTTTTTATAGTAGTTTTTCTAGGTGTATAATTGTTAGAAAAGAATGGTTCTAACAGGTTGTAGTGAAGGTGTATGGATGACAAAAATAAGCTTTAAAGCGAAACTAGCAAGCAAAACCTTGACGTCTTTTTTTGAGGAAGAAGAAGACGAAGAATAATTTTTTTTTCTTGAGTGAAGGGGAGGATTTCTTTTTCTTACTAAAACGCGAATTTTTGATAGGATTGATCATTTATACTGTTCTTTTTATTAGTATTGCATAACCTTTAAAAGCAATCTCTTGTTAGCTTCTTTAAAATTCAATTGAGTTGATATATATGGCGGAAAAAATAGAAAAAGGAAATTTTGTTCAAGTACATTATACGGGCACATTTAAAGATGGTAAAACGTTTGATAGTTCCAAAGGAAAAGATCCTTTAGAGGTTCTAGCAGGTCAGGGTATGCTTATTAAAGGATTTGATGATGCTTTATTAGATATGGCTATTAATGAAGAAAAAGAAATTGATATTCCTGCTGATGAGGCGTATGGTCAGCCAAACAAAGAATTAGTAAAAACTATTCCTTTAAAGGATTTAGGTGCTGATTTAAAGCCAGAAATTGGTATGACTATTGGTATTCGCGCGCCTACTGGTCAAGTATTTCCTGCAACTATTAAGGAAATAAATGATGATGTTGTTGTCATTGATGCAAATCATCCTTTGGCAGGAAAAGACCTTCATTTTAAACTTAAAGTAGTAACCACCAGAAAACCTACTGAGGAGGATTTAAAAAAATTCGCGCCTTCTTCTTGTGGTGTTGATGGTTGTGAAACCTGCGATGGTTGTTAAGTAAGTATTTTTTTATTCTTTTATTTTTTTCATTTCCTCGTAACGTTTTTAACTGCACAACTACTTTGCTCGTTTTACATGAAACAAGAGTTTTATAATGATTTAGAAGAGTTGTTGTCTTGGCATAGAATTCTTGTTGCGACAACAGACGATATAAAACGCGGTATTTTACATGGTTCTATTCTTGGAGCGACTGGCTTATATTGTTTTGGAGCTACGGGTGCAACACTTGGTTTTGCTTCAGGTCTTCTTTTTAATGTGTATAATTCTCCTTCTTATTCTTCTTGGAAAAAGTTTCTTACAAAACGCGTTCCTTCTGCTGTTGTACAGAAAAAAAAGTTTTCTTTTGATTGGCGATCAGGAGCAATAATTACAGGTTCTCTTCTTGCAGGTTTGCTTCTTTCTAAAAAAAATATAAAAGGTTTTTTTGATTTTTCTTCCTTATATAATGCAAAACTTGCTTGGTCGATGCGTAGTCAAATGGCTAATCCTATATATAAAGAATTTTTTGCATCAACGATAAAAAATGTTGCTGGCTTAGGATGGAAACTTTCTTGGATAAGTTATATGGTCTTTCAAGCAAATAAAATGCTTTCTGATGGATCTTTGCCTTTTATTTCCAAAAATGCTAAACAAGTTGCTTCTTCTTTGGGAACTTTTTTTCAGTCACCTACTAAAAGGATAAAAACCTATACTCATTTAGCACAAGAGCGTAGTCCTGATGCATTATTTTTATTTCAGAAATTTCTTTTAGAGCAGGGAAAAAAGAAAGAAGCATTAGCTACTGTTCTTACATATTATTTTAGAAAAGATTTAGCTCCTTCTATTCCTTATTCCTCTCATAGACTTAAAAAAGAGTTTCTTCGCTTTGAACTGCAACATAAACCTCCGCTTGATTTATTTGTTGCATCATTATTGCTCCCCGTTGATAAATCGTTAACACAATATTATGCTTCACTTGCTGTTACTGATGCTAAAGAAAAAAAGGATGTTGCAGAACTTGCTCTTTTAGCAACGTATCAGTCTTCTGTTAATACTGCTTCTGCTGATACTACGTGGAAACATGTTGCTTTTCTTACAAAAAATAATTCTTCTTTGGAAGAGAAAGTTCTTGGAGAAGGTAATAGTGGTGGTGCTTCTCAAATTCTTTTTGAAGGGGTACAAGATGATCCTCTTCGTTGGTCTTTGGTAACAACAAAAGGCGATAAGAAATTACTTTTGGGAAAGTACGATTTGGGTAAAGCAATTTTTCCTCAAACAGAAGGCAAGAAAGTATTTCCAACGCCTAAAATGATTGCGCTGTACAACAAAGGAGAAGAATATCAGTTATTTCGTCAACAATTATGGGGTATTCCTCTTCATGATTTCTTAGCAAAGAATGCTTCTGAAACGTTTGTTACTAAAGATTCGTTTTTTTCAGAAATTCTTGATGGCATTACTTCGTTGCAAACAATTTATGAACAGCAAGATGCTGTTTCTTTTCAGGAAATAAATTGGACTGAAAAATTCTTTTCTGCAAAAAATAATTTTTATGATGTGCGTTCTCTTGAACAATCTTTGGACTGGATGCTTTCATCAGACAACAAAGTGCAAGGGTTACAAAAAACTCCTCTTGTTGATCCATTCGTAGGTAATATTGGTGTGCATAAACAATCAGATGATACAGTTGTTTTTCCTTTTTGGGATGTTGAACCAAAAGGTATTGCTCCTCGAGTGTATGATTATGCTACGTTTCTTTTAACGCTAAAACCATATCTGCATCCTGCAACATATACTGTCTTAAGAAACAAAGTTTTATCATTGGGTCTTTCTACATCTGCTTCTGATTATACTGCTTCTTTTCTTCAGTCTCAAAAAGCGTATGCTGGTGCACTAACATTACGTTCTCTTAGTTTACTTAAAGCATGGAGTAACGAGCATAAACAATCAGGAATGCTTTCTGCTCGAAGCACTTTAGTAGATTCGGTGATAACGGAGTTTGAGTATGTAAAACGTCAAAGTGATGTATCTCTTGCAAATTTTGCTGTAACAAATCAACATCTTTTTTCTAATTTAAAAGAGCAATTGAGCGTTTTATCAGAGCGCTTCACAACGTAATATTTTGCACAAAGTAAAATTTTGTGTATCCAACATGTTTAGTATCCAACACGTTTATATAGTCTTTTAACTCGTTTAGGAAATATAATGGTTTTAGAGAATTTATTTCCTGCAAACTGGCTAGAGAAAAAAGTTGGTTATGCTTTTCTTTTAGGTTTTCTTTTTTCCTTTATTGGCATTGGTATTGCTCGTTTGTTGTTTGGCGCAAACTCCGGTCTTGCATCAGTAATCTTCACAGCCATTTTGCTTATTCCTTCGTTAAGAAAACTTTTTGTTAAGGAAGAACGCGTTGAGGAAAAGGAAAGAAGATTTTCCCTGAAAAAATTATATTTTGATAATAAAAGTCTTATTCATTCTTACATCGGTATTTTCTTTGGGGTTTTTCTTGCGTATTGGTCTTTAAGTTTTTTTGGTTCACTTTTTCATTGGAATGTTGCTTCGTTGTTTAAGGAACAGATTTTTCTTGATCCTGCAATTAGTGGACGAGCAACGTATAGTTTTGCTTTGTTTTGGAGTATTTTACAAAATAATTGGTGGGTGCTTGTTGCCTGCTTTTTTCTCTCACTTATTTCTGGTGATGGCGCGACGTTTTTTGTTGTTTGGAATGCTTCTGCATGGGCAGTTATTTTTGGTGTTCGAGGGGTCTTTGCGGCAACAGCATTAGGACAAAGTCCTTTTATTGTTGGTGGTCTCATGCTGTTGATTGTCTTGCCTCATGTTTTACTTGAGGGTGGCGCGTATATTCTTTCGGGAATTGCAGGAGCAGTTATTAGTGACGAAGTCATTAGTAAATCAAAAGAAATCAAGAAATTTCTTGGCATGCTTTTTTTGGTTGGAGTAAGTTTCTGGTTGTTTAACCTTATTATGAAACAGTTGTTTAATAATGCGTTTTTGCTTGTTATTCAAATAATTTCACTTTTGAGTTTTATGTATCTTCTTAAATTCTCATTTAATGATAAAAAGCACGTGGAAGTTTTTTCTTATAATTATTGGCTTTTTGTTATTGCTTTAGCAATTTTCATTTTTGGTGCCCTTGTCGAAACGGGTGTGCTTTCTTATTCGGTGTTATTAAATAAATATTATATTGCAGCAGCAGGTGTTTTGTTATAAGTTAACGATACGCCAGTATACCTTTTTCTACGTTTAGTATAGCAAAGTATAAAAATGCTCTTTTTATTATATTGTGAGGGGAGGGGAATCTTATTCTCTTATGCACATGAGCGATTTTGATAATATTATGGATATTCAAAGCAACATGGCCAAACGTTTGGTTAAAGAAACGTCCATGAACAACACGTTAGAACTTTTATCTATTATTCAAAATATGGTAGATGTAAAAACGGGCAAGGTTGCTAAAGAAGCTGTTCTTATTGAAGCTGTGCAAAGTGGTATGCTTCAGGCAGAATCAGAAACTTCACTTCAGGAACTTCTTCGTAATGGTAATATTCACGAAAAAGATGGTTATCTTTATTTATACTGATGTTCTTATTATTTATAAAGAATTCGTTGGCTCTTTGGAGCGTTGTTTTTGATTAAGAGCTTTTCTTTTTCTTAAAGAGAGCGTGCACGTTTTTTGCAGGTGCTGTTGTCTTAAAACCGTATTTGTTTGTTGTGCTACGAACGGTTGTATAAGGAAGTAATAATTTTTCATAGACTTCAAATTTTTGCAATGTTGTTTTGTTTTTGTGAGCTAAATCATGCATATCATATTGTCCTACTTGTTTAACACTGCTTTCTGTAATAAGATTTTCAAGGAGAGCAATGATGTTTTTATCTTTTGCAATTTTTTTCATTGCTTTAAGTAACCGAACATCTTGAAGTGCTCCTGTATATAATGGTCCTGTATATCGCAGTGTTCGCTCTTTACAATAAGGACATTGTTTAAGTTTGTTCTCGCCAACAAAAAATTGTCCACAAGTGGTGCAGTAACTATGTATGCCTGTAAGAAATTCGTATCGTTTTGCTGCTTTTTGTTTTCCTCGTTCACATAAAAAGTATATGCGATAATAATGTTCGTGATGATATGAAAAGATGGGGAGAAGTGATTTTTCATGATGCATTCCTAAGAGTTGTACTTTTCGTGCAAGAATACGCAGACCAAGTTCGTGTTTTGCAGGGACATCACTTGCTGTTGCCCAATATTTTGTTTTGCATGTAAGAGGGTATGCTCCTGCTAACGGCGCAGTGTCTGTTGCGGTTACCGCAAGAATTGCTTTTCCTTTTAATCGCCGTATGGCGTTATCTAAAAGAAAATTTGGACTGCCGAAAGGATCAATATCAATGTAATCAAATCCGTATTCTGTATTGCTAAGAAGTGTATTGGCATCTTGTGTGGTTATTTTGACGCGCGTTTCTTTTTCAAGGTTGTTTGCAACAAGATTTTGATTCATGTACGTTGCAGCTTTTGGATTTACATCATTAAGAAGAATTCCTTTAATCATATTTTTTGGAAGTTCTAAAAGTAATCGTATGCCTCTTACTCCTGTTCCTGCCAGTGGTAAAAGTATTTGTTGTGATTTTTTCTTTATTGCTCTTAGAAGCAGAATAGAGAGTGTTCTATTTAACTCCATTTTTGGATTATAAAAGACTTCTTGATTTTTTGTTGCAATATCTTTTGTTTGTATGATGATGCTTGCTTTTCCTTCTTGTATTGTTTTTTTCATTTTTTACCTCAAAAATGTGGGGAGTATTTGCGGGGGGTTAATAATTTTTTGCTCAACAAGATATATGTCGCCAATACCAATTTTTCCTGCATATAATTTCTTTATATCTCCTCCTTTTTTAATAAATTCTTTGATAAGAAAATATCCTTGAAGATACACGTGGTCTTTGAGAAAACCTCCTGGTTTGCTCGTGTCGTGTAATCCTCTTTTTATTCTTGCGCTTACTTTGAAGGCAGTTTCATTATCCTTGCAGTATGCGCGGATTTCTTTATACACTTCCATAAATCCTTTTGTCTGTGCTATTTTTGTGCCTATAACATTTCGTGCAAGAATAATTTTTTGTTGTAAAGGAGTAACATTCATTTGTTCTTCATTGTATATTGCAAGTCCTTCTTCTGTTGCTAAATAGAAGGGGAGTCCTGCGATAAGTATTTTATATTTTTGCAAACGCCCGTTTTCTGCGCGAAGCGCGTGTGTTTCTATTTCATGAACAATAAGTTTTTTGACGTGTTCTTCACTGAATAGTTCATCTTTACGTAGAAGAATTTGTTTTGCAGACCCATTTATGTGAATAACTGAACCCGTATTTTTTTTATAGATGACGTGCCATCCCTGTAGATTATATTTTTTAAGAGTGTCTAAAAGGATATGTCCTACTTCTTGAGCGGTGATATTTTTATCTTTTTTTTCAGGAGGCGTATAGGTGTTTTTTTGTAATATTTTTTCTGCTTTGCTATACAGGTCATCACTAACTTCGCCAAAGAGATGACTCGTATGAAATGTGTCTGTACCTATCTGTGCCCAGCTCTTAGCAAAGGAGATTAAATACGTGCGAATCCATTCAAAGAATGTTCCCAGTTTGCTCGTGGTATCAATGTGTAATGATTCTAATTCGGTGATGTATGGTTTTGCATCAAAAGAAGGATAAAGAAGTTGTGGTGAATAATTTTTTTTCTTTGCAATAAATTTTTCATATTCTTCTGAAAGATTTGTTGGTGTGATATATTGGTAGTTTTCAAAGACTTTTCGAATGCGAGTGAGCGTTGCATCAATTCTTTTGAATTCTTCAAAAGAGGTGTTTTTCTGTGTCATATTGTATTCCCTTTTTTCTTAAGAGGCTTAGGTTTTATAAATTGTTAGTTCTTTCTTTTTTTATATGGTTACTGAAACATCTGACGAATCTTCGCTTTCTTTGCTTTCTTCTTCCTTGCAGCCTTTTATTAATGATTTTTTTGAAGAATTAGAGAAAGATGTTTCGCTTGATAAGCAAGGTATTGCAAAATTAAAGCTTTCTTTATGTAAAAAATATCATGTTAAGAAGGTACCTACCGATATTCAATTATTATTGCTTGCGCCACGGAAGCGCGCTATTGCGTTTAGAAAACGCTTACAAACAAAGCCGAATCGTTCTTTATCTGGTGTTGCTCCTATTGCTATTATGACAAGTCCTGCGCCTTGTCCTCATGGAAAATGCACTACGTGTCCTGGTGGCTTAGCTAGTCCTTGGGGAGATGTTCCGCAAAGTTATACGGGTGCTGAACCTGCAACGATGCGTGCTATTCGCGCTAATTATGATCCATATCTTCAGGTGTTTAATCGTTTAGAGCAATATATGGTAACCGGTCATGTTATTGATAAGGTTGATCTCATTATTATGGGCGGAACATTCACTGCCAGAGATGAACAGTATCAGGATGAGTTTATTATGTACGCGTTTAAAGCACTTAATGATTTCTCAGCAGTATTCTTTTCTCAGAGTGGTGAGTTTTTGTTTGAGGAATTTAAGACGTTTTTTATGTTGCCAGCAGATGTGCAAAATGAGGAGCGAACAAAAAATATTCAGAAGAAAATAAAAAAATACAAGAATTCTTCTTCTCTGAGTCGTGAGCACGAGCGAAATGAGGTGGCGCATGCTCGTTGTGTAGGATTAACCATCGAGACTCGTCCTGATTATGCATTTGAAAAACAGGCAAAAAAAATGCTAGCGCAGGGTTGCACGCGTGTAGAACTTGGTGTGCAAAGTGTGTATGATGATGCTCTTGCAAAAATTAAAAGAGGTCACACGGTTGCAGACAACAAAAAAGCTATTCGTATTCTAAAGGATTTTGGCTTTAAGCTTAATTTTCATATGATGCTTGGCTTGCCCGATGTTTCTGCTCAAGATGATGTGATGGCTCTTCGTGAATTGTTTGTTGATGAAGACTATCAACCAGACATGTTAAAATTATATCCTTGTATGGTGCTTGCAGGGACTGCTTTAGAAAAAGATTTTCGTGAAGGATTATTTACTCCTTTGACAACGGAGCAGGCTGCAGAAATTATTGTACAAAGCATTCCTTTTATTCCGCCGTATTGTCGTATTATGCGTGTGCAAAGGGATATTCCAACGTATAGAACGCTTGGTGGCGTGTCGCGAACAAATCTTCGTCAGTACGTTGAAACAGTAATGAAGCAAAAAGGAGTAATCAGTCGTGACATTCGAGCTCGAGAATTTGGAAGAAAAAAAGAACGCGTTGCGCCCGATATACGCTTACACGTACTTTCTTATCCTGCAAGCGGAGGAACTGAGTTTTTTATTTCTTTTGATGATGTTGCCAACGATATTTTGTATGGTTTTTGTCGTCTTCGTTTTCCTGCTTTGCAATTAAGTGAGGAGTTTACAAAAACAACGGCTATTGTTCGCGAACTCCATGTGTATGGTTCTTCCATCGGTCTTGGTGATGATGATGTTGCATCTGCTCAACATAAAGGGTATGGTAAAAAACTTTTGGCGAAAGCAGAACAAATTGCTTTGCAAGAAGGGTATACAAAGCTACTCATTATTAGTGGTGTTGGTGTTCGTGAATATTACAAAAAACAAGGATATCATAAAAAAGGACCTTATATGGCAAAGCAACTTGTGAAATGATTCTTCAAGTAAGTGTTAAAACCATTTTAAGCAACGTTATATTTCCAAACCTTTTTAAAGGAAAACTTCTCCAAAAGACGTAATGGCACTTGGAGCGTATGTTACTTCTCATCTTTCAAACATTCTCACTATTAGCTTTTATTTTCTTGTTATCCTTTTACTCGTTATTTATCGTAAGAAATTTGAGTTTCAGGGAAAGATTATTGCATTGCGTAGGACAAAATTTGGTGTAACGTTCATTAACAAGTATGCTAAAAAGCACAAGGAGCTCATTAAAATTCTTGGTTACACGGGTATTGGTGTTGGCTTTGTTGGTATGGTTTACATCTTTGTGTATGTACTTGGCGCGCTTATTAAACTTTTTACACATCCTGGTGGTCCAGCGGCGTTGTCCCCTGTTCTTCCTGGCGTTTCTGTTCCGGGCAGTCCTCTTTTTATTCCTTTATGGGTGCTTATTCCCTTATTTGTTGTTATTGTGCTTCATGAGTTGGGTCATGGTCTTGTTGCAAAAGCTCATGGTCTTCCTATTAAGAGTACGGGTTTTGTTTTTTTTGGTCCAATAGCTGGAGCATTTGTTGAACCTGATGAAAAAAAATTGCAAAAGTCATCTGATGTAGTACAATATTCTGTTTTTGCAGCAGGTCCTTTTGCCAACGCACTCACGGCAGTTGTTGCCTTGGGCATCATTGCTTTATTGATTAATCCTTTAACGGGTTTAATGGTTTCGCCTTCGGGCTTTTCTGTCGGCGAGGTTACTCCTAATTTTCCAGCAGCGATTGCTGGTTTACAACCTGGGGCAACGTATTCTGTTGTTAATGGAAAAAATGTTTCTTCTTATGAAGAACTCATTACAACACTTTCTTGTATGACTCCTGGGGAAAACATTTCTATTGGGAATAGTACAAATTCGTTTGTTGTTACTACTACGAAAAATCCTTCTAATAAGGAAAAAGCATACGTTGGTGTTATGGGTATCAAAACAACGTTTCAGACTAAACCACATGTTCCGCAATGGTTATTGTCTTTTATGTTGTTTCTTCGACAATTCTTTTTCTGGATATTCGTTTTAAGCCTTGGATTGGGTGCATTTAATCTTCTTCCTTTAGGTCCTGTTGATGGCGGTCGCATGATACAATTAAGCTTTGCAAAAACGCTTGGTACAAAAAAAGGTCATGCGTGGTGGATAAAACTTGCTTTATTTTTAGTAATTATTATTCTTATTTTGCTCTTTGTACCTATTATTCGAGCAATTATAGGCGCGTAAATAGGTATTTAATTAAAGATTTTTTTTAGAAATAAAAAAAGAACGTGGTATGCCTTATTTTTTTGCTGTTTTTTTAAAATAATTTTATTATTCTTTTTTTGCGAACGAATCGTTCAAGTTTTTTTTCAACATCGACAGTTTTGTATTGTCTTTCGTCTTCTCGAAATGCTCTTGTATGATAACTTGCGCGTCCATTTTTTGTGGTAAAAGAATGTTTTTTATGAAGCAGTTCGTGATAGAGTACGTATTTGAGTAAGTCTTCGTTTTCTTTTAGAATGGTACTAATACTCACCGTGTCTGTTGAGTATTGATAATGTCCAAGTGTTGTTGTAGAGTCTTGACCAAAAACCATGTTTGGCTTTTCTAAGAGTCCAGAGAAGTATTCTTCATTAAGTTCATAAAAAAGTCTTGTTAAATAAGGATCGCTCTTTTTTCTTTTTGCATATCGAGTTAAGTTTTTTATGAATTTATGATATAATTCTTGTTCGATACTTTCTTTGTTTGTTTTATAGACTTTATTGAGTAAATGTTGTAGAATTCCTTTTTGTATGTCTTCTTCACTTTCTGTAAATTTTTTTGAAAGAGAGAATTCTAATTGTTGTATGATGTGAAATTTTTTTATTATTTTAACGTTGCCGTTATAATCGTTAAATTTAGCTGAAAACTTTACGATGAGTTGTGGTATTTGTTTTGTTGGGAAGAGTTCTTTGAATGCTTCTTGTGCGAGTTTGTTGTTCACGATGGGAAAGAAGAATTGAGTGCTTAAATAACTTATGCTATTTCCACGAGCTTGGCAGTAACACTGTTTTTGTTAGGATTATCTGTTATTGTTTCGTAAGTTTTTATGTTTTTTTAAGCAATCTTTTTATACTTCTTTATTTTCGCTTATGCTGTGATATTAGTAAGAGACCCATTATATGGCATTATAGAAGTGGAGGATGAGTTTTTATCTATTCTGGATAATCCTTATTTTCAGCGTCTTCGTCATATAAAGCAGGATGCTCTTTTATTTTATGTGTATCCCTCTGCAAAACATGATAGATTTAGTCATAGTTTGGGAGCATATCATTTGATGTGTCAGGTGGTTGAACATAGCACAATACCTATAAAAAAGGAAGATGCATTCGCATTAAAAGCTGCAGCTCTTCTTCATGATATTGGTCATGGTCCTTATTCGCACATGTGGGAACATCTCGTTGAGGGGTTTGATCATGAAGCAATGTCTGTAAAAATCATTAAGGAAGAATTTAATTTACCGTTAGTTGCACAGATTGTTGAAAAGAAACATCCGCTTTATCCTCTTTTATCGTCGGTTATTGATGTGGATAAGCTTGATTACATGGCTCGTGATTCTTATTTTTGTGGTGTTGGGTATGGGTATACGGACGTGGAACGTATTGTTCGATATTTAACGGTAAAGGATGGCAAGCTTTGTATTTCGCCAAGAATTTTCACGTCTGTTGAACATGTTATCATGAGCAGGATTAATTTGTATAAATCAACGTATTTTCATCATTCTGTTATTGTAAAAGATGTTCTCATGAAAAATATTTTTAAGCGTGTTAAAGATTTGTTTCTTGCTGGTGCTGATGTTTTTGTGGATAGCTTGTTTGCAACATTTCTAAGGGGGAAGGGAACTCTTGATGAGTTCTTGCTTTTGGATGATAGTGTTATAGAGTTTCACATGAATAAATGGCGTTTAGAAAAAGATGAAATCCTTGCGGATTTAGTTGCGCGCTTTTTCTCCAGAAAAGGGTTTGCAGTTGCTAATGTTTTGTTTGATGAAATTGATGCTAACGAAGTGAAAAAGAAGGTTGCTAAAGCGTACGATGTAAATTATTATTTTGCTGATTTTAAGATTGTTAAAGGAGTGTATGAAACAGAAGCATTTGTTGAAAAATCCGATGGTAGTCTTGTTCCTTTATCAAAACTTTCTAAGCACATAGCTGGAATAATTAAAACGCCAATTACAAAACGTTTTATTATTGCTCCAAAAGAATTTCTTAATTAATTTTTATTCATCAACAGCATAACGAAGTATTGCGCCAACTTTTCCTAAATCTTTAAGTTGTACTCCTTCTCGCGTTTCTGTACTAATAACTTCAAGTGTTGTGCCCATTTTTTCAGCTATTTGCTCTAATGTTTCAATGAGCGAGTCATCAAGTGCTTCTGAGACCACGATGGTATCTACTGCGCCTTGTTTGGTAAGTCGCAAAACATCATCATAGCCGTAGGCAATCTTTTTTTCATCAATTGCTAATTTTTCAAAGAATTGTTTCATTAAGAGCTTTTCATGAACTACTTCTTCTTCAGAGAGTATGTCTTCACTTTTTTCAAGGAGTTCTTGCAGACCAAATTCTCCTGTATAAGAAAGGTCTTTGATTCCTATAATTTTTCTTTTAAGTTGGTCGGTGATATACCCTCCATCTACAAAATCAAATTTTGTGTGTCCTGGTCCACCAACAATTATTCCTTGTAATGCTGTTTGATTTTCTAAAAATTCTTCAGTCATGTGTTGTGCAATTCGTTTGTAAAATTCTATTGCAGCTCCTTCACGTAATCGTTCAAATCGTTGTGCAGACTGTCCTCCCGTTTTATGTTTGCCGGGAACGGCGCTATGGAGTGATTTAAGTGGGATGATAGTTTTTCCTTTAAGGATTGCAATGGTTCCTTCTCGCTTGTCCATTGCGACAAGACCAAAGATTATTTTGTCATCTATCATTTCTCGAAGAGGCTCTAGAACAAATT
Organism: uncultured Methanosarcinales archaeon; assembly: GCA_964428395.1. Classification (GTDB taxonomy): domain Archaea; phylum Nanobdellota; class Nanobdellia; order Woesearchaeales; family SKGA01; genus SKGA01. Next base: position 116,212 of record CAYRYB010000002.1, read on the forward strand.
CTTTATCGCAACGATACATGTTTTGTTTGAGTGGCAGGGGTGGTTCAACACTCCAAACACGATAATCCTGCTTTCCTTCTTGTTCTGCTGCATTGCCACTAAAAGCAATTAATCCGTGTGGTGGTGTTCGTTTAAAAGTGCGCAAGTGTTGCACCATTTTTTCAAGTGATGCAATGACATTGTCTCGTGTACTCTTACTTTTAATGTTCGTGGCTGTGCCTTGTTCTTGTTGTATTTGAGAAATTTTTTGATTAATATCGTATCCTGCGGGAACGTAAACACTAATAAGTTCTGTATGTCTTCCCTTAATTTTCTCAACTTCTTTGATGAAGTGTTTTAAGTGAAATTTTTCTTTAGCACTGATGCGCTGTAGTTTATCTGGTTTCTCTTCAGTCATAGTAGTAATAGGATAACTGTTGTTTTATAAAGTTAGTCTTTCTTTTTTAGATCAAGAATACTTCGTTTTTCGTGGCTAACAACTTTGCCAGTGATTGCGTTTATATGAATAAGGAGCAAGGAGAATGTTTTTGTAACTACAGTTAGGTTATAGATGGCTTGACCTCCTATATTTTGCACAATGAGTATGGTGCTTGTTGCTTGTTCCGAGCTATATTCTTTTTGTAAGAGTTCCTTAAGTGTTTGTATTGCTTGACTTGTTGGCAGGATTGGTAATTTGAGTTCGTTAATGATTCCTTTCTCTTTAAATGCATCTTCTTTTCCAATAAGCGTAACAGGGTTTGTTTCAAACACAGCTAATTTATCTTTTTTTTTGGAGTAAAAGCCTATTTGCCACGTTGTTTTCGGCTTAAATTCTGCGTTTAATTGCAAAAAGCCATGCGCAAGATAATACTTGCCTTTTTCCCCTGTCTTTTTCAAAAATGATTGGTATGCTTTTTCTGTAATAACTTTTTGATATGCTTCATTGAATTCTTTCATTTTTCTTATGAAGATTTCTTCTTGTTTAAAAACATTCGTTCTTTTTTTCGTCTTTTCTCCTTACTTGTTAAAACAAGACATCTTTTTTTTTGCTTTGCTTACTACACATTTATAAATAAGTTTATCTATTTATGTTATTACCATGAAAAAAATAGTTATGATTATTGCTCAGAATGCTTTTCGTGATGAAGAGTTTTTAGAGCCTAAAGAGCTTTTTGAAAAGGAAGGTTTTCAAGTCATTGTTGCTGCTCCTCAGAAAGGGTTATGTAAGGGTATGTTAGGTGTTGTTGTTGAAGCAACACATGCTATTAGCGAGATTACTTTAGATGGTGTTCGTGCAGTCGTTGTTATTGGCGGTGTGGGTAGTCCAACGCTTATGGATGTATCTGCGCTTGGTGATCTTTTAAGGTCTGCAAAAGAAAAGAAACTTCTTATTGGTGCTATTTGTTTGGCTCCTATGGTTGTTGCAAGTTTTGACATACTATCTGATATGCACGCTACCGTCTACAAAACTGATGAGTCTCTTATGGTGCTTAAAAAACACCATGTTCATTTTATTGATGAACCTGTCATTGTTGATGATTGGCTTGTGACTGGTAATGGTCCAACTGCTGCAGAAAAATTTGCTGAAAGTATTGTTGAATTACTTTAATACTTCATCTTTTTCTTTTTTTATTGTTCATAAAGAATACCTCATCCTTTAGGATGAGCTTTGATTTTAACTTTCTTTTTTGCCTTTCTCTGTTGATATAACTCATCTACATCAATTAAGACGCCGTAAGGTCCTGGATTATGCAGTATTGTTTTATTAATATAATCGGATAGTCCTTCTCCTTCGTGCACATGTCCGGAGAAAGCAGCGAGTGGTTGCACTTCTTCAATAAATTTACGGAAACTAATGGTGCCTGAATGATATTTAGCAAAGGGAATATCTAGTTTTGTATTATGTGGTGGTGCATGAAGAAGAAGTATTGTTTTTGCAGGATCTCGAATTTTCTTTTTTACGTTCTGTGCGAATGCTTCAAATTCTTCATCAATGGTCGCAAATCCTCCTCCGCCATACGTGATAATATCATATTCTCCTAAAGAGATAAATTCTTTATGGGAGAATTGTATGTTTTCTAATTCTTGTGCGAGAAATTTTACCATTGTTTTATCTTCATGATTGCCGTGCAGAAGAATTACTTTTTTTGGAAATGTCGCAATGAGCTTCATGATTTCTTCTATTTGTTCTCCAAAATAGGTAAAGTCTCCCAGAGAAATTATTAGGTCTGCTTCTTTTGCTTTTTTTAGGACACTCAGAAAACTTTCCAAATCGCCATGATTATCTCCAAATATGAGTAGTTTCATTTTTAATAGTATGTTCTTTCTCTTTTAATAATTAACTTTATTGATTTCATGAATGAGATAAATACTTTGACTTAGTTCATGTAATAAGATGCTGTGTTGTTCTTGTTTGAGCTCTAATTCTATTTTTTCTTGTATAGCATTTATTTTATCTGCAAGGAGGTGTGCTTTTATAGCATCTTTTGTGTAAAAGGCAGACATTGTTTTTTCGAATAGTGTTAGGCTTTGATTAAGAAATGTTTTTGCTTGTTTTCTTTCTTGTGAAGAATAATCTTCCATAGGTGCAAGCGCCATTTCTTCAAGCACGTCACCCATTTCTTCAATGTATACGATGCTTTGCCAATATCGAAGAAGAGTTAATGCATTCTCTTTTTTTTGTTCTTGCTTATAGAGTCGTTCTTTAATAACACGTCTGAGTAATCGGGTTATTTTATCAGTACTTTTTTCTCGCTCACGCATATCGTCTCTGAATTGCGCGAGTTCTTTTTGTTCTTGTAGTTGTTCACTTAAATCTTTCATAATGGATTTTATGCCGTTATCCATTCGTCGAATAAATGAGATTATGTCAATAGCTGTTGTGTCAATAAATATCTTACATATAATGCGTTCTTTTGTGTGTTCTATAATTTCAAGTGCTGTAAAAAGTTTTGTAAGTTCACTAATATCTCTTGCTTTTTTATAGAGTTGTTTTCCTGAAAAAATAATTGTTGTTGCATTGTCTTCGTAGGCACTAATGAGTTTTCTTGCGATGCTTGCATAGTTGTCCTGTTCTTTTACCTCTATTGTTTCAACACGTTCTAGTGTTTTTTCTTCTTTTTCTGTGCTAAGAATAATATGATTGCCTATTTCTTCTAAAAATAATGTATCTCCTTTAGAAAGGGTATTGCGCTTGAGCCATTTTGCAGGCATACTTACTACATATGCACTATGTCCAAATTTTATGAGTTTACGATAATCCATTGCTAATAATACTCTAAAAGCATATAGTTTATATATTTTATGGGGAAAACATATATATCTTTCTTTTCTTCATCCTACTCTGAATTACACGGGGGTGTTTAATTTGGATGCTGAATGGACGAAGCAGCTAGAAGAGTTCGCAAGGAAAAGCGATGTTGTCGAAAGCGATATTTATGAACAAGACTTTGTTGATAGATTGCTTGAAGATGACGAACTGAGTTTTGAAGAAGCGGCATTTATGATGGGATATGTTGAATCATCGTGATGTTCGTATAAATAGGTATTCTTATGACATTAAGAGGCGTTAAGAAAGCCTTCTCGCTTGATGTCTTTTGTGATGTAGTTTACATTATATTCTGTCATTCCATACGATTTTTGTAATGATGCAATAAAGGTTTCAACTTCATCTACTCGTTCAAACACTGCTTCAACAAAAAAGTCAAATCCATGTGCGATTTTGCAAAGTGAATTAACATTTTCGTGTAACTGAAGATGCTTTTCTATTGTCGGCTTCATTTCAGGAGTAACTTTTAATTGTAGATGAATCTTTGTATAAAACCCCAATTGAGCAAAATCGATGAGCGCGACGTACTTACGAATAATCGTTTTTTCTTGGTTTTTGAGTTGATCATGTAACGTAGATATGGGGATTCTTGTTTTCTTGCTGATTTGAGTTAATGTCTGACGTGCATTGCTTCGAAGAGCACTAAGCAAAACAAATTCTTTGTTTGTTAGTGGTTTCATTCTTTGTTGTACTCTAACTATTGTTTGTAGTACTGGTTGTATTGTATTCATGATAAACACCTCAAGTTTTCACAAACAATAGTTTATTTTTTGTAGATATAATCTTCTTCCTTAAGGTGTATAAGGTAGATATAAGGTAAGTGCCTAACAGTTAAGCGAAATAAAACGTGTCAAAAGCATTCTTAAAAGGTATTGCTAAAAAAATGATAAAAAATAAGCAGAGCAATCTTAGAAAATAATGGTGCACCGGCCGGGATTCGAACCCGGATCAACGGCTCTCTTCGCGTCAGAAAAAAAGATATTCTTTTGTTCTTTACGTGTGGAAGGCCGCTATCCTAGCCATTAGACTACCGGTGCAGATAACTCTTGAGAATAAGAACTTTATTTATAAACTTATTCTTCTTTTGAACTTGTTCAAAAGTAATTAATATGATTCTTTTAATTTTTTTCAACAAAAAATATGTGTACGTTGAAATTAAGTTTATTTCCTTGTCAAAAAGAGTCTTGTTTCTTGTTAGAACATCTTTTTCTTTAGAGAAGGAAATTTATTCTTTTTTAAGGGCAACTTTAATAAATACTCTGCTGTATCAAGAAGATAGTATGAAAAATCGTTATGTACTTACTATTGTTGCTCACTCGGATGACCAAGTTTTTGGTCCTGGAGGAACAGTTATTAAATATGCGAAAGAAGGAATACGTATTGTTACCATTATTTTTTCTTATGGGGAGAAATCTCATCCTTATTTAAAAAAAGAGTTGATACGAGATGTTCGAATTGAAGAATCAGAACACATTGATGAGCGTTTTTTAGATAATGGAAAAACTATTTTTTTAGGTCTTACTGAAGGAAAGTTTAAAGAAGAGTTTGAAAGTAAGAAAGTAAAGAAACAGTTGCAGGATTTACTGCTTTTGTATAAACCAGAAAAAATATTTACGCATGCACAAGACGATCCTCATCCTGATCACTTGGCGGTAAATCGTCTCTTACTTAAGACGTATGATGAGCTTCATGAAAAAAAGAATTTTACAACAGCAATTTACACATTTGGAGTATGGCGTTTTTTAAAACTGAAAAAAAGAAATTATCCTCTCCTTGTAGTTGATATTTCTTCTACATTTAAAGATAAAATTAAAGCGCTTAATTTGTATAAAAGCCAAAAAGTTGCGTTGGCTTTTTTGAAATGGAGTGTATACTTAAAAGCTTTTTTTGGAGGTTTGGCTCATCACGTTTCTTTTGCTGAAGAGTTTGAGAAGATACGATGAATAAGATACGATTGCTCATTGCAACAGATAGCTTCCTTCCTCGTAGAGATGGTGTTACGCGTTTTTTAGAAGAAATTATTCCTCGGTTAAAACCAACATTCTCAATAACTATTGTTGGTCCTCAATTTCGTAATGATGAAGTAGCATTGCCTTCTGATATTTCTTATGTTCACATTCCTCTTTCAAAAAGATTATTGGGTGATTTTTTCCTTCCTCGCTTTAAACCTTTTAAAATTATGAAAGCGGTGCGAAATGCAGACATTGTTTTTTCACAATCAATAGGGACCATTGGTGGAACAGCTTTGTTTTTTGCTCGTCGCTTTAGAAAGAAATCGGTGAGTTTTATACATTCTGTTGATTGGGAGTTAGCCAGCAAAACGTTGCATTATCGTTTTTTTAGAAAACAAGCATATCCTCTTATCAAATGGTTGGCGAAAAAATTATATGGTCGTTGTACGCACTTACTTTTGCCGTCCGAGCGTATTGCTGATTTACTTTCATGGACAAAAATTACAACGCCAAAAACTATTATTCATTTGGGTGTGGACACTACTCGCTTTACACCTGAGATACAAGATCGCGAGCAGAAGAGAGCATCCTTAGGGTTTTCCCCACTTGATATTGTTATTGGATATCATGGTCGCATCTCCAGAGAAAAAGACTTGAAAACTTTGCTTCGCGCGTTTGTAAAACTTAAAAAACGGTATGCATACCTAAAATTGCTTATTATTGGCAGTGGTGTTAAGCAATTAGAAACATTGTTGGAACGTCAAGCGGGTGTTATTCGGTTGCCTGTTGTGGCAGATGTAGAACGATACTTGCCTCTTATGGATATATATTGCTTGCCTTCACTTACGGAAACAACGTCTCTTTCAACACTTGAAGCAATGAGCTCAGCTCTTCCTGTGGTAACCACGCCTGTTGGTTTTATCAATGATTATATTGTGCATGATAAGAACGGATTGTTTTTTGTTCCTAAAGATTCATTTTCACTAGCAAAGCAATTAGAGCGTTGTATTCTTGATAAGCAATTAAGAAAAAGACTTGGCGATCAGGCACGCCATACCGTTGTTAATCATTTTGATTGGGATTTCACTGCTCTTCGTTTACTCTCCTTTTTTAAAGAGCTTGCTGAGCCAATGATGCAAAAGAACGATAAAAAATATTCTCTAAAAACAACAAAAGAAACTTCCCAAAAGACAGTAACTCCGATAAAAGATAAATAAAAAACAAGCAAGATTATTTTTAACTGTTTAAAGATGTGTTCACAAAGAGGTCTGCAGATACGTTCGCAAAAGCATTTGGTGGTGTATTGACAAGAAAACTTATTAAAAGATGACAAACTCTTTAGTAGTACTGAAAATATGAAGGCATAAATATAATGAAACGAAAACTTATTCGATTGGCAGAAAAGACATTGGTGGTGAGTGTTCCTGTTGCGTGGGCTAAAGCGCAAGGTTTAGAAAAGGGAGATGAAGTATCGTGTGTTGTTAGTGATACAAAGTTAATTCTTACACCTCCAAAAAAAACGTCTATAACAAAATCAATTACTATTGACATAAAAAATGTTACTGAACGTGTTTTGCGTTGGCAAATATCTTCACTGCATAAACAGGGCTTTGATGAAATTATTGTGACGTCCTTTTCAGAAAAACAATATGCTGTTATTGAGGACTTGGTAAAAAATCTGTTCATTGGTTTTATCGTAAAGGACAAATCTAATTTGCGTATTGTTATTGGTCAAGTGGCTGTTGTTGATGCAGATGAGTTTGATGCGACGCTTCGACGTTCATTTCGATTATTAAACACTATGATTGATGAAACGCAGAAAAGTTTCGTAGAGCAAGATATTGTTTTGCTTCATAAGCAAAAAGATAACGAACAATTAAACAATAAACTTACTAATTTTTGCGAACGTTTGTTAAATAAATCTTTAACACAAAAAGACAATGGTCATTTTTGGTATGTGATTGCTTGGAACCTAGAGAAAATCGCTGACAATTTTAAGTATCTTGCAAAGCAAGTATCCGAGATAAAAAAGTCTACGCCAAATACACTCTTGTTATTTGAACAACTATCGTCCTATGCAAAAGAATATTATGATGTATTTTATAATTTTACTTTTGAGAAATTATCTGCGTTGAGTTTGCTTAAAAAAGATCTAGAGTCTCTTTGTTTATTAATGCTTAATTCAGCCGATATGCAAGAGCGTTTAATTGCTCACTTTATGCATATAGTGGTTTTGCAATTTGCAGATTTTTCAGCATCACTTATTGCATTGCGTTTTATAGGTGCAAGTGAGTAGGTATGTAAAATGAAGTTTAATGCAGATGGTTCTTTGCAAGTCTCAAAAAAAGTTGTTCGTGATCATATTACTTTGTTTCATCTTCTCTTAGAACTTCCTTTTCCAGTAGGAAAAAAACTTTTGATACAGTTACTTCGAGGAGAATTAAATGAGCGAATAAAAAAATTGAGTCTTGATAAGGTTGTTCATCATGGGAGTCTTGGAGGATATGAAGAGGAAGAGCTATCTTCATTTATTGATGCGTTACTGCAGAAAGGTTTTCTTACGGTTGATATAAAAAAAGACAAATATCGTGTGCTCGAACTTTCTCCTCTTGGTTATCAGGAGTTTGAAAAGCAAGAGCTTTCTTTAAAAGTTGATGATTTTGCATCTTCTTTGCACACATCGCTACCAAAACTTCCAGAATCTTATGTTGTAGCACCTATTACAAATGAAGATAAAGCAGTTTTTTCTGAACTTGATTTTTTTCTTAAAGAATTTACTGATGAGCAAAAAAAAGCGATTATTTGTATGGATACTCGTCAAGTTTGCATTGCTGGTGCTGGTAGTGGTAAGACAAGCGTACTTACTAACAAAATTGCTTTTCTTGTAAAGTATGCAGGGATTTCCAAGAAAGATATTTTGGCGATTACGTTTACTCGCAAGGCTCGTCAAGAAATGATTAGTCGTTTAGAAAAATTACTTCCCAACAAAACTATTCGTGTAGAAACGTTTAATTCATTTGCAGAAAAAGAATTGCAAAAGTATGGTTCTTTGTTGTATGGAAAAGACAAAGTGATGGTAAGTCATCAAGAGTTTCTTTCTTTAGTTGTAGATAAACTTAGTGAATTAGGATTTAGTGTGGAAACTTTTTTAGATCATTATTTTGAACCAAAAGAACGCAGAAATAAAGACTCTCGTCAATTACTTTTTTCTTTCTTGTATGATTTTCGTGCTATTCTTGATGCGTATATTCGACATGGTAAGCAAGAAGATTATTTTAGGAATCGCCTTACAGATGCTGTGCTTTCTAAAAAGATTACTGCAGAAAATGTTGCTAAATTAGTATCTTTGGTTGCAACCACACTAGAAGAACGTGGTCTTCGAACGTATGCAGACCAACTTGTTGATTGTAATATGTTATTTGAGTCGTTTCCAGATGTAAAGCAAGATTTTTCTTGGGTGTTGGTTGATGAATATCAGGATGTTAATGAAGAACAATGTCGATTGTTAGATAACCTTTTACCAAAACATCTTTTTGTTGTTGGTGACCCTCGTCAAAGCATTTATTCGTGGCGTGGCGCGAATCCTGATACTATGTATACATTTATGAAAACACGTCCTGTAACTATTATGGAACTTACTACTAATTTTCGTTCTGCAAAGAAAGTCGTTTCATTCGCAAATGCACTTATTTCTCAAACAAGTAATGGAAAAAATGTTTTTTCTCCGCTTCATAGCGGAACTGTTGAGCAAGGAGTTGTTAGCGTCACGCATTATAAGGATGATGTTGCTGAAGCAAAAGCTATTGTAACAACTATTCTTGCTTTAGAAATTTCTCGTAATGAAATTTTTGTGCTTTCTCGGACAAACAAAGGCCTTGATGCGGTGGCTGACGCTTGTAAGAATCAGGGTATTTCTTTTGTTATGAGAACTGAAGAGTCAATTCATGATTCTTCTGGTAAGGAAATTGTTTTGGCAACGGTTCATGCGATTAAGGGTTTGGAGGCAGAGGTTGTTTTTGTTGTGGGCGCGTCAGGATTTAATTATCCTTGCAGAGCTAAAGATCATCATTTTGTTGAGTTGTTTGCCAAAAAGGAAAGTTACGATGTGTATGAAGAGGAACGGCGCATTTTATACGTTGCTATAACTCGTGCAAAGCGTTTGCTTCAGGTGAGTTATGTGGGTGTTCCTTCTCCGTTTCTAGCTTCAAAGGTTTTGATAAGTGCAGATGTAAAACTTGCTGGCACTTCGTCTGTTCAAGAATCATCTCAAGAGCGTCTTCTTAAGCAGAAAGCTTCGCTTCGTCGTTGGCGTTTTTTGGAGAGTAAAGAGCGCAACATTCCTCCTTATCTTATTTTTTCAGATAAAGTTTTAGAACAAGTATTACAATTACAACCTGTTTCTCTTGAGGATTTAGAACTCATTAAAGGTTTTGGAAAAACGAAGATTACCGAGTTTGGTCTTGACCTTTTGCACGTCTTGCAACAATAGCTTTGTCTTTTGCTTTGGTGCTATTTGTTTCGCTGAGTTTTCTTCTTCGTAAACTTTCAAGAATGGATTGATAGGTGTCATGAAGAAGTTCACAATTATCGTAGGGGAAAACAAGTTTCATTTGTCGTTTGATTTCTTGTTTTGCTTCTCGTACTTGACCATCTTCCAAAAGCAGTGCAAGTCCATCTAGTGAAGTAAAAAATTCTTCGTGAAAAAACTCATTTGTTATTTGTGGTTCGATGTTTAGCTTGTAGGTTTTGCGTATGCTGTTGAGTCTATGTTCATATGGTTTTCTCATGGGCAAGAGAAATTCCCCAACATTTATAAATACATCGTTATTCCGTACTCTCCGGTGACAAAATGAAAAAATATCCTATTCCAATAAACCAACTTGTTGAAATTATTAAAACTGCCAATAGCATTCTTTCACTTAGTGAAGGATTTTCTACTCAGCGTCATGCAGGCGTCATAAAAAATGATGCGCGAGCAGATGCAGTTATGTATACAGAGCCAGATCTTGTTATTGGTAAAACAATTGCTGTTTCTCATGGTGCTTTACCGAGCGAACTTTATAAGCCCCTTTCTGTAAAAAGAATTGCTTCTCAAAAAGATAGTAATGTTGCTTCTTTGTCAAAAGATGTTGCGCAACCTTTACCGTATCCTATTCAAAGCATTTCTTCATTTTATACCATTCATTATGGTGGAAAATTGGTTTTTGAAGGATCATTGGATGGTGTGAAAACAGCTCCTCCGGGTCATCTTATTAGTCGTTTGAAGGGTTCGTATAATCGATTGTTCCGCCAAAAAACTGGCGAGCAATAGGTTTTTGTCCTTCTTTAGTTTTTTTTATCTTTTTATGTAAGGATTCGTTAGAAATAAGGATGCGTTAGAAGTAGCATGAAAAATGATGTTGCTGTTTGTGCGTGTTTTTAAAATTTTTTCTGTTGTTTTTTTCTTTTTTTTTGTGATTTTTATCTTTTCTTTTGTAAATAATTATCAATAAAATAGCGCAGGCAATCAACGCCGTCAAATGTTGCTTTTTTTCGTAAGTCTGGCGGACCAAATTGCAAGTGAAGCCCTTCGCCTTCCTTGATGGGGGTATTACAGACGGGGCAAAGGGCTAACCTGCTTTGCTTTGCTTTAGTAAGTTTTTTTTCTATAATTTTATGAATGTTACCTGCTTCTAAGTCTTTTTTAATGAGTTCTATGTCTTTTAAAGAGAGTGAGTCAAAGAGTTTAGAAAGTTTATTCAATTTTTTACCTCTTTAAGAAGCTTTTTGAGTTCTCCTTTGGAGTCTGTTAATGATTTTACTCGTTTTACAAGGTTAAGGTAATAATCATCGTGATTTTTTACGCCAAGCAGTATTTCTTCTGTGCTATGTACCCAACAGGCGATACGAAGGTCTTGATATTCTTTTTGTGCAATCGTATAATTGCTAATCTGTTTTCGGAGTCCCTCAAGATGTTTGGTGTCTGTTAATGCTAAAATTTCAATGGTGTTGTTTTGTTCTGTGATGAATCCTATTGCGTGAATTTTTTCAAAGTGTTTGATATTATACCAAAAATACTCAGAGAATGCGGCTTTGTTTTTATCTTCTACAAGGGTTAGTATTTGAAGATATGTTGCAATCATCTTGGATGGTTCAAACCTTATTTTATTGCCAAAGCCTTCTCTAAGTATGGTAATGGTTGCTATGTTGTGGGAAAGAGTATAATGTTTTTTGGGTTTGCCAGGTCCTGCCTGTTTCTGTAGTATTTTTTCATTAATTTCTTCTCGTGCTTCAAGGAGAGTGAGTTGTGTGAGTACGTACGGCAAACTCATGTTTGTTGCCTTTGCGATATCGCTTGCGGCAGTAGTTCCTTGTGCTATTGTTTTAAGAATAAGGAATTGTGAAGGTGTTATTATGCTCATGTCTTTTTTTTAATCATTGTTCTATTTAATACTTTCTTTTTTATTTACTTATTATTATAACTAAGTAAATTACTATATTTAGTATGTAATATACTAATAGTTTTTTTTGTTTTTCTTAGCAAAGGTATTTAAATAATGAAAATAAAATTAACCATAGTCGGCCTAATTTAGTGAACACTACATATGAGGTGTTTTGTATGAACTTGATTAGACGACTCAAGAGAGTACAAAAAGAGGTGAGAAAGACTTGCGTGTTTTAATGTTTGGTTGGGAATTTCCTCCCTATTTTGCAGGTGGTGTTGGCATCGTTTGCTATGAGTTAACCAAGCAATTAGTGGCGCAGGGTATTGCTGTTGATTATGTCATGCCTTTTGCACCCGATACCCTTCATTCTGATTTCTTAAATCTAATTGATGCTTCCCGCTTTGCCACCGACGAGGATTTAGCGCGCTCAGGCATCAAAATGACGCGCGTTCGCTCGCTTCTTGCAGCATATCAAACTCCTGAAGAATATGAGCAAACATTAAAAGAAATTAATCGTTATACTGCTTGTCCAACTTCAGATGTTCTGCGAAAAGATCATACGATGAACTTATATGGTGAGAACCTTCTCAAAGAAATTGACTTGTTTGCAGAGCGAGTTGCGGTTATGATTGAAAAAGGAGCGTTTAAAGACGCCAATGTTATTCATGCACATGATTGGACAACGGTTTCTGCAGCAATAATCGCTAAACGATTGCTTCACATTCCTCTAATTTTGCATGTTCATATTACTGAAGTAAATAAAAATGCGGGTCATGGTGTTAATCCTGAAGTGTATGAGGTTGAACGTCAGGGTATGATGGCTGCTGACAAGATTATTGCTATTAGTCATTGTGTGAAAGACACGATTATCGAGCATTATGGTGTACCTGAAGAAAAAATTGTTGTTATTCATAATGGTGGCGTTGCCATGGATCCCGTCTTTTTTGATGGGGGAGATTTTAAAGGCGATAATAAGATAGTTTCCTACCTTGGTCGCATCACTGGCATGAAGGGTCCCTTAAATTTTGTGGAAGCAGCCCGTATCGTCTTGCAGTATTGTCCGAACACCAAGTTTGTCATGGCCGGCACAGGTGATCAATTACAATCTTGCATAGATAAAGTTCGGTGGGCTGGTATTGAGGACAAATTCTATTTTCACGGATTTTACACCCGCCAGGATGCGAACATGTTCTTTGACATGTCTGACGTATTTGTATTGCCTTCTGTTATGGAACCTTTCGGTATAACACCTCTTGAAGCAATGAGCAAAGAAACGCCAACTATTATTACAAAACAATCTGGGGTTGCAGAGGTTATCAAACATTGTTTTAAAGTTGATTTTTGGGATATTAACAAAATGGCTTCTCAAATAATTTCTCTTTTAACGTATCCGGTGCTTCATGAAACGATGAAAAAACATGGGTATAAAGAAGCAAAAGCAACAACGTGGGAAAAACCAGCAAAAGAATGTATTTCTCTTTATGAGAGGTTAAAACGATGACTGTTGCAACTACCACAATCCATAATGTTGTAAATCCTCTTACGCTAACACTCTTTGTTCATGCTCCCGTAAATGATTTTGGGATTTATGATGTTGGCGCAAACAAAGCGTATGTAAATCAAGGTCTTCTTCGCCACGAAATTGAAACGCGCATCGCACCACAAATAAAAAAAACGTTGCAAAGTCTTGCGTTCTCACCAAAACATTCTTTTAATCTTGCAATTGAAGGGTTTATTCTTCCTTTGCTTAAACGATATGTGCCAGAAACCTTATCCTTAGTACAAACATTTGTACGAGAGAAAAAAGTAAAGCTTCTTCTCATGCCGTATTATGGAACTTCTTTACAAGTGTGTTCTCAAGAGAATTTTCTTTCGCAACTAAGTAAAGAAAAGGAAACGCTCAAAACGTTTTTTTTAGAGCAACCAACTGCTTTTTTTTCTTCAGATGGACAAATACCATCCCTTTTTACTCAAAACAACGATTCTTTCACGAAGATTGTTACTGGGAAAAAAGTTGTTGGAGAAGTATCTCTTTTTACGTTGACAAAGCAGGTTATTGCAACGCCGACCATTGCACTTGCTGATGAGTCTTTTTCACAAGCAGTTGTAACACCTTTGCAAAATAATCTTTTACAAGAATATACGTTGCTTGCTTCTCATGTTTTTGCAACAGGTGATGCTGACTTGTTGATGCAATGGAATCTTTTAGGACAGCGGGCAACGTTTGTAAAAGCAGATGAATCTTTGTATGCTAATGAGGCATATGATCAGTACGCAAGTGTAATGAATATTTTAAACGATATCGCTCACGAAATTAAATCGGTAGAATTAGGAAAGCAAGGACGTTTTGCAACAAGTCCCGTAATTGTGTCTTCTCCTGCGCGCATGCTTGAGACAATGAAATACTAAGGAGAATAGTTGAAATAAAATAATAAGAAAGAACTGATGTATAAAATAATGTATATCTAAAAAGAATACATGAGAAAGGAGATGTGACTCGCATGACAACAAAAAAACCCGCGAAAAAAAAGACTAAAGCAAGCACTAAACAACCCGCAAAGAAATCCACAACGAAACCTACAAAGAAATCTACAAAGAAATCCACGAAACACATTGTAAAAAAGAAAATTACGGGAAATATTTCTCCGGACAAATATTTTGTTTTAGTGAATGGTCAACGATTAAATCATTATTTGGCATTGGCTGATGTTTTAGAAGACCTTGAAGAAGAAGTTATTGCGTATCACGTTAATGAGGCTCGTCACGATTTTGCGAATTGGATTCGTCAGGTGTTTAACGAAGAGGACTTGGCAAATGAGTTGGAAGGCGTAACGGACAAAAAAGAAATGCGTTTTATTATTTATAGGCATTTAGTAAAGAAGCATTTGCGTTAAGAAGTGAGGAAAGAAAACAGAAAAGTAACGCAAAGAGAGAAAACAGAGAATAGTAAAGAGAATAACAAAGAAAAAAGTAACGCAAAGAGAATAACAAAAACGAATTAAAAATAGTATTGTTGGGGAGAAAAAAGTGAATGCATATGCAGATATTGTGTTTGAAGCAAGTTGGGAAGTAACGAATAAATGTGGCGGTATCTATACTGTTATTACTTCAAAGATTAATTTAATGCAGGCTCATTACGATCACTACACGCTTATTGGTCCTTTGTTTGATGCGTTACCAAGAGATTTTATGCAAATGTCTCCTCCTGAACCTGTTCAGAGAGCTTTTTCTCGCTTGGCACAAAAAGGTATTCGTTGTGCTTATGGACGGTGGGATGTTGCTGGAAAACCAAATGTTATTTTGGTTGATGCAAGAAGTTTGCGTTCACAACTTAACACTATTAAGACGCAATTATGGCTTGATTATAAGGTAGAGTCGTTATCCGCAAGCGAAGATTTTAACGAGCCGTTATTATGGTCTTGGGGTGTGGGAATGCTTTTAGAAGAACTTGCAAAAGAGTTTCCTAAAAAAAAGATTATTGCGCATCTTCATGAATGGCTTTCTGGCTTTGCGCTTCTGTATATAAAAAAGAACAACGTTCCCGTTGCAACGGTTTTCACCACACATGCAACTATGCTTGGCAGGGCTATTGCTTCACGAGGAAAGGAGTATTTCAAGAATCTTCCAAATCTTAATCCTGAAGTGGAAGCAAGAAAGGTTGGTGTGCTTGAGAAATTTACAACAGAAAAAGCATGTGCACTGACTGCTGATGTTTTCACAACGGTTTCCAAAACAACTGCAACCGAAGCAGAAATTATTTTTGGTCGAAAACCAGATCTCACACCAAATGGTTTAGCACTTGATATGTTTCCAACGTTTGAAGAGGCATCATACAATCATCGCATGAACAAAGCAAAATTGCAGGAGTTTGTTATGGGCCATTTTTTTCCTTACCAATCATTTGATTTATCAAACACTTTATTTTATTATACGAGCGGTCGCTATGAATTCGAAAATAAAGGGCTTGACATTACTATTGATGCTTTGGGTAGACTTAATCAACAATTCAAAGAAGAAGGTTCAAAGAAAACTATCGTGATGTTCTTTTTTATTGCAATGGGTGGCGTTCTTCCTAAGCGAGAACTTTTGGAAAACAAGAGTCATTTAGAAGGTTTAACATCTGATGTTGAAGACAAAGAAGATTATTTTCTGCAACGAATTATTTTACAAGTAATGATGGGTGATAAGATTCCTGTAGAAATTGTTTCTCAGGGTTTTTTAGAAGAACTGCGAAGAAAATTTCGTTATATTCGTCGTCAAGGAAATCCACCATTGGTAACGCATGGTGTTGATGAAGAACATGACGCAATCGTTACGAATTGTAAACGAGTTGGATTACAAAACAGGGAAGAGGATAGAATAAAAATTGTTTTCCTTCCTACGTATTTATATGGACAAGATGGCTTGCTAAACATGGAATATTATGAAGCGGTAAGTGGTTGTCATTTAGGTATTTTTCCTAGTTATTATGAACCGTGGGGCTATACTCCTTTAGAATCCATTGCTTTAGGCGTTCCTGCAATTACATCAAATACCGCAGGTTTTGGGCAGCACATGGAAAATAAACCTTTAGGAAAACGTAAAGGTTTGTACATTATTGATCGCACCGTCTCCCGGGAAAAAGAGGTTGACCAATTGTACGGTGTGCTTTCCTTGTTTGCTGCCCACGATTTATCTGCGCGTGTTGCTTGTAAAATGAATGCTCAAGCTCTTTCAACGTATGCGGATTGGCGCCAGTTAATTAGGTATTATATTTGTGCGCATAATAAGGCGTTGGGAAAACCTGAGAGTCCTGAGAAATGTGAATTTTAAAGGGTGAATACTACTGGACTGCCATGCTATGTGATCATCATTAGGTGTTGCATGAAAATGGTTTATACTGTAACAAATAAAGAACGATTACATTGTTGATTATTTGTTTTTATTGTTTTTTTAGTTTTTTTCGTCATTGTTTTTTTTTATTCAAGTTAAAAGGAGGGGAAGTGTTGCGTCGTATCTATAAATTACCGTCAAGAGATTTTATTACTTCGGGAACAAATGAATCTTTAGTGACGAATGGTTTTGGCGGTTATTTTGCTGATGCGCCATCAAGTAGTTATCAAGGGTGGTATCAACTTCATACAAAAACGTGGCGCATGCAAAAAATCATTGAATCTCTTTTGCTTCTTGATGAAGGAGAACAAACAGCATTGTATCAACAATTCTATGGGTTAAGAAGAACATTTGCAAGTGGCGCGCAAGATACTATTATTCCTTATCAAAAAACATTATTATATGAATCGTTACAGGTGCATGGTCGGTTGCTGGTAACGTTTGATCATCGAGAAAGTTATGAAGGTTCGTTGTTGGGACGAAATTATGACTGCACGATACATGATGACACCATTATTGTTCATTTTACAAAAACAACAAATACTAATGTGCAAGAATATGAAGAGTTTATTGTAATAAAAGGTGTTACAAAAGCAGAACTTACAGGTTCGTGGAAAGAAAAGAAGTATACAGCTGACCATAAAAGAAAAGCAAGGGATTCTTATTGGGTGTATGAAGCATGTACGTTTATTCCAAAAACGCATGTTGTTTTTGCAACAGGTGAAACACTCTCGCAAGCAAGAACGATTGCAGATATTGCGTATCACCAGTTTGATGATATTTTAAGTAATGTTCACGAAAAAGTTTTCTTACAATTGCCACATCCTCATCATCTTGTGCATCCTGAATTGTTTGCTGCTGGCGTAAGTGCCGCGTGGTCTTTGCAATCGTTGCATCAGCAATTCTTTTTTGGAAAAAATAATTTTTCTGGAATTTTTGCTGGCTTGCCTTGGTTTTTTCAAGTATGGAGTCGCGATGAACTGATAAGCTTAAAGGGTTTGATTCAAATTGCAAAGGTCAATAAAGATGAGATGTTGTTTGAGAAAATAAAAAAGATTCTTACTCGGTATTTGCAGTCAATTGATATTACTGGAAAATTGCCTAATCGTTTTCCTGCATCAACGTTGGGTAGTGCGGATGCGTTGGGTTGGTTAGCAAAGCGCGTGGTTGATTTTCTTCGCACGCTTAAAGAGGAAAAACAGCTTTATAATTTTTTTTCTATTCCTCAGCTCATTGGTTGGAGTGAAATCTTAAAATCTGCTTTAGAAAAGAGTAAGAAGCATTCCCTTCAAGATGGTTTAGTGTTTTCTTCTAAAAAAGAAACGTGGATGGACACCGTGTATCTTGATGATGGAAGACCTGGTTTTCGTATTGAGATTCAAGCGCTCTTTGACGCGTTGTATAGCGCGATTATTTATTTGGAAAAACTTGTTGGTTCCCCGCAAAAACAAATTTTTGTAAAAGAACAAAAAGTCTTTAGAAAACGTGTGGCAGAAACTTTTTTACGTGATGATTTCTCAGGACATATTATTGATGGTGTTCGTCCCGATGGTTTTGTTGATAGAACGTTTCGTCCGAATATTTTTTTAGCAGCGTACATATCGCCAAATCTTTTTGCTAAAAAAGATTGGATTATTGCATTTGATGCTCATCTTAAAAAATTGTATTTGCCGTGGGGAGGTTTTGCAACGCTTGATCCAGAAAATTCTTTATTTTCGCCAACATACACTGGTAGTGATAATAAAAGCTATCATCATGGCGACTCATGGTATTTTGTGAACAATCTTGTGGCAATCGTGCTTTTTAGTTTTCAAGAAGAAAAATATAAACGAATTGCAAAATCTGTAGTCTATGCGAGTGCGAAAGATATTTTAGATTTTGGTTTTGCAGGGCACGCTAGCGAACTTTCCAGTGCGAGTGTGCAGGGTGGCGAAGCTTCACTTGTGCAAGCGTGGAGTAGCGCAACGTTTATTGAATTGTTAGAAACAATATATCCAAGTGATTTTTAATTTTTTAAGGTAAGAATTTCTAAGAAATAGATATGTGTATCACTTTTTAATGGTTCGGATTGCTTTGCTTTTGCATTTTCTGCAGGAGACTTTTCCCGCAAGTACTTTCATGTGTGATGCGCGAAATTTTGTCTTACAATCTTTGCAGACAAAGACGTTTTTGTAAAGTCGAGTGTTTGCTTCTGGAAATTTAGCCATTATATATACCTATAAGCATGTTATTGTTTTTTTATTCTCCTTCAACTTTAATTTGTTTCATAAGCTTATCATACATGATTTCCCAATACACAACTACTGCTCCTTCACTAACTTTTCCTTGGAGTTCTTCGGGAATGATAAGATCAAAGGTTTCGTATGTTTCTGAGTCCATAACGTTTGCCATGTTGCCTGAGACGCTAAGAACTTGCGCGTTCTTTTTTCCTATGATTGGCGCTTCAACTTCGTGATCTCCTGTGACCATGTTTCGTTTTTTGCCATCAACCATACCAACGGCCATAATGTTTGCTTTTGCGTGACCATGTTTTCCCGGTCTGGAAATGGAGATATCTGTAACGGTGCTTGCAACATCATCAACGAGTATGTAACTGCCTTTCTTTAAGGAACTTGTTGCAACGTGTCTTTTATCTCCTGCCATGCTCTACAAACCTCATAAACTCTATACTGAAGAATTAACTCGTCGTTTATAAAGCTTTTGTGTATTTTTCTCGTTTTTGTTGTTGACACGTTGTAGTGTGAAAATTTATTTTTTTTAGAACGCTTCTAGAATGGATTGTAAAGTGAGCTTTTGTATAGCATTTATTTTAGTTATCATTTTAGTTATCTTATATTATTATTTTAGTTATCTTATATATTGTTCCGTCATTATTCAGCCACACATTTATAAATGAATTCTCTCTTCTTTTACCTATGGCGTATGATTTTGTTAAGGTTCGAGAAGAGCTATTGCATTTGACAAAAAAGCAAATTGCGCAGGCAGTATCTTCTGACACGATGATTATGCAAGCATTGGCTTCTTTTGATGATATAACGGTGCAATTAAACACGTTAAGTAAGCGGTTGCGAGAATGGCATGCGTATACGCTTCCTGAAATGGAGCATGTTATAAGTGATCATGAGCGGTATGTAAAACTCATTGCAGAAAAATCTTACGCTGACTTGTTAAAAGAATTTATCACCGATAAGCATAGGGAAGGCATGGGCGCTCTTTTTTCACCCGAAGACTATGCTCCTCTTCAAGATTTGGCTATACACTTAGCAAAATTATATGATGAACGTACATCATTACTTTCTTATTTAGAAAAAACATTACAAAAATATGCTCCTAATCTGCAAGCGCTCGCTGGAACAACGATTGCTGCGCGCCTCCTTGCTAGTGCTGGTTCGCTTCGTCGTTTAGCAAGTATTCCTGCATCAACTATTCAACTATTGGGTGCTGAAAAAGCATTGTTTCGTCACCTTCGTTCTGGAGCAAAAAGTCCAAAATATGGTTTTATTTTTAATCATCCCTTGGTGCAACATGCTTCTCGCGCTGATGGTGGTCGCGTAGCAAGGGCTCTTGCTGATAAAATTGCTCTTTGCGCTCGTCTTGATTTTTTTCACGGTGAGTTTAAAGGAAAAACCTATAAAGAAGAACTTGAAAAACATTTTGGGGTTGATGCGTGATGGAGCCCGTAAAAAAATTTCCTCATGTTTTCTCGCAACGCTTTGGTAAGCATATTCGTTATTTTACGTGTAGTGATGTAAAGCATTCTTTTTTTGATGAGATGGTTCTTGCGCGTCCAAACGGTTTTTATCGTGAGGTAGACCCTAATAGAAGCAAACTTTTTGCAGCGATTGCGAAAGGTATTAGTCAGATTGGTTTTAAGGAGGATAGCAAAGTATTATATCTTGGTGCAAGCCATGGCTACACACCGAGTTTTGTTTCTGATATGGTTGCTAAAGGGGAATTGTTCGCGTTAGATTTTGCTCCTCGCGTTGTGCGTGACCTTGTGTTTATTGCTGAGAAAAAGAAGAATATGGCACCACTTCTTGCTGATGCGAATCAACCCGATTCTTATGCTCGTTTTCTGCCACCTGATGGTGTTGATGTAGTTTTTATGGATATTGCACAGAGAAATCAAGTAGAAATTTTTGTCAAGAACTGCTCGCGATTTCTTAAGTCCAATGGTTTTGGTCTTTTAGCTTTAAAGAGTCGCAGTATTGATGTGACTAAAAAACCCGCTCTGCTTTTTAGGGAAGTTCGCGCGCAATTAGAAAAAGAGCTTGTTGTTGTTGATTATCGCGAACTTTATCCTTATGAAAAGGATCACGCTTTTTTTGTCGTGAAGAAAAAGTAAATGTGAACTAATGAGAATCTCAATTATTATTTTATTCTAGCAATACGTGGTTTTGTGTTACTACTGTTTTTAAGTTCTTTTTATTTTCTTTTTTTTCTTATTTTTTCCTTTTTTCCCCGTATTTTTTTGTGCATTATAGAAACGTTTTTAAACTTGTTTTAAGAAAAAATGTTTGTGGCGCGTGTGAAAAAATCTTTATTGGTTATTTTTCTTCTCTTAGTAACACTAGTTATGCTCTCGTCTGTTATTGTTACTGCCCCACCATTACCTCTTCCAGAATGTTTTGTTGCGGGAACGCAAATTCTCATGGCAGATAATACGACAAAACCCATTGAAAATATTATTGTTGGTGATGAGGTTCTTAGTCCAAACGGCGTGAATACTGTTAAAAATTTATATCATTATATTTTGGGCAATCAACCAATCTATTCTATTAATAATAATATTCCTTTTGTAACAAAACCTCATCCTTTCAAGTCCACGGATGGTTGGAAAGCTATTAATGTAAAGGCTGCCAAAGAATGGAATCCTCGATTAGCTATTACAAAATTAACTGTGGGAGATGTTTTGCTTACGCGTTCGGGTACTACTCTTGTAACATCTATAACGCCTCATGCTGCTTCGTATACGACACCAATTTACAACTTTGCGGTTGATGGCGATGAAATGTATTATGCCAATGGGTATGTGGTTCATAACAAATGTGTTGGCGGAACTAACGCGGATGCACCTTGCAGCAGTGATACTCAATGTCCTGGTGGTTATTGTGATTCCGTAGGAAGTACTACCTGTTATCGATGTGAGTGTGGCAGTGTAGAAACTAAAACCGATACATCCTGTACTGGTGGCTGGTCATTAACGCAACCTTCTTCTTGTAGTGATTTTCCTTGCACAGCATATATTAATTGTACTGCTGGTGGCTCTATTTGGTGTGGAACAACTTCGAGTGGTTATTGTAAATCACCGGGAGGGTCTGCAACGGCTTGCACTGTTGAATATTCTCAATCCATAAAAATTGCAAATGCTAACACGCATACGTTTCGCTTTAACACACTTACCGTTAAGTCAGGAAAATACTTACAATTCTATGTTGATACATCAGCGACAACTGATCAATTTACACCGTATTACAAAGGTTATGCAGGAGATTTGCATTATTTAGCAGCGCCATTGCCAAATTCAGCAGGAACGTTATCTTGTTATTATCCCATTAATGGTCAGATGTTTTACACGCAAGGTGGAACGTATGATGTTGGTGATGATTTTTATGCAACAGGAACTTGCGGTGTTAATGGAGTAGATAATTCTTGGGAATATTCTGGTGGTGCTGGTGGCTTAGGAGGTTATGGTCCTGTAATAGAAGGACAAGTTGGATCAAAGGGTCATTGCGAATGTAATTCTTATTTAGAGCCTGCTGGTGGTGCTGGTGGCGCTTCTGGAGCACGTATTGATTTTTCTGCGTCAAGTATAACATTAGAATCTTCTTCTTCTCTACGTGTTAATGGTCTTAATGGACAAAAAGGTGGCGATGCCACTGCTTCAACCTGTCGACCAAGCTGGCTTGCTGCTCGTCGTGTTTCTGGCGGTGCTGGTGGTGGTGGTGGTGGTGCTGGTGGTAACATTATTATTACTACAGGAACCTTAAATATGAATCCTTTGGCACACATTTATGCAAATGGTGGTCAAGGTGGTCAAGGTGGTGAGGCACAAGCTAATCCTTATAATAGTCGTTATGGTTGTTTTGGTGGTTCAGGTAGTGGCGGTATGCCAGGTAAAATTGAAGTGCATATGAGTAATCCTTCCGGTTCAACATATAAGAGAAGTAATTTTGTTGCAGAACCTGGTGCTGGAGGTATAGCTCCTGTAAAAAACGCTTGTCATGAAATACCTACTCCGGGTTATACTCCTTTTGTTGGTGAGAATACTGCTAAGAACACAATAAGAATTTGTGGTAAAGAAGTATGTGATGGTAGAGATAATGATTGTGATGGTCAAGTTGATGAAGGTTTGGATTGCACGGGAATGGTTGAAGAATTTTTTTCCTTTGATACTTGTGCTCTTGGCGTTGAATTTAAATCATCAGTAACTCCTGATACTCCTTGTAACTACGGCTCCATTTGTTCTGGTACTACTTCATCTTCATTTTGCACATCTTTTGCAGGTCTTCATAGGTGTTTTGACGATCCTGGAACAACTGATGCTACTGCTTGCTTAACTATTTTTAGAGGACCCACAAATGCAAACACTAATTATCCTGATGCTACTTCCGATGCACCTTGTTCTTGGGTTGATCATAACAATGGTCAGTGTATGTGTGACCCTGATAAAAATATTTATGCGATAAGATATTATTATGACCACGATGGTGATGGTTTTGGTACGACGGCGCATAAAGACACGTGTAATCCTGGTGATGAACCCTTTTACACTGCAATAAAACCTGGTGATTGTGATGATAATGATCCTTTAGTTCAAGGTGGTCCAGATATTTGTGATGGTTTAGATAATGATTGTAATCCTGCAACGAAGGATGGTTCTGCTGAGGCGTGGTATTTAAGCCCAACAACGTGTGGTGTTGCGCCTTGCACTTCTGCAGGTGTTTTTAATTGTAGTGGTGGACATAAAGTAGATACGTGCGTGGATACTGGTTGCACTGTTTGCACGTTTGGCTCTGATTGTGCATCAGGTGAGGTTTGTGTTGAAGGAATTTGTAACACGACATGTACGAATGGTAAATTTTGTTCTGATGATAGCGTTAATAATTGGACGAGTGATGGAATGTGCACGACGGGTGGTTGTGATGAGAATTTAGCTACAACAATAGGCGCTTCATATCAAGATACGTGTACTGCAGCAACCGTTACTACTCCTTGTGATCCTGATCATTTAGCTCTTGATGAAGGTGGGTATGACACGTCTGGTGGTTTTTTATGTACTGCATCAAATAAATGTTGTTTTGGTGGTTGTTGTGTGACTGGCGCTGAGGTTTGTAATTCTTCTGGTCCTAATGTTGATGAAAATTGTAATGGTTTAGTTGATGAGGGTACTGGTTCTTGTAGTAGTAGTAGTGGTGCTGGTTCTTGTAGTGGTGGAACAGTGGATTGTTCTGCGTTCTCCGGTACTTATCCCAGTGAGAAGCAACGGTGTTATGACGCTGGTTGTTTATCTATTGCTAATTCTGCTACTGGTTATTGCTCAGGAGATAGTCATTGTTCAAGTCTTGCTGAGGGGGCGTGTGAAACTGATGCTTCTTGCACTTGGAATGATGGTTTTACATGTTTTGGCGGGCCGAGTTGTAGTGCTGTAAGTGATAAGGATATCTGCAAGGATGGGGGTTGTACATACACGCCTGATTCCTGCTCTTCTTATACTGATAGAACTGCTTGTGAATCAAATGGTTGTACGTTTACCTGTTGTGATTGTCTTGGAACGAGTTGTAATCCTGCTAATGATGGTACAAAATGCAATGGTTGTTCGTATGTTCCTGCCACTTCTAATGATAATGCGTGCAATGGTGTTGATGATAACTGTAACGGTGTAATTGATGAAGGTGCTTCTGATTTTCTTGATGCTAATCAAAACGGAGTTTGTGCTGGTAACACGTGGACGTGTGCTCAAGCTGCTGGGCAATATTGGGTGAAAGATGCTGGTTGGACTAATTCTTCGCCGGAAACCTGTGGTGATGGCGATGAAGATTGTGATGGCTTGGTTGATGAGGAAGGTGCTCTTGGTTGCACACCATATTATTTTGATAATGATGGCGATACGTATTATGCTTCTGGCGCGCCAAGTAAATGTTTATGCGCTCCTGATGCAGTTACGAAATATACGGGTGTAACCTCTGGTGATTGTGATGATACTGATGCTTCTATTCATCCTGGTGCTCCTGACACGATAGTTGATACGTTTGGTCAGACTAATGCACTTTGTGATGGTGTTGATAGTGATTGTAGTGATGGTGATGGTGATGCTATCGCGCAAAACGAGAAGGGTTTAGTTGATTGTTATCCTGATTGGGATAGTGATTATGTTGGTGCAGATACTGCTGCAGGTCCTGGATCTATTTGTAGTTCTAATCCTAATTTTGATGCTCCTGAGAGCTCTTCAAATAAGGTTTGTGATGATATTATTGATGGTAATTCTTACGTTTCTAATTACACGTTTTACACGACGGATGTAAATGCAGTGTCGCCGAATGGCACTTTATGGGATGATTTTCCTTTTGATTGTGATGATACTGATGCTTCAGCGTATTGGAAGTGTTGTGGTGGTGGCTTGCATTTAGAAAATATGAAGACGGGTGCTCCTGGTCATTGGAATCAGGTTGATAATATTGATTATCCTTGGAATATTGGTGGTGGCACCGAGTTTAACATCTATACCGATCGCGCTGCGTGTTGTGATGACACATCTGATTGTGTGTATGATGATGCTATTTTAGGATATTCTTGTAAAAATAAGGATGATTATTTAACTGAGGGTGGTGATGATTCTTCTGATATTTCTATTACGTGTAGCGCGAATAATGCGTGGGTTGATTGTGATGATGACGCAACGTCTTGCACGGTTGATTGTGGTTTTGCGAATGCGTGGGTTAGTCCTGATTCACTTGAGATTCCTTTTGGTGGATATACTAGTGCTTCGCTTCGCCCAGAGTGTTGTGGTGATGACGCTAATGAGTTCTTAAGTGTTGGCGCATGTCTTGCAAGTTCTCTTACAAATATGATATGTTGTAATGCTTCAGGTATGTATAATCTTGATGGTCATTGTGTTAAGCATGAAGATTGCCCTGATATTATGCGCACGGCTCCCGTGTGGGTTGAGTATCCTCATAAAACACAAGCTGAGCTTGATGCGGTTGAGGCGAGTCTTGGCTCGCAAGGATATTGTTGTAATGGTCAAACGGATGATTCTGCTACTAAGCCGTTATGTATTGACCCTGGCATCTCTGGTTGTTATGTAAATCTACAACCGGTCAATATTAATTCTCCTCCTAAAAGGACGATGTGTGCATCAGATGATCAATGTGTTCTTGAGGAGTCTGTTTCTCCTGATAGTCCTTTTTCTGTGTGTGAAAAAAGTACGCTTTGTTCTGCTTCTGTGCATAAGCTTGATTATAAGTATTTGGCGGGTAGCGTTCTTTGTGATGGTTCTTATACAAAAGATTCTCAGACTGTTGGGTGTTATCCTGAGTATGATGGTGTAACGGATACTACAAATTGCACGTCTGTTCCTATGACGATTTGTACAGGCAGTAATTGTCATGCTATTTGTCATGAGGATAATGGTGTCTTATCATCTTGTTCTGAGGAGTGTGAGAGTTATTCGTGTCATACGGTAACAACGCTTCGTGGTCCTGATTGTACTGCGTCTTCAAATATGGTGTGTGCATCAAGAGTTTCTGTTGATACCTCTTCTATTGATCCGCAAACGTGTCATCCTGCAAGTCATTGTAATGAGTTTGGTTGTTGGGCTGATTCGTGTAGTCCTTGCACGAGTAGTGGTTGCCCTGCATGCACTGCTCTTCCTGTCTATACAAAGGATGTTTCTTGCAGTGACTTTTTTGCTTGCACGCCGTTTGTTAATGTTGCTAATGGTATTAGTTGTCTTAATAGAAATTCTTCTCAAAAATTCCCTCTTGTTATTAATGAGTCAGGTGGTAATGGTATAATTCAATGCAGTTCTCATGATCCAAGTACGGAGGGTGATCTTTGGTGCACGCCAAGTTCAGAATATTATATTGCTCCTGGAGGTGAAATTCGTTGCAAGCGAGAAACTTCTGTTTGTGATAGTGGTCCTGTTACTAATTTGCTCATTGGTTGTGACGCATTTACGACTCCTGCAAATGATTCGTGGGGACGATACAATACTGGCTGTGTTTTTAATGATTCTGCTATTGCTACGACGTTGCAAACATACGACGGAGCTTGTTGTTTGACGAGTGTTCTTAATAATTTTCAGTTATACACGAAAAGTAATAGAGAAGACTTTGTTCGCGTGTATTAAGAATTAATTTTTCTTTATTTTTTTCTGTTTTTGTTTGTTAGTTCTTTTTTTTGGGTAAAGAAACAGTTTAGAAAATTCGTTAAGAAAGAAAGTTTTTTTACTCGTCGTTGTTATAAAGATAGCGGGCAGTGTAGCTTGTTGTTTTGTCGTTGTAAAAGGCAGTATAAACTTTTCGTTCTAAGCGGTCTATCAGGTTTTCTTTTGCTCGTTTTTCCGGCGTAAAACTGCCATCATAGTATTCTCGTCCTCGCAAGCGAAAAAAGATTTCCTTTTGTATATCAACATCGTCATAAAATGCTACCTTTATGCTTCCGTCTGTAATAAGTATTTGTCCGTTTTCTTCGTTAAAACCGTTTAAGCCATGATAATAAACAACATTTTGAGCAGTTTCTGTGATGTTGTTACCTACGTCTGCGTAAAAGCCCAGCGAGTCATCAAGCACTTGTTGGCCTGTTGTCGTGTAGGGGTCTGCTCGCGAGCGTGTTGGACTGTTTGTGCCGGGATATATTTTATTTACCAGTACAATGGTTGTTCTGCCGTCATAGAGCAAGCTATCGCCGTTGTGGATGATGCGTTGGAGTTGCGCTATTTTTTCTGTTATCGTGCCATAATCATCATTTTTAAGAATTGCTGTGCTTAGTTCGTAGGGTTTTCCCCGCATGCTCCATGCGTTTGTTTTTTGTCCTTGTCGTGTTCGTATTTGTGTAGCATCAGGAAGCGTGAGGTGTTCGTTGTTGGTTCCGGGTATTCGTTGGTCTTTTTCTACCATGAGAAAGAGCACGTTTGCAGTGGTGTCTTTTGCAAGGGTTATCTCGTTTGGTGTGTCATAGTTTGCGCGGTCGTATTTGAAGTATTCATCAGCGTTTGCGCTCGTCATCTTTGCCTTAAAATAACCATTTGTTCCTGTGGGCATGTTTTCTATGATAGCATGACCGTTTTGACTTGTTGTTGAAGTGACAAATTCGTCATCGCTTGTTCCTGTAAAGCCGTCTGACCCTACGGTGTAATAAGAGATAAGAACGTTTGAGAGTGCTGTGCTGTCTTTTTCGTTATACGTGCTAATAATAAAGTCAATAGTTTGCGGTATTTTTTTCACGTCAAGAAAATCGTTTCTATTATCTCCATCCTTAATAAGAACGCTAGTGTGATAGGTAAGAAATGGGGGGCTGTTTGCTGTTGGCTCAATAGTTATGTCATAGATTTCTCCATCTGCATCTGTTGGCAGACTATCCAATAGGTAAACGCCTGTAGTTGATGCTATGTTAATGAATTGTTGAAGTGTGTCTTTGTCAAGAATAAACGTGGTTTTCGCTTTATATAATTGGCCTCCATCTTCTCGTTCTATAAAACCAAGTGCTCTGCCAAAATAAGTTGGTGGTATGATAACGCTGTCTTGCATGCTAAAGGAGATGTTGTTTGGTTGAAGTTCGTAAAGAGAAAAGATAGTGTCAAATGTGTGTTCTCCTGTTTTTTGTGCGCGTAGTTCTACTTGCATACTATCTAGTTCTGTTCGTTGCAGAGCAGGAAGAGTATCTATGCCACTGCTTGTATATTTCCAAAGTGTTTCGTCAGTATCTTTTTTTGTAATGGTAATGTGCGCGCTATCATCGCTTGTGATTGTTGCGGTGTATTCTGCAGGAATAAATGGTAAGGTAGTGGTAAGCGCGAGTGTATCCCATACGCCTACTTTTTTTGTTATGGTCTTGTCTTGGTAATGATATTTACTAAAGAGATATTCTACAAGGGAACTGTCTTGCAGGGTGTTCGTTTTTCCTAAATCGTACGTAGTTGCTATGTTATCATGAAATATTTCTCTACCATTAACAGTGATGCGTGCGTTCGTGTTTTCTGGAAGAACGCTTCCTAAAAGATGTATCCATGCGCTATCAACGGCCATGCTAAGTTCATACGGGGTGTTTGTGTTTGTTATGGTTATGTCTTGATTTGCGTTTGTTGTTTGTATGCTCGTGCTTGTTGGCTCTGCTGTTGCGTTAAGCGTGATGGTTGCTGAATTGTAGGGGTATGCTTGTGGTGGAATGGTAATGGTTGTGCTGAATTGTCCGTTCTCATCAGTGTAGAGTTCTTGTGGTTGTTCTCCTTGTGGTGAAAGCACTATTTTAAAATGTGGGCCGACATTGTTTCCTGCAAGTGTTACCTGTCCTTGTATTGGTGCGGTATATGCTGGAATGATTGGTGTGACGATATCTGTTGGATAAACAATATCTCCTCCGTTTGCTTCTATGGAGTCTCGTATCGTGGTAAACATAATAGGTTCATTGCCATCTGCGCTAATTTCTATATAATATTTTATTGGGTCGCTTGCAAAAGCGCTTTTTAGCGTGTTTGTCTGCGCGGGTAAGTTAAGAATTGGTTCTTGATGCGTATTCGTTGTGATGAATTTGAGTGTTTCTTTATTATTGTTTGAGATGATGTTTGCAAAATATAATCCTGGTTTATCTGATTGCCATGTTGCGCGAACTTCCTGACTTGCAGGGTCGTAGGTAAAAGGTATATTCTTGATGAGTTGTCCTATGTTGTTAAAAATTTCTATTGCTTTTGGTCGTTGGGAGAGTCTGCCTGTAATGCCTATTTTATCGCTTGTTCCGTTGTTAATGATGTTTACTGGTTTCTTCTTATCTTCGCTTGGCAGTTCTACTGCTGTTGAAATGTCTTGGAGGTATTCTCCGTTAAAATCTGTTTCTGTGAGTTGATAGATGCTTGGATCTTCTGCTTTCCAAATTTTTACGTTTGCGTTTTCAACAGAATGTCCGCTTGTGTCTTGCACGGTTCCTTGTATGCGTACTTGGTCTGTTGTTTGAGAAAATGCGTTTGCGCCACTCCAAAGGCCAAGAGCTGTTGGAAGAATGAATTTTGCGCTTCTAAGTATTTCTTTAAGTCCCATATTCTGACAAGAGATGTCTTTCTTTATAAATGTTTCGGCACGGTGTCACTATTTAGTAACAAACAGGCTAAAACATAAGAATTCTGGATAATCACAGCACCAAAAAAAGAACAAAAAACTATTGAGAATACGTTGACAGAAAAAAGAGTTTTTGCTTAGGATAAAAAAACAGAAGAAAAAATAAAAGAACTAATAAAGAAGAAACACTAGCCAAACAACCCTTCATACATGGTATTATACTAACAGCTACAAAACCAATTAGAAGCGCTAAAAACAACGAATCAAGCAACGTGAAAGGTAAACCCTAGTTGCCAATTCTTTTATAAAAGAACAACGCAGTTGCCCCAACCAGTTGCGCCTAGTTTTCTTTGAGTTTATCTTTCTCTACTTTAAGCTTGAAGTGTTTAGCTAGTGTTTGCATGACTTCTTGAAAACTTACTTCTTCAACAAGTAATGGGATCATATCATCATTCCATTTATTGTAAAGCTTTTTTGCGTTATTAAACATCTTAATAATACTTGGATCATCGCCAGATTGTTCGCATTTTTCTCTGACAAGCTTCATATTAATATTTATTTTGTGTTTAATAATTTGATAAATGTCGTGGTAATCACGTGGTTTGTTTCGTCCAATTGCGGCGGCTATTTTTTCAGCGACCATTTCTTCGCGATTAAGACAAGGAACTTTAAATGTTGGAATGTTTGGATAGAAATGTTTCATTTCTAAATTTTCAGGTTTTAAGAATAACTTTCCTCTGGCATTTAGATCGATAAATATTTGATCATCTCCTAATATTGATTTGTAAGGAACAACCAATCTAACAAATCCATTAACATCTTTGTCTTGAGTGATAACTCCAAATATGTCTGACTTGTTAACAACTTTTTCAATCTTTTGCCTAATTTCTTTTGTAGACTTATCTAGAGTAAAGTCAATATCTTCACTAATACGTGCATGATCCAGAAGAGTGAGTTGCAATGCAGTTCCTCCTTTAAAATACAGTCCTTCAATATCTTTCATTAAATAAAGAAGTATTGTAAGATAATAATCTTTTACTGTAAGTGCTCTAGCGAAACCTTTTTCAGAAATAATTTCTGTAAGTTCTTTTTCAGTTAGTTCCTTGATTGTAACCATTTTCGCACATCCTTTTTGTTGAGAATCTTAAACGAGTGTCCTTTAATTTTTTTCTCTATTGCGATGTCTATTCTTCTTTGAGTAGTTTTTTTAAATAAAAAAGTTTCTGTAAGAATTTTCGCAAATCCTCCGCGCCTATTAGTAAATATCTCAAGTTTCATAGGAATTTGATCTGTAAGTTTCCAATAATAAGCGCTAGCCCAACCACCAATATAATAATCTTCTCCATCCATCATTTCATCAGCTATAATGAATGCATCTTCACTCCACTTGCCAGTCCTAGATTGAATGGGAATAAGATAATACTTATTTCTATTAAGTTTCACTATCCGTTTCTTAGTTTTTAACCTGTGAATAAAATAACTAACTTTGCTGTCCGAATCAAAGTGATGCTTAACATCATCTCTTGTGAAAAATCTTTTTTCTCGAAACTCAAGATCGGCAATTACTCTAACTTCCCGCTCAGAAAGACCTTTAAGATTATCACTTATTTTTGACATAATCAAAAACTAATGATAATTATTATTTAAATATTTCGATTAAAACACCGAATTATCGCTATTTTTAAGGTTTTCAAGTAATAAATATTTATCCTCAAACTCTGCTTTAGAGAGTTCGCCACTAGCAAATTTAAGCTTCAATAACTGCAAAGGATTATTAACGCTTTCAAAATTCTTCTGACTTGTTGATTTCTTATTGTCAAATGCATTATTGATTTTATTCTGTAAATCCTTGTTGCTTATGTAAGCATAGATTTGAGTTGTGTGAATATCAACATGACCTAAACTTCTTTGAACATAATACAAATCAACACCCTGCTCTAACAAATAAGTAGCGTAAGTATGTCTTAAAGTATGAAAACGGTAAGCATATCTTTGTTGTCCCACGCTTGTTTTGAAAGTCTCAATTTTTAACTTTGCCTTTTCTAATGCTTCTTTAAATTTTCTCGACAAAAGATTTGTTCTAAATTGTCGTTCATATTCATTACAAATAAAAAATTCATTGTCCTTGTTATACTTGATCCTTGTTATACCTGAACTATTTTTAAAAAACAGGCTTAAGTGTTGAAGGTAACATAACGACTCGATCTTTAGCTCCTTTTCCTTGTCTAATAATTACTTATCTTCGCTTCCAAGTCAACATCTTGCTTTTTCAAATTACAAACCTCATTAATTCGAAGCCCACAAAAACAAGGCAACAAGGCAACAAGGCAACTAGGCAACAAGGCAACCAGGAAACCCATAAACACAGGAGCATCATCAATCTTCTCAAATAAAGCAATCAATTGTTTTTTATTAAGAACATTTGGCAGTGTTCTTTTGTTAGCATTTGGTCTTGCATAAGTCTTTGCCATTTTCTATCTCCTCCTAATCAAAGCAAGTTCTACCTCTTGAACACTCAAACCAATACTCTGTGCTGTTTCTTGTTTGCGCTTGAAAGCCTCACTAATAGCCATACGTTGCGACAACTTATTCTGTTTCAACTGATACTTGAATCCTCAGGAACTTTTTCTAAAAGCAACCAACGATAAACAGTAAAAGGATTAAATCCATTTTCTAAAAAGAAATTATACAAATCCTTATCTTTACCAAGCAAATAAAATCTTTACGATTGTAGTGATAATGACTAAGCTTTACTCATTAACTTCACTAAATCACGACTCTCAAGCCAACTAAACTCTTTGTAAAGCCTTTTTTTAAGGCTTGTGAGCCTTCTCAAATAGTCTTTCTGCATTGTTCTTTCTTTCACGCATGCCACCTCTATGACAAACCCAAAAGCCCAGAATCCTCGCGACACAAAGCGCGACGCACAAGATGCAGAATCTATAAATGTTTCGTTTTAGTTACTATGGGAAAGTGGTAAAAATAAGAGATAGTTGCTACTTTAGTGTATCACACTCGGGCGAGCGTTCGCTCAATACGCAGTCGTACAGCCTTCATTTTCTCTGTGGTATCTGCTTCAACGATGAGTCTAAGAAGTGGTTCTGTATTGCTTTTTCGCAGGTTAAAAAAATAGTTTTTTCCATATACGCTGATGCCGTCTATAGTGAGTATTTTTTCTGCTTCAGAAGCAAACTCTTCACGAACTTTTTCTATTGCTTTATCTTTGTTTTCATGTGAATAATTTATCTCGCCGGTTGTTGGGTATTTGATAAGGGGCGCAACAAGTTCTGCAAGTGTTTTTTGTTCTGTATCAATAATGTGTAAAACCTGCATCATAGTAAACAAGCTGGAGTCTGTGTTGTGCAACACTTGATAAAAATAATGTCCGCTTCGTTCACCGGCAAAAATAGCGCCGTCTTGTTGCATGTGTTCTTTAATGTAAGGTCTTCCTGAAGGATACCGTTTTGGGATGATATTGTGTTCTTTAAGCAGTTCTGGTATTGCGCGCGAGGTTCTTACTTCAAAGCCAACCTTATCTCCTTTGCGTGCAAGGTATACTCCGATAAGCGCGATGATTGCATCTGGTGGTATCATGGTTCCATTAGGAAGCCAAAACCCTACGCGGTCTGCATCGCCATCTGTGGTGATACCAAAATCATAATTTCCTTCTTGGATTTTTTTTGCAAGTTCAGTGTATTGTTCTGGCTTTATCGGGTTGCTTTCGTGATGAGGAAACGTGCCGTCTGGTGTGGCAAAGAGTTGGGTAAGAGAGATTGATTTTTTGTATGCTTTTTTTAATACGTCAAACTCAAATGTTCCCAGTCCGTTGCCCGTATCTGTAATAATGTTGTATGTTTTATGCAGGTGTTGTGCAAGGTTGCAAAAGAAGTGTTCATAAGAAGGTTTGATGTCTTTATGTATTACATGTCCTGGCTTGCTTGCTTTTTTTATTGTTTTGCTTGCAATGATTCGTTCAATTTCTAAGAGTCCTGATGCAATATAAACAGGATTTGCGTTTGGTCCGCAAATTTTAAATCCGTTGTAGTCTTTTGGATTATGGCTTGCGGTAATCATTATGCCTCCGTCATGTGTGCTGGTGAATAATGAGAAATAGAATTGGGGTGTGGTGAGTTCTCCAAGAGCGATGACATGACAGCCTGTGCTTTTAATTCCTGCGATGACTTCATCGTAGAGTTCTTCGCTACTTTCTCGCATATCATGACCAACGACCATGCTCTTTGCATTAAGAAAAGTTGCTGTTGCGCCTCCTACGTTAAATGCGAGATTCCCATCAAGTTCTTCAGGATAAATTCCTCTAATATCGTATGCCTTAAAGGGATTGCTCATAAACTCACCTTGCTTTTTTTTGTTGTTGTTTTGTTGTTGTTTGCGCAACTCGTTGTGCGTTATTATTTTTGTTTATTATTATTTTTATTGGTTGTTATTGTTTTTATTGTTTTGATTTTTTTTGTTTGTTTGTTATTATTATTATTATTATTGTTTTTTCATTTTGATTTTTGTTTAT
>CAYRYB010000003.1:0-125484 GCA_964428395.1 uncultured Methanosarcinales archaeon
TGCTCTCAGTTGTTCTTCTTGGTGCAGAAACCACAAGAGATATCTGCCCAAGAAATCTTATTTCCTTTAAAAAAGTTGAGGTAAAAAAACAGTATCTCAAAAAAATAGTTAAAAAAAGCGTTGATTTTTCAGAATTCTGCTGTTGTGATGCTTTGCAAGGCAAAAAATGACCTTCCTAGCACAAAATGTTGTTTTTTTTGGATAATATTTCAGACAATATGTTTAGATCTTTTAATAAAAAAACTAAATAAAAAAACTAAAAAAAATAAAATAAAAAAATAACGCGTTATTTACTTCGCTTTGACTTCAGACTTGGTCTTCTTAGAAGACTTTAAATCTTCAAGCACCCACTCTTGCTTACCCAAACCATCCTGACGCATAGTGATTCCAATCTTTGGATTGGTAATATCCTTAAAGGATACCGCAACAATACGACCAAAGCATTTATCGCCGACCTTAAGAGCGCGTTTAGATTCTTTACCACTTAAAACCTTTTCTTTACTAAAGGAAACAAAATCATTCATAGTTTGGCCAATATGAATCATGCCCTCAACAGGACCAAGCGTTAAGAATGCACCAAAATCAGTGATATCCTTTATTTTTCCATAAATAACTTCCTGCATTTCGGGAATGAAAGCCAACACATCAAATGTTGCTCTATAATACGCTGCGCCATCACCAGGGATGATGATACCATCTTCAACACCACGAAGTTTAACAACATCGATGACGTATCCTAATTCTCTAGAAATATAACCAGAATATTTTTCTTTAATTTCACCAATAACTGCATCGGATAATTCCTTACTAAACGAAATTGGTGGAACTCTAATGTGATCTCTTATTGTTACTTCATAAAACATTTTTTCTTCCTCCTTTAACGACCATTTCTTACAGTCCAACAAACAACATGAACTTCGCCGTTAAGATATACTCGCCCAAAGACAAGAACGGGTTTGCACACCTTTACTCCAATACGATCAAATGATTCTTCTGTCGCACCGTAATAATTTTTGCACCTTTTTTTTGTAAACGCTTTTGCAATTCTTTATCCAATGTTGCTACAAACGTTTTTTCATTTGCTACACGGACAATATTATCATCCACTAAAGGCTCCTTTGAGGAACAAGCCAGTATTTTTAAACCTTTTTGCTTTGCCATGATAAACCCCAGTTTTGCATTGAATTTATCATCGCCCTTCGCCTTCGTTTTTCCATCAATAATATGTTGAAGCTCTCTATACGTATTCTCTAAAACACACAGCTCATAGGGAACAGTAAGCACGCGATTAATCTCACTATAAATGTCAATACCTTGACTACTCGGAAGAAGCAAGAAATTCGTATCAATAATTACTCTTGCCCTTTTTGTAAATAAGCTCATACGTGAACAAAAGAAAGCTTATTTATAAAGAATAAGGTTTCTGAGGGGTAGATTCTGGCCAAGAAACTAAACCATTTTTATACAGAACAGGAACATCTTTTGAAGAAAATAACGTTTCCAAGCCTTCTTTTAGTTTTTTAAAAGGAACATTTGTAAAACAAGTAGATACATATTTTAACAAGTCAATGTTCTTCATAGGCATCCAAGGACGATTATACGGTTTCTCTGAGAGCGTCATGGTTTCTAAATTAATACTAAGAAGCACTGCTTTTTTTGAAATAGAATCATACTTGATAATCAGGTTTTCTTCCTTAAAATGAGTTGCACAATCACAAATATAATTTGCATCCAAAAGAAAAATTAATCCTTTCTCCTTATTTCTTCCATCATGAAAACCTATATGTGCTGTTGAAAAAGACATTGGTGCTGAAGAAATATAACCAATCTTCTTTTGCAACTGCAAAAGATCTTCTTTTGATTGAATACCAGGATGATTAATAACAAAAAAAGGGTCAAAAGATGATTTAAAAGAAACTGCATCAATAACTTCTGCAAGAGAAAGAAAGGGTTTAGGCAAATTTGCTTTTTGTGTATCTTTATGTGGCAACATTACCGTTCACAAAAAAGCAGAAAAAGGAAGAACTACTTAAGTATTACCTTAACATTTAAAAGGAAACAGCATTTACTAAGCACATAAATATGTTAAGTGATACTCATGGCAATTAAAAAAGGAGATTTCGTAGAGATTAATTATACCGGCAGAATAGATGATTCTGGAAAAGCAGTTTTTGACACAACAGACATAAACGTAGCAAAAAAAGAAGAAATTTTTAGTCCTAAAACCAAATATGGACCCGTCATTATCGTCGTAGGAGAAGGACAAGTACTACCAGGTATTGACAAGGAACTTGTTGGTAAGGAAAAAGGAGCCTATACGCTTCATATTTCTGACGTTGATGCATTTGGCAAAAAGGATGCTAAACTTCTCAAACTCCTTTCGATGAAAATTTTTGTCAAAGAAGGAATTAAACCATACCCTGGACTTCAAGTTACCATTGATAACAAAATAGGGTTTGTAAGAAGCGTGAGTGGCGGTCGCATCATCGTAGATTTTAACCATCCACTCTCCAGCAAAGACCTTATTTATGATGTTGAAGTGCTACGTGTTGTAACAGATAAAAAAGAACAAGTTCAAGCATTCTTTACTTCAATGAGTATGCCCGTTGAAAAAATTGTTGTAAGTGAAAATAACGTTACTATTAGCACAAAAAAACTTCTTCCTGAAGTGTTAAGCAAAGCGTTAGCTCAAGATATCAAACGACTCATACATGTTACAAATGTGAGTTTTGTTGCGGGCAAAACAGAAAAGACAAAAGAAGAAAAAGCAACAAACACTACAACAATAAAAACAACGAACGCAGAAAAAGAAGAACAAAAAGAACAAAAAACAACAACTACAAATAAAACTATAACAACAGAAAATCAAGAGAAAAAGAACGATTAAAATGGAGCTTCCTAAAAAATACTCATTTTCACAAATAGAAGAAAAATGGAAAACATATTGGAATGAAAAAAATGTATATATTTCTGATTTTCATGTAGAGAAAGGAAGAAAAATATTTTCTGTAGATACACCTCCACCAACAGTAAGTGGTCAAATGCATATGGGACACGCATTTTCTTATGCGCAAGGAGATTTTATTGTTCGTTATCACCGAATGAAAGGAGATAAAATATTTTATCCGTTTGGAACAGATGATAATGGACTTCCTACAGAGCATCTTGTTGAGCGACTCAAAAAAGTTAATTCGCGAAGCATGACAAGACCAGAATTTGTTGCACTTTGTCATAAAACCATTAATGAAATTAAACCAGCATTTGTACAACCATGGATTGATCTTGGTATTAGTGTAGATTATAATCATTCCTATTCTACTATTGATGCAAGAGCAACGCGTATTTCACAACAATCATTTCTTGATTTATACAATAAGAAATTAGTATACAAGAAAGAAACGCCAACAACATGGTGTGTTACCTGTCAAACAGCAATTGCACAAGCAGATTTTGAGAACGTAGAAAAAAAATCTTTCTTTAATGATATTTCCTTTCACGACGAAGAAGGCAATGAACTTCTTATCTCAACAACACGACCAGAATTACTTCCTGCCTGCGTAGGACTTTTCGCACATCCTGATGATGAACGATACAAACATCTTAAAGGGAAAAAAGCAATAGTACCCCTCTTTAACTATACCGTGCCTATTCTTTTTGATGAAAACGTAGCACTGGACAAAGGAACAGGTCTTATGATGGTCTGCACGTTTGGTGATAAAGAAGATGTTGAGAAATGGCACAAGTACAAATTAGAACTTCGAACAGTAATTAATAAAGACGGCACACTTAATGAGCTCGCAAAACCATACGATACACTCAGCATTAAAGAAGCAAGAGAAAAAATCATACAAGATCTTCGAGCAAGCGGTGATTTAAAATCACAACAAAAAATAACCCATAACGCAAACACTCATGATCGCTGCGGAACAGAAATAGAATTTATGAAAACATCGCAATGGTTCATCAATGTTATGAATCATAAAGAAAAACTTATCTCGCTTGCAGATGAAATTACATGGCATCCCGCGCATATGAAAACGCGTTATGTTAATTGGGTAAAAAATCTTAATTGGGATTGGTGTATATCACGACAACGACATTTTGGAGTTCCTTTTCCCGTATGGTACGAAAAAGATACGGGAAACATAATTGTTGCAGATACTGACGATTTACCTATTGATCCAACAACAGCAATACCAAAAAAATATACAAAAGAAAAAACTAATCTTATTCCTGAATCAGACGTTCTTGACACGTGGGCAACAAGTTCTGTTACGCCTCAAATCGCTTTAGATTGGGGAAAAACAGATGAAAAAGAATTCTCTTCAGCACTTCCTATGACTCTTCGCATGCAAAGTCATGATATCATCCGAACATGGGCGTTTTATACCATTGTTAAAGCATGGTACAATAATAAAACTATTCCTTGGAAAAATATTATGATTTCTGGATTCGTTCTTGATAAGAACGGCAAAAAGATGAGTAAGAGCAAAGGAAACACAATTGATCCCACCAAAATAATAAACTTGTTTGGTGCAGATGTTGTTCGTTATGCTGCATCAGCAGTAAAACTTGGCGAAGACTTGCCATTTCAAGATAAGTATTTAGAAACAGGGAAAAAAGTTGTAACAAAATTATTTAACGCAGCAAAATTCGCACATCTTCACCTTGAAGATTATAAAGGAGAAAAACTTGCTATCAATAAAATCACCACCATTGATAAGTGGCTCATAAGCAAGCTTAACAAAACTATTAAGGATGTAACTACATTCTTAGAATCCTTTGAATTTGCAAAAGCAAGGGCACTTATTGAACAATTCTTTTGGGAAGATTTTTGTGACAATTATTTAGAAATTGTAAAAGACAGATTGTATAACCCAGACAAATATGGTACTGATGCTCGCTACGCAGGACAAATGACCTTGTATCATACGCTCCTTACCATCATAAAACTTTTTGCACCCTACTTGCCTTATATCACTGAAGAAATTTTCTCTTGGAAATTTGCAAATGATTTGGACGCAAAGTCTATTCATACAGAAGGTTGGCCAACATTTAACAAAGACTTAGTTTTTAGTAATGAAGAGCAGTCAGGAGAAATTGCAAAGCAGTTCATTGCGCTTGGACGACAACAAAAAAACCAAAATGGCGTTAGTCAAAAACACGAATTTATTTCTGCAACGCTTAAAGGTCCTGCTAAAATAATCACGCCTGTACAAAAAGATATTATGATGACTTTGCACTGTAAAGAGATAACAATTGTTGATTCTGAGAAGATAGCATTTAACGGCATCCTTGCTCCAAAAGAAGAAAAACAAAAAAACTAAAAAAAAACAAGAATAGTAAAAAAACATATTAAAATCCTTACCGCAGGAGAATTTTACAGGTCTTAGCTAACAAACCAATTCTAAGCAAGCTCATTGTGATAAGATTTATAAAGAAAGAACCTCTAAAAAGACTAAAAGAGGTGTCTTGGTGAAACAAGCTCGTAAAGGACAAGCAGCATTTGAATATCTCGTCACATATGGTTGGGCATTCATTGTTATTATTGGAGCCATTGCAGTTCTAGCATATTTCGGCTTTCTTAACCCACAACGTTACATACCAAACAATTGTGATTTTGGCGAACAACTCAAATGTGTGGATTTTCTCATTGTTAACCAAACAGCACCAAATGTTAATGGCTACATCGTTCTTCGTATGAGAAATAATTTCGAAGCAGATATTTCTATTACGGGAGCAAGCGATATAACAGGGGACGTATCATTAGAAAACCCAGTAAATATAGCAAAAGGGGAGATTAAACGCGTAGAAATAGCAATTAAAGATACAAAAGCAGTCATCCCCAAAGAAAAACAACGATACAAAATAACCATGGCATTTGAACGACAAGGAGGCACCAGATCACATAATCTTACCGGTGTAGTCTTTTCAGAAGTAGAAGATGTAGGTGTTATTGGAGCACCAGTTTGAAGTAAAAAACAATCATAACGTAAGAATAAACTGTTATTTCAAAAAAAATATTTTATCTGTTTCTCCTAACGAATGAAAATATTTATATATTAGTATACACTTTTCCACACAACAAGGGTGTTTTAACAGAACAAAAAAGGTGTAGAAATGAGAAAAATCAGCATAATCAATCAGAAAGGTGGCGTAGCAAAAACAACAAGCGCAGTAAGCATAGCGGCAGGATTAGCACGACAGGATAAACGAGTACTTCTCGTTGATTTAGATCCTCAAGGAAGTGTAGCACACTCACTCACGGCAAGTAGAAGATTAAACCTCTACGATTTTCTCACAGAAAAATGTACACATGTGGATTGCATAACATCACTAGGGGAAAACCTCGACCTTATTCACAGTGATGAAGCATTAACAAAAATGGATGTATACCTTACAAAGAAAAGCAATCCTTCACAAGTCATTAAAAAAAGGTTTGCAGATGTACAAGAATATGACTATATCATTTTTGATTGTGCGCCATCAATAGGCCTCCTCAACCAAAACGCATTATTATTTAGTGATGAAGCAATCATTCCCGTAGCAACAACATATCTCTCACTTACAGGACTAACCTATATGATTGAAGCAATAAAAGAACTTAACAATCATTTTAATCACAACTTAAAAATAAGTCATATTATACCAACATTGCACGATAAAAGAAACAAAACAAACCGCAACATGCTTGCAAAACTAGAAGAAGATTATAGCTCATTAGTTACAAATCCTGTGAGAATTAATTCAAAACTCGCGGAAGCACCAGCAAGTGGCAAGTCAATCTTTAGCTATGCACCAAAAAGCAGAGGCGCAGAAGACTACGGCAAGATAGTAGACATTATTATCGCAGAAGAACAACACACACAAGTAAAACGAGCAACACAACCCATCAGTATGCGCGTTCAACAACTGATGGCAGACATTGAAATAGAAGATTAAAAAAAGTTTAAACAAAAAACAAGTCTTCACATCATTTCTTTACAAACACATCTTCAAACAAGAGTTAAGATTACTTGAAACAACGTTTTCTTAAAGCAACATTTAAAAAGAAAGTCTCGTCACCACAACATACTTCGCGGGGGTAGCGAAGTCTGGTCAAACGCGCAGGACTTAAGATCCTGTCTCTTAGTGAGTCCGAGGGTTCGAATCCCTCCCCCCGCACCATTTCTTTTCTTTACTCACAACATCTCATTTACAGCGCTATTTCTATAAAAAAAGGTATAAGAATCTAATAAAATAATAAAATCTAATAAAATAATAAAGCTGATGTAAAAAAATGATAAAACTGATGCAAAAGAATGCAAAAAGGATGCAAAATGAATGCTAAAAAAATGTTTAAAGGTTTCTTCTTCGCAAAGTATAAAAAGTTCACCGTCTTAATAAATGCATAAACATAATAAAAGCACATAAACACAACAAAAGCACTTAAACACTACGAAAGCACACATAACTAAGAAAATATAATTAGCGAGTAAAACAATGGTCAGCGAAGATGATATTGAAGATTTAGTTTTTGAATATTTAGATGAACTGCAAGGACGACAAGGAGCATACATGTTTACTGCAGACGAAGAACATCACGACTTATTACACAGAAAAATCTTAAGTTTTATGACAACAGAACTTGCCCAGCAAGGTGTTTGTGTTACACTAGAAACTGAAAAAGACTTTTTTAATCTTTTACAACACATTGACCCAACAAAAGTTCATTTTATCAACAAATATGATGAACGACAACAACAAGCAGCAGTACAGGTTACCCTCTTAGAAGATGAAGAAAACATCAATGAAATCACTAAAAAACTTACAACAGTTCTTTCCACGCTTCCTTATCAATTCGTCATTATCAAGTCGATTGATAGATTATTTCAAAAGAATGCTCTTGATGATGTTGCAAAATTTATAGAAAAAATCATTAAATCGCTTAACAAAGCAGGTATTAGTGTTATTACCATTGCACGCGGTCAACAACTCACC
Source organism: uncultured Methanosarcinales archaeon (assembly GCA_964428395.1). GTDB lineage: Archaea > Nanobdellota > Nanobdellia > Woesearchaeales > SKGA01 > SKGA01. The sequence continues at coordinate 7,981 of CAYRYB010000003.1, forward strand.
AGCAACCTAGTCACTATGACAAAGCATGAGTATGATAAGACCGTTCATTTATAGAACAACAATGCATAATCCTTTTAAACGGCTTCTTTTTTTAAAACACCTTTACAATGAAAAAACCAACAATAAATTATGTTCTTGACATAAGGTTATTTATTAGTTTTTTTAGTTGTAGCAATTACGGGAATTCTTAAATTTCCTAAACTTGTTTTTCTCACGCACATCAATCAACATATTACTTTATTTAAAACAATAACAAAGATTTACGATATTATTGGGCTTCTTTTTATTGTTCTTATTATTTTACATCTTTTGCTTCATTGGGCATGGACCGTTTCAATGACAAAGAGATTATTGAGGGGAAAAATGAAACAGCGCATGTTCTTATTTTTTATAGGAAGTCTTCTTCTTTTTTCTGCTTGTTCAAACGAAACAAGCAACGCAACAATTCAAGGAGCAACTTCTCTTAATAATTCACAAAATATTGTTACGGGTGGATGCCCACATAATATTGTTAATGATACGTTTCCAGGATCATGTGGTCTTTACAAAGATGAAAATCACAATGGCAAATGCGATTACGGTGAATGAACGTTTTTTAGAACTGCTTATAAAGGTTTATAAATAAGAAGATAAGTTTAAAAAGAAAGGAAAACTGTATGGGTATTGTCTTATTACATATATGTTAAATGTTAAAAAATAAAAAGGTGACATACAATGAAAAAAATATTACTTATTACAATTCTCTTGAGTGCTGTTTTAATTGGATCAGTTCTTGCTATGGGTAATGCAACTGAAACCACTAACGCCCCAACTCCTACGACAACTATACAACCAAGACTTATTGCAATGCACAAGGAGTTGCGAGAGAATTTTACTAACGATAGGCAAGCTCTCACCGATAGTTATCGCGCGCAAGCTGAAGAACTTAGAAAAGAGTTTATAACAACATATGGAAATAATACAGAAGCCTTACGAGAAGCCTACAAAGAGCGAGCCAAAGAAATGATACGTAATTACACGGGAGATATAAAAGAACTTGCACAAGATTATAGAGCAAGAAACGCTGAAGAATTAAAAGGTTATATTGACGCGCAACGAGAAGAGTATCAAAAACAAGCAGAAGCACAACAAAAACGAATGAAAGAAAAAGTGAAAGAACGAATACAAAAAGAAAATGAAGTTCGCATTGCTGTTCACGCATTCCTTGCAATGGAAAACCTAACTGGAGGAATTGGACCAAACGTTAGCGCTATAGCAAGAAACTTTAATAACGGCATAGCAAACCAAACAAGAGTAATAGAAAGAGCGGAAAATCGTTCTGGACTTGCTCGAGCATTTGCTGGTGGCAATAAAGAAGATGCAAAAGAGTTATACAAGGAAGCAAAACTTTACAAGGGAAAAATTACAGAGTTAAGAGATTTGCGAAAACAAGCGCGACTTGATAACGAAACAGCAACAATTTATGACAAGCAAATACAAACCCTTCAACAAGAACAAGCACGCTTACAAAAACTAGCACGAAAAGAAAACAGAAGAGGTCTTCTTGGCTGGATTTGGAAACATAAAGCTGTTTCTTCACAAGAAGAAGCTAACCTTGTAGGAAACGCGAAAAAACCAATTGTAAAATAAGAAGGAAAATTTTTAATTTTTTATTGTATTTCTTTTTTATCTTTTTTATTTTCTTTTTTAGGGTTTTATCTCAAAAAACTTATTTTACCTATGCAAAACCCTTCTTCCTCGCAAGCTTTATAAATAGAAAGTGACTCCTCGCTACTCTATGGCAACTAAAGCTAAAAATTCTTCAGAAGACCTTCAAGCAGAAGAGATATTGCTTTCTATGGATGATGGAAAGTTTACGCGCTACGAGAAAGCAAGAATTATTGGTTCTCGGGCGTTGCAAATAGCTCAAGGAGCGCCATTGCTTATTAAACTCACAAAAAAACAACTTGAAGAACTTAAATATAATCCTATTGAAATTGCAAAAAAAGAATTTGCAGCAGGAAAAGTTCCTATTTCTGTGAAACGAACACTTCCCCACGAGAAACCAGCTGAAGAGTAGGTATATTTATTAAGTACCCATTTCAACAAGATACTATAAAGTAGGTAGAAGGTATAATGAAAAACGAAATAGGAATCACCATTAATAAAGAAGACGATATGCCCGAATGGTATAGTCAAATCGTTGTAAAAAGTGAACTTGCAGATTACTCGGCAGTAAAAGGATGCGCAGTCATTAGACCATTAGGATATGCTGTTTGGGAAAACATTCAAACATATTTTAATAAGCGACTCAAAAAAATGGGCGTAAAAAATGCTTATTTTCCACTCTTCATACCAGAATCATTTTTCTTAAAAGAAGCAGAACACATTGAAGGTTTTGCACCAGAAGTTGCTTGGATAGAGCAAAAAAACAAGGACGAAGAGCGCGTTGCAATACGACCAACAAGCGAAACCATTATGTATAATTCTTATGCAAAATGGATACGCAGTTATCGAGATTTACCACTCCTCATCAATCAATGGTGTAATATTGTCCGTTGGGAAGTAAAAGATGTAAAACTTTTTTTGCGCAGTAGAGAATTCTTATGGCAAGAAGGTCATTGTGTTTTTGCAACAGAAGAAGAATGTGACCTACACGCCTTAAAAATTATTCACGAATATCAAAAACTCAGTGAAGAATTTCTTGCAATACCAGCAATTGTTGGAAAGAAATCACCAAAAGAAACGTTTCCCGGAGCAAAATACAGTTATACTATTGAACAGTTCATGCCTGACGGAAAAGCATTACAATCAGGAACAAGCCATAACCTTGGACAAGGATTTGCAAAAGCGTTTAACATTACCTACCGTGGAAAGGACGAGAAGATGCATCATCCCTGGCAAAGCAGTTGGGGATTTTCAACAAGACTTCTTGGCGGTCTTATCATGATGCATGGTGATAATAAAGGACTTGTACTTCCTCCACGCGTTGCACCAACAAAAGCAGTTATTGTTCCAATTCTTAACAAGAACACACCAGATGTAAATAAAACCATTCTTACGATAACTACGCGACTACAAAAAGAGCTAACTGATAAGGAAATAGAAACGCACGTTGATGACCGAGAAGAATACAGTCCCGGATATAAATTCCACGAGTGGGAATTAAAAGGTGTTCCGTTGCGTATTGAAATAGGACCACGAGACCTGCAAGAAAACACGTGTGTTGTTGTAAAAAGAAATACGGGTCAAAAACAAACCATAGCAATCAAAGAGATAACAAAACAAATTCCTCTTCTTCTTGAAAGTATGCAACAAGAAATGTTAGACAAAGCAAGAAAAAAAGTTGATGCAATGTTTTTTACTGCAACAAACTATAAAGACATGGTTAAAAAAATTCAAGAAGAAAAAATGTTTGCAATCGCTCCTCATTGTGGTAACGAAGAATGTGAAGAAGAAATTAAAACAGAAACAGGAGGCATCACAACGCGTTGCAGACCCGAAGGAAAAGATGCTGTTACAGAAGGCTCGGTTTGCATTAAATGTGGAAAACCAGCAAAGTACAACATTATTTTTTCCAGAAACTATTAAAACAAAAAGAAATAGAAAAGGAAAAACATGGCAGAAGATTTTTATGAACTTGTTAAAGAAATAAAACAGTTTAACAATGAGCGAGAATGGGACCAATTTCACAACCCAAAAGATTTACTCATTGCATTGATAAGCGAAGTTGGCGAACTTGCCGATTTGTATCGCTGGCTTAAACCCGAAGAAATAGAAGACGTTCTTAAAACACCAGCAAAGAAAGTAAAAGTACAAGAAGAACTCGCAGATATCTTCTCGTTTCTTATCATACTCGCTTATAAAAATGATATTGATCTTCTAGATGCACTTAAAGATAAACTTGAAAAAAACAAAAAACGTTTCACAATAGAAAAATCAAAAGGTGTTCATTCTAATGTGCTCGAAGGATTCAAACGAGATTAAAAAAAAAGAAAATAGCATTGCATCTTCCTTACACAAAACGCCAAAAATTTCTTTAAAACACTTTACTTTGCTTAAAAGACTCTTTAACCATTTTAGAGCATGTAAAGAGACTCTGTTCGAAAAGATAATTTTTCTACAATATAACTAAAGCAATGTTAGTTTCAATTGCTCGACGACGGAAGAATTATAAATATAAATAATTAATCTATAATTATGGAACGCTTGAAAGTTGTAAAAAATAAAATTGTAAATTCTGAAGGGAAAGAAGTTATTATTAAAGGCGCGTCTATAATTGACCCAGCCCTTGTTCATCACAGAGATAAACATATTTATTCTAAAGAGGACATAGAATATATTAAAAAATTTGGTTTCAATACGGTTAAGATTGTGATTGTTCCATCCATGTTAGAAGCGGAAAAAAATTATGTAGAAAGATTTCTAGATCCTCTGGTCAAGTTATGCAAAGAATTAGGTCTTTATTGCTGGATTGACTGGCATGCTCAGGGTAATTCAATAACGGATGAAACGAGGAGACCAGATTTATTGGATCATGATTTTTTAAGATACGACGCTAGAAAAGAAATTGCGAGAAAAGTTTTAATAAGTCTCGCTAAAAGATACAACAAAGAGGACCATATCATTCTAGAATTGTTCGCGAATCCGTTGGGACCTTCTTGGGACGAGTGGGCGATGCTTGCACAGGAGTGGGTAAAAGAAATACGAAAATATACGACTGCAATAATATCCATATCTGGAGTCAACTGGATGTCTGATTTAAATGGAGTTGTGAAAAATCCTATTAAAGGAAATAATATAATTTACGGAGTGGCACTTTACCCGGGATTTAAGATTAATGAAAAAGCACTTTTAGAAACAAAAAAGAAATATCCTGTTGTAATAACGGAATGTGGCTTCATCGAAGAATCTGCTGATGAAGGGGGCATATTTGAAGGAAGCGTTAAATCATATGCAATAACCTTCAAGAAATTTGTTAATACAAATAAATTAAGTTGGATAGCGTGGGTATATCATCCATTTGGACTCACTTCAAAAGCGTCTGTTTTGATAAATTCATGGAACCCCAAGGATATTTCTAATTGGGGTAAATTTGTAAAAGAAGAACTGCTTTAATCTCTGTCGCCGAGCAACTCTGAAATTTCCTTTCGGGACGTTGCACTAAATTTCAGCCCTACAAGGAATATAACGAGGATTATGAAGCTACGGAGTCTTGCAGACTTCTCCACCCAAATTTTTCTCTTCAAGAAAAACTCTCCTTAAGCCCGATGTTTTATTGACTACGTCAAATTACTTAATGAACGCAATTCATCAGTGTTCATCAAAGCATTTCACCAAGGTATCAATACATAAATTCCTTCTTTTTTGAACAGAGCATTTAAAAAGCAAGTTTTATAAAAGAGCCCAAAGTGATAAACGCACATGAATGACTGGTTTATAGTTCGAGAATCAAAAATGCTTCCTGGTGTTAAAGGAGCGTTTGCTTTGCGAGATATTCCTAAAGGAACGCAAATTATTCAATACAAAGGAAAAATTATTTCAAAACAAATCTCTGATACTCGTGCGGATAACCACCGCAAAAAAGGAGAACTTTGGATTTTTACACTCAGCGACAAATATGACATTGATGCAAGCAGACAAGGAAATGATGCTCGCTTCATCAACCATAGTTGCGCACCAAACTGTGAAGCAGTCAATTACGACGATGAAGAGATATGGATAGAAGCAATACAACATATTAAGAAAGGAGAAGAACTAACGTACGATTATGGTTTCACCGAACCCGATGAAGCATATCCTTGTCTTTGTGGCGCACCAAACTGCAGGGAATGGATAGTTAGCGCAGAGTATATCTTTAAGAAAGGAGAAAAGGAAGAACTTAAAAGAAAACAACAAGAACTCCTTAAGGAAAATAAAACATTAGAAAACGCAACTCATTTTAAGACTGAAAAGAAAAAGAACGGTAAGCTTTAAAAACAACGTATCATTCTATTTATATATTATCATAACGGGCCCGTAGCCTAGCCTGGATAGGGCGACAGCCTTCTACACGTCAAATGATGACATGAAGAGAGCTGTAGATCGAGGGTTCAAATCCCCCCGGGCTCGCTTTTTTTCTTTATTTTACCATCATAAAAAAACAGGATTTCTCGTTTTAGAAAAAAACGCGCAAGGATTTATCAATATTATCCTTCACAAACATCTGAAACGAAATGCAATCAAAAAACTTATCAAACGAACCTTTGGATGGAATACTATTACAAAGCAATATAAGATAGCGCTACGGCTTTGAATTACGTTTTTTCCAAACGTTCCTTTAAATGTTTTACCTGTGTGCGAAGCTCAATTGCAGTTTCAAAATCAAGCCTTTCAGCAGCTTTTCGCATAGCAACTTCTAATTGTTTAATTATCACAGGAATGTCTGCTTTAGGAATATGTTTAGTATCCTTAACTATTGTTGTCTGTTCACGAATAGGTTTTATAATTGTTTTTGGCGTTATATGATGCTTTTTATTATATGCTATTTGTAAATATCTTCGTCTGTTTGTTTCGTGAATTGCTGCTTTCATAGAATCAGTCATTTTATCGGCATATAGGATGACCTGCGAATCAGCGTTACGAGCTGCTCGACCAATGGTTTGAATAAGACTTCTTGCATCGCGAAGAAAACCCTCCTTGTCCGCATCCAAAATACCAATAAAAGCAACTTCTGGAATATCAAGACCTTCACGAAGCAAATTAATACCAACAAGCACATCAAATTCTCCAAGGCGAAGTTGCCTAATAATTTCTGTTCGCTCAAGCGTGTCAATCTCCGAATGCAAGTATCTTGTTTTAATTCCTTCTTTAGCCAAGAACTCTGCAAGTTCTTCAGCAAGCTTTTTTGTTAATGTGGTAACAAGCGCTCGAAAACCTTTTGTAATGACGTTTTTTATCTCCTTTTGCAAATCATTAACCTGTCCTTGAATTGGACGAACCTTAACAATTGGGTCAATAAGTCCTGTTGGCCTAATAATTTGCTCAACAACCTGCTGTGAAGTTTTCTTTTCGTACTCACTTGGCGTTGCAGAAACAAAAATAGTCTCTTTTTCTTGTAAGTATTTTTCAACTTCATCAAAGCGTAACGGACGATTATCATACGCGCTTGGTAAACGAAATCCATATTGAATAAGATTTCTTTTTCTTGACCGATCGCCATTTGCCATTGCATGCAATTGAGGAATTGTTTGATGACTCTCATCAATAATAATAAGAGAATCTTTTGGAAAATAATCAAGAAGAGAAAAAGGTTTTTCACCTGACTCTCTCCCATCAAAATGTCGAGAATAATTCTCAATACCCTTACAAAAACCAGTCTCCTCAATCATCTCAATATCATACAATGTTCGTTGTTTAAGACGATGCTCTTCTAAAGGTTCTAAGTGAGGTAAAGATTGCTTTAATTCTTTCTTAATGGATTTTATTGCTCGCAATAGTTTTTCTTCAGGAATAACAAAATGTTTTGCTGGATACACAAAATAATACTCTATTTGTGTAATTATTTTTCCCGTTGTATTTTCTAGCTCAACAACGCGTTCTATCTCATCACCAGACATTTCAATACGCATCGTATTAACATGAGAACCAGGAACAAAATCAATGGTTTCACCCTTCACACGAAAACGACCAGAAGCAAGCTCGGTATCATTTCTTTCATATTGGGCCTTAACAAACTTTTCTATTAGTTTTTTCCTTGAAATGTTATCGCCTTTTTTTATTTCAAAACCCATGAGATGAAAATCTTTTGGGTTACCAACATTATAAATTGCAGAAACAGAAGCAATAACAATAGTATCTTTTCTAGAAAGAAGTGAAGCAGTTGCGGCCATACGCATACGCTCAATCTGAGGATTTATTTGAGCATCTTTTTCAATATATTGATCTCTTGATGGAATGTAAGATTCTGGTTGATAATAATCATAATAAGAAATAAAGAATTCCACTCTGTTTTCTGGAAAGAACTCTTTAAACTCCTGATACAGTTGTTGCGCAAGCGTTTTATTATGAGCAATAATTAAAACAGGCTTATTGACTTTTGCAATGACATTTGCGATGGTAAATGTCTTACCACTACCCGTAACACCCAAAAGCGTCTGTGTTGCATGAGGTTTTTTCATTCCTGCAAGAAGGTCTGCTATTGCTTTGGTTTGTGAACCTTTAGGCTTAAAGTCTGAAACGAGCTTGAAATCCATGAAGAACAGTGGGAAGAGTGAGCTTATAAGAGTTATGGATGTTTAGATGACAATCACTTGAATAAACTCTTTTTTCTGAGAAGTCTATTGTATGTTATTGCGAAGCGATGCGCTTCATCACGAATGTTTTGTAAGAGTTGTAAACCTTTATTGGTTTTAGGAAGTCTTAGTGGAGTATCCTTACCAGGAATATAGATTTCTTCATGTTTTTTTGCAAGGCCAACAATTGGAATTCTTATACCTAAATGTTTTAATGCCTCTAAAGATGCAGAAAGTTGCCCTGCTCCACCATCTACAATTATTACGTCAGGGAAAGGAAGATGTTCTTCTTGGAGTCGCTTGTAGCGTCTTGTTACCACCTCAGCCATATTTGCAAAATCATCATTCTTTTCCCGTTTGATTTTAAAGCGTCTGTAATTATCCTTGAAAGGTTTTCCATTTCTAAACTGAACCATGGAAGCAACAACATTCGTTCCCCCTAAATGTGAAATATCAAAGCATTCCATAACAGATGGCTTTTCTTGAAGCGTTAATGCTTTTTGAAGAGCAGAGAGTTTTTCAGTTGTAACAAAAAATTGAGCAGAAATATTAGTTTTAACTAAATCTAAAAGTTGTTTCTTTTCTCCTCGCTGAGGCATAATAAATTTTGTTTTCCTAAAAAAAGAAGAGAGAACAGCACTTGGTTTCATTGGCAGAATAATTTCTTTAGGCAAGGGATTAGTTTCATAGTATTGCATAAGGAATTGTTCTAAAAAGTTTTCGGATAATGAAAAGACAAATTCTTGCTTGTTATGCAAAATTCCTTTTTTTATGTTAAACAAGAAAAGATATACCTTATCATCATCAACAAGGTAATTAATAATATCTTCATCAAATGTTTTATTACGTTCCATAGTTTGGTGTTCTTGTAACCACGAGATTGCAGAAATTTGATTTCTTAGCAGTAATGCAGTTTCATACTGTAATGCGTTTGACGCTTGCTTCATTTCTTTGGCAAGCAGTTTTGAAAGTTCTTTAGTCTTTCCTTTCAACACCATCTCTGCTTTATGCACTTGCTCTTGATACGCAACAGCACTCACTTTTTGCACGCAAGGAGCAGTGCAAAGTCCTAAATGAAAACGCAAGCAAGGACGTTTAGGAAGTATTTTACACGTACATAATTGAAAAGAATTATTAAGCGTTTTTAAAATCTCATCGCGAATAGAACCTGAAACAAAAGGTCCATAAAAATGTCCTTTCCCTATTTTTTGACGAGCCAAAAGAAGACGAGGAATAGTCTCATCAGTAACTTTGATATACGCATAACGTTTAGCATCTTTAAGATTAATATTATACTTCGGCTGATGCTTTTTGATGAGATTATTTTCTAAAATTAAAGCCTCTGCTTCAGTTTTCGTAACAATAAAATCCATTTGTTTTATGCGTGCAACAAGTGCTTTTGTTTTCTGATCATAATCTTTTTTTTGAAAATAATTATGTACGCGTTTAGAAAGATTTTTTGCTTTACCAATGTAAAGAATAATGCCCTTGCTATCTTTGAAAAGATAACAACCAGGTAGTTTTGGAACGTTAAAGAGTTCTTCTGGTAAAACAAGCGTCATAGCGTAAAGAAGAGGAAGATATCATTTAAAGATTACGCAAAAAATAGTCACTTATTGCTCAGTGGTTTTAGTATCCATTGATTTTTGTTCGTTATTTTTTAACATTGCGATACCAATGGATGGCCCAGCATGATTATATTCAAGAACATTTTTTCCTTTTACCGCAGAAAGATTTCCAATAGCGTTGGCATCATACAAAAAATTCGTAATTGTTTCTAATCCTTTTAAAGGAAAAGACGTTTGAGCACCAAATTGACTTTTAAGAATGACATACAATCCTGTTTTTTCTAAGGATACAGAATTTTTATCAAAATCAACCATCTTTATGCCTTCTTTTTGTTGAAACTGAAAAAAATAAGCATCAAGAATAATTGCAAGTCCCATTTGAGAGCGCTCTAAATCAACCTTATTTATAGTATATTTAGAAGTAGTATATACTCTTCTGCCGTTAAGTTGAAACATACTTGACATTATAAAAAACATGATACAGAAGTCATTTATAAAGGTTTTCCTTAATTAGTCCTTTTATAGTAGTTACACTATGAATTTGTAGGTCTATCAAAACAAGTCAATTGTCAAACAAAAACGAACCACAACAGGTTTCAGAAAGTCCTCATTACATAAACAAACAAGAGTTCTAAAAATAATTTTTATCAAAGCAAGAAAAGAAAAAAATCAAAGTAATTTTTTTAAGAACTGACCGGTAAAACTTTTCTTGCACGAAGCAACCTCTTCAGGAGTTCCCTTAGCAACAATTTCTCCACCAGCATCTCCACCATGAGGACCCAAATCAATAATATAATCAGCCGATTTAATAACATCAAGATTATGTTCAATAATAACAACCGTATTGCCTTTTGCGACCAAACTATCTAACACACCAATAAGTTTTCGAACATCATGAAAGTGAAGTCCTGTTGTTGGCTCATCAAGAAGATACAACGTACTTCCTGTTCCTCGCTTTGCAAGCTCACGAGTCAATTTTATACGTTGTGCTTCACCACCCGAAAGCGTGTTTGAACCTTGACCGAGTTTGATATATCCAAGACCAACTTCCTGAAGTGTGACAAGCTTATTTTTTATACTTGGAATAGGATCAAAAAGTTTTCTTGCTTCATCAACCGTCATATCCAATACATCGGCAATAGATTTTCTCTTATAGAGTACTTCTAAAGTTTCTTTGTTATAACGCGTTCCATGACACTCTTCACACTCTACAAAAACATCGGGAAGAAAGTTCATCTCAATTTTAATCTGACCGTCACCTTGACAATGTTCACAACGACCTCCTTTCACATTAAAAGAGAACCTTCCTGGTTTGTACCCACGAATTTTTGCTTCCTTTGTTAATGCAAATAATTGTCTGATATGATCAAAGACTTTTGTATATGTTGCAGGATTACTACGTGGCGTTCGTCCAATAGGCGATTGATCTATCTCAATAACTTTATCTATCGGTTTATCAAAAAACATTTTCTCGTACTTACCAACAACTCGTTTTGCATGATATAATTTTTTAAGCAAAGCAGGATACAAAATGTTGCTCAAAAGTGTTGACTTACCACTACCAGAAACACCTGTAATAACGCTAAGCACGCCCAAAGGAATATGCACGTCAATATTTTTCAAATTATGCTCGGTGCAACCAAGCACATGCAAAAAATTCTTTGTTATTCGACGATGAGAAGGAACAGCAATAGAAAGTTTTTGAGAAAGATATTTTCCCGTTAAAGAATGAGGATTTTTCTCAATTTGTTTAGGAGTGCCTTTTGCAACAATCTTGCCACCTTGCGCCCCCGCACCAGGGCCCATGTCAACGACAAAATCAGCGTTACGAATCGTTTCTTCATCATGCTCTACAACAACAAGAGTGTTACCTAAATCACGCAACCGCTTAAGCGTGTCAATAAGTTTTTTATTATCCTTTTGATGCAATCCAATAGATGGCTCGTCAAGAATATACAGAACACCCGTGAGATTTGCGCCAATTTGAGTTGCTAAACGGATACGTTGAGCTTCACCACCAGATAACGTGCCTGCCGCTCGCGACAACGTCACATAACCAAGACCAACACGTTGTAAAAACGTAAGTCGTTCTCTTATTTCCTTTAAAATCTGCTTAGATATTTCTTTTTCTTTATCTGTTAAAGCAATTGTTGAAAAAAAAGACAATGCTTCATCAATAGATAATTCTGTTACATCAATAATATTTTTATTTGCAATATACACGGCCAATGCTTTTTCATTTAATCGCTTTCCATGACAAACAGAACAAGGAGAAACAACCATGAATTTTTCAAGTTCTCGTCTTCTATAATCAGAAGTTGTTTGTTGATATAATCGTTCACATTGAGGAATAAGACCTTCCCACATACCAGTGTGAGACCAGTTTGCGTCACCATGTTTCATACTCATAGTAAAATGAATCTTCTCATCAGAGCCATACAATAAAATCTTCAATTGTTTTTCAGACAAATCTTTAATTGGTGTAAAAACATCAAAACCGTAATGTTTTGCAACAGCTGCAAGATGTTGCGCACGCCAGCCATCAATAGCATTACGATACACTGCAATAGCACCATCAACAAGAGATAAATTTTTATCAGGAATAATTAATTGAGGATCAAAATCCATACGTACACCAAGACCAGAACAAGATTCGCACGCGCCAAAAGGACTATTAAAAGAAAACATGCGAGGTTGTAATTCCGGAAAACTTAAGCCACAAACAGGACAAGCATGTTGTGAAGAAAACAGGTGTTCTTTTCCTTTCTTATCTAGCACAATAAGTAGTCCCCCACTTTTCATGAGACCTTGTTCTACTGCATCAGCCAAACGTGTCGTATCTTTTAGGTCTACGCTATCAATAACAACTGCAATATCATGTTTTTTATAACGATCTAAAGAAAAAGATTCATCCGTTCGTTGCATTTTGCCATCAATACGAACCTTCGTGTAACCTTCATTATTCAAATCAGCAACTACTTTTTGATAGGTTCCCTTCTTTTGACGAACAATCGGTGAAAGAACAATACCTCTTCCCGCTAATTCATTCATAATTTGCGCTGTGATTTGCTGAGGCGTTCTTGATTTAATAGGTAGATGATGCACAGGACAATACGGCGTTCCCACCCGCGCAAAAAGCAAGCGAAGATAATCATAAATTTCTGTTACCGTGCCAACAGTACTTCGAGGATTCTTGCTTGTTGTCTTTTGTTCAATACTAATGGCGGGTGAAAGACCCTCAATACTATCAACATCAGGCTTGTTCATTAAACTAAGAAATTGACGAGCATACGCAGAAAGCGATTCAACATATCGTCGTTGTCCTTCAGCATAAAGCGTATCAAACGCAAGGGATGATTTTCCACTGCCAGAAAGACCGGTGATAACAACCAATTTATTTCGTGGCAACGTAACAGAAATGTTTTGCAAATTATGCTCTCGCGCACCTCTTACAACAATATCTTTCATGAAATCATGGAAAGGGCGACTTTTTATATAGTTTATGAACGCGCGTGACCAGTGAAAAAAATGCTCTGTAGAGAATAATGCCCTTTTTGAATATTGCGAGAATGAAAAATGAACAGTACAAAGATACAAAATAATTCTAAACAGAGCTTAAAAAAGAATTCTTTATAAATACAAAGAGCAAAGTAGAGCGTATGAAAGAGGTGTTAGCGTCAGCAACAGAAAAGAACGTTTCTTTTGATTCTTCAGAACTCTCAAATAGCAAGAGCGATACAAAAGGTAACAACGAACCATCCACTACAGCAAACAAAAAAATCAACGTTCAAAAATTAAAGCATAAATTAGGATTTGGAGCAATCTTTCTCATCACACTTAACGCAATACTTGCAAGCTCGCTTACCTATCTTCCCGGTGTCGGTATGCAGATGGCAGGGGTTGCATCGCTTCTTGCTTGGGTTGGCGTTTTTTTGTTAGGAATTTATATCGCCGTATGTCTTTCAGAACTTGTAGCAATGTTTCCTAAAACAGGAGATTTGTATAATTTTTCTAAGGTTGCACATGGTAATTTTCCCGCATTTATTGTCGGTTGGACAACATGGATTGCTGGCAATATTGGTGCAAGTTTAGCAGTAGTTTGGGCTATTGAATACATGTTTCCCATAGCAACTAAAACCGCATTTCTCATTAAATTAGGTGTTGCTATTGGTATTGTACTTGCTCTTAATGCTGTAGCATTATTTGGTATGAAACTGAGCAACGTAATGCTCTCAGCGTTAGCAATAATGACTTTATTCTTGCTCGCTATAGAAATTATCCCCCTTTTTGTCAATGTGCAAGGATTGTTTGCAACAGGAACGCTTACTTCTAATTTTCATTTGCATCACTTCATTCCTTTCTTTTCAACAAGTGGCATCGGAGCAAATCTCTTGCTGTTAGCAGGAACACTGTTTATTATTTCGGAAGCATTTATGGGTATGGAAACTATTACCTTTCTTGCAAAAGACACAGAAAAACCAGAACGAACTATTCCAAAAGCATTACTCGCAGCAATAACAACAGCAGCCATTCTCACTCTTGTCTATGTTATTGGTTCAATAGGCGCCTTTCCTCTTGAAAAATATCTTACTGCAATATTACCTCATAAAGAAATTCTCATGACATTATGGCAAGGAAAACTCATGCCTTTATTACTGGGAGGAACAGGCATCATTATTTTAGCGCCAGCTGCTGTTTGGGTTGTTACAGGACCTAGATTATTAATGAGTATGGCAAAAGACAAACTCTTCATCAAACAACTTGATAAAGTTAATCAAAGAACGAAAACCCCCATCAATGCAATACTTTTTCAAACAATTATCATTAGTATAATGACTGCTTTTATTTACCATCTTTATATTGTTGGATTTCACGATCCCTACAAACTCATACATGAAGAATTTATTTTGCTCGTTCTTTTCGTTTTAAGTTTCACTATTGTTGCTGTAAGCAAACTAAGAAAAAGAAATCCTGAAATAACCAGACCATTTAAAGCACCAATGGGAAAAGTTGGACCCTACCTTGTCGTACTCATTTTCTTAGCAAGCATAAGCGCATATGTATTTATCACAAAAGAATATAACATTATTACAAAAGCAATAACTCTTATTGGGATGGGAATCCCCATTTATCTGCTTCTTACTTTTTATTATGATCCTGAAGCAACCATTCGTTTTCAAAATGAAACTTCAACAGCATTGTTTTTTCTTGAACGATTATTTTTCCCAAAACGAATTGAAAAGAAACTACTAGAAAATTCACAAATACAGGGAAGAAAAATATTGGAACTTGGCGCAAGCAGTGGCCTTATAAGTCAAGCAATTTCCAAACGAGAACCTGCAGAACAAATTATTATTGAACAATCTGAATCACTTACTAAATTTATCAAAAAGAGACTTAAAAACGCAAAAAATGTTCGATGTATCTATGATGAACACCTCACTGCACGCGTGCATCCAGATGTAAAAGAAGTAAACGAAATATTCAGTTTTGGCATACTCTCTAATCTTTATAATGAAGAAATCTATCTTAAAGACCTAGCAGCACTTCTTCCGGAACACGGGCGCATACATATTTTTGATTACGTCGATATGTATAAAATAATACCAAATAAAGAATTACTAAGTGGCGACATGAAAGAGCTTAAAAAATTATTTAGGGATGCGGGTTTTGCTATCAAGATACGAAAAGAAAAAGGAATACTCTGGAATTATCTTATTATTGACGGAATTAAAACACGCGAGCGAGACGTTATTTTTATTTAAAAAAATCTTTTATTCTTTGAAAAAATCCATAAAAAACAACAGTACACTTTTGCTTTGCCTTTCTGGACAAACGCATCATTACCAAATATATTTAAAGTAGTGCTTGTAAGAACACCCTTGTGAAAAAAAATCAACAAACAAAAAAAGGTTCTTTTTCAAACAGCACCAGCAAAAGGATTTACAATTTTATTGATCGCGTTAGTTTCTTACACATACTACTCATTTGGTTGGGAATAGTAATTAGCTTTGGTTTCATCTACAAATTTTTCTCAGGAACAACTAGTTTTCTTCAACTAAATCAAACACAAAGCGTTGTCCACAACCTTCTTGACAGTATTTATTTTAGTTTCGTCTCTGCAACAACAACAGGATTTGGAGATATTACACCCCTTGGCTCTTTTCGTGTTCTTTCAACGTTGGAAGTGGTTATCAGTTTGCTTATCGTTGCCATTGTCACCTCTAAACTTATTTCACTTAAGCAAAACGTTATACTTGATGAACTCTACGAAATCACCTTCTTGGAGCGAATAAACAGAATGCGTTCAGCACTTCTCCTTTTTCGACAAGACATACACAACCTTATTCACAAAGTTGAAGATGGCTTAGTAAAAAAAAGAGATATACAAAGTCTTTATCAACAACTAGGAACATTTAAAGAAAACATTAATGAAATCACCGCCGCACTTTTTCATCAAAATAAATATTTTACTAAACAACTTGACGAGATGAACGCAAAACTCATTGCTAATAGCATGAATCATTCTTTTCAACGATTAGTTGAACTCCTTGAAACATTAACCGTGCAAGGATTCTTATGGACAACAGATAAAAACATCATGTTCTTAGAAAAATCACTGCAAAGTTATACCGATTTTTATACGCAATTAAAAAGAACAAAAATATTAGACGTTCAAACCATAAAAGATTTCTGCAAAGAAAAAGATATTGTTGCTGAACAAATAACTCTTTTTATACAAAGTAACATCATAGAACAATAAGTGAGAAAAAAAGAAAAAATAAAAAAGAAAATTATTTCTTCATAAGAGTGTCAGATTTGAGCAATAAATCAACATACTGCGCTCTATCATACACAAAAGGGTCAGGAGTTGCTTGTTTAGATAATTTTCCTTTAAACTCATCAAGCGAAGAGTACTGATGATCTTTCATCCACAAATCAAGTTCGTCAATCATGTGCGTGATATGCTCAGGACCATTCGTATAAAGAGTGCTTACCACTTGCACGGCGCTTGCACCAGCAAGCAATACCTTTATGACATCATCAGTATCAAAAACACCATTGTTAGCAGCAACAGGCGCATGAATCTGACCGAAAAGTAATCCTGCAAAACGAATAGCTAAACGAACGTCCTTCGGATTACTTAAATGAAAATTAACCGCGTGCTTTTCTTTTTCAACATCAATATCTGGCTGAAAAAACCTGTTAAAAAGAACGAATCCATCAGTTCCTGCTTCATCAAGACGTTTTATAAACGCAAGAGGATTTGAGTAAAAAACACTTAATTTAACACCAACAGGAATAGAAACTGCTTCTTTAACTGCCTTTAAAATTTCTATTTGTTCACGCTCTATATCTTCTGCGGAAAGCTCAAAAGATTTTGGCGTTTGATAAAAATTAAGCTCCAAACCATCGACACCAGTTTCTTCTATTTTCTTTGCGTACTCAATCCATGTTTCCTTGTGCACACAATTAAGACTTGCAATAACAGGAATAGTGACTGTTTCCTTAATTTTCTTTAGCCACGCCAAATGTTCACGAGGACCGCCATGTGCAACCTGTGGAAAAATACTAAGCATCTCCGCGTTCATATCATCATATGCTTGCATGTCTTGTTCTAGTTTTTGTCTTTCTAATTGAATTTGTTCTTCAAAAAGTGAAGAACAGACAATTGCCGATGCACCTTGTTTTTCTAATTCTTGAATAGAATCTACATGCGCTGTAAGTTTACTTGCTCCTGCAATAATTGGATGCTTGAGCTTTATTCCCATATATATTGTTGAAAAATCTACCATTATAAAACACCTTTAAGGAAAAGCTCATAAGAAGAACTATTTAAATATTTGGCAAAATACATCTGTTTTTTACTAACGATCTTGTGCGCTACAAAAATAAACTGTTAAAAACAATTCTTACAACGCACTATGCATTATTATCAATTTGAAATGCAACATATAATTCCTGCATATCATTTATTTCTTCAAGAAGCCTAAGATTTCTCACATAAGATTTTTTGAGTTGAGAAGAAAGATCCTTAATAAAGTTTCTTACCTTTGTTCGTTCTTCGTCTTTATATTGCATATGTGGTTTTATACCATGCCCACCAATTTGTGCTTCAACATACGCTTTTGCACCCTGCGCATGAAAACTTATAGGAAAGATATTTTTAAAATGAATAGGATCTCCTGCAACTTCTGGAAAGGGCAATTTGAGATTTCCTTTCGCAGTAGCCAGTTCGTTAGGCGCAAGATACATCTGAATTCCTTTCATCTCTCGCTTATTGCCGCGATAAAAATTATCTTTTTCAGACTGATACCTATATTGCACATGCTCATGATTTGAATAAAACTGTTTTAACGCATTGATTGTTGAACGCTCATAGGCCGTGAAATTTAAAGGATCAATAAATTCTTGCGTGTTTATTGAAAAACCAAAATAATCTTTAATACTTGCCGCACCCAAATCAAAACTAGGAACTTGTTGTGAAACAAGATCTAATTCAGCAAGGTTTAATGAAATCTTCTCAGCAATAGAGATGGGTTCCTTTTCTTTAACAATAAGAAAATAATTATCTTGTGGTCTTCGTGAAAGTTCCATCGGGCGATACAGTTTAAGGTTTATTCGCTCATTTTTCAAACGGGCAACTAGATTATCAGATAATTTGTTATTACCAGAAAAATGGAACTGAATAGATTTTAACCCATCAGCAACCGTTTTAGCGGTATTCACTAAATGATAAAACTTATCTTTATGTTTTTTTTCCCCAGGTAAATCAAAATAAGCTAATGTTTTTCTACTGAAAAACTTCTTGTTTAAAACGTGCTTAAATAAAGCATATTTTGTTAGCAAAGGAGTAACAGCAAAACTGTTTTTAGAAGCATCTTCTTGAGAAATTGTTTTCAAAGATTTTCGTACGCCAAAAAAATGTTTTAGACCTAAAGATGCAAGCCAATTCGTAATTGCAAGATTATTTTGCTTTTGCGCATAAAAAACCCTTTTTATATCAAGCATATTCTCAAGCTTTGCATAATCAAAAGAAACATCATTGTTAAAAGGAAGAAGATTAAGAAATGAAAGCGTTCTTCCAAAATATATTTCTCTTTTCTCAGAGTCAAAAGTATCAAGATGAGCCTTAATGTTTTCTTCAAATGCTTTTTTAGGTATGACTTCGTTGTTTTTTGTGAGAATTGATATGTCATTGACCATAGATAATCACTTAGTTTGTTTTTGGTAACAATCTTTTAAAATCTCAATTTTAGATGCATTATAATTTTTAATATAAGTTATCATTGCACGTTTTGGTCTGCCTGCGCGAACTAATTGTTCTAAAGAAATGCATCCAGCAAAATCGACAAGTATAGGATTTAAATCAGTATCAAAACCAATATCTGATTCTGGAGGAAGTGAGTATCCTCTCTTTAACATTTCATTAGCAACATGTTCTAATTTTTTAAAAAAACGAGGTGGCAATTCATAAGGTAAATTTTTTGTCATTTCTTTTGGTAACTTTGAAAAAAAATCCATAAAATCCATCGTAAATGCGCCTGCAAAGAGAATATCTTTTGAAGAATCAGATTCATATGCTGATCGATTATGAATAATTTGTTGTTTAGCACTTTTAAAATCAAAACCTTTGCAAGAAAAAGGTTCAACTAAACCATTATCTTTTTTTTCTATATACAATTTATGAGCACGAGGCAAACCTTGAATACCATTCAAACGTTTTGTAATCTTATACTCCGCAGCTACTTTTTCTGCTAAAACATTCGTATTTGCAGAGAAACTATACAAGACTTTTAGAGCTCTTGTTTTTCCGTGTTCAAGAGCCTTAAAAATAATACCATTACTACCAGAATCTTCAATTTCAATGATTTTTAGAGGCGCAAAAAACTCTTTAATGCTCTTTATATTCATATACTTCCCAAAAATTCATAGCTTTATAAATGTTTCTTTTTTGATACCACTATTTAGTGACTATTTTATGATAAGACCACGTATTTTATAAATAAAAACTATCAAAAAATAACATATGAGAACAAAGTAACATCTTTTTCTTATACAAAAAATTATGTTTGCTGTTCTAAATATAATTCAAAAACAGGACTCGCAGTAATCTGAACAAGGCGGAAAATGTGTTGTAGGTGAGAAAGATATACAGCAATTGCACAACCATTTGGTGATTGAAGTATTTTTTGAATTCCACCAAAATGATATTGTTCTCTTTTCTTCATAATCTGAAGAAATGATTGTGGATCTAAGGAAAAGAAACTCGTATAAAGAAGTTGAAAATAATCTCCCAAATGTAACAATAATTCCTGCAGTATTTCTGAGGAAGGAATATCTTTTCTTAATTCATCTGCAAAATAAGTTATCGCATGTTGAATATGTGTTAAAAACGTTAAGAGTTCCCAATGAATTAAAGGATCATGTGCATATCTTTCCTTGTAAATAGTTCGTTTGCAAAATAAAACATATTTATCAAACCTTCCTCTTGAAGTTATTACTTCATCAAGAGATGAGATGTTCTTTTTTTCTAGTGCCGTTTGCAAAGAAAGAATGTTATCTTTAATAATAAAAAAAAGGCGCTTTAAAAGAACCTCATATCGCTCACTTCCAGGTTCTGCAAGATTCTCAATTATGCAAGAGGTCTTAGAATAAGTTGTTATCACAAATCCTAAAAGTAATGAATCCACAACTTTTTCTATTGTTTTTATTGGAGGAAGAACACCTGAAATAATTATTCTAGAAAAGTTTTTTCTGTAAATATGAGTAAGCCAGTAGGACAAATATTGATTTGTTTCTTCTGAAAGCGTAATCGAAACTTCTCTTTCTTTTTGTTTGTTTTCAGAAATGATTAAATCATTTCCAAATTCTCTAATTGTAACTACATCTCCTTCCTGTAAACCTTTTTTTGTAATCCATTTTTTTGGCAAATAAATAGTATACCCTCCAAGACCTTGAGGAATAAGTTTTCGTTCCATTACAAAGAGAAAAAGCTTATTTATATATAAATTCTTTCATTTTAATATTAATAATAGTAATAAAAATTATAAATGGTTATTGTTGTCTCTAAAAAGTGAATAAAATAAACTGGTTTTTCCGGATACTATTCAATAAAAGGAGGCGAATAATTAATGACAAACGCAAAAAAATTCAAGACATTTTTAGAAGGAATAAAAGAAGGAATACCTATAGGTCTTCAAATGACCCATGCAATAAAATCATTTCATGCAGCCGCGAATGAAGAAGATGAAACAACATATAAAACAACACAACTAGAAAAACTTGCTGAAGTAGGTAACATCGCTGGATTTTTTACATCCCTAGGGTTACAAACAACAGCATATGGCTATGCATCAGGTCAACTAGAGCATGGTTGGCAACTACTAGCAATACCTGTAGCAACCAATCTTATTTCACTAGGATATGAAACATTTGGAAAAAAAGCCATCATGAATACAAGAGAAAGAATTAGGAAAAACAGATTCAAAAAACAAAATACAAAAAAAATACAAAAAAAACTTGAAAAAGAAACATTAGATCAAAAACTCACTCTTCAAGAACGACTTACAGGAAAAATAAAATCAAAAGTTACCCTCAATACAAAAGTTGCCCTACAACCAAACATCACCGTGTATGTTAATGATAAAAAACAAGATGATGTAAAAGTAGTTGTTGATGAAAAGGATAAAAGTGAGAAATCACCTAAAGAAAAAAGTATCCAAGAGTATCTTATTACTAAAGAACCAGTCTATTTTTCACAAAACGGCGAAGTGAACTTATTTGCCAAAGCCTATGAAAAAAGACTTCCCGTTAGTTTGAAAGGACCAACAGGATGTGGAAAAACACGATTTGTTGAATATATGGCATATATATTACAAAAGCCACTTATTACTGTTTCTTGTCAAGAAGATTTATCAGCAGCAGACCTTGTTGGACGAATTATGCTTAATGAAAAAGGCACATACTGGCAAGACGGGCCATTAACAAAAGCAGTTCGTGAAGGAGGAATATGTTATTTAGATGAAGTTGTTGAAGCTCGAAATGATGTAATGGTGCTTATCCATTCTCTTACCGACCATCGAAGAATTCTTCCAATTGATAAAACAGGAGAAACAATTAAGGCACACGAAGATTTCCAACTCGTTGTTTCATACAACCCACACTATCAAAGCGCTCTTAAGGAGATGAAACAGAGCACACGACAACGATTTGTTGCTATGGACTTTACGTATCCAGAACCTGATCTTGAAACAAAAATTGTTTCTCAAGAAGCAAACATTAACAAAAAAAATGCAGAGAGTCTTGTTACTCTTGCAAACATGCTTCGAAGCATGAAGAACAAAGGATTAGCAGAAGGAGCAAGTACAAGGTTACTTATTTACGCAGGTAATCTCATGAATTCTGGCGTTAGCAAGTACAACGCTATCGAAGCAGGCATCGCAAGTCCACTAACTGACGAACCCGATATGTACAAACAAATAATGGATCTCGCAAAAGAATACGCAAAATAAATTCTTTATTAAAAAAAAAGAGAATATACCATGACACTAGAAGAAAAACTGGAAACATTAAGAATTTTTGCTCAATCTGTAGCTAAAAAAGATATAGTTCTTGCAAAGAAAACTTCATTGCCACCAGAAATAAACAAAATCACAGGAGATTTAGCAATAACTGATGGTAAACGCATTTATCTTCCAGATTTAGAATCTCTTTCAGATGAAGAAAAAATAGCGCGATACAAACAACTCGCATTAGAAAAAGCAATACAAATTCAAAAAGGACAGTTTAGCAAAGAAGAACAAAATCAAGAAGACTTCTCTGAATATGAAAACAAAGCAGCAGCTTCAACATTATATTCAGTATTGGAAGGAGAAAAGTTTCATCAAGTTGCAAGAAATGAACGAGAAGCATTTTTTGAAAAAGATACAGAAGAGTTCGCAAATAATTTTCTAAAAATTTCTCGTTATCTTCCACGAAAACAAGGAAGGAAATTACAAAAAGCAACAGGACGATATCGACAGCTAGCTCAACAAGAAAAAGTAAATGAAACCATCATAAAGCAATACACAAAAAAGTTTTATGACGTACTATCCAATGATTTTCTTGTACAAGAAAAAGAAGAAGAAAAACAAGAAATCCCTGATTGGCTACGAGAACTTCTTAAACTGTTCCCTTCCCATCCAGGAAAAGGAAATTTGTCAAATAGTCAGACTATTCAAGAAAAAATAAAGAATTATTCTCAAGAACGAGATGCCCTGATTGAGGAAGTTCAAGAAACAATTGAAAATAAGTATCAGAAAGAAACTACAAAAGAAAAACTTGATGATTTATTTGATAAAATAGAAAAACCAAACAAACTAAATCTTATACAAAAAATAGAACAAGAATATAATAATATACAAGAAAATAATGAAGAAAACGATAGGCAAGATCTTGCACCAGCACAACAAGAAATAATTATTCAATACAACCCTCGCGAGAATGAATCTCAAGATAAGAAGTTAGACTTTTTCGTTAAAGAATTATCTGAGGACTACAATTCCTTATACCAAGAGATAAAAGAAAAACATGCAGGAGAAATTGAAAGTATAACTCGACGAATGGAAACACTTAAGCCAGAAAGCAGAAAGAAAATAAAACGTTCATTTGAAGGAAACGAACTTGATTTAGAATCCGCCATTGAAGCCATTATTGATATTCGATTAAAAAAAATCCCCCAAGAGAATGTTTACATTAATGATATACGACATAATCGAGACGTCTATATCTCGCTACTGCTTGATTTTAGCGGATCCATGGATGGCAGAGGCATCAGATTAGTAAGAGAAGCAACAACAGTTTTCTCTGAAGTACTACAAAAAATTGGCGATGCATACAGCATATTGGGATTCTCAGGAAACTATCCGCGCGTTGACATCTACAAAGTAAAAGACTACAATGAAAAACATTCAAGTGTTATAGAACATCGTATTGGAAATATACGTCCTGAATACCAAAACAGAGACGGAGCTGCCATTAGATATGCAACAGGATACATGCTAAAGACACCGCATAAAACCAATATTCTTTTTGTCATTAGCGACGGTCAACCATCTGATAGAAATTATTCTAATCCTGTAGAAGATACAAGAAAAGCACTTCTTGAAGCAAGAAGTAAAGGGATACATCCCTATTGTATCACCCTAGATAAACAAGGAGATAGATACCTTCAAGAAATGTATGGCGATGTAGCGTATTCTATTTGCAATACCATTGAAGAGCTACCTCAAACCGCAATGGATTTTTATGAAAAAATAGCCTTTTAAGGAGGGTAAAATGAACAAAAAAAATAAACAAAACGATTTTCAAATGATGGACTCATTCTTTGAAATGATGTTTAATATAGATATAAAAACTTGCAAGTCTGTTTCATTACAAGGAATACTCAAACTTGAACATAAAACGCTAACCGTTTTAGATTTCTTAAAAGATACTGCTCATATTGTTACCATTGATAATTATTCTAACAAGGAAATTATAAAGAAAACCATACAAGAAACATCAATAAATATTTCAATACCGCCAGACACAGAGGACAAATATGTAATGTTTCTGAAAAAATGGTACATCATTGGAAAGAAAAATGATTATATCGGTTATGCAACAGATACCTTTGTACATAATCCTTTTCCAACAAAACTAGATTTAAACGAAATCGTAACAGACCCTTCTAATGCATATTCCAAAGTTCTAAACGAAATTATTAGAACACAAGCATTTCATTTATTTAAGATACCTGCCAAAGACATACTTCAGCGAGATGCTTACGTTATTCCTTCATTTTATTCAAAATATTATCAATTCCCAATCTTAAAAAAATGGTTTTCAAGAAACTAAAAAGAAGGCAGAATGAAAAGAAAAAAATCTTTAACAAAAAACTATTTCTCTGAATATAGTAACTTATCAGCAGAAAGAGAACGAAGTAAAGGATTATGTTGCTCAAAAGCCTTTTTTTGTTTTATATAATACTCTTTTGAATTATCATCAAAAAGATTAACTAAGTTCTTTTTCTCATGCAACAACGTTTGATAACTGCAATTAATCCACAAGTCAAGAAATTTTATTTCTCTTTTGTTAAAAAAAGTTTTGCCGTTAGCTTTTTTAAAATACTTATACTGACTAAAGTTATATGCATTCACATTTCCTTTTGCCACTTCTTTTTTAATTACATTTTGCAACGTAGAATATTCTTCTTTGCTTAAAACGCAACGTACATGTAAATCTTCAAAATCAACAACACCAGTCCCATCACTTAGAATGCCAAGGTTATGTTGTGCAAGCTCAGCCACTTCATCTCTTGGTTGAGAATACATATTAGTTACTTGACGATATTTATCAGATTGTAATTGTGTATCCCTAAAAGAAATTCTCTTTCTTAGATTTTCTTTTAATCCTCCATTAATTTTTTTTGCGTAGTCATAGCCCATCGCAATAACTAGCGCTTGATAGGTTTTTATGTTTGATCGATTATACCAATTTGCATTATATGTTGTAGATTCTAAATTAGGTATATTTCTCGTTTGCTCTTTAAAATTCTTTTCAACATCAAAACGTACCGCGTCCTTTGGAAGATTAACAGGTTCGCCAACAACAACTTTTGGTGCCTGCACACTCATAACAGGTGCTTTGTGCATAGAATATGCTCCTAAAGCGATTGTCGCTGCAAGTATCCCACCAATAAGAAAAACACCAGAATGTTTTTGCACTTGTTTTTTCATAAATGCTTTTGCATCTAAACCTTGTTTAAATTCCTCAAGAACATCTACTAATTCAATTCCATCAGAAATCCTTTTATAAGAATCAGGAGCAACCATTTTTAAAAAAAGTTTCCGAAACTTCTTTGGAAGATTTCTTGACTTCTTCTTATAATAATTACTTAATTTTCCATCAGAAACAGTTTTCATAAAATTTGTATAGGCCTCAAATTTAGCCAATACCTTATCAGAAGATATGCCTTTTGTTACTGTATCAAAAAGTTCTTTATTTACATCCTCACCAGTAAAAAAATAATAGGTAACTGCACCAAAACTAAAGACATCAATAGATTTATCTTTTTGCAATCTTGAAAAAGTTTCAGGAGCACTATAAAGAAAGTCTCCTGTTCTCTTATTATTTTTAAGAGAACTATTCAAAATAGATGTTGTGCCAAAGTCATTTAATTTTGGTTTTCCTTTAAGGTCATAACGAAAATGTTCTGGTTTCCCATCTCCCCAAACTCGATTAAGATCTCTATGTAAAGAACGAAGGCCTTTAGCGTGACCAATTAATTCTTCAAGAGACTCTATTGTAAGATAAGATTTAGTTTTATTCTCAATAGATTCGGGCAACACTTCTTCAAGCATTGCCAAAGTACCATCCTTTAATTTTACCGGCACAGCATATGCTAAACCTTCAAGAGAAGCAGAATTTCCCCCCAACAATTCTTTCACCATTAAATCATCATCTGAAAGAGCTGCGTTTGCACCAAACTGCTTTGCAAAAACAGTTTTGTTAATGGCTTTTAATACATAATGAACTTTAACATTTCCAGGTAACTGCATAAACACAAAATGAGATTCTTTCCATGTTGCAGCCCCAGCAGGTTTTTCATAAATTAAATTATCAGGAAGATTATCCTTAAGGGATATATTTGACCGAGAAAATAATTTTTTTATCAAAGGATTATTTTCGTGTTCTTTAAGAACGGAATTAGATGGCTGACTTGACGGTTTCATAAACGAGTCAGTTTTAATTGCTTCTTCAAGCGTCATCTTGAGTCACCTCATATATTGCAAGTTCAAAAGCATGACTTCTGTTACGAAATTTTTTAGAACGAATGCCCTCTCGCACTCTTTGCAACGTTTCCTCGTCTACCGTAATAGTCACTCTTTGCTTCAAGTTGTTACCTCTTAGTAGTATTACAGAATATTACTTATATATAAATGTTTCTTTTATTTACTCCTTATTAGTGGTATTTTTCTCTTTTTTGTTTCGACCAAATACATTTAAATAGAAGAAGAAGCTCTTTTAACCGATTACAATGGTAGAACTAACCTTTCCCGATGGGAGCAAAAAAACATATAATGCAGGTGTAACTGGCCTGCAAGTAGCCCAAGATATTAGCGAAGGACTCGCAAGAGCCGCTTTAGCCATAGAATTTAATGGCAAACTTCTTGATTTAACTACTACACTCACAACAAACGGAAAGGTTCGTATTATAACTTTTCGAGACCCTGAAGGCATCGAGCTTTTTAGGCATTCTAGTGCCCATCTTTTAGCACAGGCAATCAAAAGGCTCTATCCTTTAGCAAAACCAACTATAGGACCTGCTGTTGAAAACGGCTTTTACTATGATTTTGATGATTTAAGTATCACTATGGATGACTTTCCTAAAATAGAAGAAGAAATGAAAAAAATTACTGAAGAAGCAATAACTTCCAAGCGTATAGAATACGCCACTAAAGAAGAAGCGTTGAATGTCTTTAAGGATAATCCTTACAAGGTTGAAATGATACATAATCTTAAAGAAGGTGCAAGCGCGTATGAACAAGGAGATTTTATCGATTTATGTCGAGGACCACACGTACCAAACACAAAAGTCATTAAAGCCTTTAAACTCATGAAACTTGCAGGGGCTTATTGGCGAGGTGATGCACATAACAAAATGCTTACCAGAATTTATGGCGTGAGTTTTCCCACTACAAAAGACTTGAAAGCGTATCTCGCCATGCTTGAAGAAGCAGAAAAACGAGATCACCGAAAAATAGGAAAAGCACTTGACTTGTATTCCTTTCAACAAGAAGCACCAGGTATGCCTTTCTTTCATGATAAAGGAATGTTCATTTGGCAAACATTAGTTGATTATGTTACTGACCTTCTACGAAAAAATAAGTATGAACTTGTTAAGACACCACTCATTTTAAACAAAAAATTATGGCTTCAATCAGGACATTGGGATCACTATAAAGAAAACATGTACTTTACCAAAATAGATAGTGACGTAGAAAACTTTGCTGTAAAACCAATGAATTGTCCAGGACACATTCTTATTTACAAAAACAAAATGTATTCATATAGAGACTTACCGCTTCGTATGGGAGAATTTGGACTTGTACATCGACATGAACTTAGCGGAGTTCTTAGCGGGTTGTTTCGGGTGCGCTCCTTTACACAAGACGACGCACACATATTTTGTACATCAGAGCAAGTAAAAGATGAGATAAAAGAACTCTCACGTCTCATCGATACAGTATATACTCTCTTTGGATTTTCCTACCATATGGAACTGTCTACCAAACCAGAAAAAGCAATGGGAGACCCAAAAGTTTGGGAAGAAGCAGAAACAACGTTGCAAGAAGTTTTAAAAGAAAGCGGTAAAGAATTTAAGATTAATGAAGGAGATGGTGCGTTTTACGGACCAAAAATTGATTTTCATATAAAAGATGCTCTTGGAAGAAGTTGGCAATGCGCAACTATACAACTTGATTTTCAAATGCCGGAGAAATTTGATTTAACCTATGAAGGAAGCGACGGACAAAAGCATAGACCAGTCATGCTTCACCGCGTACTTTTAGGAAGCGTTGAACGATTTATAGGAATTCTTGTCGAGCACTTCGCAGGAAAATTTCCTTTATGGATAAGCCCTAATCAAGTTATCGTGCTTCCTATTGCGGATCGTCATCAAGCGTACGCCAAGGATGTCGCGCAAGAACTACAACAAGCAGGACTTCGCGTTACAACAGATACCCGAAGCGAAAGTGTAAACAAAAAGATTCGTGATGCGCAACTGCAACAATACAATTACATACTTATTGTTGGTGATAAAGAAATAGAAGAAAAAACTATCAACATCCGTAAGCGAAATAACGAAATAGTTGGTGCAAAAAAACTTGCAATATTTAAAGAGGAGCTCCTTAAAGAAATTGCAGAAAAACAACTTGATAAAAACTAGCTTAAGCCGAGCATCATAAACTGTCCTTTTATTTTTTTTCTACAGGAATATATAAGTAATTTACCAGACGAGAAATATAGTTTCCTTTCCAAAAAGTCAAAAAATCATTGTAAGAAATAGAAATATTACCTACGGGAAGATTTTTTTCATAAACACTTTTATGGGGCAACGAATCATACACGTAAAAAACTTTTTTTTCATCATCATAACCAAGAAGAGTTATCCAATGAAGAGAATAAAATTTTTTCAACCAAATAGGTTTTCTCATCTTCGAATAAATATTATTAATAAGAACAATAACGGGATGACCTGCTTCTAAATGTTGTTTAAGCAAGAGTAGTTTGTGTTTTTTTCTTCTTGCGCGAAGCAAAGGCGCAATAAATTTCTTTTTCTGAAAAGCATTCTTTATTGTAGAAGGAAACATAAAACCAAAGAAAATTCTTCCTAAAGAAGATAAATACTGACGAGGAGATAAATTCTCGTCCTTTCCATAAAGATTCATAACGGCCTTTACCGCATAAGCGCCACAGCTCATCCATTTTTGTTGAACATATGTATCGGCTCGTAAATGAAGAGAAGCCTTTTTTGTAACCATAAGCCAGCTCCTTTTTAATGAAGAGTTACTTCTGCTTCCAATTCATCTTCATCAAAAGACTCTTGTCTGCGCTTAGAACGACGAGTTTTTTTCTCAAACGCATCTTCATACACCTTGTCTTCTACTGGTTTATCATCAGTAACGTCTCGGTCATCATCATAGCCCTGCATGAATGCTTCTTCTTCAGAACTAATTGCGTCGTTATCAACAAGGTCTTCTCGGCCACTTCCATCGTACACTTCCTCAAAATCTTCTTCATCCGGATACATAATAAAAAAAAGCTAATGGGTTGTTTAAATATTTTGTGTTTCTTTCTTTCATATTTTTCCTCTCTTTAAAAAATTTTCCTCTTTTTAAAAAATAGTTTTAAAAAAGTTTTAAGAAAACAACTTCTTTAGGGTTTTCTTAAGAATAAATAACATCTTTTACTATAAAGAAGTTACTATAAGTGTTGTTCAAAATGAAGCAAAATGTCGCACTGATAAGATTATTTTTTCTCTGCAAAGAAATATTTACCACGAGAAGAACCTTTAACGCTAAAAAATGCGTTACCTTTCTCGCTTAGTGCATCTTCAAGCAAGTGCTAAAGGCATCTCAAGTAACACCTTACTAGCATCACTTTCATAAAGCTTAAAAAGCAAATAAACGCGCAAAAGAAAGAAAGGTAGAAAAATGAACAAGATTCTGTTCTTAATACTGACAGCAACCATTCTTTTAAGTGCGTGTACTTCTGAAGGAAATATTAAACTCTATGGCACGACAACAGAAAACGCACATACAAATAGCACAGCAACACCAGTTACAAGCATGGATTTTTTTGCACAATGTCTTGGTGACAATGGCGCAACAATGTATGGTGCATATTGGTGTCCTCATTGCATGGAACAAAAAAAACTTTTTGGCACGTCTGTTCAATTTATTCATTATGTTGAATGCGAAAGTGAAAAAAGCACGTGCAGAGATGCAAAAATCAGAGGATATCCCACATGGATCATTAATGGTACGTTTTTAGAAGGAGAACGTAGTCTACAAGAACTTGCTTCACTAACAGGATGCACCTTGCCATCATAAAATAAAAAATTTTTTTTATGTTCTACCCCTGCCAATACCTCGATAAATACATTTTGGCGTTTCTTTTGCAAAAAAGTTTCGTCCGTCAATAAAAACAGTGATATTCTTAAAAGTATCACTCTTTTTGAACAGAGCCTAACACTTATAAAACTTATAAGGAGAAAAATACTACCTGCGTTAAAGGTATATACAAATGGTTAAATTAAATGAACCTGCGCCAGAATTTAGCGCACAAGCATATATTGATGAACAGTTCAAAGAAGTCTCTTTAAAAGACTATAAAGGAAAATTTGTTATTCTCTTCTTTTATCCGGCAGATTTCACGTTTGTTTGTCCAACAGAACTTGAAGATATGGCAGAACATTATGAAAAGATTAAAAAAATAGGAGCAGAAGTGCTTTCTGTATCAACAGACACTCATTTTGTTCATAAAGCATGGCATGATACCAGCTCGGCAATTAAAAAAATAACGTTTCCTATGCTTGGTGATCCCTTACACACTATGGCAAAAGCATACGATGTTTTACGAGAACAAGAAGGACTTGCAGATAGAGCAACCATCATCATTGATCCTGACGGCATCATAAAAGCAATTGAAATTACTGATGAACCAATCGGTCGAAACGCTGAAGAACTCATTAGAAAATTAGAAGCACTTGATTATGCAAGAAAAAATCCTGGCGTTGCTTGTCCAGCTCATTGGAAACCAAGCGACAAAACACTCAAACCAGGTATTGATTTAGTGGGAAAAATTTAATCTGACCTAAAAAAGCTAACACATACTTTTTGGATTCCCATTTTTTTTATCCATTTTTTATTTTTTCTTTTTTATTTTTCTTTTTTAATTTCTGCAAAGCACAAAAAGAGTGCTATTTTTAAGGATAAATGCTTATAGAAGGCCTGAAACTCTTATTTAAACAATAAATTCGGCGCCCTTTAATGGTCACCATTATCATAAATTTTATAAAGAAGCACATATTGCAATAGCTTAATGAACAAAATCCAAATTGATATTATTACAACATTACAAAGAAAAAAAGAAGATATTACTACGAATCATATTGCTTTGGAAGCAGGAATTGACCGACATACTGCAGCAAAACATCTAGTAGCTCTTGAAAACTTAGGCGTTATTATTCATCGAAACGTTGGCAAATCGAAGATGTGGAAACTAACCTTATCACCCTTTCTTTCGATTGTCTCGGGAAACAACCCTGTTCGAAAAGAACTTACTAATATGCTTGGACTTCTTGATGAACGAATCAACATTCAAAATAGGAATTTTGAAATTATCTGGACAAACAAAAATGAAGACGATATTAACAAGAAATGCTACGAAATAATGACTAAAAAAGGAGAAGAATGTGTTGATTGCCCCGTAAAAAAAACGTTTCTAACAGGCAAACAAGAAAAACTTGTTTGTAACAAAGTAGAAGTTATTTCTGAACCAGTAAAAGATAAAGCTGGAGAAACAATCGCTGTTATTAATGTATTTAAGAGCAAGTAAAAAAAGCGATAAAATGAATAAGATTTATTTAGGTAATGCCAATACAACAAAAACAAATGATACCATAGCAGGAACAAACGCTCTTCGCAAAATCATAAAAACTATCGAAAAAAACCAGTACAAGAGGAATAAAAAAATGACTTTTCAATTACCACAACTACAATATGAATATAATGCCTTAGAACCATACATTGATGAAAAAACAATGATTGTTCACCACACAAAACATCATCAAGCATACACTGATAAATTCAATGCAGCATTACAAAAACACCCAGAACTTTTCAAAAAAACACCCGAAGATATTATTGCAAACGTAAAAAGCATTCCAGAAGATATTCAAGAAGCTGTTCGTAACAACGGCGGAGGATACGTCAATCATGCGTTATTCTGGAAGATTCTTAGTGTAAAAAGCACAATAACAGAAGAACTCAAAAAAATTATTGAAGAAAACTTTGAAAGTTTTGAAAATTTTAAAGAACTTTTTGAAAACGCGGCAACAACACAGTTTGGTAGTGGTTGGGCATGGCTTTCTGTTGATAAAAAAGGAAAACTTTTCATTACAAAAACAAGCAATCAGGATAGCCCTTTAACAGAAGGTCTTACACCAATTCTTTGTCTTGACGTTTGGGAACATGCATATTATCTTAAGTATCAAAACAAGCGAGGAGAATATGTTAAAGAATTCTGGAATGTTGTAAATTGGGACGTTGTTCTAGAACTTTACAAAACAGCAGTACAATAAAACAATAAAAATAAGATTACAAAAACAAATATAAAAACAATAAAAACAAGAATGGTAAAACTAAAAAATAATATAACAACTCATAAAACAAGAACAACAATAAAAAAAATAACAGCAGTAAAGATAAACAAACCAATGGTAAACAAAATGACTAACAAATCAACGATCATGAAACCTCTTGTAGAACTTAAAAATGTAAGTTTAACAATAGATGAGAAAAAAATAATCAACAATCTCTCCTTGGCAATATGGGAAGGACACGTTCACGCAATAGTTGGCCCAAATGGGGCGGGAAAAAGCACACTCGCAAGTATTATTATGGGCCTGCAAAAATACAAAAATATACAAGGAGATATTCTCTTTGAACATAAAAGCATAAAACACCTTGATGTAAGTAAACGAGCAAAATTAGGCATTACACTTGGCTGGCAAGAACCAGCGCGCTTTGAAGGATTAACCGTCAAACAATATTTACAAGCAAGCACGCGAAAAAACAGTAGCAATGCAGCAATCATACAAGACGCCTTACTTCGCGTTGGACTTGACCCAAAAACATATCTAAAGCGTGCAGTTGATGCAACACTTTCTGGTGGCGAACGAAAAAGAATAGAACTTGCATCACTTATTCTTATGCGACCAAAATTACTCATCTTAGATGAACCAGACTCAGGAATTGATATCGAAGCTATACAACGAATCTTTGCAACAATACATTATCTTAATGAACAAGGAACAACCATACTTCTTATCACGCATAGCTTGGAGATACTTAAGCAAGCAGATCATGCGTTTCTTATTTGTCATGGACAACTCATGGAAAAAGGAACAATTGACACTATTATTCCTTTCTTTGAAGAGAAATGCATCTCATGCACACATAAAAACGAACCAGATAAAACAACATTTACCGAGAAAGAAAAATGAAAACCTTATTAACACCACAAAATCAAAAAGATTTGCAAAAACTTATCAGAACAGCGGATATTACCTCGCAAATTGTTGATATGAACAACGCACATCTCATCATTCATAACAATACTATCTTGTCCAGAAATGATATAGCAGGTCTTGATATAAAAACAACAGAAACAACACAAGGCGTGGATATACACCTTCGCGTAAAAAAAGGAGTAAAAATAGCTCAACCAGTAACTATGTGTTTTGGCGTTTTGCACGACATGAACCTACAAAAAATAAATATGAAAATAGTTATTGAAGAAAATGCATCTCTTAATATTGTTGGACATTGTATCTTTTCAGAGAAACAAGCAGTCACCCATCTTATGCAAGCAGATATCATTCTTGAAAAAAATGCACTGTATCATTACTTTGAAAAACACACCCATAATAATGAAGGAACAACAGTTGTTAAATTGCAAAGCAAGGTTCTCGTGGGAAAAGGCGCTGATTACGTAACAGAATTTGAACTTCTTAAAGGACACGTTGGCAAAACAACAATTGACTTTAATGCAGTTTGCAAAGAGAAAAGCAAAACAAAACTTCTCTCAAGAATAAGCGGTTTGGGTGATGACAAAATCATTATTAACGAAACAGCAGATCTTGAAGAAAAAGATTCAATGGCAGTCCTACAATCAAAAATCGCCGTGAAAGGAAACGCGCAAGCAGTCGTGCACAACACGCTAAAAGCTCAAGCAGCAAACGCACGAGGACATGTTGATTGCACAGAAATTCTGCGAGAAAATGGGCACGTAGAAGCATATCCAAATGTGCAAGTAACGCATCCGGATGCACATGTCACTCATGAAGCAACCCTTGGTGGAGTTGATAACAAACAATTAGAAACACTCATGACCAGAGGACTTGATAAAGAAGACGCAGAAGAACTTATCATACAAGGACTTTTAGCAAGAAAATAAAAAAGATAAACAAAAAAATAAAAAAATATTTAATTCTTAATGATAAACTCCACACCTTCTTAAAAGTAAAATTACTTCAAATTAAACATTGGCACAGTACTGTTTCCATAAAGACCACTATCTGCAGGAATATGCGTCATAATCGTTATAAAAGCAATTACTAAAGCAATTATTAAAAAAATCATGACAATACCAACGATAATACCTGCAATTGCAAAACTTCTACCTTTATACTGTGCAGAAACAGATTGTTGATTTAATTTATGTAAACCAATCGCGCTTAAAATAATACCTGCAATCGGCAAAAAGGGTGTAAAGAAATTTAACAAGGGAATAAAAGCAATCACGAGAGGAGAAAGAGAAGCAATAAAACCCCACATTGCTAAAGGATAAATTTCCTTATCAATACCAGCAGTTTTGTTTCTCTTTTCATAAAGCGCGGAAGCTTTATCATCAGCACTTGGTTTTTTTACAACTTTTCCTACAACTTTTTTCGTCGTTTTTTTCTTAATGTTTTTTTCAACCATCAATTATCACCTAAAAGTTTATCTTTTTATTATTTTTACTAGTTATTCTTATTTTAATTTTATTTTTAATCCTTACTTAAGTTTTACCGCAGTGCCAAAGACAAAAATTTCCGCAGCTCCCTGCGTAATTTGACTTGTCATAAAACGAAGACCAATGACTGCGTCAGCACCAAGCTCTTTGGCATCCTCATCCATACGAGTAAGGGATTTCTCACGAGCCTCAGTTAAAAGCTCCATATACTTAGTTAATTCGCCGCCAACCGTGTTTTTAAGTCCGGAAAGAAAGTCAGCACCAAACCACTTAGCACGTACACTACTGCCTCGAACAACACCAAGCACTTCTGCAATTTCTCTATTTGGAACGTAATCAATCGTCAAATGTAACATTTGTTATCACCTACAGAAAATTCTTGAAAGTGGAGTTTATTAAATTTTCGTGAAAAAGTAAGAAAAAGAAAGAAAAAACCAAAATAAAAGAGAAAAAACATCAAAATCGTATAAAAAAGAAAAAAAACATAATAAAATATTCTTTTACTCTTCTTCAGAAAACTTCTTGATGTCTTCGTAGTTTTCTACAATTAATTTAGCTTTGTTCTTACCAAAACTAAAAGGCCATTTGCCTTCTTGATCTTTATCACTAATGAGTTTAATCATTTTATTTCCTTTAAATTCACCATATTCAACTGACATAATGTAATCACCTAGACAATTTGGGCAAAAAAGATATTTATAAACTTTGTGGCGTTGCGGACACTACAACAAGAGCTTATTAAAACAATGTTCCTTAAAAAACACGCATGAGACAGCTTACGGGAGCACAAGAAAGAGGATTTCGCTTTGAAATATGGCTTGAAGAAGTGTTTAAGAATGTTGCAGGCATTTATAATCTCAGACGAAACGTTGAATTTCACAAAGAACGGTATCTCTTTAGGCAAGCAGATCTCGCCTATAACACCATTTCTCAGCAAGGATTAGAATTAGTCATAATTGAAGCAAAATATTCATCAAACGGACCCATCAAATATAAACTTCGCTCACCAAAAGAAAAGCAAGGACAACCAATACCAAAAATAGATAATCTCGTTGATGAAATTATAGAACGACAATACTTTATAGGCGCCAATAAAAGTGTTCTTATTACCAACAAAACATTTGACAAAGAACTCATCAGCAAAGGACTCGCAAATCATATTTATCTTATTGATGGAACAGGATTACAAAAAATTCTTCTTCAACAACAAAAAAGAGTTTCAAATCTTGAAGCTAGTATACAAAGAATTCATCTCAACGGACAAGTAAGCAAAAAAAACATCATTTATATCTCCTAAACTTATTTTTAATTGATTCTTTTTAAAGATTCATTTACAATAACAAAAATACTGTTGTTCTCTTTACTACTGCATTTCCTTATATGTCCATTCATCTATACACTTTCTAAAAGAACTATTGGAGGAATCACCTATGACAAAATCGAATAATACTACATCCAAAAAATGGGGAAGAAAACTACTCATTACGGGCGCAATTGCCGTTACAGGAGGATTGTTATACGTTGGAGAAAAAACGCAACCATTTACACAACTAAAAGAAAAGATTGCATTTTATAATGTTGGTCCAGCACCCAGTACACCAACAGATTATAACGCATGGCATGTCATCGTTGAGAAAACCAAGGATTTAGATGCAATCGTTAAAATCACTGACGATAGTACAACCTATATACTTAACAAATTCTTAGGACCAATCACACCAGAAAAACAACAAGAATATTTGAATGTCGTCGGAAAAAGACTGGCAAAAGACACGCCAAAAGATTTCTTTTCTGGAAATATTACCTATCAACTCAACAAAGAAGGAGAAGTAGAAGTTCTTTTTGGTAACAAGAAAACTAAGCAATACTGGCACGTACACAGCAATTGGACAGCTGGTGATGTTGGTGAACAAATAGATAAATTCTTTGAAGAAATGCGCAATAAGTATATTGGTAAAACAACAGAGCAAAAACAAACTAAACAACATCTTGAAAGAATAAAAAAGAAGGCAGAAGAAAGTTACCAACAAGCAGATTCTTTATACCAAAAAGGGAAAAAAAGTTTTCTTGAAAAGAAAGATTCTTTTCTAGCAGACAGCACTAAAGAAGATTTCTGGCAAAAAATCAAGAAGAACACAAAAAATGCGTATGAGATGGTAAAGGAAAGATTGCAAAAGAAGTAGTTAAGACTACTACGAGACTTGATATAATAAAACAACAATAAAAACAATAATACAAAAATAAAAACAATATGATGGAGGTCATAAAATGGGATTAATTGGAAAACTTTTTACAGGAGCAACACTTGTTGCCGGTGGCGTTGTTATAGGCACAAGCATTGGAAATAATAGTGATTATGCAATCAAACATAATGGTAAAGAAACAATACTCAAAGATAAAAATAACAAAACAGAATATGTATTAACCAAAACAGAAAAAGGGACTTATTTAGGAGATGCTTTTCACAATTTTGAAGGAGCCTTTATTCTTGGAGCACAAGAAATTGCAAAAAGAAAAGTCTCTGCAGATTCTTTGGAAGAAAAATTTATGAAAAGTTATCAAGGAGGTAAATAAAAATGAGCATTCTTAAAGAAAGCACAGAAGCCAAACAACAAGAAACTGTTGAACAAAAAACAATCAATACTAGTGAAGCTGATCAAATTATGCAGGAACAAAAAAGATTTGATGAGGCAATACGAGATATTGAAAAACAAACCAGATCATTTCAAGGAAGTCCTAAAGAACAAAAATTATTCTATGATAAAAACGTTTACATGTCTTTAACACATAAAGAAGTTTCAGGACTCCGAGAAAAAATAAACGATGCAATTTACATGAATACTGGAAGAAACATTTACAGGGAACAAACAATTAAATATCTTAAAACAGCTGATAAAAATATTTTAAAAGCTGAAAGAGAATTAGATAAAGCAATTGAAGAATTTGAAGGAGAAGTTAAGTTTTCACCAACAAGAACAATAGATGATTTTTTAGAAATAAAAGGAAGCATTCCTGATGAATCTAAAGGTAATCTATATAAAGCTCTTGAAGCAAAAAAAGAAGCGAAAATTTACGAACGAAAGATTCAAGATACTGAAATGGCTCTCTTACAATACAGCACTAAGGAAGAAGAACTTGATAATCAAATTAAAGAATTAAGAAGCACTTCAACCACACCTGGAAATCTTGCTTTAATTAGTGAGTTAGAAGATGCAAGAGAAGACATTCTCCAAAAACAGGAAGAAGCAATAAGTAAAATAGAAGAGTATTCGATTAACAAAGAATTCAAAGAAACAGAATATAAGATTTCAGATACCAAGTTTTTGAAAAAGAAAAAAAAGCTTAACCATGCACGAAGAAATCTTATGGAAGAAAAATCCAAACGAAGATTCTTAGATATCTATATCAAAACGGATGACATTATTGAATTTGGAAACGTTGTTCAAGATATTGAAACAGTGAAAGAAAGTCTATCAGGATATAAAACTGTCTTGCAATATGAACATGCAAGAAATAATAGAATATATCAAGGACCACGCAATACTACTAGAAAATCTTTTAGTAATTCCATAACAGCCGAGCATGATAAGGCAAAAGTAGAAGACAGCAAACAACGAGTTGGAATTATCAAGCAGGTTAAGGAAAAATATATGCGTTAAAAAATTTTCTTTTTTTAATTTTTTAATTTTTTAGAAAGGTAAATAAAGATGACGCTAGAGCTAGTTTTGGAAAGAGAATTATTAGTAAACGATATGAATATTGCTAAAGTAACGTATCGGGATCAACTTTATATTCTCAAAGAAGCAGTAAAACTTAAATTCAACTATGATTCTGAAAAGAAAAATCAAGCTGAGGTTCTTGTTGACGATGCAGGACTTCTTTTTGCAGGAACGTACGCTTCACTAGAAAGCAAAATTACTAAACGAAAACCATTTACTAGTGCTCCTGAAGAATTTAAACGAAGTTATCTGACGTTTATTGCAAGCGAAGGTGTTCTCCAATACATTGCAAAAGACGAAGATATTGAAATAAGTAAAAGCTTCAAAAGACCAGAAATATCCTTTAACCGAGGCAACTATAATCTTATTAGTGATGTCATGGAAGGATTAACAGAAGCATTTGAAAAAAGTAGTCTTGGTAATCCAGCAATTATTACAGCAAATTATTTAGCAAGCGTAAGAGATGAAGCACTAAAAAAAATTATTCGAAAACAATCATTAAAAAGAGACTTACAAAGATTCTCAGTCTCCAGCGATTTCTTTTCAGTTGAAGGTATCAAAAACACTACAACAACAATTAATCCTACAACTAACGAAAAACCATTAGCAATCAAAGAAAAAAGCAAGATTGTTTATGATCCAATTAGTCTAACTAAAAATATTAATCTTACTAAGCCAGTTCTATTCAAAGATATTATAGGAAATAATGAAGCAATTGAACATGTTTTTAAAAATGTTAGAAAATTATTAACCTATGATACAAAACTAGGTTTTAATCCTGAACAAAGAAAACGAGGACTAAATCAACTTATCATGCTCATTGGCACGCCTGGTAATGGTAAGTCAATGATAGGACAAGCAGCAGCTCACTATGCACTTACTATTGCAAAAAAATACAACAAAGAAGTTGAAGTAGTTAAGTTTGATTTTGATACTGCTTGGAAATCTGGAGAAACCCAAATTCTTGAACACCAACTTACTTATATCACACAACCGGATAAAATAAGAATTGTTTTTCTTGATGAAATAGATAAATATTTTCCTTCAAGAAATGAAACAAACGACCAAACAATCATCAAAACAATCAATACGTTTCTCCAGATTGATAATCCTGCAATTTATCCTAACGCAGGAAATTATCTTATTTTAGCAACAACAAATAGAGGGAAAAACATTGATCCTGCGATTATTAGTAGATACTCAAGAAAAAATGGCGTTATTGAATGTAAGGGACCAGAAACATCAAAAGAGCGAATCCAACTCATCAAGAACTATTTGAAGAAGGAAGATGTTGCGCAGTTCGTGAACGTTACTGATTGGAATGAAATAGGTAAAAGAACTCAAGGAATAAGCGCAAGAGTTCTTTCAGGAATAGCTGAACTTGTTAAAGGAGAAGTTTACAAAGATGATGAACTTATTGATAATGATATTTACTTTAGTTCAAGCGGAAATCAATTAATACAAATTATTGATAAAAACGCCCAAAAAGTGAGTCAAGAAAGAATGTATGTTTTAATTCAGAAGGCAAAAGGAGTTGATGAAACATTAAACAGACTTAATAAAAATTACAGAGGTGAATTGTAATGCTTCCACGAGAAATGCTTAAATCAAAAGAAGCCAAAGAAATATGGGATTTTCTTTATGCAAACGAAGAAAAGAAAAACAGCAAAACAAAAATAATTATTCCTTTCAGTAAAGAAAGCAGAACACCTCAATCAACCAACAACATACCTGTATCTTCAACTAGTATTGATAATCTGGTCTCTGATAAAGATTTTCTTTCAACAGCAATAAACAATGAACCAAAAGAAGCTAAAGAAAATAAACCAACAATCTCAAATTTAAAAACAGTACAACTCCATGATATTGTAACCTATTTTCAAAATAGAGGCGTTGTTGGTGAGGAAGCACTCGTTGTTGGAACCTATCTTGCACTCTCTAATACTATCTCATTTGGTGTTGAAGGATATAGCGGTTCAGGAAAGACATTTCTTGTTGACAAACTTATTGACTTAGTACATGAAGATGACGTCTACCGAGCTGAACTCTCTTCAAAGATGGCTCTGTTCTATGACCAAGAAAGAGTTAACGAAAGTAAAATAATTTACATACCGGAACTACAAAAAGCACTCAATGATAAAAGTTCACCAGTCACGGAAATTGTTAAAAATATCACCGAAGGCAAATCAGCACGACGACTAGTCACAAGCAAAGATTTAGCAGGTAGTGAAGAATTTATTATTAATAAAGATAAAACCATCGTGTACACCCTTGCTTTAGAAAATCATTTTAAGAAAGATAATGAAGCAGCTCGGCGATTCATGCGGTTTATTACTGATTCATCACCAAAACACTTTGAAGCAATTCACAATTACAAGGCTAATGCTCGTATGAACATTGCAAGAAAACAAGACAACGAAGAATTAACAGTTCGTTTGAGCAATCATCTTAATACACTTCGTAAACTTTCAGTACAAGTAATTGATCCGTTTGCAGAGTACATCCAAGCATTTATTCCAAAAACGCAAAAATCGGTTGGTTATGTAGATCACTATTATCATTTGATTGATGCCTGTACACGATTTCACTTTCAAAATAGAGAATATTTTAAGGTTAATGGACAAGATTACCTTTTAACAAATCTTGAAGATCACTACTACGTCCATTCCATTTATTATAACGAATTCTTAAAGAGTCTTGATGATCTCGCTCAAGAAGGCGAACAAGACACTATAAAAAGAGCAATTGACTGGA
Source organism: uncultured Methanosarcinales archaeon (assembly GCA_964428395.1). Classification (GTDB taxonomy): domain Archaea; phylum Nanobdellota; class Nanobdellia; order Woesearchaeales; family SKGA01; genus SKGA01. Next base: position 49,600 of record CAYRYB010000003.1, read on the forward strand.
AAGCCTGTTTTCTTCAAGGACGAGAAAATCTCTACAACAATGAGACCTTACAAAAAGTTATGAAAGAAAATCCTACTCTTTTAAAGAACTGGGAGCTCGCTCAAATCGGTCAAGGCACCATCAACACAAAAGATTATAAAACGGGTGAACTTTTCGTTCTTGTAGACAATATAAGGTTAAAAGAACATGATACGATTTCCTGAAATCTGGGAGAGATATAAACGAGGAGAATTAAAAAGATTAGCACCTCAAGAAATAACATTTAAAAAGACTCAATACTATGACATTGATTCTAGCTCAGAGACAATTGCTCAAATTACTTCATTTCAAACAGCTCCACTTCTTAAACAATTACAAAAACTTTCTCCAGAAAAACCGTCAATGAACACGTTAGAAGAAATCTTAGAACCCATTGAAGGTATAGAACAACAAATAACAAAAAAGACCAATCTATTTGAACTCTATGGTCACTTTATTCGAGCAATTGAACTTGGGCATACATACGATTTATTTATTATTAACGCAGAAAAAATTAACTATGCACAATTTAATTCCCGTTATAAAACACTTAAAAAAATTAGGAATAAAACAATCATCCAAAAAAAACGAGAATCTGTCAATAAGATACATGAAATTGTTGTAGGATTACATCAGCTTGCAAAAAGAAGAGCTATCACAGATGAAATTCCGTATGCGAATAAACATTCCGTTTCAGAGTACTTATATATTAGAAATGAAATTAATAAAATTAAAGGAGATATTGCTCGAATTAATGAAGAATATGAATATGCAGACCTACTCAGCAAAAAAGGTCGCAAAGATATGCAAGAACTTCAACGGGAAATCAAACATTTCTGGAATAAAGGTCTTATTACTGATGCAAACAAAGTAGGTTACATTGAAGGAAAGTATGAGCTAAAAAAGTTACATAAGAAACTCAAAGATGCCAGAAAGCATCCAAAAGAATATGAAATTCAAAGAAAAGTTCAACTAGCCAACAAACAAGCGCATGAAAAGAGAACTGTTCTTCAAAAAACAAAAGATACTCAAACAACTACAAGTAAAGAACAAAATAAAGTAAGCGTACAAGAAACAAGAACATCTCCTACTACAACAATACCATCTTCACGTGAAACATACTCTTTGACCATGCACCTTTACGGCATGGGATACCCAAAAAACTTTCAATATTTTCCTCTACGAGATGCTCTTTTAGAACATGACTCTTGGAGCTCACGATTTAATAGGTTTAATCAGTATTTGCAAGAACTTTCAAGCCCAAAACAACAACAAGAAATGTCCTTTGAAGATAAACAATATCTTAAACTAATTTCAGAAGGAATTAACCTTTCCCTGCAAAAGCCAGAAGAAGATTTCCCCACCAAAATAGCAAGAAAAACATATAATACACTACAAACACTTATTTCATAGAAATTATTTCTTAAACGTATTGTTCTCATTATTTTCTAGCAGCTTCCCAAAGTAAAGAAAAATAGTTTTTATAACTTTCTGCAACATGCGCGTTTTTCACAACAACTGAAAGAATCGGCTTTTGCCAAAGAGTCAGCATAACTACTTCACCACAAGCCCATGTCGAGACTTGTGAATCAAAAGATTCTGGTAGAAATTTTGCCTGAGTAAGTTTCATTTTGTTTAAAAATTTGATACGATCTTTTGCGTCATGATTATAGATATGAAGCATGTTAATATTTTTTGCAAGACGTTCTTTGTGAAAATGAGTAATTTTTGTTCGTACAATTTCGGGAACGCTTTTTGGAATACCATAAACAAGAATGTCGTCATTATACTGCAAGAGATTATACATTTCATTAAACAAGCCCGTAAGGCCTTCAACAATAAAAGCTTCTCCTTTTTTCTCGGCGAGACGTTTTGAAAGTTCTAATTGAGGAAGAATAGCAGTTAAATGCTGTTCTTTTTCACGAAGAATATTTACTAATGCTCTTGGTTCTACTGCTTCATAATAGGAAACACCTTCTTTTTGCATATACGTTGCAAGACCACGAGAAATAAGCTTTTTAAGAGCATCATAAATATTTGCTCTATGTAATTTAGTCGTTCCAGCAATCTTTGTTACCGTAGAAAGACCATCGTGAACCAGAGCCAAATAGATTTTCGCTTCACTATGATTTAGACCAATTTCAACCAAAACATCTTCGTTCATTTATAAATAACCTTCTTTTCAAAGTACATAATTCAACAAAGATATATAAAGGTTCCTGCATCTCTCTACTTATAAGTAGTATACTTCGGGGGAATTTATATGCCAGGAATATTTGAACAAATAGGCAGAATTGAAGAAAGAAGAAGCGCTGCAAAAGAGCGAGGACAAGACCCTGACAATCCAAAAAAATATAATATTCTTTTTATAGGTGCAGGTGGTGTTGCCCAGCAAGGAATCAATTTTCTTGCTAGCAACCCTAATATGTTTCTTTTTGACATTGGCACAATTTACGTCGCAAACAGAGCAAAAAAAGGAAGCGTTCAGAAAAGAGAGAAACTTCTACGAGATGCACGAACAATCAGTAGAAGCAACAACGCAAATATAAACTTTAAATCAAGAAATATTGAAGAGCTCAGCGATCTTCTTACTGTAGGTACTAAAGACCAAATCGACATCGCATTCTTTACTCTTGATAAGAACAGCAAGGAAGAATCCAATAGAACAAAACTTTCTGCAAAAAATATAGAACTCATTGAACAAATTGCAGAATATGTTCAACCAGATTTTGCAGGAAATTTTAACATCATTTCTAACCTTCCAGAAGTGTTAGCAGCAAAAGCAACAGAACTTTTTCCTATTGATGCACGACAAATATCAGCAAGCGTCCCACTTGATGTTCTTAGAGGAGAATCATATCTTTACGAGAATTGCATCAGGAACAAAATTGAAGATTTTAGTGGCTTTGAACTCGCCCTAGCAGGTTTTCACGACCAAATGATACCTTTTCTTAAGCATTCAAGAATTCGTACCAGTTTTACTGTAGGAACAAACAAAATCAAACAAAATCATCAACCTTTTAGTATAGAACAACATCCTTCTCTTGAAGATAACCTACGAACATTTATCAAAAATGATGCTCCAGAAATATATTCTCTTTACAAAGCATATCTTTTAGCAATGCATTACAACACTCAAGAGGGAGCAACCATCCAAGAAACAGGTGCAGGAATTCTGAGACTTACTCAAGCAATCATTAACAGAAAAAAAACAGTTCTTGGTATACCAAAAGAAATAAAGGGAACATGGTATTATGTACAGTTGCCCGTTACTTTTCAGGCAGGATATCCACAAGAGGACATAGAAATAACGAGCACATTTACTTCAGAAGAAAAAAGAAAAATTGAAGATGTTATTTGCGCACAAACAATGACTGGATTTCCAAAATCATTAAGCACCATTATCGCAGAAACAGAAATTGCCACTAAAAAAATCATTTTTCGACCTCCTGAAGCGACACCAAAAGAATTAGAAGCAAAATTCGGTAAAACAAGTAAAGAACATATTGGTCCAGAAGCAAAAAATGATCTTGAAGAAAAAGATCTTTATGCATTCTTACAACGAAATCTTTCAATGAATTTAGGATTCATCTCTGAGACAAGACCTCAAAGCTTTTACTTTTTCTCTTATGACCACTCAATGCAACCCGCCATCGTAAAAAATTATCAGTTACAACTCAATGCCAAAACATACGAATTAAAACAACAACTCATCAGAAGAACAATGATTAAAAGCATACGAAATGATGATGAAGAACTCTTTGTTATAGCAAGAACTAAAAGCAAACAAGATCCAAATCTTACTCTACGCATACAGCGATTCTTAAAGTATAATGGCGCAACAGGAACAGAACTCTTTACCATACAAAAACCATCAACATACGATATAGAAGATTTTCTTGTACAAAAAAATAAATTTTATATCTTGGCATCAAATCAAAACGAAGAATTCTTAGAAGTCTTCAATTCCAAGGGAAAACAGCGACAACGTATAACTGTTCCAGAAACAATTTTTGAACTTACCTCCTATAAAAATAAACCACTGCTCATTGGGGAACATACGCTTTACCAACTCAACGGAAAAAAACTCGTTAGCATATCACCAAACAATAAAGGCGCAAATTCTCTTCTTTTGCCTGATAAGAATATTCTTCTCACTACAACGAGAAATGAAGCAAACATCATCAACTTAGAAAAAGGAGATATCATTACCCAACCGACAAACAACTACAACGTAGCCCTTGTTGATGAAAACAAAAACATTCAACTTGTCACCGATACAAACGATGGATTTCTGGTGCAAGACTTCAAAAATACAACGAGACTTTTTCAAAAAAAAGGAGAAGAACGAATGCTTCAACATCGTCTAATACTTAATCCACAAAAAATCTTTGCACCAGCAAAGGATATTCTTGTAACATTTCACCGTGGAGAATTTGGAACGGGAAGCGTATATGTCACCGGTCACATGAAAAATAATCCTCCTATAATAAAAAAACTTTATGACATTAAAGATGATTATTATCAATTTGGAGGATTTATAGAACGATGAACAAAGAAAAAAATAAACCATTCTTTTACGCAAAAAAAACTTTGAAAAATCAACGAGAAGAAAATCAAGATGCATCTTATTTACACCCAGAAAAAGGTATTCTGCTACTTGCAGATGGCATGGGAGGAATAAAACATGAACGAGGTGGCGAAGCAAGCCTTCTTACCATTTATGAAATGAAGAATTACCTTAAAGAAATTGATACCCTCTGGCGCAAAGGAGAAATTAAAAGTAAAGATACGCTTCTTTGGATAAAAAAAAGCGTTGCAATGGCACAAGAGTCCATTGAGGAACTTGCAACAAAAACAGAGAATTTCAAAAATACGGGAACAACACTTGAAGCCGGATATCTTCAACATCACATTTTTCACTACGCTCATGTTGGCGATAGTGCAACATTTATTATCCGACCAAATGATACTTACCATGGAATGCGAGGGTCTATTGAATTACTTGCAGAAAAAGACAACACCGATGCAAAAGATGGTCTTGGTGGACTTGAAAAATATATTGGTATGCCCTATTTACTGCAAAAAGATAATGCAATAACTGCAAAAACCCTTATCTTACAAAAAGAAGATATTATCTTTTCTTGCACTGACGGCGTAACAAAACCAGTAGTAGACGAAGAATTACTAGATATTTTTCTCTCTACTGATCTCAAAGATACACCAAGAATAATTAAACAAAGAATAAAAAAACCCATTTATAGAAAAGAACAATTAAAAAAACAACATCAAGAGAAAAATCTTCCAATGTATCTTGGTGATAATGCAACATTCATTATTTATCAAATAGGAAAATAAACAAACAAAGGTGAATACATGGGAACCCTCCAACTTAATCAGTATCTGGATGACATTGTTCATGAAATAAAACGTAAACAACTTTATCAATTACAGGAAACACAAGCAGGAATCAGAAGTGAAAAAGATGAAACGCGCATTATCCTTTACGGAAAAGATAAGCAAGATGTAGATGTTTTCATCAAATTTCCTTTTCCCACAGAACCAACTACAAACAAAAGACAAGCAAAAAGAGTTTATGAACTCCAAGGGGACACTATAAAAGAAAACAAAGAACTTTTTCGCTTTATAGGACTAAAACCTATTAAAATAGCAGGATTATTTGGAGTTGTCAGCGAGTTAGGAACGACAAATCTAGAAGATTATCTCTTACATATCACCAATCAAGAACAAAGAGCCAACATAACGTTTGAAGCAATAAAACAATCAACAAGAGGAATGGAAAAATTACATGATAAAGGATTGCTCGTCTGTGATTATAAAGATACCAATGTTGTTCTTTTTCCAGACCAACCAACGCCACAATGGATGATTATTGATCCTGAAAGTTTCAAACAAAAAAATGAAGCTAATGTTCATGATGAACAATTTAAACTAAAAAAATATTTCTCATCAACAAATAGAATAACAGAAGCATTCGAAGACTGGAATATAGATAAAAACGATTATCAACTAACAGAATCAACAGACTGGTTTTCCGTTGGAGCAACACTCTTTAAGGCATATTTTGGTGAAACACCCCTCATTTTAAAGCTAGAAGAAAAAAAAACAAACACGCCCTTAGTAGCATACATTAATGAAAAATTAAAAGAAGTAAAAAATCCTGTGCATAAATACTTCATGCAAAGAACAATGGGTGAAGTGTTAGTCAACAATGTACTTCCTGCAAGAAGAAGTTATCGTGAATTTCGGTTTAACAATAGTAAAGAACCAAGAGAAGTACTAGAAAAAGGAAAAATAATATATTTTGGAAAAGATTTAGAACAACCTGAATATCAGAACTTTCTAAAAGCAGCTGAAAAGTTCAAACGAACCATTAACAAAATAAATAAGAATTCTACTGATAGTGAAGGCATTCTTGACGTTCAGGCAGTTGAACAATTCAGAAATATGTATCAATTTGTTGTTCTCTCATATAATAACGAAAAAATAAAAGATATACCTCAACGTGAAGAAGAATTCCAAAAAGTTGAAAGTATTAAAGATTTAGTTGTTGGTGAGCAATCAGGTAAAATGAAAGAACAATTACAACAAATTAAAAATCTTTCAAATAAAGAGATAGCGCAACCTCTTTGGGAAACATTTTCAAAAGCCATGATTCTTGGATTAAACAAAGAACAAAAAATGTATCTATTAGCAGACATAGAAAACCCAAAAGAAAACTATGTTAGATTCATAAAAGAATTTTGCGAATATCTTAAAAAGAGTAGATAAAAATGGTTGACGATCTTGCAAATGCTGTTAGAAAAATAGTCGAGCAAAGAATACGTGAAGAACATAAGAGACAACAAAAAATTGCAAATCAAAAAAAATGGGAGAAAACAAAACCAAAACTTCTCAACGAATTAAAATTTATTGGAGCAACAGCCCTTCTTATTGGCGGGCTTTATTTCGGTAGCAAATTTGTTAATGAATCTGCTTTTGTTGACCATAGCAAAAAAATAGAGCGAAGAAAAGAAAAAATAAGAAATCTTCAGGCAGATAGTGCTTCATACAAAAATTCTATAAAACGACTAGAAGAGTATAACAAAAAAATGGTTTCTGATAATAAGAAGTTAGAAAATCAAATATATGAAAAAAAGCACACTCGTCTACGACAACTCACAGGAACAGCAGAAAACGGAACTAAAATTATGGTCTGGAAAAATGGAAGAACCTATTCAACTACGGCAAAGAATGGAAGATATTTCATTTCTTGGAGAGATAAAACAATCTGGTTTCGCGCAGACAGTATAGTTGCCGAATTTAAAGGAGAACACGTAAAACTAAAAAACAAATATAGAATAACAAGAAAAACTAAACTTAATATTGACCCTTACAAGTTTTTTTCTCCTAAATCATTACATACTCGTCCTTCTACTTCTACTACATTTTCTTTCTCATCGAAAGGTTCTCTTCCAACAACCACCTCATCAAAATCACATAAAGGCACTACAACAGCTCCAGATAATACTTCTAATCAACTTACTGGACTAACAACAGAAAAGGTAACAAACAACAAACAACAAGAAAGTTCAAGACAGTATAACATCATTAAACTTTCAGGCCCTACACAACCAGGCACCGATATTACTATCTGGAAAAATAACCGCATTGTTAGTGAAAAAAAATTCTTTCAAGAAAATTATCAATTTGTCCTTACGTACGCTCAACCAGAATTCCTCGCAGATAGTGTCACCGGCCATTTATACAATCACGAACCTCTCACCAGAAAAAATGTTACCATAGGAAATAACACTATTCTTAGTATGATTTTAAAGAACAACGCTCCAACGAAAACAACTACTTCTGCACAGAATACAAAACAACTACAAAGCGCCACATCAGAATCTAAACAAAAGAATCGTTCTAAGAAAAAAGCAAGATATTTAACATCGCCACAATATAGAGGAAATAGTAAGAAAAAAATTCTTAAAAGAGGCGAATATGTATTATCAGAACCAATCAGAATTAACAGAGGAGAAACTCTTATCATCAATGGTGGAACAAAAATTATCGGCAACAATAAAGAATTTGAAATTGTTATTAATGGAGGACAAATAAACATAAAAGGAAGTGTAAATAATCCCGTCACTTTTTCAGCTAAAAGAACATGGGAAGGAATCCTAGTTAAGAATTCTTTAAACAATGAAATAAGTAACTGTAAGATTCTTAATGTAGAAGAAACAGATGCAAACGAAGGCGGAGCATTAACACTTACTAATTCCTCAATAAAATGCAATAATCTCACCATAGAAAATGCATACACCACTGATAACGGAGGAAGTATTCGAGCAGAAAATTCAACACTAACACTAAATTATTCTAGACTTGATAATGGAAGAGCAGAAAGAAATGGTGGAAACATATATCTTCTTAACAGTTCTTGTGATATTATTAACTCAACTATCTTTAACGGACAGGCAAAAGAAGGAGGAAATATTTTTGAGAACAACACGCGAGGAAGAAGTTTTAATGAAGCAAAGAAATTCGCATTATTCATAAAAAAAAGCAAAATAAATAATGGAAGTGCAACGATGAATGGTGGTGGCATCAGCATATATAACGCCTTAATTGAGACTCATAACACAACAGGAAGAAACAATAGTGCGCAATATGGAGGTTTCTTATACAGCAATAATGGTTATGAAAATTTTTTAAACAGTTCATTTGAAGAAAATAATGCAAGTATAACTGGTGGAGGAGCTTGTTTCTTAAACTATCAAGAAATTGATAAAGAAATCTATAAAGCGTTCAAAAATAATTCACCAAATAATGTGACGACAAAATAATGAAACTCAAAAAAATAATAAAAACAGGAATGATGCTTACCCTAGCAGGAATACTCACAACAGGATGCGCAACAGAACGAATGTACAAAAAAGGATACATTCAAGGTGCACCAAAAGAAATGAAAAACAACATAAAAACGCGCACCGTCTTTGGCATAGGAGCAGGAGTAGATTTTATTGGATCAAAAACAAGAGAAAATGATCCGACCACTTCAACAGGCAATGATGCGTTTCTCATTCTTAATGCACATGGAAGAATATATTACAAAGGTTTATTTGTTGAAGCAGGAGTTCCTACAAATGTATCAAAATATACTCATCTAAACACACTAAAATACACTCTTACACAAGACAACACCACTACTTATTTTTATGGGCCCAGTATAGAAACTTTCAGAGGCAGTGCAACGCCATATGCCGATATTGGCTATGCAGTTATGCTTGGTGGTGAAGCAAGGGGAGGGTTTGAAGCATCAATTGGACTACAACAATATACTTGGAAGTGGACAACGAACAGAACAAAAATGACAAATAATAAGGGACAATACCTTCAAGAATTCACAAATGCGATTGAAACGACCACAGAAAATGTAACAGGGTTTACATTCAAATTTGGTTTTAACCTTAAGCCAACTGCAAACAAACACATTTCTATATATCTTATAGGACAAAAAGATTATATCGATGGAAAACCAAGTAAACTTCCCATTTTTAAAGGAATAGGGATAACAATAATGAGTTCTTTACACACAAGAAAAAAAATTCAGTAAAAAGACGATAACATGAAACAAACAATGAAAACATTGGGAAAAATTGTTAGCATAGTAGGTCTTGGTATGTTATTACACACCAGCTGTGTTAGCACTAGAAGCTATAATAAAGGAATTATTCAAGGCATGCCAATAGAAAACAATACACAAACAGCAAAAGAAGTAACAAAAAGTATTGAAATTGGAGGAGGAGCACGACTTGAAAATATCAATTCACAATACGCAAATTGGCAACAAACAAAAACATTATTAGACTCAACAAAAAAAGTAACACCGATAAATGTTGGTTTAACTTTGAATATCAACAATTTTCTTTTTTCCATTTATCAAGAAATTCCGGCAAGTTCATTATTAGGAAACTCAGAAGATGTATATGCAACCGATAGAAAAAGTTACACTACTACTAAAACAGTTGCAGAGATTTACAAGTTTCCCTCAGTAGCAATAGGAGGAAGATTCTTTACCGATAAACAAGAATCTCATATTGGTATAAGTGTGGGTGATAGACTGCTACAAGAAAAGTATTATCAAAGTGTCACAACAACCCTCATTGATGAATATGGTCAAGATTTAGGAACAACAGCACCCGTAACAACACCAACAATAAAAGAATTTCATCACCAACCATTTATTCGTTTCGATGTGATTATTAAAGATAAATTCGGACTTTATGTTGAAACAGGTATGCGATACGATAAAGTAATGGGACCCTTTAAAAACTCCTATGTAGAAGGAGGAATAATTATTCCATTTGAAATATACAGCCGAAAAAGGTATGTAGAATGAAAAGTAATAAATGGGTAGGAAAGTATTTTCTTTGGGGAACTTTTTTTCTTGGACTCTATCTTGGAGCAAGGTATATTGTAAAAAAAAGTCCTGGCTCTCCTCAACAGCAAGAACAACTACATCAACAAAAAACATACATCAATACACTTCAACAAGAAATAGCACCATTAAAAAAAGAATATGCCATAGTGACAAAGAAGAATAAAAAATTAAAAAAAGAGATGAGCGATTTAGAAGAAAAACTTGTAAAACAAAAATGAAAACAACTACTTTAGCAGATGAAATCAAGAAAATTTTAAAAGAACGAGAAATAAGACAACAAAGAACTTCACTCTAAACAAAAATTGCACGTTTTCCAACAAGCATAATAAATAACAACCTTTTTAAAGGAATAGAAATTCTTTGACAATCTTTCTCATTTTGTAAATGTTAAAGTATGATATACACAAAGCACAGACTTTTCTATGCAATGGTTTGAACGTATGAAAAAGAAAAATATAGGATTAACTATGCTATTGACAGGCACACTTATCGCAGGCATCACTAGTTTAGACAATAAACTATTCGGATCAGCTATAAACAAAAACAATATCTTCGCCTCAAAAGAAATCATATACAAACGCAACACAGACTCATTACAAAAAGTTATTTCAAAACAAACATTTCATTGGAACGACACAACATATTCCGAAAATAAAAAGTTTATTACAGACACTGTTTTTGGAGGATATTCTTTAACAAATACTAATTTTAACAGATTTCATGTACTGCAAAAAAAAGGCGAGAAACTTTCAACAGAAATAAATCGTTTAGGAATTAACACTTTCGCAGAACTTCTCGGTGAAAAAGTAGGCAGAACAGGGTCTCAAAACGATTTATTTGAAAACCTTCAAGCCTTTAATAATCTGTATGCAAAACACGCAAGAAATAATAACATTAAGCGACGGCTCCTTCTTGCTGTAGGTATACAAGAATCAAGATTTCATCCTTACGCAATATCTCACGCAGAATGTTTGGGACTAAATCAATTACATCCTAGCGTTTATCAAGAGAAAAACCCATTTAACATGGACTTAAATGTTGAAACCTCCGCAAAACTACTTAGAAAATTATTAGATTATTACAATGGAAATGATACACTTGCACTTACTGCATACAACAGAGGTCGTAGTGGACTTAATAAAGTGATAAAGAAAGCCAATAAAGCAGGCATTACTGATGCGCAAGGTATTATTGGCTATCAAGAACATGGAAAATATCTCCTTTCAAGAGAAGCAAGAAATTACGCAAAAAACGTTCTTATGTATAAACAACTCATTAAAGAATATCAACCATACGAAGGAGAAGAGAAATTCTTAGCTCGTCTAACTGATTTAAAAAAAAATTAAAAAGAAAGTCTTAAAATGACTCACCATAAATAAAGTATTACAGGAAGAAGTAAACAACCAAGAAGCATGTTTTTTTGCGCACCAAATTTTGTTGCCACAATACCTAAACTCGTTGCAACGACAAGAATTAAAAAACCCTGCAAACCAGAAAGGAAAACCACAACAAGCGTAAGAAAAAGAAGAACTCCCACAACTAATCTTGCATAATTAATCTTTGGCAAAAAAACCGCAAACTTTCTTGAAAAAAATAAGCCAAGAATAGTTGCAAGACCTCCAACAAAAAGTAAAACAAAAACGAACAAGAATAACTGACTACCTGTTATTACTCCTAACAACTCTTTTACGCCAACAATAGCACCATTCCTTGCTTTTCCTAAAACCAGCATAGTAACAAGCGAAAAAGAAAAGTTCACCGTATTAATACCACCAACCAAGAGAAGATATTCTGCGGGAGTTTTCTTCTTTAATGTTGTACTTGCAATAAGTGCTGCTTGACTACTACCAAAACCAGGAAGAAATGAAGCAAGCATTCCTACCACAGTAGCTCTAAAAGTCACTCCTTCTAACGTTTTCTGCTTTACAGGAATTGAAATATGTTTTATTTGTTGTAAAGGCAAAACAGAAACCGTAGCTAAACTATACAGCAAAGTACTTGCACCAAAAAGACCTGAAAGAAGAGGCAAAAGAATTTGTTTTTGACTAACTAAAGAAAAACATAACAAACCAAGAAGACCTGCAACTAAAAAGAAAAAAGAATTTTTCAACAATTTCTTAGAAAGAAAAATGAGCAAGAGAACAATAACAAGAAGCAATTTTCCAATGAAAGGAGAAATAAAGATTGCAATAGGCGTTAAAAGTTTTAAACCGAAAGGAATAAAAAAAACAGTTAAAATAAGTGCCGCAAGCGAACCTAAAAGCGTATAAGACACAGCCAAATGACCTTTTCCCTCTAAAAGCAATTGATGACCAGGAAGCACGCCAACAACCATGGACTCATCAGGAGCACCCAAAAAAATTGAAGGAATACTATCTAAAAAAGAATGCGTCAAGGCAAGACTAATAATAAAAAGCGCGAGAAGAAAAGGAGAAATACCTGCCAGCAAACCAGCGCCAGAAAGAGCACCAGACACCACTATTACTGTCACAAGATTTACATGAATACCTGGAATAAGGCCTGTAAAAACCCCGGAAGCCACACCAAGCGTTAGTGCAAGCATAATTTCGAGAAACATAAATTTCCTAAAACAGCCAGATTAATAAGGTTTAAGGCGTGTAAACCGAAAATCCTACATTTTAATTGAGGAGTTTTCCGAAGCTCATTCTGCGTTTTTTCGGGCTGAAAATTATGGATTCCCAGACCTTTGTACGATGACCTACCGCCATAATAAGTTTAAGGCGGGAATCATCAATAATTAATGTAATGTAGAAGATGTTTTAAAAACATTGTCATGTTGAGACGAATCCCCAGACTACTTTCTTGAAGTTTTATGCTTGTTGGACGCTATTTAAGTTTTTGATGGGTAATAAGCACCTTCAAAAGTTGATAAACTCGACGATCAATGATTTCGAGTAATTCTTTCTCAGTCCACTTTTTTGACAGATCAATGTCACGATAACCAGGAGTAGAAGACAGTGCTAATTTTTGCATTACTGTAACTGATTTTTCCTGAATATCTCGATAATAATCTTTTTTGAATCCATCAAACAATTTGTCCAATTGCTCTTCTTGATAACCATAAGGAAACACACCTTGTTTCATTAACATACGATTCTGCTGCATTCTCTCTTTGTCTTTTTTACTCTTTCTTCTATCTGCACAGGTTTCACAATACAGTCTCGTTCTTCCTCTCGATGGCTGATCAAGCTCATTAGAACATCCTGGCGTTTTACACACCTTTGGTTTCTTGATTCCTCTTGGCATGATTTAAGGAAATGCACGATAGTTTATAATCGTTTCTGATTAATTCGAACAGAATTAAATAGCATCCAAGTATTAATATTACAACCAATTTATTATACTTATGACAAAACAATTTGTATCTATAGGAATAACACCTGAATTAAAAAACTTTTTGGATTCCAAGAAGCTGTGTAGGGGCGAGTCTTATGATGAATTAATTCGACGCTTGATGGGATGGGTAAATGGTTCAGAATCGGAAGATCATGTTCAGAGTATCTGAGAGTCAGTACAAAAGAATCGTGTTAAGAATGGAGAATTCAGGAAACAGGCAAATGAGTCAATTCATCAGAGACTCGTTACTTAAGGAAGATTTGGCAAGTTTCAATATGTTGAAAAAGATTTATGAAAAGGTGGTGAAAGAGAATGAAAACTAAATTAGTATATCAAGATAATCGGACACACAAAGTTCTATGGGGGAAAATAATTTCTGAAGATAATTACTTCATTAAGTTTCTTGCAGAAGATGGAAACGAATTCAGAATTAACAAATTACAAGTAATTACAATTAAGAAGATGGGATGTGATAGTGATGGTTTGGAAAAAACTTCGTAATTCTACAGGTATAAGTAATGAACTTCAAGCCCAAATTATATTGATTAGGGGTTTAACAGATGAAGGCGAATTATTATATCAACGACATTATGCTAACTGCTTAAACAAAGGTATCTCAACTATAAATTACAATGTGGTACAACTTAAGAAAAAAGGATTAATGACTGATAATAATTTCTTAACTTATGATGGTAAATCTGCATTCCAAAAAATTAAGGGGTATGTTAACAGTACAAAAAAACTAAGGGCACATAAAATTTTTGGAAAATTAATTCTTGCATACCCATATTCTGATTTTGAAAAAGTAAGAAACAAATACAAACAAATTTCTAATAATCCTAAATATAAGGGTTTTAGGTTTGATTTTAAAGGATGCATGATTTTATTTTATTCTCCTAAAACGATAGTGTATTATCTCCCCGACATTTTTGCGGAATCAGTCGAAGAATTACATGCACTCGCAATTGATAATTACATTAATCCATTAATCAGTTATCTTGAAAAAATGTTTCAAGGTTTGAAAGTTAACGATTATACGCAGTCAGAAATAACTATGAATCACATCGCTTACCAAAATCACCCTCTTGCAGAGCTATTTAAAAAACACAACAAAGGTTATCGTTCAGATAGAATACATATTGATCATTCGCATGGAACTCCCGAACTTGAAACAATACATAAAAAACATGCAGCAGAAGACATGGAAAAGATACTCGAGTATGAAAAAATAATCAAAAAAGACCTCGAATAAGTCATTCAAATTACAAATAAGTCTATAATGTCAACAAAAAAAGTAATTATCTGTAATTGCTTTTCTCATAAAACTTGCACCTTTGCACCGAAATGGGTTTATTCAGATCAATCTAATAAATTAAGGATAGAATGTACCCTTGTTTTCTTTTGTATTAATCTCAATTTTTCTTATATAATCCTGATTTAAGATAAATTGATTACATCCTGATACTTCAAGATTAATACCTTCATCACTGTCAAGAACATCATACTCCCAACAAGAATAATAATCATTAACAGTAATTGAAACATTATGCCAAGAGTAATCATTTCGATTTACAATTCGAACCATTGTATTTGATAAAAGAGTAGTTTCAGCTTTAAGTTTTTCATAAGTTATAGTTACAGGAACTTTGTTTTCTATAACAGGTTGTTTAGGCTGCTGGTTTGGTTGAACAAGAGGTTGTGAGTTTATTACTTCTGATGGATCCAAAAATATGTTTGTTGTAAGAAGTATAATAACAAAAATAAGAATCAAAATAAATCCTTTTGTAAAACTCGACCAGGTTGTATTAAACTGTTTTTTTAAAAATTTATTAAAATTTGGTAATGAGATAATTAATCCTGAGAGGGCAATAACAAATACGAAGAGAGCCTTTCCACTATGATGATGCAACAACCCTGCACCTGAAATAAGAATGATGAAGCCAAAAATAATAATAGAGACCACTCTAAGTAATACTTTTGTGTAGAATGGATCATTAGTTTCTTCGTTCTTTTGCATTATTTTATATAAATGTAACTGATGTTTTTTAAACTTTACGTATAATTTGCTAATTTTATTATTTATTATAATTTGCGTATCTTATACGTATGAAGACTCACATCAAAAGAAAAAAGCAGTCTAAGGTTTATCAATTTATATTGTTCATCTGTAACTCGAAAATTTATTACTTTTTTATTTATCATTTTTTCACCTCAATCATTCTATTTGCTTAACTTGAACCATTTGCAGGAGATTTACTCTTTCTCGGTACTCTTCTGCAGAAATGTTTCCTTTAACCATTTTCATTTGCAGACACTGAATAGGTGTTTCATCTGATTTAGGCATTGTCATTCGTTTAACTCCTTCTTGAGAAATAGTTTGAGTTCTTAGAGATACATTAAATGCTTCATCAATAACTTCTCGTTTTCGGTAATGAGCTATTTTTGCATAGACCAAAGTAGTATCAAATCGCTCATGCCCCATGAACTCTTTAATGTCTTCAATAGGAACCCCTTTGTTTCGCAAATAAGTGCCATATGTGTGCCTTAATGTGTGGAAGTTATACTTGTGTCTCACTACTTCTCGTGACTCCTTTTTGCCATTAACTTTAACTATGTAAGCAATCTTTGTTTCTGGTATTTCAAGACCTGCTTGTTTAAGGAAAATTCTATATTGTTCGTACAGACTCTTTTTTCTCAATGGACTATCAGGAGATTTATCTGATGGAAATAGCCATTTGCCTCCACTAATTAAATCAATCCAATTCTTGATAGGATCAATCATAGAATCAGGAATTGGAACATACCTATCTTTTCCATAACCAGTTTTTCCTCTTAATGTGTATTTACTATTTACCACTTTGAGCTCTTTAGTGGAGAGTTTTACATCTTCAATCTTAATCTTACACACTTCTGAGATGCGTAAACCGCAAAAGAATGCTAAAGCTGCAGCCATACAAACTTTTGGTCTATCAATCTCATCAAACAATCTGACCATTTGCTCTTCAGTAAAAGCGTTTGGTAACTTATTTCTATTACCCATTTTCATAACCCCCTCATAACAAGCCTTATTTTTTCCATAAGATCTAATCCTTGATTACTCATCTTGACTCTTCTCCGATTTGCTCCAATCCACATGGCCTTTTTCATAGAGAGTTGATTCTTCATCAACTTTTCTTGAACATCAGAAGGTAATCTTGTTGCAATAAACCAACGATAAGTAGTAGAAGCATTCAGTCCATTCCTGATCATATAATCATAAAGAATCTGTTCATTATTCGTCAGTGTTCTAAATCCCTTGCAACCCTTTCTACCAAGAGGAACTCCTTTTTTCTTATGGGACAAATATGTGCGAATTTTCGAAAACATCGCTATCAGTTTATCGCCTTCAAGTTCGGGAAGAATTCTTTTAATGTCTTCTTTTATTTCATTGACCTTATCAAAGATGCATTTTTTGTGCCCTTTATCTCGTATCCTATAGTTTCCAATCCTATCATAGCTCATTTTCATTACCTATCACCAAACATCAGGAAGATGTTTGCTTTTAATTGGCGTGTCAAACACTTGGGTGACACTGCCATAGAATGAGCTATTTGGCGAAGAAACCAGTCAATCGAAGCCTGTAAAAACCCCGGAAGCCACACCAAGAACAATCGCCAATAATATTTGTATGAACATATAATGTCTGAATCGCCAAGATTTATATGTTTCAGGGCGTAATTTCCGAAAATCTTACGGTTTTCTAGAAATATCTTCTTAAAAAATTCTTAAAAAAAACATCCACGCAAACAAAGTATCACTTCACAGTAGAAAATGTTTTAAATTGGTTTTTATTCTTCTTTAACCATGAAAAAACTGCTTTCGTTTATCGTTGCCACAGAATTACTCGCGGGGTGCGCCGTGCAACAAGTAAACAACTACTATTACGCCAATAAAGAAACTCTACTAAAACAACAAGCAGCACTCGTAAGAAGCACAACATCTTTTGGAATGGCGAAAGCATACAATATGCAAAAAAATGAAAACGATACACAACGACAAATACGAGAAGTTATCATGCCCTTCACAACAAAAGAAGGCGGAAACATCATACAAGAAAAACCTTTCTTTGCAGGTATTAAACCTTCTTTGCAAAAAAGAAACATTGATGATTACATAAATGAGATTACGGGCAGAGATGCAAGAATCTTTTTTTCTACAAATAAAGCAACACTTTCCTTAAATGATATTCAAGATATTTCTCACCTTGGAAAAAAAATAGATAGTCTTTATACTAAAGGAGCCCTAAAAGTAATTAATATTACTGCTCATGCAGATAAAAGACCTGTGCAAGGAAAAGAAAATGGCAACATCATCCTTAGTAAAGAACGAGGAGAAGCAGTTGTTAAAGCATTACAACAGTATACACAAGCACCAATCGTCATGAGTTATTATGGAAGCCAACAACCAGAAGGAAAAGGAAAGAACAAAGAAAGCTTCTCATTCCAACGACAGGTGCATATCACATTCAACGAACAAGAACTGCAACAGAAATTAGATATGATAAAAGGAGATATTTATCTCTTTGATGGTAGCGGATCGATGAGCAGAACGTCAAGAGGTTGGAGTTTTTGGAAACAAATTAGGTATTACAGCTTTCCATCCCATGCTAAAGCTTTCGTTGCAACAAGAGATGATTGGTATTTGCAAGATTCTATACCTTTACCTTTTGAAAAAGTTTATGCAACAGCTCCTGTAACAAATATCCACCAAGGAACAGAAGTACTTTTAGAAAAAACAGCTTCTCCTCAGAATTACGAGCAAAACCTTGTTGTTGTAACCGACGGAGAAGACAACGCAAGCACATACAGTCTACAACAAATTATCACGCTTGCGCAAAAAAAGCACGTTCACATCTATTACGTCACTTTATTTGATAATATTCCTAAAAAAGATTTTTCCATTCTTAAAGAAATCGCCACAGGTACACGTGGAGGCATCATTCAAACAGAACACTACAAAACTCGTTTTCAAAAACCAATCGCCGAAAAAAATAATCAGTAAAATAACCCTTCTAAGACGTAAGAAAAACAAGAATTTATAAAAACAATCTCTTGGATACGTATTGGTGATATTTTTGAAAAAAATACTCTTTGTGGGATTCTTGCTTTTGGCGTTAGTGTTTATTACTGCCTGTCATTCGTCCAACGATCTTAATGATGACAAAAATATATCGCTTCTTCCCCCTCCGCCTCCTCCTCCACCTGCAACGCAGACAAATCATCAAATGAATCTTGTCGCTCAATGTCAATTTTTAAACGCAAGTGACGTTGCAACAGCTTGTCAAACTCCTGTTACTATGGAAAAGAAAGATACTATGTACGGACCTTGTACATTTGACTTTGTTGATGACCAAGAAAACAGCGTCTCCTTCATTTATTATCAATATCCTGCTGATGATAACAAGAGTCGCTCACTAAACTATTGCTTAACAAAAGGAGAAAAGGTTTCTAATTCTGTCTGTGGCAGTGATGGAAGCATATATGTCTTTGGTGATTATTACTCTCTTTCATTAGGTAATTCATTAGGAACCATATGCTCATACGAGCAATTAAAGACACTCGGTCGTTTGCTGGAAAAAAGAGTATATAGCTAATTTTCTTTTTTTATTTTTCTTTTTTACTTTTCCTTTTGTTTAGTTTTCTTTTTTGTTTAATCTTTCTTTCTGTTCTTTTTTCAACGACAAATATTTAAACAGAACCATAATCATTACAACTCATGCGCTCAACACCCATTATCGTTTTAGATATAGAAACAACAGGACTTTCTGCATATGCAAGTAACATCACAGAAATTGCTGCAATAAAAGTTGTTAATGAAAAAGAAATTGATTCATTTCACACCCTTGTTAATCCACAAGAACCAATACCACCATTTATTACCCATCTCACAGGAATAACCAATGAAATGGTCCAAAGCGCACCGCCAATTCAAGATGTTCTTTTACCCTTAAAAAAATTTTTAGGCAACAATCCAATTATAGCTCACAACGCAAGCTTTGATTATAACTTCATCTCGCATAATTTGTACAAACATCATGGTGAAGAGCTTACCAACCCAAAACTTTGCACCGCAAAACTTGCCAGAAGAGTACATGGCGAGCTTCCTTCAAAACGACTTGGAGCGCTCTGCGAATTTTATGGCATCACTAACAAGCGAGCACATCGAGCAATGGGCGACACGAAAGCAACAGTAGAACTATATTATCGTCTTCTTGCAGAACTAGAAGAGCATGACATTTCTTCTCCAGAGGACATTATTCATTTTGAGCATATGACACGCGCAAGAGCAGAAGAACTCTTACAAAAAAATAGTACGACAAAAAAATAATCTTTTAAAAAGGTTTAAAAAGAAGGATGTAAAGAATACTTCTCATGGTCGTGTTTCAAAGTAGAGTGCTCTTTAACAAGTTCGTAAAAACAACAGTACTTGATTCAGCATTCTATTTTGTTATGTATCTTTATATCTCCTTTCTCTCGCCCTACCTTTCAACAATGGGATGGGCAGAAGGCTTGAAAGGATGGTTCTTCTCGCTTTTTTCACTCATTGGCATCTTTGCAGCGCCCATTGTTGGAACGCTATCAGACAAGATTGGTCGATTTAAAGTTATACTTTTTGGTCTTGTTTTAGAAGTTGCTGCACTCACCGGATACATTCTTATTACCAATGTTGTAGGGCTGTTTTTTGTTAGAGTCATTTCAGCCATCGGCTTTAATGCAGTGGTTATTACTTCATTATCTCGCATTAATGACACAGTAGAAGATGATAGCAAACGAACACGTATTACGGGTATTGCACAATCACTTGCTTCAATTGCCGTCATTATTTCACCATTTATAGGAGGGTATATTGCAGATAAATTTGGTTATCAAGATGTTTTTCTTGTTGCGTGGATTATAATGGTAGCCGTTCTTTTGGGACTTATGATATATGACCTCTTCTTTTTTAACGATAATTATGAACACCGAAAAAGAAAAAAGCTTGCAAGAAAAGATTTTAATCCGTTGCGAGACGTTAAAGATATGCTACGCTTTAAAGAACTGCGAGCAATGAGTTTTATCGGTTTTGCAGCAAACTTTACAACACCATATACTGTTCTTGTACTTCCTTTTATTATCATGCAACACATGGGACTTTCAAACATACATATTAGTGTTGCAATATTTCTCATGGGACTCGCACACACCTCGCAATACTTTTTCGGCAAGTATGCAGATAAAGTAGGAAGTGGCAAAGGTAGCATCATAGGTATTGCCATCAGCGGTGTTCTTCTTATCTCAATGTTTTTTGCACGAACATTTCCCGTTCTTATGCTTCTTGTTTTTCTAAGAGCCCTTGGTGGATCGCTTTTTAATGTTTCAGCATGGTCTTACATGTCTACTATAGCAGAGAAACACGATGTTGAAGGAAAAGTTATAGGAAGTTATACTGCAATTTCTCGCATTGCCGTAGCTATTAGTTTTATACTTACAGGATTTATCCTTGAGAAAACAACCTTTGGCATATTTCTTCTCTACGGTTTTTTTATTCTTGCAAGTGTAGGAGCTTTTGGAAAAGTATTACTGCAAACAAAATTGAAAACAAAAACAACAATAAAAACAAAAGGATAATACTTAGATTATAAAAAAAGAAAACAAAAAAATAGCTAAAATCTTTTTAACAAGACACCTAGCAAAAAACAAACTACTAATAGATTTTCATCGCTGTATCTTTTTTTAACGTTACATTCTTCACACTCGCAAGCGTTGAGAGATCGTTAATCCGAAGCAGGTGAGGACTCTTTGTATAGAGTAAGTTATCAATGTAAAGACTCCTTTCAACACCCGACCGATAATAATACGAACTATCTAAACTGCCCGAATGGTCAATAAGACCACGAAGCGTAATAGCAGAAGTTGAAATGTTAAAAACGAATGCGCCATTATACGTTTCTCCCACATTATGATAGTTATAATTATATACAGGGATGACCAAGAGATGCTTCTTTTTACTAAATAAAAACGCTTTATGCTCATATTCAGCAGTGCTTTGTGCGTATTTTTCATCCGTAACAAACTTTGCAACCTCTTTTGGATGCGCAACATCACGAACATCAAAAAGAGATATCTTTAATCCTTGTGTTCTACCTAAATCTGTTGCATCACGACCAATACCAATAAGATAGTTCTCGTCGTAAGGTTGTAAATACCTGCTAAAGCCCACAATCTTTAAAGAGCCCATATTTTCTGGCTGTTTTGGATTGGAAAGATCAATAACAAAGAAAGGATCTATCTGTTTAAACGTTACCATATACAAACGATTGGCAACAAAGCGCGTTGAATACATTTGCTCTCCAGGCGCAAGATCAGTTAATTGACCAAGAAGCTTAAGATTCTTATCAAGCGTCCACACTGCATTAGAAGACTCCTTACGTTTCGCATCAGGTAAGGAAGACCATACAGGACTAATCGTTGTTGCAACACGCAAAACATCATCATACTCATCAAGAGAGAACTGATTAAGCAATCGTCCAGGAACTTTGCCTTGCGCAACAATTTCTGGCTTGCCATGTTGTAAAGAGACCTTTACTATTGGAGAATACTCTCTGTACTCGAATGCTTCCAAACGTTTTGCAAGCTCGCTATCAACTTGTTTTTCAAACACGCTTTCTTCTTGTGGCGACATACTTTGCACATACCAATAAAATATCTGCAGAATTTTTTGCCTCTTTTCTTGCTGATTTAAAATAGCATTATCAACTGTTTTAATCTTTTCAATAAGCTGTTTATCAACCGCCGAAATGTTGTTGGCAAGCAAATCTTCTATAACATCCTCGCGAAGCCGTTGCTCTGAAATATATTGTCTACCAACAAGGTAAAGATTATCAT
Source organism: uncultured Methanosarcinales archaeon (assembly GCA_964428395.1). Classification (GTDB taxonomy): domain Archaea; phylum Nanobdellota; class Nanobdellia; order Woesearchaeales; family SKGA01; genus SKGA01. The sequence continues at coordinate 72,325 of CAYRYB010000003.1, forward strand.
TTGAAACATATACTGTTTGTAAAGACTGCATTGTTATGCCAACGGAATGCAACGTAAAATCCTGCAAATTAAGTGCGTGCGTCATTACTAATTGCGGATAATCATACGGTATTGGTCTGTAAAACAACTCACTTACGGGCATTGCTTTTATCATGTTACCTTCCACAACAATAGGTGTCGGGTACATTCTTCTCACTTCAGGATTTTCTTTTGCGACAAGATACATCTCATTGCCAATTAAACGAGCATCAACATAATTCCCTTCAAACTTAAATTCTTTTTCAAGTATTGGATTAGTCCTGTCGTGCACATCATACACATTAACAAACATCATGCCAGAGCGAGGTTGAAAGCCAAGTGTATTGTAAAATTCACTGCCAGAAACTCTTCCTATCACTACAAGCAAATCATTATCAATGAAAAGGTTTCTTGGATAATATTTATCAAACGTTATTGTACCAAGAACTTTCGCATCTGTCCCAGGATACGCTTGTAGAAGATAAACAGTCTTCTCTGTAATCGTGTAAATATATTGACCGTCTGTTTTAAGGATATCGGCTTCATCAACACCTGCAACTTGATTATTTGTTTGCGAATAATCAGGAGTACTACCCAAATCACTATTTGCTACAGGCAAAGAAGACCCTTCAGTTGCAACTTTTGGCATTGCAAGACTCGTTGTTTCCATCATATCGCCGCGATAAGAATTACCGCCAAAACCACCTAAGAAATAATTAGTTTGTGATGATGCGAGTGCCTGATATTGTGCAACACTTTGAAAGGATTCCAATGGCGCAAGCGTTGTAGAAACAACAGTATCCTGATACGTGCCTGTTGGCGGATAATAAGGATTATTTGTGGTACAACCAGTAAGTAAAAAGAGCACGAGTAAAACTTTTACTACTATAAAACCGGAAATAATTGATTTTTTCATGAGATTCACCTTTGTATACATTGATAATACGCGCTAGTCTATATACTAAACAGATAACTTTAATGAATATTAAACCTATAAATATTTAAATACTACGACTTTAGATAAAAGAAAGTATGAGAACTATTACAGCAACAACAACTCAGCCAATCATTGCATACATTGCCGATTTTCATGGTGATAAAAACGCTAGCAAAAAAGCGATTACGTACCTTAAAGAACATCCCGTTCATCTTGTTGTTCTCGGAGGAGATATTCCTGATTTCTCACCAAACACACTAACAACACAACTTCGCTTATTTCTTAAACTAAACGTACCCATCATTGTTTTTCCTGGTAGTCATGAAAACAGCGAGAACTATGAAAAAACAATGAAAGTATTAGGAAAAGAAAAGAACCTTATTAATGGTGTAAAGGAAAGAAAAATAATTTTTAACACGTATGATTTGCTCATCATTCCAGGAAGCAATAGTGTAAGTTCGGGTGACAAGCCCTATAATGGAGGAACGTATAAACTCATTAAAACAAAAAGTCCTGCAACCACAAAAAAACTTACTGCTTTTCTTAAAGAAAGAAAAGTTGCAAGAAAAGTATCCGCAATTGTTATTAGCGATACAACAAAACAATACAATAGAACAAAATCAAGTATCGTTTTTACACACATCCCTTTGGCCTGCAAAACAAACAGAGGCATTGATGTAGCCAACTTTGGCACGTTTAAGCACACCTTCACACTTACTGCAAAGGATAAAAGAAAAACAGCATTCACCGAAGAATATAGCGGTAATTATAGTCCTGATGTTTTAGTTAATTATGAGCAGGCAAAAACACTCAAAGAACATGGGTATCCTGTTCACATTAAAAAAGAAAATGTTGGATCAACAACCCTTCGTAAATTCGCCTTAAAAAAAGGTGTTCGCGCTTATATCTGCGGTCACATTCACGAATCAGGACCACGAGCAATTAATGAAGAAGAAAAAACTGTTCGACAAAACGTGTGGAGCAAAAAAGTGTTTATTAATAGCGGTGCAGGAAACGCAGGTCACTTAACATTACTTACTCTTAATGAAAAAGGAGAAGTTAAATATAAATTTATCAAGTTTTAAAAAAAAATTTAGTAAAAAAATTAGAACGATTCTTATTTTACAATAATACCATACCCAATAAGACGAAACCTATTACCCAAACGTCTGGAAATAGTTACTTTTTCATCAACGCCAGCAGCAATAGGAAGTTTTAGTTTACACGTTGCAATACCTTTTCCTAAATCAATAATAATACCAATGGTTTTTGCACTATTCACATTAAGCAAGAGAGGCTCTTGCAGGCGCAACGGATCAATCTTCATATCTTCACCAACATTGACAACGCGTTCAAGAAGAGTCGTTTTGAGTTTTAACTCAGACCACACAGGAGGAAGCGTCTCTGGAAGACCAACAACATTACCTGTCAAGTGATCCCCTTTTACAATTGCAGCGTCAAGCGAAGTTAATAAACTGGAACTACCACCTGGGTGAAGTTCTTTAACTGGTTTTCCACCAGCCATCATACCCGTAATTTTTGCAAACAAGGGTTTTGCAACAAGTTTATTTTGTTCTTCTAAAATACGTCCTGGACGAAGTTCAATTCTATCACCCACAACAAGCTTACCAGAAATAAGACTGCCACCTAAAATACCACCAACAAGAGTTGAAGGGTTAGCACCGGGTTTATTAATATCAAAAGAACGAGCAACAAAAAATTTTGGATTGGCTTTTTCATCACGCTTTGGCGTTGGAATATAACGCTCAATAGCATCCAAAAGTACATCAATATTTGCGCCGTGTTGCGCGCTTAAAGGAATAATTGGCGCATCTTGAAAAGACGTTTTCTTAAGAAAATTCTTAATCTCCTTGTAATTTCGCAATGCTCTATCCTGACTGACAAGATCAATCTTATTTTGCACAACGATAACATTTTTTATGCCTGAAAGTTCCAATGCCATTAAATGCTCTTGCGTTTGCGCCTGTGGACACGTCTCGTTTGCAGCAACGAGCAATAATGCGCCGTCCATAATTGTTGCACCAGAAAGCATTGTTGCCATTAAACTCTCATGACCTGGAGCGTCAACAAAAGAAACCTTTCTCACTGGCTCAGTTTTTTTTCCCGTCACCGGATGTTTTTCTTTTACCGTATAGCATGCTGGTGGCTCAAGAGAAGGGTCCTTACGAATAATCGCGTCTGCATATCCCAAACGAATGGTAATACCACGTTTTAACTCTTCAGAATGCGTATCCGTCCATTTTCCCGATAATTGCTCAGTAAGCGTAGTTTTCCCATGATCAACATGACCCACAAGACCAATGTTTATTTCGGGCTGAATGGGTAGTTCATTTTTCTTAACAGGCATACTGCTGCAGAACAAGGCTTGCTTTATAAAGTTAACCCCCTAAGCCTTCAAACAAGGAGAAAAGCGCCTTAGAAAGGTTGTTTTAAGAAAAGCTTATAAAGAGAAATAACATTCTTGTTGTTGGACGGTCAAAGCGACGTGGTTCTACCCGATCCCTTTTCGAACTCGGAAGTCAAGCGCGTCTACGTTTCGTATTGTACTGCGCTTACGCGCGGGAACTGCGAAAAGCTGTCCACCTTTCTCTTCTCTACATTTCTCTTTTCAAAAAAATGCTCAATAAAACTATACCTACCACTGTATACAATCTCATAAAAAAACAATTTCTCACGTAGACAAATAATTCTCATGTAAAAGAATACTTTTCACCTAAAGGAATGATACATTACTTAGAAAAAATTCATAAAAAAGTCTTAGTCTAATCTTTAATAAGTGTTAAAGGAGCTAAAGGTTGATTGGTCTTTTGTATTTCTGTAACAATTTCTCCTTGCGCCGTGCGAGGGAGCGCGTCCGTTTCATTAAGATGATAGACTATCTGTACCTGAAATTTATCTTTTCGAGCAGACAAACTAAGCGAAGTATCCTCACAGCCAATAATCTCATCCTTACCAGGAATAAGTGCAGGCATATTCGTGTATGTTTGTGTTTCTGAGGAACCATCAGGATATGTGCAAATCAGCTTATCAATATGTAATTTTTTCGCAGGAGAAAATTCAATAAGCACAACACCTCTCGTGTCGGCACTAGCACCACTACACATAAAGTCAGCACCTAAAGAACAAGATGAAGGAATATTATTGCGAAGATTAGTAAAACCAAACGTTGCTAATACTGCAATAACTGCAAGTGCTGCAAATATCGCCCAGCCATACGTTGAAAGAAACTCAAATGAGGATTGACTTTTACTATTCATAACACATCACCTTATTGCACCGTTGCATATACATTTCCTGAAACCTTCTCATTTAAAGACTTTCCGGAAGGAATAAAGAAAATAGTAAGCAAAACCTTTCCGCGCTCTCCTGCAACACCCACATTTTTCGTTGTTGAAAGACAAGATAAACGAGCAAATTCTTGATTAGGCACAAGCGCATCATGCCAACACATCGTTAAAGGCGTGTGTTCATACATCATAGAAATATTTGTTATAGTAATAGAGCTTCCAAAATTGTTTTTTACCAGAACTGTAGCATTCACATTGTTTTTGGGAAGAAGATTAAACGCGTATTCACTGCACGTGAATCCCGCAGGCATTACACAACGGTCAGGAAGGATATCTCGGGGCTTTTTAATGCCAAAAACCACAAGACCAGCAATTATAATGGCAATCATTAGAAAAGTCCAACCGTACTTGCTTAAGAATTCAAGTGTTGCCTGAGCGTTTCTCATCGTTAAAACCTAAAAAAAAGAAAAAAAAAGAAAAAACTTATTGTACTGATTGAAAAATCTCTCCTTTAACTGTTTGTTTTAATTTTTTGCCAACAGGAGTGTATTTAATTTCTACAGCAATCTTTGCCTTGTCACCCTTTACTGGAAGACCAATATCAGTATTATTATATGGACAGATAATTTTTGCTGTTATTCCTGGAACTAATGTTGCAGGAGTTACGTTGCAATGTGAACCAGTTTTATTTATATACATTCCATCAATTGTTGCTGTTTCGCTATTAATTGTAATAGAATCAGACATGCTGTTTCGAATTACGTAGACAAGACTATTATTATAAGTTACTTGTGCTTCCTCACATGACAATTCAGGACCGAGGTTACATCGGTTTGGTAAAAGATTTTTTGGGCTGAGGATACCAAATCCTGCTAAAGCTCCAATCATAACCAAAATAACTAGGAATGCCCAACCATAAGTTGTTAAAAATTCAAGTGCTGCTTGACCTTTTCTCATTTATACACCTCACGTAAACGCTATTAAAGACTATTATGCCTTACTTCTTTTAAAATACCCAAAATAATCATATATAAATGTTTTGCTCACAAACTGAAATCAATTTATAAGAAACAAGTTAAACATTTCACAAAGAAAAAAAAGAAAAAAAACTTATTGTACTGATTGAAAAATCTCTCCTTTAACTGATTGTTCTAATGCTTTGCCAACAGGAGTGTATTTAATTTCTACAGCAATCTTTGCCTTGTCACCCTTTACTGGAAGACCATTAGCAGTATAAGGACACGTAATAGTAGTTGTTGTTCCTGGAACTAATGTTGCAGGACTTATGGAGCAAGCTGCCCCTATACTAGTTCCATCAATTGTTGCTGTTTCGCTATTAATTTTAATAGAATCAGACATGCTGTTTCGAATTACGTAGACAAGACTATTATTATAAGTTACTTGTGCTTCCTCACATGACAATTCAGGACCGAGGTTACATCGGTTTGGTAAAAGATTTTTTGGGCTGAGGATACCAAATCCTGCTAAAGCTCCAATCATAACCAAAATAACTAGGAATGCCCAACCATAAGTTGTTAAAAATTCAAGTGCTGCTTGACCTTTTCTCATTTATACACCTCACGTAAACGCTATTAAAGACTATTATGCCTTACTTCTTTTAAAATACCCAAAATAATCATATATAAATGTTTTGCTCACAAATAGAGACTAGTTTATAAAGAAGCTTCTTTTACACCTAATTATGAATAATGAACGTAAAAAAGAACTTCGCAAACAAGCCAAACAACTCACACCGGTAATAACTATTGGTAAGCAAGGATTTACAGAGAATGTCGCAATGCAAATAAAAAATTATGTGCGAGCTCATCATCTCTGTAAAGTAAAATTTTCTTCTGAAATCCCAAAAATGATGCATCTAACTAAAAAAGCTTTTGCAACACTTGTTAGTGAGCAGACAAACACAGAAATTATTGAACAGATAGGATTTGTTCTAGTCTTGTGGAAAAGATAAAGAACATGTTAAAACGAGAAACAAACTGTTTGTTAAGAAGCGTAATAAAAGGAGTAAAAAACGTTTAACAACAAACAAGTTAAACGTTTCACAAACAAAAAAAAGAAAAAAATAAGAAACTTATAGTTTCTTAAGGTTTGCACTTGCAGTGTATTTGATTGTTTTTCTTGCTGCAATACGAATTTTCTTTCCTGTTGCAGGATTAACACCATTTCGTGCTTTTCGATTTACTCGTTTAAACGTGCCCAGACCAACAAGCTGTACTGAACCGCCCTTCTTTACTGTCTTACCTACAAGACCTACAAACTCTGACATGATCTCGTTTACCGCGGTTTTTTGATAACCGGTTGCTTTTGCAATAGCTTCAACTAATTCTGCTTTATTCATGGTTTACATCACCCTTTAATTTTTCCTTTCCCCCATCAGAAATGATGTTTATGTAAAGGAATGCACCATTGTTAGACAGACTAGTTTAAATACTTTTTGTTTTTCATTCTTTGAAAAGCACCATTATTAGTGCAAATCCACAGAATCCTTAGACCAAGAAAGCTTTTGACCCAGTAAGAGATGATGTTTTTTTATTGTGCCCTTTGGCAATTCAATAAACGTTTTTACTCGCACAGGCACAGCATACTGAGTAAAAGGTCGAAGCGATACTTCATGCACAATTCTATTTGATTCATCAAGGAAAAGAATATCAATAGCATAAAACACAAACCACATCGTAATAGAAAGTTTTTTAGATTTCTTAAAAGGAAACACATAGGCAAAAGCACCCTTTGGAAAACGAAACATAAGACCTGTTCCCTGACGAAAAAAAGAAGTGCAAAGAGTGATGTTATTCGCAATTTGTATTTTTTCTCGTTTTGAGTTCATTTATATGATTTCACCTACAGCTATTTAATTTTACTCACACAGGAAAATTAAATATCTTCTTGTTTATAAGTTGGTTGGGAAAAACACCTGCTAAAAAACCAATTTTTATATACTGTTATTTTATATATTGTTATTATTACTATGACATTATGTATTGTTAAATGTTAAAAAGAACAGTACAAAAAGAATAATTTAAAAAGAAAGATTATTGTAGAACAACAAAATAATTAGGTGATTTACATGAGAAAACTATCTCTTTTGATTATGAGCATATTTTTTATTGGAACATTTTTATTGCTTTCAGGATGCACAACAAAAACCTATGTTTGTTTGGATGGAAGCACCGCAAAAAGCCCTCAAGCATGTCTATTGCCAACAACACACCTTTCCAACATCACCAATACAACTAATATGAGCGTTACTCAAGAGCAAGTAATCCAAAAAGAAGCACCAATTCCAAGCAATGTTACATTTCCTTTAGATTCTCAAGAACTTGCAAATATCATTTCCTTAAAAGCATATCAGTACGTTGCTGCACCAACATCGAACAAATACAACGACCAAAGTAGTATTAGAAATATTGCAGGAACAAAAAAATTTGAAGCGTTTATGCAAGCAACCATCAATTATGTCCAAACAAACAAATACAAAGATGCAACACTGTTTGTAAAAGTTATTGGAACCGGAATAAGCGGAGATTTAAGCAAGGTAGTTTATGAAGGATATCTTTGGCCAGGAGAACAAACGTTTAATTTCTCTACCATCTTGCAGACACAAGCAGCAAATCCCCGAATAAAGTTCTGCTTTGGATTTACTCCTGACTTTGATCCTTACTTTGATGAAAGTCCTACCATTGCCTGTTTTACGAAACGATTAAACGCTCCAGAACATAATTTATTTCTTAATAAAGACAAATTAACTATGCGTTTTAATGCAAACACCATACATCCTGGAGAAGCAGTACAATTATCTCAAACTATTACTATGGAAAATGATGGTAGTGTTCCAACAACATTTTTTATTGCATTGCCTCCTGCAAATGAAAATTATTCTATACAAACAAATAATAAAGCAGTATTTTTAGAACCAAAGCAAGCAAAAACAATACTCATAACCACAACATGGCAGAAAGGCAATGAAACCATTTATGCAAATACGCAAGGAGGTATTTACACAGCAGCATATTCTTGCAATCCAAGTATAGAATGCTTAGCAACCGCCCGGTATAGTAAAGACATAGAAATACTTGTTCGAGAGTGAACAACAAAATTTAAAGAACAAACAATAACAAAATAGCATAGTAAAAGGAAAAGAATACAATGGGAAGAATTTGTAAGGAATGTCATAGTAATATGCATAAAGTTCGCACTATAAATAGTGGCAATGCAACGTATGAAACGTGGCAATGCGATACGTGTAATCATAAAGAAGAAATTTGTATAGGATTACGTTAAATTAAAGCAGAGAAATATCTTTGGTAATTGTTGTAATCTCTTCTTCATCAGCAGGACCAATAGATGCACAGGTTACCGTTCCCGGAGCAACAACGGTTCTACCGGCATCAGTGATAACTGCTGTTGTTAATCCTGCATCCTTAGCTTCTTGCACAACCTGATATAATTCTTTTTTTCCAGAAACCTTAAGCACAATCTTTTTCATACCCGATACTCGCCACGTTTTAACTATGCGACGACCACTAAGAGAACCCAATTGTTTTAAGACACCATCAACACTAGCGTGAGCAACCTGTGCTGCTAGTTTTCCCTTCGGCAGTTTCAAATCTGAGCGAACCAAAATAACTTGCTTAAATTCTTTTGTAGTCATATTATTTACTTCACCCTGAATAATTCAATAATAATATTAATCATAGATAACACACTAAATAACATAATAATAATATTTTGTGCAGGAGCACCAATATCCATTGCCAATGTCTTTTGATTAGCACCATAATTGTGAAGAGCTGCAAAAAAGATGAGCACGAAGACAATAAGAAGAGTAAGCAAGGCAATGATTAAACGCTTTCTATGTATTTTATTCATGTAATAATGCCTCCGCATTTATTTCAAACGCCACAACAGGCGTTATTAAACCAAAATTAGTAAGTACTTGAGGATGAACCTCTCCAACAATACCAATGACTTTATCTTTGAGCATGATTGCTGCTGCTCGACCAGCGATAAAAGAAGGATGCACAACAGGGTTAAATGTTACATTTACATTTCTTGAGCGAAGAAGCGCTTCTAAAATCTGGCGCATTTGAGTAAAAGTAACTTGCTTATTTGTCATCAAAGATGCAAAATGTAATTCATTGCGAGACTTCACATCTGCTGTCTTTTCAGGAACAACGACAAAAGATCCTTCAAAAATTTTTTGTGGTAAAGGTTGCGTTCTATTCTCCACTAAACATTTAAGCAATTCAGGAAGCAAACTTATTCGAAGCATAGATTGCGTTTCATTACCATTACTAATAGGAATAAAAGCCACTTTTTCTTCAGATAACAACATATTATCAAGTTGGTCCGTTTTGTTAGTTAAGGCAAAAGTGTATGTTTCTAAAAAGCCCAAACCAACCATTATTTGCGCTAACTCTTCACCAAGGTTAGATTTTGGTAATGTGCTACCAATGCCTGCAACAGTCGGAAAAGTCAATGGTAAATTATTATATCCATAAGCGCGAGCAACATCTTCTATGATGTCAATCTCGTGCCAAAGATCAGTGCGAAAAGGAGGCGCAGAAAGATGCAAAATTATCTCGTTATCTTCTTCGTATTCTGCATCAATAAATTCATACATCATTTTTCTCAAGAGCGGTTTTAACTCTTCAAGAGAAAGTTGAAGACCAATATATTTTTTTAACGTCTTTGTTGAAAAAGAACATCGCTTACTTTTCAAACGAGGCGTTGTTTGAACAGCACCATCTTCATAGCGAAGCGTCATTTCATAAATATCCCCTCCCATATCAGCAAACATGGTTGTTAAATACGTAAGAAGTTCGTGAAGTAAGAGTTTATCAAAACCACTACATTCAATAAATAATTCTGTTGTGGAAGGTAGTACGTGCCCCGTTTTTTCTGAATTAATAATGGGAGGCATAGAAAGAATATCTCCCTTTGCATCCACAAAATAAGGGAAAAACTCTTTTCCCTCAAGTAAATGTGCATATTCTCTTCCCGTCTCGTGTTCTTTAAGAATTCTGTCACCAGTCATTTCTTCTGTTTCTCCTAGCGGTATAAACGAGATTTCCTTTGGTAACGCAGCAGTATAGGTTATAGGAAGCGTTATGGATTCCAAAGGATAAATACCAATAGCACCGCGACTTCTTCCTCTACCTAGCGTTACATGCAACTTTTCTTGCACATCAATAATTTCTTTAATACGCTCATCAGAAAGCTGCACATTTTTTACAACAGCACAAACAGTAAACGGACGAACGGTTTTCACTTGATTAGTAATTTTGATAAGATAGTTTTCATCACCATGAAGCGTTTTATAACGAGGAACGGTGGGCGCAATACCAAGAAACGAACGAAGAGCTCTGGCTAGACCTTGCACGCTTAAAAGATCAAGTCGCTCTGCAGTAACTTCAATAGCCATGTCGTCATCTTTTACCTCGTCGAGTTCCATACCCATATCAAACAACGCTTGCTCAAGCTCTTTGATACTTAATGGCTTGTCCAATTCTTTTTTAAGCGCCTCATACGAGACATTTATTGTTGGCATACTTTTTTATTCCCCTTTGGTTTTTCTTTTTTTTCTTTAGGAAGCTTTTTTTAGGAAGCTTTTACTAATGTTTTTTCAAGTTAATCTTCCAAGCGAGGTTGTGGTGTTACATGTTCAGCAATCCATTGAAAACTTACTGTTGGACCAACCAATTCTCGAAGATTACTTTTCTTATTTAATATAGATGCAACTCTACTTGCACCCATTCCCCAAGCAATAACTGTTTTAGTAATACCATACGGTGCAAGTGCCTCAGGACGAAAAATTCCTGAATTAATCAAGGCGTACCATTTGCCTTTATTTTCATCATAATAATGAGCTTCTAAACTTGGCTCCGTATAAGGATTATACGTTGGTTTAAAACGAATTTTATGAATTCCTAAACGAGCGTAAAACTCTTTGATAAAACCCATGAGATCAGAAAGTGTTAGCGTATCAGCAATAACAAAACCTTCTGCTTGTACAAACTCTGCAAGATGCGTCGCATCGACTGCTTCATTTCTAAAATTATTTGCAAGGTAAAAATACTTTCCGTTTGTATTTCCTAACTTTTCAAGATAACGAAAAGACGTGGCTGTACTGTGCGTTCGTAAAAGAAGTTCTTTTGCCTTTTCTTCATCCCAAGGTTTCTGATATCCTGTTGAACCAGTATCGCCACCCGTTTCGTGTACCGCTTTTACTTTTGCCACAAGTTCTGCATTAGGCAGGCTTCCTTTTTTTCCAACAAAAAAAGTATCCTGCACATCCCTTGCAGGATGGTCTTGCGGAATCCACATGGAATCCATACACCAAAAAGCTGTTTCAACCCACGGACCTTCCATTTCTGAAAAACCCATTTGTAAATAAATATCCCTAATAAGGTTGAACGCTTCCCTTGTTGGATGACGCCTGCCACCACTAATCTTGGGAAGAGGACTTGTAACATCGTATGTTCGAAATGTTTTTCCTTTCCAACTACCTGCCTTTAACATGGCACTCGTGAGTTGTTCTTCAACATTTGATGTATCAATATTTGCAGCAATAAGTTGTAATCCTAAAGGCAATACATAAATATGAATTTGTTTTTGTTCTTCAATTTGCAAAAAATCTTTTCGAGTAGAAAGTTCTCTAACAATTTCTTTTTCTTTGGTTGATAATTCTTTTGTTAAGAGAGGAAACAATTGATGCGCGTCAAAAAAAAGTTGTGGTTCATACACTGGTTGTGTTGCCAAAATTTTTCCTGCGGGAAGAATGAAAAGAGATATTCCTTCGGCAGATTTCTGAACCTGCACCGCTTGCTTACTTTTCAAAATACCAATACAAGCCATTACTTCTCCTTGTGGAAGTGTATCAGAAACTAAATTTTTTATTGTTTTTGGACCGTCAAGAAGTGCTTTAAGAATGCGAATTTCAGGAAGATTATATTGTTTTGCAAGCAGACCATTTTTACCAAGAACAACCACGCGCTTCGTTGTTTGCTCTACGCGAACTATTTTTCTATTACCAAGCCACATCAATGCACGCTTTATTTCGACCTCTTGTAAGGACGAACGCTGCATTAATTCCTCAACAGAAACTCCATCTTCTAAAAAAGGCAATACTTTACGTTCAAGAAGAGAAAGAGAGCCTGCTAATTCTTGAAGGGACATCATAAACAGAATACAAACACTTCTTTATAAACATTATGCGTATGTGAGCAAGCGTAGCTACAACAGAATAGTTATTGATTTATAAACGAAAAACATATAAGGAGACAAGAGTAAAAGTAATATGTATGAAAAAAGTTATCATTCTTCTCGTGGTGTTGGCTTTGCTCGCCGTACCTACCGTAGTAGCCGTTAAAGAAGCAACTGTTACTGGCTGGTATCATTACATCGATGATTTTAGTTTTAATGGAGATAAATATGGACTAAAACTTACTGGTGGAGAATATAATTATGACAATCCTGATGCTAGTCAAACAAGCGGTATTCTACGCATCAGCAGAAACGATGACAGATTCATTGTACGCCCAGGAGAATGCCAAGAAACTATCAATCATAGTTACTGTTTCTTAAACAAAAGTTTTGACAGTGAAAAAGTTGATATTGACGCCAACGGCAATTTGCAACCAGCAATACAAATCAAACTTACTGAATATGACTATACCTCATCATTAACAATTACAAGAACATTTGAAAAAACAAAGTTTGCATTATACGAAACAGGAGAAGTAGAAATTACGCTAACAAATACAGGTGACAATCTTCTTACTAATATTCGATTACATGAAAGCGCGCCTGCAGGATTTAATATTAGCTGGCAAGAAAGTAGTCTGCATCGTATTGGCAATAATTTAAGCGCAACAATTAATCTTTACCCAGGTAAAACATGGAGTGCGCGATATCGAATAAAAGCAATAAATTATAGTAAATCAAGTTATACCACAAGTGCGTTATATGACGCAAAGGACGAGGTCAACTTAGCACAAAAATCAGCAAGCGCAACAGTGGAAGTATTACAACCATACAGCACCACAACAAGTTTACCATCAGCAATAAACAGAAATGCACCAGCTCAATTCAAACTTACCATTACGAATAATGAGAATGAAGAACTCTCTGTAGACAATCTCCACATTTACATCCCTTTAAGTATTGGTGTTATAGGAACAACAAATCTTAAACAACAAACATTCAACGTTTTTAGTCATGTGGGCACTATTCCTGCAAAACAGTCAAAAGATTTCATTGTAAAATTAAATACACCGTTCGTTGGTAGTTATACCATTTCTTATGAAGGAGAAATAACGGTAAAAGGAAAAAACTATTCCATAAATGGCTCTAAAGATATCGGTATCACTACAAAAGGTATGAATTGTTATTTTACCTTTAATGAACCTTCGCTACAAGCAGGAAGAAATTTACAATATACTGTCATGCTCAAAAACTTAGGTTCAATTGATGACTATTATAATATCAACGGGACCATATACACTGCATTTGAAAACATTTCTTTTTTCGTTCCTAGCTTATTTCGTGACAATAGTCAAATTGTTATTAATAAACGATATCACATGCCTTTTTCCACCAAAGATAAAGAATACCCTTTTCGTATTAAAGCAAAGTATACAACTACAGCAGGACAAGTATTTACTTGTGATGAAGAAAATAATTATCTGGTAAAAGGAGCAAAAAATATACTTCAATTTGATATTTTTGTAAGCGCAGATAAGCCTTCACCTGGTGATGATGTAAATCTTATTGTTACTATAGAAAATGAATTGGCTGAAGACATATATGATATTACTATATTTAGTAATACAACAGATGGCGATATTATCAAAGGTGTGAGCAAAAAACAATTAGGATTTTTGGCAAGCCAAGAAAAAAAGGAAATGTACACTGTTACCGTACACATTCCCGACGATTATGCCAAAAAAGAACTTGATGTGTTTACAACAGGAATTGTAGATAGTCATGACTATACTGACGTTCAAAAAACCACCATACCCATTAAACTTCCTGTAATAGAAGAACCAAGCAACAACGTTACAATAAAAAATAATAGTCAAATAAACAACGAAGAACCAGAGCCAAATCCAACACCACAGCCCATAGCAAAAACAGATGAAAAGAAAGGATTCTTCGCAAAGGTATGGCAACTTCTTAAAAGATTATGGTAAAACAACGTATGTTAGCTAGAAGCATTTGAATAGCATCACTTTTTATGTCATTGTAAAAGATAAACTACAGAAAATCCTTCATTACAACATGATAATACCAACAATAACTAAAACAAATCCTGCTCCAATAGCCCCAACAGCAATCATACCGTACGTGTCGATGTGTGCAAAATATTCTTTAAGCCACAACCCTGCCGCGTGAAACGATTTTTTCATGCCATCAAAAGAAATCTCAACCGTCTTTTTTGCCATAAAGAGAACTAGAAGAAAAGGAGTTTTTAACTTTTTCGTATTTTAGCCACAAAAAAACCTTCTGAGTCATTATCCTGCGGATAAATACGCAAACATCTTTTTACTTGCGGATGAAAACGTTCACCATCAAACTTCAAGACAGCAGGACTTCTCTTGAGAGGAAGATGAATATCTAATAGTTGCGCATTGTCCTTCTTATTTAGCAAGTAAGAAACAATCCCTTCGTTTTCTGCAGGTTCTTGTGAACAGGTAGAATATACCATGATGCCACCGGGCTTAAGAAGCGAGAACGCATTAAGAATCAATGCTTTTTGAATTGCAACCAAACCTTGCACGAAACCTTTTGAATACATTTCGAGCATCTTGAAACTTCGTCTAATAGTCCCTGTACCACTACAAGGAGCATCAACCAAAATTCTGTCAAAAAAAGGCTCATCATTAAACGGATTTCTTAATCGGGTGTTCTTTTTACTTTTTTGAAAAGCATTACGTGTGATTAACGTGTTTGTTACACCCATTCGTTGCAGATTAAGCGCAAGTGGTTTTAATCGTGAAGCGTCAACATCATTTGCAATGAGTAATCCCTCATTGTTCATGTATTGTGCAAGTTGTGAAGTCTTTGAACCAGGTGATGCACATAAATCAAGAACGACAAACGATGAATTTGCGTTCTGACTATCAGCATTAGCTTTAGTCTCTTGCATATCGCTAAAAAGAATAATTGGTGGAAGCATGGATGCTGCTTCCTGAACGTAAAAATAACCTAAATCGTGTTCTATGAGGTTGCCAACATCAAATCGCTTCAGCTTCTTATGACCTTCAACAAAAAAACCTTCCTTGCACCAAGGAACCTTTGTTAAAATCCAACCTTGCGCTTGCAAACGTTTTTTTATCACAGAAACAGAAGCTTTTAATGTATTAATACGAATACATTTTCTTAGATAACGAAATGAGTAATCCATAAACGTTTCATAGCGTGGACCAAGAAGTTTTTGATACTGCTCTGCAAAGAAAGGCTTTATTACCACTTTATCTGCTGAAAGAATTCTTCTTACATCACTTTCTGTCATTTTCATAAAGAAAAGTAAAAAGAGTATATAAAACTACCAAAAAAATACAACTAATAGCAATATGTTATTCTCAATTAATATAATATTCCAATGAGCAATCTGTCAATTTGTTTAAAACGAACTTTTCCGGGATCAGCCACCTTATTATTATCTCCTTTCACAATACAATACCATCCTTTAGAATCTTGCGAGATATAAACTACACGATGAATAATTCTTTCTGTATCATATTTGTATGTAATGATATCTCCTACGTGAATATCACTTTTTTTTGAAGGAATAATTTGTAATCCGTGTGCACCTACATCTAGTAAAGGATCCATAGAATTCGTATCAGTAAAAGATGCCCATTGTACGTTGGGTATTTGAATAGCAACATGATCAGAGAATATTTGTATTTGATTCTCACTTACTCTACTCGCTGGCGAGAGTTGTTCAGGTGAAGCACTTGCAAAAGTTACTTCGTTTAAAAGTGCTGTTGCAAGCATTCCTAGAACAAAAGCCGCGAAAATAACGAGGAAAAGTTGTAGTTTCATCACTTTAGAGGAGTGACGTTTATATTTAAATGTATTCTTTTCGTACAAACAGCAAAACGAAGCAAGAAAAGCTCTGTAAGCACATAGTTCACCAATATTATCTTTAAAAAAGAAGAATTTCAAATAAAAGCCTCACTTATGCAACAAAATAAAGAAGAATACAAAGAGCATATAGATTTCCTCGTTTTACAACAAACCCATTCTTTCGCCACATTTATAAACAAAAAGCCCTTTAAAAAGGACATGTCTCAACTCATACTCATACGACACGGAGAAAGTCGCTGGAATCTAGATAACAAATTCACAGGATGGGTAGATGTTCCCCTCAGCAAGAAAGGCATAAAAGAAGCGCTTCTTGTTGCAAAAGAACTTGAAAACGTTGCAATTGATGTCGCATTCACCAGCAAACTCATAAGAGCCCATGAAACATTACTTCTCATACTTGCGCGCCAACAAAAAACAGGGATATTTTTACATAAATCTAAACAACGAAGCGCCTGGTCGAGACATGATTTTGGCAAAAGAATAGATATAAACGAGATTCCCGTTTATTCATCAGACAAGCTCAACGAACGACATTATGGTAAACTACAAGGCATGAACAAAGATGATGCACGCAGAAAATGGGGTGAAAAACAAGTTTTCCTGTGGCGAAGAAGTTATACTGCTCGACCTCCAGAAGGTGAAAGTCTTAAAGATGTCTCAGCACGAGTAGTACCTTATTTTAGAAAGTTTATTTTACCTATGCTTGAACGAGGAAAAAATGTTATTATCTCAGCGCATGGCAACAGTCTTCGAGCACTTATCAAACATATTGATGACATTAGTGATGAAAACATCCCTCACTTAGAATTAGTATTGGGAAAACCAATTATTTATCGACTACAAGGAAGAAAACTTATTAAAGTTCGACAAGCACATAACTTTACCAGACCGCTCACTTGGAAAGAAAAAAGAAAAAGAGAACAAAAAAAACAAAGCAAAAACAAAAAAAACAAAACAATTAGCAAAAAGAACAAAGCAATTGTAAAAAAGAAAGCAGTAAAACGAAAGGCACCAGCTAAGAAACGAGCTGCTCCTAAACGTAAACCTGAAAAAAGAAAAGTATCTAAGAAAAAAGCAACGACAAAAAAACCTACTAAAAGAAAATTTGCAAAGAAAAAATAACTAAAAAAACTTATAAGAAAAACACAAAAACCATCATCAACAAAAAACAAACAAAGAAAAAAATCATAAAAATCTGCAATGAGTATCACACCCGCGCCCTAAAGGGACGGAGTATGACATGACACTCATAGTATCTGCAGATTTTTAGGATACCAAAAATTTCAATCTAAAAAACGAGGTATTAGACCTCGGAGAAAAAATCTCTGTCGAAATTTTTTAGTATAACAAAAGCAAGAAAAAAGTATAAGAAGTGAAAATAAAAAAGAACCTATTTCTTTTCAACAACTTTAGGCTCAGGCAAAGGAGGAATTTCCTTTCCATTATAACAATAATCATAGAAATCACATTGACCCGATGACCACTTACATAATGGCGTTTTATGTAAAGGATAATCAGCAATATCATCACTTGTTGTGGACATGTGAATTTGTTCTATCTTAAACTTTGCATGTTTAATTAATTCTTCGTCAACAGGAATAACCTGCTCACCATCAGCACCTTTGTATTTAAGAAAATAAATACCTACTTCATGCGGTTTTTTATGATGCTCCATCTCATACAATAATGCATAAACTGCTAATTGCAATTTATATGCATCATTGATTTGAGCACGTTTAGATGTTTTATAATCCATCAAACGAATTTTTCCATCATCGTCCTCAATAACATCAATGAACCCCTTCACATAATAATCCCAAGAAAGATATTCTTTCTCGCGCAAAGGCGTGAGTTTCTTAAACGCATCAACAAAAGAAAGTCCTTTAAACATATGCGCTTCAAGTTTATCTGTAAAGCGAGCAATATAATTAAGAAGCATATCTTTTGTTTCTTCAAAATAACTTTCGAGTTGTTGCTCTGACATTGAAAGTTTATCAAAGTCATCCTTTGCTTCAAGCCAATATTTTCTTAAAAGCTCCACGATAACTGTTTTTAAATTCTCTTTATGATTATCAGCAATAACCTCTGGCAAAATATCATATAATTTTTCAAGTGCAAGATGCGCAACACTACCACGCACTAAATGAATGGAAGGCTTTGTAGGAAGCTTGAGTTTGTAAATAAAATAATATTTTCTTGGACATTGAAAATACGTGTTCATAGAAGAGGGTGATTGCATCCGTTTTTTTCCCATGCTACAAAAGAACACAAGAATCATTTAAAAAGGTGTTGGGCAAATGACTTGTGCAAAAAAGCAGGCAGTCAAGCCATAATAAACAAATAAAGAATAGAGAACAAAAAGACAAGTACATCAATAAGCATCCCACTAAGAGCAAAATATTTCTCAAAAGAAGATTTTGCATACGTTCTAAAAATCATACTACATATGCCAAAAGAAATCACGGTGAAAAGAACAAACAGCATCAAAATAACGGCACCATTATCAACAATTCTAAATGCAGCTAAAAGAAGAAGGATGGGCAAGGGCAAAGAAAGCAGAAATCCAAAAACCACAGCAATAAAAGATTTTTCCATATAGGGCAATGCTAAAAAGAACTATTTAAGTTTTTTCATTTCAAAACCCTGCCTAAAAAGAAGATTTTTTGTAGTACTTTTTTCCAGTATGCTATTAGTGAAGCAGAAAGATTCTTACATTTCTTAATGAGTACTGCATAAGCCATCTGCTTAAAAAAAATTCATACCAAGCGTGGTATACTTTGTTCTACTCTCTGGACAAGCCCCATTTCAAGACAAGCACTAAAGTCGTCTTATATACTGCAACTTTGTGCAAAGCTTTTTAAAAGCTATGTGACTTTTTACTATTAATGACCTATGAGCTCATTGTTACCGAAAAGCCCAGCCAAGCAAAAAAGATTGCAGAAGCACTTGCTGACAGCAAGCCATTAAAAAAAAGCGAAAACAACGTTTCATACTATATTCTTACACATAACAAAAAAAACATTGCCATCGTTAGCGCAGTTGGACACGTGTATTCTCTTGCTGAAAAAGAAAAATCATACAAGTATCCTAGTTATGAAATAGGTTGGGTTCCAGCATATGAAGCGGATAAAAATTCAGCACACACAAAAAAATACATTACTGTTATTAAAAAACTAGCAAAGAATGCAAACGAATTCACCGTAGCAACTGACTTTGATGTAGAAGGAGAAGTAATAGGTCTTAATATGATTCGCTATGCATGCAAACAAAAAGATGCAAACCGAATGAAGTTTTCCACACTAACCAAAGAGGATCTCATTAAAAGCTATGAACATAAAAATAAACACCTAGAATGGGGACAAGCAAATGCTGGAGAAACCCGACACTTTCTTGATTGGATGTATGGTATTAATGTTTCTCGAGCATTAAGCACCGCAATAAAAAAAGCTGGATTATACAAACAACTCTCTAGTGGTCGCGTGCAAGGTCCTGCATTAAAACTTGTTGTTGACAAAGAAAAGGAAGTACGCGCATTTATCCCAACACCCTATTGGCAAATTTTTTACACAGGAATGTTAGATGAAGAAAATACAAGTATTACTACAATACACCAAAAAGACAAGTTTACTGATGAAAAAGAAGCACGCGCCATATATACAAAAATTAAAGGAAAAGACGGAACTATTACTGCAATTGAAAAACGACAACAAAAAAAAGAACCGCCAACGCCTTTTGATTTAACAACATTACAAACAGAAAGTTATCGCTCATTAAAGATTGCGCCAAAGGATACACTTGCAGCAGCACAAGAACTCTACACAAATGGATGGATATCTTACCCGAGAACAAGTTCACAACAATTACCTCCTGAACTCGGTTACAAAAAATTACTTCAAGGACTTCTTCGAAGCGCAACATACAAAGAACTTGCACAAGAGATACTTGCAAAAAAAATTCTTCAACCAAATAATGGTAAAAAAACAGATCCTGCACATCCAGCTATCTATCCAACAGGTATCATACCAGATTTTTCCAAGTTAGGCAGTAGAGAAACGCGTGTCTATGATATTATCGTTAGGCGATTTCTTGCAACCTTTTCAGAACCAGCAATACGAGAAACAAACAAAATTACTATTACGGTCACTCAAGAAAACTTTCTAGCAAAAGGAACAAGAACTATTGAGCCCGGATGGTTTCGATATTATGGAAAGCACGTTAAACTTGAAGAAGAAGAATTACCAAAAGCAACAGAAGGTCAACAGGTAAGGTACAAAAAAGATGAACTGCTAAAAAAGATGACGCAACCACCAAAACGATATACACCTGCAAGCCTTATCAAAGAATTAGAAAAAAGAAATCTTGGTACAAAAGCAACACGAGCTGCAATTATTGATACGCTTCACCAGCGGGGATACATGGCAGAAAAAACACTTGAAGCAACAGAAATTGGTATGAAAACAGAAGATATTTTAGAAAAATATGTTCCTGATATCGTACAAGAAGACCTAACAAGAGATTTTGAAGAAGAAATGGAACGTATACGTGACAAAAAATCTTCAAAAGAAAAAGTAATTGAGAAAGCAAAACAAGTACTTAACAAAATTCTTGCTGATTTTCAAAAAAATGAAAAACTAGTAGGTAAAGAATTAAAAGAATCATTATTTGAAAGTCAAGAAAAAGAAAATACTATTGGTGATTGTCCAGTTTGCAAAGAAGGAAAACTTATTATTCGTTATTCTCCAAAAACAAAACAACGCTTCATTGGTTGTAATCGTTATCCAGATTGTAAAGCAGTGTATAGTCTTCCCGGCAACGGAAAAAATGTTACACCAACAAACAAGAAGTGTGAATTTTGCGGATTTCCTCTCATTAAAGTTGGTAAAGGACGCTCACAACGAACCGTTTGTTTTAATATGGATTGCCCTTCAAAGAAAAAAGAAGAAAAAGAAGAATTAAAAGATCCTAAAACAAAAGAAGCATTATCTAAACCTTGTCCTGAATGTGGTGGTCAACTCGTTCTTCGCAAAAGCGTTTATGGAGAATTTATTGGTTGTTCAAATTTTCCCAAATGCCATTATACAGCAAAAGCAGATGGGACACCAAATAAAAAGAAACCTGCAAAAACAGTAAATAAAAAAAGCACTAAGAAGACAACTAAGAAAAAGACAACTAAGAAAGCAACAACAAAGAAAACAAAAGAAAAAATAAAAAAAGTATAAAAAAACAAATGTAAAAAGTAGTTACTGTAAGAATTTCTTTCTTTAAAACTACATCTTTCCTTTAAAACTACATTTTTCTTAAAAATAATTTTATATCAACAAACTACTGCTTCAAAGAAACGAAAATTATTTCATGTTAACAAATACATGTCCCAATACATAAGTAAAAACATTACGCAAGAAAAAGATTTTCCCCGAGGGGAAAAAATAAAAAAATATTGTTAAAAAGTTCTAAAAAGTAACCCAATAATTACTTATCTTCGCTTTTTAGCAGGCTTACGCTTAGCAACCTTCTTTTTAGCAACTTTTCTTTTCGCAGGCTTACGCTTAGCAACCTTCTTTTTAGCTACCTTTCTCTTAGCAGGCTTACGCTTAGCAACCTTCTTTTTAGCTACCTTTCTTTTCGCAGGCTTACGCTTAGCAACCTTCTTTTTAGCTACCTTTCTTTTCGCAGGCTTACGCTTTGCTACTTTCTTTTTTGCAACTTTTCTTTTTGCAGGTTTACGTTTAGGAGCAGCTCGTTTCTTAGCTGGTGCCTTTCGTTTTACTGCTTTCTTTTTTGCTACCATAACCTTACACCTCGCGCGGTTTTTTGTTATTAAACTTTAGTTGCTAACATAGAGTTAGCAACACAATGATTTTTCATTTACTCATATTTAAATGTTATTCTTTTTAACGTGTTTTAGACGTTAAAATAAGCAAAAAAAGAAAATAAAAAATAAAAAATAAAAGTAAAAAAAACAACAAAAAAAATAAAAAAGTTCTTAAAAAAAAATAGCGACAAACAAAACTTAAAATGTTTTAGCAAAAAATTATTACATTTACCTAAGAAGCTATTTGTTTTTGTGCATCAGCAACAATTATGTTGCTTCATGTTTTAGAAAGTCATACAATAAAATAAAAACTGCATTAGTCCAACCAAAACCTGATTGTGTTATATATCTGCCATCTTTTCCTTTTGTCATTGCCACAACATCATATTTCTCCCACAACGTTTTAGTTTCTGTAAATACTTTATTATTCAAATCAAGCCACTTTGTTGCTAAACGCTTCGCATCATCAATTAAATGGTACTTTGCAAGACCGCTTATTACAATAAACTGTTGATTAGGCCAACCATTAGGATAATCCCATTGTTTATATTCCTCTGAAAGATTATTAGATTGAGTGTTAGCCAAACCACCTTCACATTCAAACTGTGCAATATGATGTTTCATCTTATGAGCTTGATGATCCGATGCAAGTCCAACCCATAAAGGATAAAAACCAGCCAGTGAAAAAAAAGAACTTTGCTTTTTTTCTTTATGATTATAATCGTAAAAGAAGCCTTGGTCTTCATTCCAACAAAATTTATTGATTAACTCTTTTCTTTTTTCTGCAAGTGCATTATAATGCTGTTTTTTTGTTTCATCAACAAGTTCTGTAAATATAAATGCTAAATCAGTTTCATATTTGTATAATAAACTATTCAAGTCGATAGGTGCGTAATTAAGACAATGTTCATTAAATCTACTCGTCATATCCCAACCTGACTCATGTTCTGCAGTTACATGCGTTATTTCATGATCACAATAACGACTTAATCCACAATCAAGTATATGATGTTTCTTTTCTTGCGTATCAACCCAATACGTGTTTAATTCTTTTTCAAGAACATGAGCCATTTCACCAAGCCAACGCTTATTTTTTGTCTTGTCATAAACTGCCAAGACTAATGATGAAAGAAAAGGGGGTTGAGAAATTCCTAAGTCATAAAACTGATTACGTAAAGGAATAATACCAAAACGCTTTTGAAGGAAAAGAAAGTTTTCAACAATACCTTTGACTAAATGAGTTTCATCTCTTGCTAAAAGACCAAGACATATAAAATAAGAATCCCAATAGAATTGATCATTCTTAAAATAAGAATCGTTTGGAGAAAGAAAGTGATGAGGCAAACCAATACGCGTTTTTACATCCTCTGGAAAAAAACATATAATCTTCTCCCAATACTTATCAATATAGTCTAAACAAGCCTCATATTTTTCCATATAGAAAAAAATGCTTGTCAGCTATAAAAAAGGGTGTTGAAACTAAAAAGTGAAAAAGAAAATCATAAAAATCTGCAATGAGTGTCAAACCCGCGCCCTAAAGGGACGGGGTATGACGTGACACTCATAGTATCTGCAGATTTTTAGGATACCAAAAATTTCGATCTAAAGAACGGGGTATTAGACCCCAGAGAAAAAATCTCTGTCGAAATTTTTTAGTATAACAAATTAAAGAGAAGAGATATACTCTCTAATCTTTATCATAACTTCAGTTTTTGCTGCTGGAAGTAATTTCACACTACCTGCGACCGCATGGCCTCCTCCACTGATACGCGCGTAAGGAAAACTTTCTCGAAGAACTTTTACAAGTTTGTTTACGTCAAAAAGAGTTTGTTCTTGCTCTGCTCTAAAAACGATTATTGATTCTGTATGCACCATAATTATTCTTGGCTGTACTTCTTTAAAATTATTACCAACAATTGCGGCTAGTTTACCAATAGAGAAATAGTCTCCGCGCATAGCAGTTACTTCGCCATCAAGATCAAATACGGTATATTTTCCTTTTTGTTCTTGCTTAGTATATTTTTTCACTACTAAGTTTAGTTCACTTTCTGCTTCAGCCACAATTGGTCTGTATAATGCGACAAGTGCGTCACGTTTCTTTTCAGGACCATAAAGCAAGGTATGAATTGGACTTATTTGCAGGTTCATCTTTGTTTGAAAAATTTCATAATCAACAAATAAACCAACTTCACGAATATATTCTATTGATTTACCAGTTATGTTAATGAGTTCATCTATTTCTACACCTTCACATCTATCTGTAATTCCACCAACTGCTGCAACAAATGCATTAGACTCTACTTTTTCATTTACTAAGTGAGCAAGTTCGTAACATACCATAGATGCAGACATATTGTCATGAATGCCAACTAAATGAGGGTTTACATGAGCAATAGTTTCTCTACAAATTGCAGTTTGACCATTTTCATCTTTTTCTCCAGGGTCATGATGATCAACAACCATAACATCAGCACCAAAAATCTTTACTTTGCGAATAGCAAGCAAGTCTTGCTCGGTACTGCCATTATCAACAATAATAATTAATGGAGGAGGAAGATCGTTTCGTTTTGCATTCATTAAGAAAGTTCCAATATCTTTTGTTGCGTCAATTACATCATACCAAGGTGTACGAGAAGGATTTCTCATAAAATAGTTTGATGGAAATTTTAAGAAGGGATGAACTTCATCAATCATAGAACGAATAGCTCGCTCCAACAATATACCTGCTGAAAAACCATCTGTATCACCATGATGAGTAATAACAATAGGTCTTTTTTGAAGTACCGCTTGACGAATAACTGCCGCACCTTTAGTTAGCATATCATGCATCTTTACAAAATTAGGACTTTTTAATTGAGGTTTTGATTTTGGTTGAAACTGAGCAAGTAATTGTTTTTCAATAGTATCTCTTGCTTTAACTTCTTCAGCACCAACTGCCTTCCATGCTTTTTCTATTGCTCCTTGCAACGCTCCTTCATAATGTCTTCGTTTAAACTGAAATGTAGCGTAAGCATCCTTAGCTATGTCTGGAAATGCAATACTTCCAGGAATAAATTTAACTAAGCGAAAATCATCCTCGCCGTCCGTAATTGTAAAAATATTAAGTCCTTCGTTCGTACGAAACACATCTTTTACAAAACCAGTAACCTGATATGTTAAACCTTTTACTTGAGAATCCTTCATTTCTTTAATAGATTCTACCACGAGTAAATTAGAAACTGCGTTTTGCGAGTTCTGCTCGTGTTGATTGTTATGAATATTTTGTTTTATAGTTTTATTATCTATGTTCATTTTATATTACTCCTGCGCATCATCATCAAAGAAGTTATACTCTATAAAGGTATTGTGTTATACTACTAAGAATTTGATGTGCGCAATATTTATCTGTTTTTGTATTCTTCGTTTAAAAAAAGTATTTTTTCTACTCTTCTCTAACACGTTTTTTTCTCTGATGAAATAAGTAAAGACAATTCTGTTTATAAATGTTTGCTAAAAAGAAGCCTATTTTAGGGGTTTTAAACTCTTAGAATATTTTGTTTGCTCCACATCATACACCCATTTACTATGACCATAATGAATAAGCACATCAACACCGAGACGCTGGACTTCCAAAGGAATATCACAAGCACCAAAATTACTGCCCGCCCAAATAAAAACTTGCGCATCCGTTTCTTTTCTAATATCATGAGTAATTTGTTTTGCTAAAGGTTTCAGACCATCAGGAAGTTGCAAGCACACTTTTTTTGCGGCCTTCTTCTTAATAAAAGCAATAACGCGTTCCGTTTCAAGATTATAATCGGTCATTTTATCAAAATAACATAAAAAAACAACATAAAAATAAAAAAAATAAAAAAATAATTATTCTTTCTTTGCTTCTTTTAAAAGTTCTTCTTTAGAAGTAGAAGCATCTTTGGAAACATCCTTACTTGCTTTTGAAGAAATACTCTCTTGCTTTTCTTTAAGAACCACATCGGAAGAGGATTGCTCAGGGGAAAGTTGCTCAGAAGAAGATTTCTCTTTACTACCAAGCCTATCATCTAATAACGTATCTTCGCTTGCTTTAGGTTGCACAGGTTGCGCGTCATCTTCCTGTATCACATCTTCTTTTACTGCTGCATCTTCTGCTTGAAGATTATTCTCTTCAGTATCAACAAAGTCCTCAGGAGCCTCTTCTTTTTGCTCCTCTAGAGCTTCTTCTTCAGCATCCACTTCAACTTCAGATCTTGCTTGCGGTTCTGACTGCTCTTCAACTAATGCATGAAGCGCGCCCCTGTCCTTTTTTCTGATTGTTACCTTCTCTGTTTTTACCGCATCATCAGTTACAACAACATCGGTATTCTCCTCGAGGACAGCAGATCTCATATCAATAGAACGCAAAGGGAAAATCTTACTACAAGCTTCCTTGACTATTTTTTGTAGTTTTGCATCAGCAATCTCGGAGAAGAATTCTTCAACAGATTTTGTAAAAGTATATTCCCGAATAACTCGTCGAGCTTCCAAACGAACAGCAGACTGCACCGATTTCGTACCATGAGAGTACGTAATAATCATCGGTTTAACACGTAAAACTTTCTTATCTTTCGTCTTCGCTAGAAAAGAATCTGAAATCTTATTTCGTCCACGACGAACCAATCGTTTCAATGCTGCAATAATAAGAGAATACCCAATAACCTCTGTTTCTGCTTTTCCTTCAACGACCTTTGTTACACGAAAATGCATGTTTACATTTTGTCGTCGCATATTACCAGTGATAATTGATAAATTAGCAGTAATATATTTGCCTTTTAATTGCTCACTATCAGCAACATATGATTCGCCAAGTGCCACATTATTAAACAATTTTGGGGAGATGACAGAGAACCACTTTTTCTTTTTAACCTTAGTTTGAGTTGTTTTTTTCTTTTTTGGAGCCATAATCATCACCTATTTACTCAAGCGTTTTCGCTTTTCTTTCTTCATACGCTTTCGTTGCCACTTCCAGCGCATTTGACCTTTCTTTTTCCAACGTCTACTTGATCGTTTCATTTTTTATGTTACCTTTTTTATTTCAATATTTTTTCGTTTTATTTCACTACTTTTTTGTTTTATTGTAAAAAAATTTCTTCTAAAGAGAAGAACTGCTCCGGCCGGGATTTGAACCCGAGTCCTCGGATCGAAAATCCGAGATGATTGGCCGGACTACACTACCGGAGCGTCTTTAAATAGAATCTACTCTATAAGAAGTGCCAATGAACAAATTTTTTATTCGTTAGTCGTCTTGCCCGAAAATAACAACAAAAGTCCAGATACGACTTTGGAGACTCTAGAGCCCGAAATGTTGCCTTAAGCAAGCCAAAAGAACAAGCTTTCCTTTAAAAAGGTAGTGGTTTTCTTGTTAAAAAAATGAGCCTGAGGGGATTTGAACCCCCGACCACTGGCTCTCTTGGAGCAAACGTCCCTATAAGCGAGACGCAGTCATATAAGACCAGCGCTCAACCAGACTAAGCTACAGGCTCGTGTATGAAAAAAGAGCAGAAGTTCATTTATAAAATCAACGGTTAAAGAATAGATATACGACGACCGAGAAACACACCCATAAATAGCGAAGAACACCTACAGATTTTTAAATCAAGTTATACTTTGCTCATTCATGGAGAGACAGCTTAAGAACAAAGAAGAGATAACAAAACAACTAGTTAAGAGATTGAAAGCTGAAAAGAATTATTATGACAAAATTAGAAATAATCCTTGGACAAATGAATTAATAAATTATTTTGAAAAAAGTAATAAACAAAAAATTAAACAACTAAACCATTCGTTTTTAATAACAAAGCTCTGAAGTCATCTAAACTTTCCTCGCCAGCTATAATTAAAGAATAATGCTTAATAAAAACAGCAGGAGTTAAAACTGCCACACCTTCGTTCTTACACAATAAAAGATTTTTTCTATCAAGAGATAATCTTTTTTCAGGAGATTTATTAAGTTCGTAGTTAATAAAAAGTAGAGGTTTAAGATTACCACTCACTCGCTCTTTTGCTTCAGCAATATGAGTTAATAACTGATAAGCCATAGTTTTCTTTAGGTTATTTTTTGTTCCTTTTATCTCCAAAATTAAAGGAACATCACCATCAATTACAGCATCTTCATCACCAATTAACGAAAGAGAAAAACCTAGCTCAACCAACTTCTTTTTTAATAAGTTCTCCAAAGATTTACCATCTAAAATAAATAATTCTTTTAGCTCCTCAAATTTTTGTAACTCACTATTTAAAAAATCTCTAGTTCTTATTTTTTCACCCTCATCAAGGATGAAAAATTTAGCAAACCAAGAAGGCACATCTATTCTTTCAGCAATATTAAGAGATAAATATAAATCAATTATATCGCCAACGTAAGCAACCACTCTTTTTTTCACTTCGCGAGTATTATCTCGCTGATAATAATTATCAGTTTTACTTATTGAAGAAAAAGAATTTCCAAAAATAAAGTAAATATTCTTATAAGACCAAGCAATAGGCTCGTTTGCCTGACTAGTAACATATATTTTTCCTTTTGAAGGAATTTTTTCAAATGAAAATTTATATTCTCCTCTACGTTCAGCATATTTTTTGAAAGCAGTATTATTAAATTGTTTTGCCCAGCCACGAGATTCATGAACAAAATATTCAAAAGATAACCCAGGAATAAACTCTTGTAAATCATCTAAGAAAGATTCTTTCCCATCTTTTGAGTCGCCACAAACAACAAAAAGAGGTTTCCCTGACAGAAGATAAGTGTTCAATTCATGGATTGTTGAACCAGTAACATGTGCAGAACTAGGAAATATCAACAACTCATTCTCAATCAAGGGACGAGTAGTCTCCTTTTGACCATAATAACCACAATCAACATTAAAAACATCACTTTTAAGCGTTATCAAAAGATTTTGAAACCACAAACCATTCACATAAACAAAACGAGATTGCACTGTTTTAATTGGCACACTTAACTCCATAACTTCCTTCTTAAAAAATGAACGAATTCCCATAATAGACGCAAATGCTTTATCAAATATAAAGATTCGTCTAAAATAGCTCTAAAAATAGCAATGGGTGTGTTTCACCAGAGAAATAAATGGTGCGACGACCGGGAATCGAACCCGGGCCGAAGCCTTTTTGCTGGTATCAAAAAACTAGCGTTTTTGAACACCTTGGCAAGGCCCCATTGTACCATTCAACCACCGTCGCGTACACGGTAAACTGGGGAAAGTAAAGAGAAGCGCTTTTTAAAGGTTACGCTAAAGGACTTTCTTAGAAGTGAACTTATAACAATGTATTCATAACACAAATAGCAACAGCAAATCAATAAACAGCAAACCAATATCATTTATATAGTATCAACGCTCAATAAAAAAGATGCAATCAAAACGATATGAGCAAGTAAAACAAACCCTCATAAAAAGAGGTTTTGGCAGTTTCCTGCAAGAGAACATCAATGAAGAAACCTATAAGGAAAGTCCACAGAAGCGATTACGATATGCTCTGGAGGATCTTGGTGGAGGATTCGTTCTTCTTGGGCAAATGCTCAGGTTTCGAGTAGATTTAATTCCTGCAGCGTATTGTAAAGCATTGACAAAACTTCGCGATAAAGGAACACCAATATCCTTTCAAGAATTTAAAACAACACTTGCTAAACAATACAGCAGACCATTAGAAACCATTTTTGCCAACATTAACAAAAGGGCAATTTTTGTTGATGTCATAACACAAACACACGAAGCAACTCTAGTAAATGGCAACAAAGTTCAAGTAAAAATTATCAAGCCTTACGCAAAAAAAATTGTTAAAGAAGACAGTACAATACTGCAGTTTATCGCAAAAAAAATTTCTTTTTCTGTTGCTACTACACGCATACTTTCAGAATTAAAAACATATGTGCAAAACAAATTTGATTTAGAAATAGAAGAAACATTTCTTTCTCATAGCGGGAAGTATGCTAGTCAATACATTCCACAAGTTATGAATAGCATAAGTAACAAGAACGTTCTTGTCGTGAAGTATATTAAGAAAAAACCAGTTGAACACCTAAAGAAACAGATGAACGTGTTAGAAAAAAACGTTCGATTTATTCAAGGAGAAGTCTTCCTTTCGGTTATAGGTGTTTTACTTGTTATCATGGGTATTTTTCTACCGAAAGCAATTGCGACCATTTTTATCTATCTAAGCATACTTTGCTTTGCACTTGTATTCATACTCCTCTGGCAACACCCAAAATGAATCTTATAACGTCCATACTCATCTCGCTTTTTAGTATTGGTGTTATTTTCTATCTTACCTATGTTTTATTATGGCCGACAAAAAAAAATTGGCCAGAAATAGAAACAAGGGTTTGCCCTCGTTGTGGCGCGAGTGATTACAAAATGGTTGCAGCAAGCAATGAGGGAATTAATCTCATCATAGGAATAGGTAATCCACTCTATGTTTGCAACGCTTGCGGTTATAAAGGTGTTTTTCCCGTAATAAACAAGGAAAAAAGCAAAGAAAACAAGGAAAGAAAAGTTTAAATAAGAAAAAGCACAAGATAAAGCAGTATAAGTTTTCACAGGTGATACTAATGAGCGAAACATTACAAAACGATATTGACAGACTTTGGATTGCATGCAGAACAATGAAGAGACATTTAAGAAAAGAAAACAAAAGTGATAACGAAAAAAAACTTCTCGAACAAGATTTAAAAAATCTCTTCAGCGATGTAAGCAGACTTAATCTCCTGTTAGATGTTGATGAATACACACCAGAAAAAATAGGAGATCCGGCAATCGTAGATATGTTCAAACGCGAACATGAAAATGTTACCAGCAATGTTGCAATGGCCGTATCCAACCTCAGACATTTCGTGACTAATGCAGTGTATAATCAGGACAAAAATGCTATTCAGGCATTAGAACAAAAAATTGATCGTCTTTTAAGTGTATTAAGTCAACTCAAAGAGTTTAATATTCATTTAGAAAAACTTGTTGAACAAAAAGAGGCAGAACTGCGACATTTAAGAAAACTCGTGGGTTAAAAAGAACACTTATAGTTCTGATTTTCTTTTTCTTATTTTTTTTATTTGACAACCGCCTGCGGGAAGCACACGAATAATTGCATCCAAAGACACATTTGTTTTCTCCTTTTGCAAGAAAAACTGCCTTATTTTTTTTGCCACAACACTTGCTTTTTCTTTTCCCTGAACAAGTTCTATAACGTTTTTACAATGTGCTTTTACAGCGGACATTGGTCCACCTATCACAAGCGTCTTTCTCTTCTCATCACTAGTTGTGAGCAATCCAAGACCAAAACTCACCTGCGCATCAACATACGTTGTTTTTCCACGAATCATAAAAGAACCTTTTTGTAAATACTCGCCAGGATTAGCTTTCTTCGTAACTTGCTCTGGCGTGACATAAAATACGGCAGCAGTGCTCATACCCAACTTCCAAGCTCTAGCATAATCCAAAACAAAACTAGCTCCCTGCACGAGTGTTTGTTCACCAATTTCTGCGGGCAAGGTTTCATTTCCAAGCCCTATACCAAAGAATTGTTCTACCTCGTTCTTATCTTTTTTAATAACAACAAAAGGAGAACCTGCCATGTCAGTATGCAAGACTACATCATCTTTTTGCGTGTGTTTTTTGACAACAATTTCATTTGTTGTAGCATCTCGCCCACCAATAAACAAGAAACCTTCACTTGAAATCGTCCAGTGAAATTTTTCAAACCAAAATAGTTTCTCGTCACTTGCCTGTTTTATCTCCGACACAAACTCTCCTTTTTCTAACACATCCGAAACTTCATCCTTTTTTTCCTTGAATTGCAAAATAGTTTTTTTTACGCCAACAATTTTCTTTCTGGCTTTTTTTGCTTCTTCAAAATACTTTGCAGCGTTTTCTTCAACGGACTTCGTAATAGAAAGGGCAATTTTCATAAGATACTGTAAAAAGAATGAACATATAAACTTTACGAGAATAAATGATTAATAACAGTAAAAATAGCAATATTACAAACAAGTAACTCATAATCTAACAATCAGATAATACTTCCTGAGAAAATCCTTTTGTATCACAAGACTGAAAATTTCCCTCTTTATCGCCGAGCAGAGGAATAAACTCCAACTTTACTGTTCCGTCATTATAAACATAAGGTTTTTCTCGCTGAATGGTTTCTCCTGCAATGAGAGCAGAGTCTCTAATTGTTGTTTGCGTTGTACCAAAATCATCAGTAATGATAAGTTTTACAGCATCAATACGCGCATCACCATCATTTCGTAAATTAAAGGATAAAGAAGTATTCCCATAGCAAACACTCCCTGCATTACTAAGAGAAACAGAATCACAATTAACGCTTCCTGAACCAATATCTGGTTCAACGCCTGCACTCCAATTCATAATCATTGCTCCAAGCGCAACCGCAAACGCAATGAGAAGAACTGTAGCAATAAGAGGTGACATTGCTTTTTTTGATGTGAACAGCATAAACAAGATACACCTGAAGGCAGTATTTAAAGGTTTTGAAAGAACAAACACTATTTTAGAGTAGCAAAGCATGTTTTAACATACTGTTCTTTGGTTGCTTCCCACTAAAAAAAAGAAAACTTACAGATGTAATATTTCATCTAAAGCAAGATAAAAACATTCTTAAAGATTAAGAAGAAAAGAGTATAGATGAGCAAAAGGCATAAACAAGAAAAAACAAAACAACAATTTATTATTTTCATACTGCTGGGTTTGCTTATTACAAGCACAGGAGTCTTTCTCTTTTTCACCGAGCAATCATCAGGAATAATCGTCTGGGACGAAGCAGCATACCTTTCCAACGCCAGAAGTCATCTTACGCAGAGTTATTACACAGAAGATTACCGATTTCCTCTTTTAGAATATATTATTAGTGGAACATGGCTTATCACTGGAGAATCAATTGTAGTCGCACAAATTCTTATGATTCTTATCACTTTAGCAAGCATTTTCATGCTTTATTTTCTTGCAAAAGAATTCTTACATGACGATTGGTTAGCATTGTTAACAAGTACTCTTTACGCACTTTCACAACCAATTCTCTTTTGGGGTTTTCGAGTGTATAATGATATTTTATCAATCACATTAACTATGCTTGTTTTTTATTTGTATATTAAAAAGAATAACAAAATACATGACTATACAATAGGTGCTCTTTTTAGTCTTGTTTTTCTAACACGATTTCCAGCAATATTATTCGCGCTCGTTTTAGGTGTTGACTTACTCGTCAAAAAAGAAATAAATACATTAAAACGAATACTGCTTGGAGGAGGAGCAGTTTTGCTTGTTTGGCTCATTGGCAACACTATCACGTATGGCAATCCATTATTTGATCTGTTTGGCGAAGGCGCAATCATCCTTCAACATGCACCATGGCAGTCAGCATGGCTCTTTTTTAGCAACATCTATGCTGTTTTTGGTCTTTCCCTGCTTTTACTTATTCCTTTTATCATTGCATTATGCACCACACAAAGAAAAAATAACAAGTGGATTTTACTTACCGGAATACTCTTACTTACCGCTATTTTTTATGCAGGAATTAACAGGATGAAACTATTACGATACAGCATTATGATGCTCCCCTTCCTTCTTATAGCAATCGTTTTAGGAGCACAATACCTCTTTACATGGTTCTTTAAAAAATATCCTCAAAGAAAACACCTTCAATACATCATCATCATTTTTAGTGTACTCTTTCTTTTAGGAAACGCACTCTACATAAGCTTTGGAACCGTGCAAGAATTACAATGGATAAAACATTGTCAAGATAACGGTGCCGTACAACAAAGCATTGTGTATTTGCAAGAACATTATCCTCCAGGAACAAAAGTCACCTCTAATTTTTGGACTATTTATGGGTATTATAATAATTACGATGTTGGAAGTATATGGGATAAAAATATGAGTGAAATATTTAAAGGTGATACTCCAGAAATTATAGTATATGTGCTTAAAAAAGGAGCTGCTTTTCCCCAAGAAATACTTACACATAATAAGAGACTCTTTCTAGAGGCAACATTTAACGATAGTTGCAAAGAAAAAATTTCTATTTATAAAGTCCTTAAGAATGATTCGACTAAAGTCGATTTAAACCCTACCATAACATAAACAAGGCAGTAAATTTTTAAAGAAAGAAATGTTCTTTAGAATACTATGTTTAATTTTGGAGACCTCCTCATTTATATTGCTACCTTTTTTGGACTCTTTACATCAATCTACTTTCTCATCACCCTTTTTGAACATCGAAACAATCTCCATCGTGGAGAAACCAAAATATTTCAACCAGTTACCATTTGCGTTCCTTGTTATAATGAAGAAAAAACATTGGAAAAAACGTTACTTTCATTAACAAAACTTGATTATGACAAAAAACAATTAGAAATTATTGTTGTAGATGACGGAAGTTCTGATAAAACATTCGAAATTGCAAAAGTATTTGCTAAACAACATACAACAAATAATATTAAAGTTTTTAAAAAGAAAAACGGAGGAAAATATACTGCACTTAATTTTGCTATAAAAAAAGCAAGGGGCAGATTTTTTGGAGCGTTAGATGCAGATTCATTCGTTGACAAAAAAGCATTACGAAGAATCATAAAATTCTTTGAAGATAAGAATATTTCTGTTGTCACACCTTCTATGAAAATTTATAATCCAAAAGGAATCTTAAGACGAATTCAAGCAATAGAATATCTTATGGGAATTTTTCTTCGAAAAGTCTTTGCTGAACTTGGCAGTATACATGTAACACCAGGACCATTTAGTATTTATCGTATGGAAGTATTTGAAAAATATGGCCTTTATAAAAAATCATATCATACAGAAGATATAGAAATAGCACTTCGCGCACAAGTAAATAATCTTGTTATAGAAAACAGTGTTGATGCTTTTGTGTACACCGTTGGTCCAAAAACATTTAAAACATTATACAAGCAACGACTTCGTTGGTATCACGGATTTATCAAGAACATACTTAATTACAAGCACGTATTGGGTAGTAAAAAACAAGGAAACCTTGGACTCTTCATATTACCAGCAAGTTTTATCTCCGTTTTTTTACTCATCACCATACTTTTTTATCTCATTATTAACAAAATAAACGCAGTAAAAAACTCTTTTTTAAGCTGGCATGCAATAAACTTTGATATGAGTACTTGGAGACTTTTTCATTTTGACTCCTTCTTTGTAAATACTTCGGGACCAGCCATGGTTGGTATAATCGCCTTACTTTTTACTATTACCATAATCATTATTGCAAAAATTATCAGTCACGAAAAAAAATCAATCTTATACTCATACATTCTCTTTTCGTTGTTTTATGCACCACTCTACGCTTTTTGGTGGCTCGTATCCATTTGGTACGTTTTATTTACAAAAGACAAAGTAAAGTGGGGTCATAAATCTGAAAATACTAAAGAGGCAACAACATGAACAGAAAAAAATTTTCCATACAAAAAACGGTGTTAGTCTTACTTCTCACCATCGTTATTTTTTCAGCGGGAATTCTTTTAGGAAGCTATAACACCAGTAAGAAAGTCTCAACAGTGATTGATTTAAGCAATCAACTTCAAACGCAAACACTCGGAATAGAAGTGGAATACGATATTTTAGCAGAAAATATTTGCCAAAATAAAGACGTTTTATATCTAACAAGCGAATTGTTTGACCTTTCAGAAAAACTTGATTTTATGGAAAACCAACTTGGAAGTAATAACGATCAAGTAAGCGAACTTAAAAAACAATATTTTATCTTAGAAGCAAGACATTGGATGCTTGCTAAAAAACGAGTAAAAGATTGTCTTAATAATGATAAAGGAGTGAACAACACTATCGTGCTTTATTTCTATTCAAATCAAGGAGATTGCCCACAATGTTCAGAACAAGGAGCAGTGCTTTCTTACTTGCATAAAAAATACAAAGGAATGAAAATATACTCTTTTGACAGCAACATAGATAGCCCTGTAGTAAATGTTCTTAAGAATCTTTATGATATAAAAAACACTCCCAGTTTAGTTATTAATAATGAAGCTCACGAGGGATTTTTGAACACTGATGATTTTATTGCCTTTGTTACAAATCAACAAAAAGTTCAAGTGAGCAAAGAAGCAATAAACAAAATAACGTAAAGAAAAAAATACTATTTTGTATGCCCTCAGAACTAATGTGTTGATGAAAGTATTTTCATTTCTGAGGGTACATTGTTTTCTCTAAAAGTTCTTTTTCGATATGATGAAGCGTGCTAGGAATAATAAGTGCATGCAAAGGAGCACCAAAATCAACGTTTCGCACATCTTTTACTTTTCCTGCAACAATCTTTTCATCAGGATGACCAATTCTTGCGATACCAACAACTAACGTATCATCAGAAAGAACATTTTCTCCAGCAAGATGCTCAAGATGCAACAATACATCAAGTGCTTGATTAACAGTCATGAATCGCGGTGGCAAAGACTTTTTCAAAATGAGTGTATCTTCTTTACGTAAATCTTCCTTGCTTAATTCTGCAACCTTAATATCTAATAAACAAAGAGTGTGCAAACCACGTTTCTTATTCTCCTTAATAACATCATAGGGTGTATTTGGGTACCAATCGTCATCAGGAAAAACTATGCTGGTTGTCTTGCCAAATTTGTAAAGTTCAAGACCAGTAACTCCTATTGCATTCATTATTGAAGCATTAAAAATAATCTTTGTTGGTACCTCAAGATTTTTTGCGCGAAGAAGTAAATCAGCATGAGTTGTTGCACCAAACACATCACCAACAACTAAAAGAGCAACATCTTTTTCCTTTGCAATGGAAAGTAATAATTCTTCGGCTTGCTTTTCTATTATATCACGAGGCGCTACAAGAACTTCTTTACCATATAATTCTTCAAGTGCTTCTTTTTTCACACCAAGAATAGAAGTATACTGCTCTAAATAGACAACGTCACATTTCTTGACAATCTCAAGGCCTCGAAGCGTAATATCTTTCTCATCATACAGGCCAAGACCAATTAAATACAGTGTCATAGAGAAAAGGAGGAAGAAGAGCTATATAAATATGAGGAAAAATAAGAACAAAATAAGAAAAAAAGAAAAAATTAAGAATAGAAAAAAGAAAAAGAAAAAATTACTTGGTAAACTGAAGGTTCATAAAATACCCAGCTGCTTTTGGATCTTTTTCTGCAATGTCTTTAATCATTGGAGCAAAAACTGAACTTGTTTTTTCAGTTAAATATTTATCAGCAATTTTTCTTGCCATCACGTATTGACCACGTCCTAAAGCGTTCTCAAAAGCACCAACAGCACTTGCCGTAATCAATAAACGAAGATCGTTCTTTACCATAGCACCATAAGCATTCTCCTTGTCTGCTTCAACAGAGAATACAAGAATATTATGATATGGTCTTTCACCATAGGCATCTTTATCTTTAAAAGAAAGAACTAAATCATCATCTGCAAAATCTTCAATTTGATTACCATCAACTCTTCCTGCATGTTTTTCTTTAAGAAACTCATAAATAGACGTCTTCATAAAATCAGCAATGGTAACGAGATTGCCCCTACTCAGCGCAACTTGAGGTAATTTTCGCTCACCTTTGTTAAGCTTTTCATTCAACGTTAAGTTATCTTCGTGAACAAATCCTCTATGCATTTTTACTTTAGCGCCTAAATTATTAAAATAAGCAAACGTTCCTGACGAAGCATAAGAAAAGAAATTACTACCAGGTCCCCATTCAGCTTCCCGTTGTTTGATAGAACTAAGTTTTTCTTGCAGTTCTGTTTTGTACTGCTTATCGACCGCAGTTGAAAGATTTGCACCGACATGAGCAATATCCTGGTTTAGTATAAGAGCTGCAACTTGCTCTCTGCGAGTTGATTCTAACTCATCATACTTATCTTGCTCTGTCAACACATTCTTTTTGAGTTCAGGAATCTGCGTTTCTCGCAAATAAGAAATAGTATCATTTAAAGCAATAGTTTTCTTTTGTGCCAATTCATAATCATGTTGTGCATTATTTCTTTTAGCAGTAATTTTTTGGATGGTATTTTCTAAATCAGATTTCACTTTAGTAAGCCCATCAACTTTTGTCGTTAAAGCAGTAATTTGTTTTTTTCGATTCATTGTAAAGTTTCACCTCTTTTTGAAGCATACATTGTGCTACCTATCAATAGCGTAGATAACGAAGTATTTAAACCTTTCGTTTTTTCATCACTTTATAGTAGTTACTGTTTTGTTTTAACTTAGAAGGCTTTAGACTACCAAATAAAGGGCTTTAAGATTGTTAGAAAAAAGAAAAAAAACTTATTTTTGCAGAGATTTCTGAAAAACCAAGAGATCTTCGGTAGTAAGCTTCTTACCTGTTTTTACTTTCTCGTCAACTTCCTTAGCTCGCTCTTTAATCTCCTTTGCTTCAGACTTCTTTTTGCTTTCTTCAATTAGAATATTATGCTCTTCTAAAACCTTCTTAACCACATCAAGTTCTTTTAGTAATGTTTTAAGCTTATTATTCTTCTCAGTAAAAATCTCTTTGTATTCTTTAAATTTATCAAACGCGGCCTGTTCTTCTTTTTTTAATTCGTCAATTTCCCCAGAACGCTCAACCAATACCTCGTGTTTGTTCTGAGAACTTTTAGCATGCTCTTGAATTTTTCTATGCGCTGCGTTAGCTCGCCGTCGAAGTTTAGAAACATCTCGCGTTAACGAACGCACCTTTTCCCAGTCACTGGCAACTGCACTTACTTCTTTGTACTGTTTTTGTAAAAGTTTAATTTCTTTAGTAAACTTTTGTTCTTTTTCAAAACTCATCGGCTGAATCTGAAGCGTATAATCCATTTTCTCAATCTTCTTTTTTAACAAAGAAGGATTCTCTTTAACAGCATACTTTGAAACAACAGCATCATACGCTTTCTTTAAAGCGTTAAGTTCCTTTGTTTTCAAAGAAACTTCCTTATTTAATGTGTCACGCTCTTTCTTAAGATTTTTTACTTGGTGTGTAATCTCGTTACGTTCATCCTTAGAACCACGTACTCCAGAAATAAGACTGCTAATCTTTTTATTAATCTCACCACGCTTTGCAAACCAAGATTCTTTTTCTCGGTTAAGTTTGTTTAACTCTTTCTTAAGAGCGCTCACCTCAATACGGAGGTTCTTAAGCTTCTTCATTTGCTCTTTAACATCATCAGACATGATACAATCAACCTACTTTACAAACGTGCTACGCATTAAAATAAAAACACTCTAAAATAAAAAAAATAAAGGAAAAATTTTCGCTTAGAAGTGTAAAACTTCTTTAACAAACTCTTACGATTCTAACCGAAAAGGGCTCCAAGACCAGCTGCGGCATCTGCTGCAGGTTTCTTATCTTCCTTTTTTTCTTCCTTTTTTTCTTCTGAAGCAGGAGCATTGCTACCTGCAACTGGCGCGCTAGCTACTACAGGAGCAGCAACTGCTGCTTTGCTAATAGCATCTTCTATATCAACACCATCAAGTGCTGCGACCACTGCTTTTACGCGACCATCATCAACTGTAACCCCGGCTGCATCTAAAACTTTTTTAACAGCAGCTTCGTCAATTTTTTTTCCTGCTTTATGCAAGAGCATTGCGGCATAAATGTATTCCATTTGTTTCACCTATATATGTTTAGTAATATCATGCTAAAAATTCTTTTCAAATTTTTGGCATACTACAAATTTGTGATTTTCAAATTTTCATTATTTTTATTATCCAAAAAGTGCACCAAGGCCAGCTGCGGCGTTTGATTCTTCTTTGGGTTTTTCTTCTTTCTCCTCTGACTTATTCTCCTCAGACTGAGCAGAAGTTGTCTCTATAACAGGAACTGCAATTTGTGCACCCTTTAATTCTGCGCTTAGCGCTTCATCGGAAAGGAGGCGTGCAACACCCATCATTTGGTTATGTGCTTTGGCTAAGGTATCGCCAACGGTAAGGTCAGTTAAAATATCTTCACCCAGTGCTAAAGCTTTTGCCTCAGCAAATGCTTTTTGAATAAGAACAGGTGTTGTTTCAGATGTTAAAAATACGCTGTGAACAGCAAGATTAAATGCCCAGCTAGCAGCAGTCGTTACATCTGCAATGTACTGTTCTTCATCAATATCAAGAACTGCTTTTGGTAAAATTTCTCCTTTTTCACATACAGCTGTTAAATCAAGCCCAATTTCCATCGGCTCAATACCTAATCTTGTGAGAAGACCTGCAAGCAAAGAACTTACTTCTTCGCCCTCTTTTACAACAACAGTATCCTCTTTAATAACAACTTTTCCGCTAGCAATCCCTGCTTTAATACCAACAGAACCAAGTTCACCAATAACAGGTCCGGGAGCAAAAGGCGTTGGTCCTGCTGAAACGACAATGTCATGCGGTGCAATTTGACCTCCCTTAATTGCAGTGGTTGATTTATTCTTCTTTAATGTTTTAAAGAGGGTAAAAGGACTATTATTAGTAAACAATAATGCAGGCATT
The DNA here is from genome assembly GCA_964428395.1 of uncultured Methanosarcinales archaeon. Taxonomy (GTDB): domain Archaea; phylum Nanobdellota; class Nanobdellia; order Woesearchaeales; family SKGA01; genus SKGA01. The sequence goes on from CAYRYB010000003.1 coordinate 112,991, forward strand.
CCTTTGAGGTAGGGAATAATATCTTGTATACCTTCTTTTTTTGCATTTTTTATGGCAACGGTAAGTAAACGTCTCTTAGACATTTTAATTAAAACAGTATCCCGAAGCTGCACGCGCATGTTATGTAATTGCTTTGCTGGTAAGTTCTCCATGTTCACTGCACCAACAACATCATATTGTTCTATGAGCTTTGTAAACTCTTGTACCGTTCCTTTTTTTGCTTTTGAAATATGAACCATTTTTTTATATACCCTAAATTTGGACAGGCTTGCTCATCGTTAATTTAAGCAAGACTCCTCGAACATTATGTCTTTCTTTTGGCAAATGATGCTCTGTTTGAGAATATAAATACAAAATATTTTCTGCTATATCTTCATCAGACATATCTGCTTTTCCTACCGCTAATTGAATAACGGGAAACTTTTTTGCTGAAACTTTAAGAGTGTTTTGCAATCGATCATATAAAGGTTGTAATGATGCTTTTGGAGGAACAACACAACCAGCCTTAGGATTAGGCATCTTTCCTCGAGGACCAAATACACGACCAAAAGCTCCTGCAATTTGACCCATAATATTTGCTTGCGCAATAAAATAATCATAGGTCGTTGCTAACTTCTTAGAGGATTTCTTGTCCTTTTTATACGTGTCAAGATCTCCTTGTGTGATTACAAAATCACAAACTTTTTTTGCTTCTTCTAAAAGCTCACCACCAACGATTGCGCAAATCTTCTTTTTACCAAAAGGTTTTGGTAACGTCACAAAAAATTCTACTTGTTCATCAGGATTCTTAAGATTAATATCTTTAAGATTAATTATTAATTCCACCGTTTGCGTGAATTTTCGCTCTTTAGTCTCAGAACGAAGTTTACCAAGCGTTGTTATAATTTGTTTTTTATCCATTGTATCTTCAAACCTCCTATCAAAGATAGTGTTCACGTTTTTTGCGTTTTGAGCAGAAAAAGAGCGAAGAACAACAACGTGCCTTCAAACCTTTTTTCCGCATCAATTAAGCATGTGCCACAAAGTCACTCAAGTTGACCCGTGTGATACGTGTAACGGTTGTAGCGCTAGGAAACGCTGTTTGATTTATAAAGATACCTAAAAAATACCTAAAAAAACAATGAATAAGACGGTACTTTATTACTCTTTCAACGTTCTTTCTAAACATTTCCTCCAAGTATCTTATTGCAAAAAATTTTTGACAAATAAAATATACGTATTTTACACGTATTCTATTTATTTAACTACTTAATAGTAATTACAGAATAGAAATATTTATAAACAAGCACATACAATACAAACAATAAAGAGGCTTACCCATGACAACAGAAATAATGAACAACTATACTGGCTCACAAGCAGAACTTAGAGGAGACACGTACGAACAACTACAATACAAAGGACAAAAATACTTTGTTAATTTTCTAGAACAAGGTGAGCAAGGAGAAGCGTACAAACTACAAAAAGAAATACTAACAGAGGAAAATAAACCAACACAAAAAATAAGCGTAGCAAAAGTTAACAATCAAAAAACAATCGATGCACTTTTACAACTCTCTGTAGAACAAAACGCTCTAGGTGTTTTCTCTGAAGATGATCTTGACTTAGATTTTCGTTGCACTGAAGATTTATTAGAAGACGATTATTACTAAAAAAAAGCAAATGCCAGAAAACAAGTAAAAAAGAGGACACACTCATGAAACAAAACGTTGAAAAAATTGTTGAAAAAACGTTAAATCTTCTTGCGCAAAAAATTCCAACAAATTTTTCCATCCAAGCACATGAACAACAAAAACATTTAGGATTCGTTAATGTTCATACAGGAGAACAATATGATATACTTCTTACCGACAAGAACGACTACTCTTTAGAAACATATGCAAAAGTAATCTCTCTTCAAGATAAAGGACATGTTGTCTGTGTTCTTCCCATAAAAAAAGATTATCATGAAGAAAAAGTTACAGATGATCCTCGCTATTTTCGCAGAAATTATCAAAATATTAAAGAAGATTTTGGAACTATTAATTTTAACAATTTTTATTTTCACATTGCACCAATTCGAACAGAACTTGCTTTTCCAATGCAAAATAATCTTCAATTAGGAGAACATATCAATGAACAAGGACAACTAGAAATATATACCATTCAGCAAGGAGAAGACAGAGATGGACCAAGAGAAGATATACAAAATGTACAAAATATTTTAGAAACAGAAATTAAAGATAATAAATGGATATTTTACACACCACGACAAGGCGACATACTGCGAGCGTTACTTGGACCAATAGAAAACGAATATTTACAAAAACGTTTTATCGCGCATAATACATAATATCACAACGTAAACAACAATTTTCTTAAAGAAGAAGTATTAAAAAATAAAAACACAGTAACACAAACAACACCTACTTATTTCTCTTTTATTTCTCTTGTAATTTTTTTGCAGCTGCAATAAGTCCAACAAACAAAGGAGCGGGATACTCTAAAGAACTTTTTAGTTCAGGATGTGCTTGTGTTGCCATAAAAAAAGGATGATTCTTAAGTTCAATAAACTCAACCAAACGACCATCAGGACTCATCCCACTCAACGTCAAACCATTCTCTATTAAATCTTTATGATACTTAGGATTAACCTCATAACGATGACGATGACGCTCAGATACTTCTTGAGTGTTATATAAATTACTTACCAAAGAACCTTTCGCAAGAATTGCAGGATACGCACCTAAGCGAAGCGTTCCACCCAAGTCTTTCACACCTTTTTTATCAGGCAAAATATCAACAATAGGTGTTGTTGTTTTTGGATTAATTTCTGTTGTGTGTGCATCTTTCTTGCCAACAACATTTCTCATGAATTCAATGACTGCTAATTGCAAGCCGTAACATAAACCCAAATAAGGAAGATTATTTTCTCGACAATACGTAATAACCGCAATCTTTCCTTCAACACCACGAGAACCAAAACCACCAGGAACAATAACTGCATCAACATCGCTCAAACTATCCTTTACAGATAGTTCTTTTTTCTCAATATCTTCTGTATCAACCCAAGAAATGCGCACATTAACCTCGTTACTTGCTCCAGCATGATGAAGTGCTTCTACAACGGACGCATAGGAATCTTCAAGCGCAGTATATTTTCCACAAATAGCAACAGTGATGGTGCGTTTGTTACCCTGCATTTTTGTAAGAAGAGAGGACCATCTTGCAAGAGAAGGTTTTGCAGATAAGTGCAGCTTTTTGTTAATCGTTTCTACAACACCCTGCTCTTCAAACAATAAAGGAATCTTATAGACATTATCCACATCAACAGCACTAATAACACCTGATAAAGGCACATTAGAAAAAGTGGAAATTTTTTGTTTAATTTTGTTTGTAATTTTTTCTTTACATCGCGCAAGAAGTAAAGAAGGAGTAATGCCACGTTGCATGAGTAAACTTACCGATTGTTGCGTTGGTTTAGACTTTTGCTCATTAACACCGCCAGGAATAGGAACATACGTGAGATGAACAAAAAAAACATTTTTACTTCCTAATTCAGAACGAAGTTGACGAGCAGCTTCCAAGTATAATTCGTTTTCCATATCACCAACAGTACCACCAATTTCCACTAAACAAATGTCGGCTCCTTGAGATTTTGCAACAGACTTCCACCACGAAACAATATGACCTGATGCATGAGGAATAAACTGAACTGTTTTTCCTAAAAACTTTCCTTCCCGCTCAGCCTCATGAAGTTCATAAAACACTTTTCCCATGGTTAAATTTTGTCTGCCATTACAAGTCGTTTTTAAAAAACGCTCATAATGACCAAAATCCATGTCAACCTCTGTTCCATCATCAAGTACAAAAACTTCTCCATGTTCAACAGGATTCATCGTTCCTGGATCAACATTTAAATATCCATCACACTTAATCGGGACGACCTTGTAATCATAAGAAAGCAAGTGCCCAATAGAAGCTGTTGCAATACCTTTTCCTAAACCAGAAATAACACCACCCGTTACAATAACATATTTTGTCATAACGGAATGAAATATTCAAAAACTTAGTATATAAATTTTAAGGTGGTGAAAGATATACATATAATAAGTAAAGCTAAAAAAAACATTAAAAAGGTCAAAAATAGCAAATAATAAAACTGCTTTCAAATAGTCATATTTTTAAAGAAAGCAAATAAAAAAAATATATGCAAAGCGCAAAAAAACAAAAGGTTTTTTTTAAAAATTCACAAGGAGAAAAACTTGCGGGCATATTACATCTTCATCCCATAAACAAACAAATAATTATTCTTTGTCATGGCTCCAGAGGCAGAAAAGAAAGCTCTCTTATTAGCAGACTTGCAAACCTTTTAGAGAAAAAGTATTCTCTTTTGCGATTCGATTTTTCTGGCAACGGAGAATCTGAAGGATTGTTTGAAAAAGAAAGTTATGCAAAAGATGTAGAAGACATACATTCTGTCGTACAATTTTTACAAGCACAAAAATATACCGTTATTGCGCTCGTTGGGCATAGCAAAGCAGCAACAGAAACCATTCTTTTTGCAAACAAATATCCTCATCTTATTCCTTTTCTTTTTCCCATCACTCCTCGTATCAATTTGTTAACTACGCAAGAAATGCTTGCATATCAGAAACTAAAGTATAAAAAGCAAGTAGAGATGAAAAGTTTTTACTATTTTGGAAATAAAGAAAACAATTTTAAGGTTACTAAAGAACAACTTCAAGAAATGCAAGAACTTGGCGACATTTCATCTCTTGCAAAAACGATTAAAGATACTATGATCATCTTTCATGGAACAAATGATACCACCATCCCTATTGATGAATCAAAACGTTTTTGTTTAAAAAATAAAAAAATTAAGCTCATTTCTGTACAGGGTGCAAACCATATTTTTTCCATCGACAAAGAAATAGAAACTGTTAGCAAACAAATTATTATACTACTTACACAAAAAAAATCATCTCTTTAAGCAAGTTTACGAGTAGCTTCTTGTAAAATATACTTTCGCAGAGTATCTGTTGTTCTGTTGTGAATAATATTTGGCTCATAAGATGTTTTTGATGAAGGCAGGTGACCAAGCGCTGCCTGAATTGTCTGATCCGCAACATTTTGTCCAGCAAAATTAAATATTGCATTTCCTCCTGGAAGTCTACCTACATTTATTTCGCTGAGTACAGGATTTCCTTCATCGTTTAAGAGAAAATCAATATTATACACTCCATTTACTGCTTTTTCACCAAAACTACGCTGTAAGTATTCAATTATTCTCTCACCAAGCAAATGCAAATGATAATCAATAACAGTCATATTCTCACGAGAAACTCCAACCTGAGAAGAAAGGCACTCATACGTTGCTTGAACAACTGGCTCACCATATTGTACTACAATGGTGTGATTAAATTCTGGTCGATTTAAAATTTCTGAAACAACAAGTTTTGATTGGTTATCTCCATATTCTTGAACAAAGTCATCAAGAGAGTGTACAAAACTAGCTTTTGCACCACCGCTACTCGTTGCAGGTTTTACAAAACGCGCACCTTTCTTTTTAAGTATATCATTCATCAGTATAACATCACAACCTTGCAAAGGAGCATAATCAGGAACAGGAATTGGTGAGGGTCCCCTTCCAAAAAATTCATAGGTTTTATCCTTATCCGTACATAGCTTTACTACATCAAGATCAGGTACGAAAACTTTATCGCCAAAAAGAGATTTTTTTTCTGAAAGAAGCCGCACATAACGTGCCTTTGTTGGAATAATAAGATCAAACTGCTTTGTTTGCGCAAGTTGTAAAAGTTGTTGTAATTGTGCTTGTTCGTTGATAAAAAAAAGTGTAGGCGTAATTGATTCTGAAAGTATAGAAGTATATCTATGGTGTATTTTTTTAGCAGCAGTAGGAATGTCTTCTGAGCAATACTTCTCGTTGTAATTAAGCGATGAAATGTCGTACTTTTGCGTATCTAACCCCCGAATCATATCAGGAGCCACAGAATGCTCTAAAAAAGGTCGTAAAAAGAGTAGTTTGTCCTTCTTTATTTTAGTTCTTCCAATCATTTCTCTTCAAATAGGTAATGAACACATATTTATTAATCTTTCCTAAATGCACGCTATAAATGACGTAACTGCTTAAGTAAGAGAGAAGGAATGAGAGCAGTTCACCTTTTCCTCGTTGTTTTATCTTATTAAACCAATGAAACCCTTAAGAAATCAGTTATTTAAAGAAATAGAGCTCGAAACGAGCAGTTTAAAGAAAAGTTGATAAAAAACCCACTTAGTATACATATTTGTATACAGAAACACAACATTTATATACTGGTGTGGATAATTAATGTGTTATGGTTATCCTTTTTGATCAGTTTAACCTGCCAGAAGACATTTTTGAAATTATCTTCGCAACGATGCAACAAGTTGAGGTAGCGAAGCTACTTATCGAGGAGATGAAAGTCAAAGGTGGCGAAATCGGGAAAACAGAGATGAGCATGTTTGCAACAGCACTACATGATGGTACGACGATTGAAACGGTAACCGAAGGTCCTTTCCGGCAGAAAAAGAAGGTGAAACTTTCCTACAATAAGCGACAGTTTTACGATCGCATCCTTACCCCCATGAAAACAATGGGACTTATTGACTATGATTTGTACAAAAAAACGTACAAGATTAGCGAGAAATTCAATAAGAATATGATGCGTGTAGGCCTCATGTGGCTACAAGAACTGCGCAGACCCCCCCTTTCCCGCTAGAAAACGTAAGAGCATTTTCCTGCGGAAACATCATGAGTAATTACTCCTAACAGTAAACCCCCAACAAAAAGAAGGCACTTTGTGGATGTTATTTCTCACAAACCACCCTCCCCTAAAACACCATGGAGCGCCTTCTTTTTCTTTTTTTAAAAATCCCTTTGGAAACAATCACCCAGAAAATAACTATCTACAACAAAAAAATTTACAACAAAAAAAACAAATTTGAATAAGAAAACAAATTTTGTTAAAAATGAGAACAGATTCTTCTAAAGTTATAAAAACATTTTTATAGGAGAAATTCCTAAAATCCTTTAAAAGAGGTGAAATTATGGTTTTTAGAAAAGTTCTTAGACAACAAATTCAACGGGAAAAGAACATTCACGTACGAGAACGGCACGAAAATACAATTCGCAGGAATTATAATATTATGCTTGTATTGTTCTTAGGTGGCGGATATCTTCTTTTTAGAAACTTCATGACCTTTGAGCAAGGATTATTTTTAATCGCTATTTTTCTTGCATGGTATGGTTTTTTAGAAAATACACATAGTAGATATAGTGAGTACACCGATGAACTTATCCGTCTACAAGATAAAAAAGGAAAGAAGAAGAAATAAACTAGCACCAACACATTTTTATTTTGCTTCATAATTCACTCTCTGATGAACAGAGTTACTACGCGTGCTTATTTTAAGCAAGAGCCATCTAAAGGAGGAAAACTTTTTCTTAGAGTGTTAAGCATAACAAAACCCGCAATAACAAAAGAAGCTATAGCTACAGCCAATTATTTTAGAACATTAGATGACATCGTAGATACTACAATTGAAACTCAAAAAGCAATACACATACTACAAGAGGAAGAAAAAAGTATTCAAGCAATAAGAAAAAATAATACTGTAATAGTACTTACTTCTTTTTAACCTTTTTTAGGCCAGCTTCTTCTTTTGTAGTTGCCCTCGCTGAAACTTTACCAATATAAATACTTGCAAAAACAGCCAAAATAGTAACAAGTATTGCATAAACCCAAGGACCTCCTGATGAGAGTGAACAAAGAGCTCCTGCACCTTCTGTTCCACAAGGACCTTTAAAGAGTGCTTTAATAACATCATTCCAAGCCAATGCAGCAACAAGACCAAACGCAGCTGTAATAAGTGCTGCTAGTTTTTCAATAACATCTTTTTTCATCATAGTTTCTTCCTTACCATTTTTTTATGGAGTCTAAAACTTTTTTTTGCCAAGAACTTACAATAGTTATAATTCTTTGACGAAGTTCTTCTTTATTTTGAATAGCATATACAAACGTATAACCCCCCGTCTGTAAATTAATCTGATGTTTTTTCACCAAGTGCTTTTCAGCCAGATGCTTCATCGCCTTTTGCACCGTAGTTCTGTCTTTTTGTAATCGCTTACCAATATCTGAAGCAGAAAGAGATTTTTTTTGTTGTAAAAGAAATAAAACTAAGTGATATTCAGTTTTATTTAAATCAAAACTGCACATCACAATATCTTGAAAATCAATTCTCTTGCAAGCAAAAGAAAGACTCATGATGAACGTTCCTCATGTTCTTTTTGTTCAAGAAACCGTTGTGCATGAATTGCAGCCATGCAACCAGCACCTGCAGATGTAACTGCTTGACGAAATACTTTATCCTGTACATCACCTGCTGCAAATACACCAGGAAGAGGAAGTTTTGTATCAACTGTTGTTAAATAGCCATGATCTGTTTTAAAATACTCTTGCACAAATTCTGTGTTGGGAATATGACCAATAGCCAAAAAAACACCTTGCGTTATAAGCTCAGAAGTCTCATTTGTTTTTACATCTTTTAAACGAACACCAGTTAATGCTTTTTCATCACCTAAAAACTCATCAACAACTTTGTTTGTTAAAATCTTAATTTTTGGATTTGCTTTCGCTTTGTCAAACATAACGGGAGATGCACGAAAGTTCTCGCTTCTGTTAAGAATAGTAACTTTTGTTGCAAACTGCGTAAGATAGGATGCTTCTTCCATAGCAACATCGCCACCACCAACAACAAGTACTTCTTTGCCTTTGAAGAAAAAACCATCACAAGTTGCACATGCAGAAATCCCTTTCCCCCAATACGTTTTTTCGCTGGGAATATTGAGTGTTCTTGCGCGAGCACCCGTTGCCAAAATAATTGTTTTTGCTTTATAGGTCGTATCATCTTGAGTGGTGATAACAAAAGGTTGCGTGTTTAAATCAACGTGTGTTACTGTTTCAAACTTAGATTCTGCGCCAAAACGCTTGGCTTGCTCTCGCATATTACTCATTAATTCATTACCTTGGATACCTTTTGGAAAACCAGGAAAGTTATCAATCTCTGTTGTTAACGTTAATTGACCACCTGGCATAGGACCTTCTAAAATAAGTACCGAGCGATCTGCCCTCGCACCATAAATTGCAGCGGTAAATCCTGCAGGACCTCCACCAACAACAGCAATATCTACAATTTCATCCATTCTTCTTCACTTCCTTCCTATTTTGTGCATAACTTATTTTTATAAAACAATCTTTTGCAAACAACAATTTGTTTGCAAACAATTAAACTATACATAAAAACAAAAATATAAATGAAACGCGAAAAGGAAAACAAACTCTTTACATACAAACTCATTTACAATCGCGATAAAGCTTCATCGATTTTTGCTTTAAGCATTTCTTTTGGTGCAAAACCAACAATTCTATCAACTTCCTTTCCTCCTTTAAGGAAAAGTAATGTAGGAATGCCCTGAATGCCAAACATACCAGCAAGTTCTGGATGAGCTTCGGTGTCAAGCTTTGCAAATTTTAATTTTCCTGCATATTCTTCTGAATTACTTAACTCTTCAAATACAGGACCCATTAATTTACAAGGACCGCACCATTCAGCCCAAAAGTCCATAATAACAGGGATATCTGATTTCGTTACTTCACTTTCAAATGTTTCTGATGTTATATATACTAAAGCCATTTTCGTTTCTTTCCTCGTTTTTTTTTAAAATCTTTGCGGTGAATGTAAAAAAACCAAGGGGATTTTTATTTTTCACCATTAAAGGTGGTGCTGATAAATCGCACTAGTGAAAGTGAAACGCATACCCTTTATAAATTTAATGAATGTAAAGTTTACTGCGCATAACAAAAAAAATCAACATATTCTTTTAAATCAATGAAAATCATTTTAAAGACAAAGACAATTAGGTTTTTTAGAGGTGGGGGAGCAAGTAAACAATGACAACAATCAAAATTCCAATAGTTATTTCTCCTACAGATGAAAATAAAACCGTACGAGAACTAGTTAGAAATATGTATGAAGAAAGAGGACCTTATTTTATTCTTGCAAAAAAACTATCAACAAAAAAGACAAGTATTCCTGCTGGTACAACAGTAAAAGTGGGATATGGCGGAAATAAAGGACTTACTTCTTTTACTGCAGAAGCAATACATGCAAATTATATTAACAAACAAGAAGAAATAATAAAGAACGAATTACAAGTCAATAAAGGAAGTAATAATTTTCAAACTGTTTTAAACGCAATGAAAACTATTGCCATAAAAAACAGTATGTCAAACAAGACTAATTTAAACCAAAAAGAAGTACATTCACTCACTCAAGAAGTGCTAAAAGAATTTACAAAACTAGATGAATTGACAAACTATTTAGTAAGTTTTAATTTTATCACAGGAGGTTCTAGTTTTTGTGCAATAGATGGTCATATTGCCAACATGAAATGGTATGATAAAGAACGTTGGGAAGAAGTCTCGTTTCAACAATTCGGAAAAGGAGACGAGATGTTTTATGTGCAACTTCGCGCTACTCTTTCAGAAGGATTCGGTCGAGAAAATTTAACAGTAGCATCAACAGAATTCTTTACAGAATTATACCTTCAAAAAGATTATTCTTTATTTAAAACAGAACTTGCGCCCGTTATGTATACTGTAGGAAAACTTGCTAAAGAGTTAGATCTTTCTTATAGTTTTTTTGAAAAAGGAGGCAATATTGAAAAAATAATTGCCAATGAAGCACCCATCAAATTAAGAACTTTTGGAAATGAAGAACCTGTTGCTGAAAAACTTGAGACGTTCGTTAAGAAAGTCACTTGGCTTCGCAAAGGTATTACACAAGCAACTGAGGAAATAAGAAAAGAGAAGCAACAACAAGCAAGTACTATCGCGCAAAAATATTTTCATCCAGAACAATTATACAAGTAACATCCAGCTAACGATACTACAGAAAAAAAGAAGAAAAAACAAAAAATAGAAAAAAAACAAGAGAGCAACAAACTCTTTGCAAACACCTTTATTTCATACAAGAGCTTTTTGTAACGATGCAATAAAAGCATCTTCATCCTTTGTTTGAATAACTGCTCCTGCAGCGTGATCATGACCGCCCGAATCCGCACCAAACGTTTTTGTTATACCTGATAAAAGGCGTTGCAAATGCAAGTTTGAAGAATCTTTATTAAGACGAAGAGAAATTTTTGTTTGCTCACCCATGCGCGCAAGCGTACATACTACAACACCTTGTTTATAGATTTTGTTACGCGCAAGAATGGAAGCAACAATACCTGCAAGACTTGGACGAAGAAGTTCTTTAAAATTAATAACAACAAGTTTTTCTGTTACCAATAGTTTTCCTTCCTCTCGAAATGTATCTACTACTTGCAAAGCGTTGTGAATTGCAGATTTATAAACGCGAAGATTCATTAAGGCACGTTCTTGAGCAACTGCATCTGCCTGTAAAGCATTTATTGCCACATCATATTCCTCTAAACGACCACAAGAATTGATAACCGTTGCGAACTCTTTCATATCAACAAGTTCTCGACGAAAATTTCTATCTAGCAACGTATACGTTGGTACAATCAATTCTTCTTTAGGAGTATCTTTTTTTAATTCTAAAATCTTATTTGTTATTGCAACTTGCTCGAATAAACGAAGATGATACCACTTTTTTAAGCGACCACGCCATTCATATTGAATGTGTAAATCATCAAGAAAACGCTTTACGCCCTCTTCACTGCCAGTTACATCAGGAATAGCAATATCAGAACTGTATTCTAATACTTTTACTAAAGGTCGCGAGAAAAGACCGAACAAACGAAGACGCTCGCCAACCTTGATCGTTTTTTGAATAATAGCATGTTGCAAAATTCTGTTATTGAGCTCCTCAAAACCACTTCGTTCTTGAGTGTCACCAATCGCTCCAAGCACACCTAAATAAGCAAGCGCCCTATTTTCTTGGTTCATTCCTAAAGCAAAAAAATAAGCCACACCGGCGCCACTAATACTGTTTTTTTCTGTGATATCCTCTGTGTGAGGATTAAGATGAACAATTTTTTTTACAACACCTTGTGGTTCATGATGATCAAGCACAAAAACTTTTTTCCCTACAAGTTTCTCTTCAATGAGAGATAATTTAGCAGAACCAATGTCTGAAAAAATCACGACATCTTCAGCAATTGTATCAAGCAAGGAAGCAGTAATATTTTGCACAATCGTTTTGTTAGCAGAAATATTTTCTCGTTGCAACGCTTGCAAAAGAATACTTGCGGCACAAAGACCATCAGTATCAAAATGACTAATAAGAGCAACGGACGCATCCTTTGCCTGCGCAATAAAATCTTTTCCTGCATTTGCAAGCTTTACTATAAACTCATCATACATAATCAATACACCCCAATACATTACTAAGCAAAAACGAACAAAAAAGGAAAATAAAAAAATAATAAAAAATATGATAAAAAAACA
>CAYRYB010000004.1:0-113229 GCA_964428395.1 uncultured Methanosarcinales archaeon
CAGACTTCTCCATCCAAATTCGATTTTGTGGGTTACCTCAAAACCAAACTTCTCTAAATCCTGATGTTAAACTCAATTTTCAAAAATCCTAAAAAAATAGGTGGGGGAGAGAACTTAGAAAAATCCTAATGACTCAATATCTGCAACTCTTGACTTAATTGCTTCCGCTCTTTGCTGTGCATCTGGAAATGGTTTTGCATATTCCTCTGCACTTTTCAATAATCTTGCTTTGTCAAAATAACCTTTTTCAAAGCTAGATAATCTTGTATCTGCTTTCATTTCTTCGTTTCTTCTCAATGCTTCAGTAAAAATATGTGAAAACTTATCTTTCATGATATGAAGCAACCTTGAAGTCATTTCAATTCTTTGAAAAGCACCATCATAATTTAATCTGTTATACTCTTCTTTATCTAAATCTTCTAATTTCCAGCTGGATTGAGCATCGGTAGCGTAAGTCAAAGCGTGTACTAATTCAATTACTGAATCAGCAGCAGAATGTCCATGTTCATTAACATGATAATCTAAAACGGAAAATCCAGCTTCAGGATCATACATGAAATTTGATGCTTTTGGATCTGAAACCAAGCCATGTTTATGCATTATGTCAATTGTTCCAACTAATCCCTCCAATTCAGCATCCGTATATTGCGGTCTTGTACTTGAATCATAATCAGTAACATTTCTTCCCAGCAAAAGTTCCATAAGTGTTGCAGCATCTTCAAATGAGTAGGCAACCAATTGAGACAAATTGGATATGCCTCTTCCTTTTCGTAGAGGTTTTAGCTCAAAGTTCATCTGTCCAACTCTTCCAAATTTCACAACATATGTTTGTCCATCAACTTCTATTCCAAAAGCGTAACCATTGCTTCCTCTGCCCAAATACTCCGGAATAGATTTTGGATCAGTATCTTCAAGCTGGTTTTTCAATCTCCTAACTTCAGGCTCAAATTTTTGTTCATAGAATCTCGTATTATCTGCTCTTTCTTTTACTTGCTCTGGCTCAGTATTTCCTTCAAATGCTCTATAACTGTCTTGATATTTTTCCACTAATCCAACTAAATCATCAGAAAAACCATTTGGTAAACTAGGAAAAGTACTTGATTGAGACATTCTTCTCGCATTTTGCAGTAATAGATCTTGTTCTTTGCTGAATCTCTCAACGTGCCTACTATCAGCAAATAACTCTATTTGAGCCTGTGTATTATATTGAGTCATATCTATACTATTGTAGAACTAGTATTTAAATCTTTCTATTTTTAACCACTAATAAGTAGTCAATTATTTAGTAAGTTCTCCTCCCCTTACAGACTTGTTTTTATGGGGCTTTGTCCTTGATAAACGGATTTTTGAAAACTCCTTCGCTCCCTTTGATCGCTCGGTCACGCTTCGCTCTCGGCTTCACCTCAGAGAGTTTAACAAGGATTTAATCAGAAAATCTTGCAGATTTTCTCCGAATTGACTTCGTCAACTCGATTAAATCCCAATGTTAGTTTCAATTTAAGAGCCTAGGGCAAAAAAAGGTACCTGTTTTGAAGTTTGTAGTATAAATCGTCAGAATAGGTGTTTCATTTTTTTAACTCCACTAGAATAATCAGACAACCCACAGTATAAGTACAATTTTCTATCTATTCCTGCAGGAAAAATTATATCACTTAATTCAGGGCTTCTTTTTGCTGGTGAAGAAGGAAAATCCGCTCTTGTTGCAATTTTTCTTAGTTTGTTTATAGATTTGCTTTTCGTATCAAATCTAAAAGAAATTGCATGATAATGTTTTATCCAATCATTTTCAGACATCTCTTTATGTGCTTTATGTCCAATTACACCAATTTCTCTGTTAGATAATACTATTGCTTGATTAACTCCCCCCCAAGTACCCTCTTCAAACAAACCATCAATCAATTGTGCACTATACCAATCGTTTTCAGTTAATTTTGCCAATTCATTAATTCTTCCTATCTCTAAATATCCAATTTTACCTAACCCTCCAATTTCTCCCTGAGGTCTTGTAAAAACTCCAATTCTATTTCCTAAATCTACCAAACGAATATCCTTCATGCCAGGTGGACCTGATGCAAAATGTTCTAAATTTTTAATAGAATCCCCTCTGTAAAATTCTTGATTCCGGAAAGCTCCATTTACAGAACCTTGAACGTTTACGCCCGCAATATATGATTCATCACCTATTTTCATATATACTGGGTCTTGTAAATGAAGGAATGGTAAAGAATCATCAATTTCCCAAATATTCTCTCTTAATTTATGTGCAAAATATATTTTAGAATCTAATTCGCTATCAAGAGACTCAACTCTAACCCCTATACAAGTAGTTCCTCTATCTTCGAAAGGAATTGTAGGATTGTAAGCAATTTTATCACCTGTACCCTGTATTTGTAATATTTTGGCATTCATTTTTATATATTAGAATAACGACATACTTTTAAAATTTATTGTTATTGGGCACCCCTAAAATATTGTCTGCTTCGCAGAAATTAATATAATAAAACTCAAACTCAACTCTAAAATTTTCCTTCGGCATCGTTGCACTAAATTTTAGGTCTTTCCTTTGGTTAGACGAATATAACGGGAATTTAACGGTTTCGAAACCTTGCAGGTTTCTCCACCAAAATCGCCTTCGGCGACTTCGTTAAATTCCAATGCTATGTCTAATTATTCTGTCTGCCTTAGAAGCCGTAATGTCCTTTTCTTACTTATTTTATATCTATCTTCTTTTGGTTCTGGAAATATTAGCATTCTTCCATCGATATAAAATAATTTTTTATTTTTTGTAGTGATAAAATTTTCTTTATAGATATACAAATCAATAACCCACTTTTTATTTTCAAGCAGTTTTTTAAGTCCATTCCTGAAACTTCTATTTTGTTTTAGATTCATTAATTCTTTAATCTCTCTTAAAGTCTTCAATCTTCTACCTTCAATATGTTTCTGGACGATTAAAGTTATTCTTTTATCAAACTTAATGAATTTTGTTTCAGGAATGTGTTTTCCTAAATATTTCTTTAGTGCTTGAAAATAATTTTTATGTGCTTTAATATTTCCAAGAGGATATGATTTGTATTCAAATAATGGTTTTATCCAATACTTAGAGTTATTGATTTTTTTTGTGAAAATTTTATCTTTCTTAATTTTATTTAATTCCTCTTTTGAAAAGTCCATTATAAAGATATGATTATCTATTTTATTAATAAATGTAACGGCAACAGAATAACTCTGCGCGCCTCACTTCGTTGCGATGCTCGAGGGCGGCTTGCAGCCTTTCGCTTCGCTCACCCTCATTTAACAAGGATTTAGAGGAAAATTCTTGCAGAATTTTACCCAAATTTTGCCTACGGCAAAACTTCTCTAAATCCCAATGTTAAGTCGAATTTTTTCTTCTGCTAAAAATTTAAATCTCCAATATATATTCCCGCCCCAGACGGAAGCGCGCTTAGAAAACTTAATAAATAAACAAGATTATTATATAACAAAAGAATAAAATGAAATATTCAGTTGGAACAAATTGGGATAAAGAATTGGTTACTCATATAGAAAAACTAAATAGAGGAAATAAAGATAAAATTTTCCAAGTATTTGGAGCATTAGCATTTAGCATTTTCGGAAGTGCACGTTCTGTACCGAGAGTTAAAGATATTTCTGTTAGGGAAGCTGAAAAAAGGATTGATACAATCAAAAAAGCAGGATTAAATTTTAATTACCTTGTAAATTCAAGTGTTTTTCCAAATTTGAGAAAAAAAGAAAATTATGGAAAAGCAATAGAATATTTTAAGTGGATTAAAAGTCTAAAACCTAGTATTGTAACAATTGCTAATGAAAAAACATTAGATTTTGTTTGTACAAACTTTCCAAAATTAAATATTAATCTTTCTATAGTTATGGCTATTAAAGATCCCAAAAAAGCAGAAAGATTATTCAAAAAGTATAAGCAAATAAAAAGAATTACACTTCACCAATCAGTTAATAGAGATTTGAAAAGATTAAAAGAACACATAAAAATAGCTCATAAATATGAGGTTAAGGTTGAGCTTCTTACAAATGAAATTTGCCTCTATAAATGTTCTAGAATGAAGGAACATTATGCCTATCTTGGAAGAGTTTCTCAATTAGGCTCTGAAACTCACGATAAATTTGAAACTTGGTGTGATAAAATAAGAGGCAAAAATCCTCTTGAATTTCTTAATGCTTGTTGGATTAGGCCTGAAGATGTGAAGATTTATGAAAAATTAGGGGTAGATATATTGAAAATTGCAGGGAGAGGAGAAACAACAGAGTATCTAAAAAGAGTAACTACTGCATATATGAAGAGAGAATCACCAAAAAATGTTATGATGCTATTTTATCCTAACTGGTGGACAAATAACAAAATTCCCTATTTAGATAAAGATAAATTAAATGGTTTTATTGAATATCTTTGGTCAAAAGATCTTAGAAAATTAACAAAAATACCTTCTGAATATAATTTAAGTTATAAGTAAAGGCGCGCGCTTCTCACCCCTTAAAATAGAAGATTTAAATTTTCTTAACGCAGGAGAAAAAACTCCTTCGCCTTCGGCTCGGTAACGCCTTGCAGGCTCTCACTCCATTTCATTTCGCTCACCCAGACATAACAGCAATTAAACAAAAAATTCTTGCAAGAATTTTCCCAAATTCACTTCGCGAACTTCTCTTAATCGCAATGTTATGTCTAATTAAAATAAACGCAAACTTAATAAACCATTTTTTATTCTCAAGTAGTATGGGATTAGTGGCTAAATTAGAAGATGCAAAAAATAGAATTACTCTGCAAGTTAAGAGAAGGAGAAATCAACCAGATTCTTTTATGTTTGTTTCAAAGGATAAAAAAGGCAATTACATTCTTCCTGAAAATTATACATCAGTTAGTGAAGTTGGAGAACTTCAAGATGTTGTTCATCTAACTTTTCATGATATGATGACTCATGCAATTGTTTGTAAAATGACTGATTTAAGATACTTGAATCGGCAAGATGCTAATGCTGTTTATGTAGATCATGAAAAGTTTGAAAGAGTTAATGAACATAACGGAAGAACTTATTTTCAACCTTTGAAACTCGATAAGTAACGTTTGCGTTTATTTTAACTTCTTCAGATTTACTTCGTAAATCTTCGACCACACTGCGCTCTCGTTACGCTTCGCTCCATTCGAGACACATAACAAGGAATAAAAGGAAAACTGCTCAGCTCACAATCTTCCAAAATTGTTCACTACGCTCACGACTTCGTTAAATCCCAATGTTAAGTCGAATAAAAAAATCATTTATGTGGAGAAAGTTATTTTTCCACTATTATTTGTGATGTTTGATTACAGACATCATAGTCATCATTTGACCATTCACCGTTTTTCCAACCTTCTAGCATAGTAGTTAAACGTTCCTGTTCATATGGGCAATTTCCGTCAACAAATTCAACGTACATATTACATTTTCCATCAGCAGGTCCTGTTATTTGAAAACCTAAACCATATTGATTAGTCCAAACAGCAGGTGAACAAGTTTTTGATGCTTCAATGAAACAATCAATATTTTTTCCACAGTCTATAGAATTAGCAGTAACAGATTTTGATACTCCTGCCTTATTTCCACTAGTGCAAGCAGTTAATACAAAAGCAAGCACAATTAACATAAATAGTCCGAATTGAATTTTTGAGTTCATATACACAATTCTGTGAAGATAATGTTTATATATTTTTCTATTTTTCTTTTAATTTTAGTGTTCACATCGTGAACTTTTATATCTTAGTAAAAAATCAAAAGACAAAACATTTATCAATAATCTCAAAAGTGCTCAGTATCAAAAAAAACCAAAAAGGGCATTCCAATATGTTGCTTCATCAACCATGGTATTATTATCTGGTTTCTTTGTGTATGCTAGTCTAACAAGATATGAATGGGCCAAAATTGATCCGTTTAAAATTATTGTAGTACTATTATTTCTATTAGGTTTGGTTTGGTTAATCAGAACAATTCTTAACAAATGATACTCTATTCGTCTACATCATACTTCAAGTTATTTTATATTAAAAAAGTTGGTCAGTAGAAATAATCTAGAATGTTTTTATAATAATTCCTTTGTATTCTCTTTTTATGAGTTCTTTGCTTTTTTTAGTGAATATACCATTTGTAAGAAAAAAACAGAGTAAGTCTTTTTGTTTGGCTTTAAGGAGAGCTGGAGCAACGTCTGTTTGATTGAGCTTTTTCTTGTTTCGTGCAACACAAAGCATTTCCATATGTCCTACTGCCGTCGGTACTTGTATAATAAATTCATATTCTCTGTTTTTTGTTATTGTTTTTTCTTCTAAAACAGCTATATCTGATTGTTTAAAATAATTTCTTATCGTCTCAAAAAAGGGCGTTTGTTCTATTGGTTTGTTTAAAGCTATATGTTGTTGTTCGAACTTTTCTTCTGGTGCTAATGGCTTTGCTTTTTGAACAGGTTTTGAAATTGTTTGTTGTTGCTTTGAATTTACCTGTTGTTGCAATTCTGTTTGTGAAAATTTTTGTTGAGAAACTTTTATGATTGGTTTTTGTTTTTCTGCCTTTTGATGTAAAGAATGCTCTTCTGTTGGTTTTGGATTATTTGCTTCAGTAAGTATTGCTTTTGCCTGCGTTTCTGAAACTAAATAGTAACGCCAAAAGAGTTGCTCTCCTTGTGTAGTTTGCAGAGTAAATGGTTTTGCAAAGTCTTTTATTTGTCTTAGAGAAACTCTGTAAAAAAGATCTAGTGTTTTGTCTTGCAAAATTTTTTTTTGCTTGAGATAATGCACCGTTTTTTGATCTTTTGGATTAAGAAATTCTGTAAATCGTTCTAATTGTTTTTCTTGTCCTTCTAGATAATAAAATGGACTGCTTCCTTTTTTTAGGTTTGAAATTTTAACAAATCCTCGATTTGCTAATTCACTAAGAATAGCACCTACTAGTATAGTATCCCCACCTATAACTTTTTTTATATCATTTGGAACGAGGGGTCCTTTTGCGCGAAGAAGGGAGAGAACTTTATCTGTATCCATCACAAGTTAAAAGTCTTCTATTGTTTTTATACTTTTGGAAAAGAAGGCCATACTCCAAAAAAAGAAAAGGTCTTAAGGCCGTACCCATTTAATCTCCCAATACGTCACGTCATTCTCATCATCAACTACGCCCATCATAAGCCGTTTTTTCGTTGAATGAGCAACTCTGTTTTTTGCTGCAAAGTCAAACCAGGTATATTTTTCTCCTTCATGTACTGGATAAACTATCCATCGAGCATGGTCTTGTCCGGGTTTTATTCCTCGGTCATAAACTCTAAAATCAGCTCCAAATTTAAGCGCTGTTTTTACAACGTAACCTCTGTTTCTCATATCTTTATAGACAGCATAACGAATCCAAAATTTTGGTTCTACTCTGCTTGCTTTGGTAACAAAACTTGGAAAATCTAATTGTTTGTTTCTTCCATCAAAAACAAGTAACTTTTTTCTCTCCATTAGATAGAGTGCTTCAGTAAGGGAGAGTTGTACTTTTCCTTCTTCAAGAACGGTTCCAAAAGCACTTTGATTAAAGAGTTCTCTTGCCATATCCAAATCTTCAGTAATTACTCGTTCTCGAGCAAAAGTCGATTTTATAGGTCCTGTTTGTTTTTGTTTTTTGCTAGCATTATCAATAACAAGAGGCACTGATTCAGAAGGTGTTTGTGTTTTCTTTTTTTCCGTAACGGATTTTTTAGTTTTTTTTATCGTTTTTGTTGTTGCTTTTTCCGTTGCTTTTTTTACTGGTTTCTTAACTGTTAGTAAAGATGATTTTGCTACTTTTGTTTGGGTAATTTTATCTGTTTTTTTTTTGACAGGCATAAGAGAATAGAGTAAGAAGACCTTTAAAAAGGTTTGCGTCCATAATCTGTGGCAAAAATAGCTCAGAAACAAAGGCTAAAACATCTTAAAGCATCTTTTCAGTAGTTTTTTATACTTCTTCTTGTTAAGATTCTCTATGGGCGTTGCAATAAGTAATCTTATTTCGGCTAAGGAAACAAGTATTGATCAATTACAGGGGAAAATTATTGCTGTTGATGCAATGAACATGTTGTATCAGTTTGTCACTACCATTCGCCAACAGGATGGCACTCCTCTTAAAGATAGTAAGGGTAATGTTACCAGTCATTTAACAGGACTTTTTGCTCGAACAACTCGCTTAATGCAAAAGAATCTGAAGTTGGTTTTTGTTTTTGATGGAAAGATGCCTTCTTTAAAGGCTGCTGAACGTGCTCGACGAGACAAGGTAAAAGAAAAGGCTAAAGAAGAATTAAGAGAAGCAACAACAAACAGAGATATTTCTCAAATGAGAAAGCTTGCGGGACGAACGAGCAGAATAACTAGTGAAATGATTCAAGAAAGTAAAACGCTACTTTATGCATTGGGCGTTCCTGTTGTGCAAGCACCAAGTGAAGGTGAAGCGCAGGCAGCATTCATGGTCGCGCAAGGCGATTGTAATATAGTTGCTTCTCAAGACATGGATTGCTTAATTTATGGCGGTCCTAAAATGATTCGAAATTTGGGTCTTTCTCCTAAAAGAAAAAGAATTAATGCATTAACATATAAGACTGTTCAGCCAGAAATAATCTCACTTGAAAGCGTTCTTAAAAGTCTTGCTATAACGTTAGATCAACTACGTGCTCTTGCGATGCTTGTGGGAACTGATTTTAACGTTGGCGGTATTAAAGGTCTTGGTCCTAAAAAAAGTCTTGCTTTGGTAAAAGAGTTTAATACTGACTTTGAAGGATTATTTAATAAAGTTCACTTTAAAGAGGAATGTGCAAGTAACTGGAAAGATGTCTTTGAAACAATTGCTCATATGCCTACAACAAAGGAGTATGAACTCGTTTGGAAGCCTATAAATAAAGATGCTGTAATAGACTTGCTCGTTGAAAAGCACGATTTTTCTTCTGAACGAATAAATCATGCGTTAGAAGAAATTCAAAAGAGCAAGAAAAAAACACAACAAACCAATCTAGAGGGTTTTTTCTAGAAAAGTTTTTATACTGTTCAACAATAAACCAACAAAAGAGGAGATAAAAAATGGAAGAAACATTTGAGCAAAAAGTCATTCGCAATGTGCAAGGAAACTTTGCTGTATACAAAACTACTGAGGTTGTTGGCGATAAAAGTTTCATACCTAATTTGGAATGGGCAGAACCAGAAGAAGTTGATAAATTTTTTACATTTGCAAGGAACTTAGGTGCTAAAGTTATTTATATCACAGAAGGCGAGGACGAAGAAGAAGAAACTTCGCAAGCAAAAACCATTATTTTACAAGTTGGTTTTCTTTACGAAGGAATTATGCATCACATTAACTATGCGGAAGATGATGATGTAGATATTAGAGATGATGACGAAGAAGACGAAGAGTATGAATATACGCCTTCGAATACTAAAGAGTAAAATGTTTCAAGTGAAGAATCATCTAATGAAAAATCTAGTCAACCTTCATCTTTCAATCAAAACGGATTCTAAGAAGTGTTTTATTTTTTTTATATTTATATTTTTAAGGTAGTTACTTTACTCATACCATGTTCATTCATAGATATGCCATAAAGATTATCTGCTTCACTGATTACGCTATCATTATGACTTACAACAATATATTGCGCATGTTCACAATATCCTCGAATAAGCTCTGCTAATTTTTGAGAATTTTTCTTATCAAGCGCGGCGTCTACTTCATCTAGAACATAAAAACTTGCAGGCTCGTATTCTTGTACTGCAAAAAGAAACGCTAAAGCAGTCATTGTTTTCTCACCACCAGAAAGACTTCGAATATCTAAGAATCGCTTTCCTGTTAAGCGAACTTTTATTTCTACGCCTCCGGCAAAAGGATCATTTTTATTTTCTAAAACAATGCTTGCATCTCCTTTCATTAACAATGTTGCAAAGATTCGTTTAAAATTTTCTTGAAGAGCTTCAAACGTTTTCATAAAAAGTTCTTTTTTCTTGCTATCAATTTCATTCATCATAACAAGCACATCTGCTTGCTCTTTTCGAAGCGTTTCTTTTTTTTCTTGAAGAGAGTTATACTCTTTTGCTACTTCATCATAAATTTCAAGTGCACGCATGTTAACTGCCCCAAAGTCTGCTGCCAACTTTTCAAAAGCACGCAACTCTCTTTGTATAAGCTCTTTACTTTTATTGCTAAATACTTCTACATCTTGATACTCTTTGTTCTCTTCATAATATCCTGAAAGCTCTGCTTTTAATCGTGCACGATCTAACGCATAAGCATTGTTTTTCATTTCTATAGTTCGTTGCGTCGTATTATGCGTTGCAATACTTTGTTCTGCTTTATTAAGAAGGTCTGTTAGTTTTGATCGCTTCGAAAAAAGTTCTTTAAACTGCGTATAGAATGCTGCTTCTTGTTTTTCTTTTGCTTTAAGTTCTATCTCTTCTTTTTTTATCTGTTCTTGTAATTTTATTTTCTCTTCTTTAAACGTTTTCTCTTCTTTTTCATGTTGTTTCATAATTTCTATTATTTTTCGTTCCTCAGGACCAATGATTGTATCTGCCTCACTAGCAACATGTTTTATTTCGGTCTGTAATCGTATGATTTCTTGAGCAAGTTCTATCTTTTTTTCTTCGAATGTTCGTAGTTCAGCAAGTTTTGCTGGGTTTCGAAGATCGGTTAATGTATCACGAAGTTGTTGACGTTCGATTTTTAGTTTTGCAAACGTTTTGTTCTTTTCACTAATAGTTGCTTGCAAGTCGTCTATTTCTTTATCAAACGTTTTAGATTTATCTTGCAGAATTTTCTTATCGTTCTTGTCTAATGAAGCATCATCACTATCTAAATGGAGCAATTTTTCTGTTTTAATAATGTCTCCTTCAAGTTCTCCTTTAAGATTTCTAAGACGAGTGATGAGTTCTTCAGTATCACTGTTTTTTTTCTCTAGAAGCGCAACGACGTTATGTCCGTTTGCAATCGTTTGTTCTAGTTCCTGAATTTGTTTATTAACTTCTTCTTGACCAAAAAGTCCTTGTTGCTTTGCTCGTCGAAAACCTCCTTGCATCGCACCGGATATTTCCGTTACATCTCCGCTTAGAGTTGCCGTGCGCGCGCTGCCAATTCCTATTCTTCTTGCTGTTTCTATAGACTCTACAATGAGTGTATTACCAAAGACATAGGAAAACACTTTCGTGTATTGTGGCTTAAAGGTAATAAGGTCAAGTGCCATCCCTTTAATGCCAGGACCTTTCATCTTTTGAATTGCTGAATTAATGCTTATGCCTCTAATTTTATTTAGTGGTAAGAATGTTGCAATGCCCAAACGTTTTTCTTTAAGATAACGAATACATTTTGCTGCGACTTTATCATCTTCAACAACGATTGCCTTAATCTTATTACCTCCAGCAACTTCCATTGCTAAGGCTAATGGTTTTGTAACATTGCCAAGTTCTGCTACGGTGCCGTGAATTCCAGGTTCTTTCTTTTTTAAATCAAGGATTGCTTTTATCGCACTACTTCCCGCCATAGACTCAAGAATACTTGCTTTTCTTGCTTCCAGCTTTGAAAGTTCTTCTTGATGGCTTAATAGCTTGCTTCGTGCAGTTGCTAATTGTGATGAATAATCTGCAGAAGAGGTAAGTGATTTGGAAAGTTCTATTGTTGCCTTTTTGAATTCTTGTTTTTTTGTTTTAAGTATTTCAAGCTCTTTTCTATGTTCTGCTTTTACCGTTGCAACTTTCTTAAGTCGCTCATCAATACTTTGAAGCTGTAAATCAATTTTATCTTTTTCTCTAAAAGTGTTTTGCTGTTCTATACGCAGTTGATTTATTTCTTCTTGAATTTTCTCTAATTGCATATCTAATTCATCAATTTTCTTATCTGCATTTGTTTCCTGTTCGAGATTATTTTTTTTCTTAAAAGTGGCAATCTTTTCTTCTATGTGCTTTTTGTCTTTTTCTGCAAAAGCTGTTCGTTTTTCTAAGTCAATTTTTCTTTTTTCAATGTCCTTTGTTTTTTCACTGAGTTCTTTTTTGCTTAGTTTAAGTTCTTGTTGCCTAGTAAAAAGTTTTTCAAGTTCGCTACCAATGGTTTGCAAGCGCTGTTTATTTAGTGCAACAGTAACTTTTAGCTCTTCTACTACTTTATGCACGCGAACTTGTTCTCTTTCTCCTTTTTCTTCTACTTCTTTATTAATCGCGTTAATTTCTTCTTTTTTTATCGCAACTTCTTCTCGAAGTTTTTTTATGCTCTCTTCTGATTTCTTTATTTTATCGTTATTCTCGTCAATAAGAACTTGCAATTGTTTTGTTTGTTTTTCTCGTTGAGATATAGCATCAACAACTAGCGTTTTTTTATTTCTCTTTTTTTTATCTTCTAAATCTTTGTACTTTTGTGCTTTGTCTCTGTCTTTTTTTAGTTCTTTAAGGTATGATTCTCGTTCTGCTAAAATAATATCTGCTTCATTAAGTTTTCCTTCAACGCGAGTAAGCTCACGCAGTGCTTTTTGCTTCTTGTCTTCATATACATTAATACCTGCAATCTCTTCAATAATTTGTCTTCGTTCATTAGAAGTCATTTCAATGAGACGAATAATATCTCCTTGCAAAATAATATTATATCCATCTGGATTAATGTGTGCCATGCTTAAAAGGTCAACAATTGCTGTCCTCGTTGTCGTCTTATCATTTATTTTGTATATGCCTTGGCCAGTGGACTTAATTATTCTGGTTATTTTTATTTCATCAGTGTCAAGTAAAGAAAATGTTTTTTTCTTGTTGTCAAACCAAATGGAAACTTCTCCTTCTTTTGCTGGTTTTTTTGTTTTGCCACCATTATAGATGAGATTGCTTGATTTTTCAACTCGTAATCCTTTAGAACCTGCTTTTCCTAAGACAAAACAGAGCGCGTCAAGTACGTTTGATTTTCCGCTGCCGTTTGGTCCTAAAATACAATTAAAATTATCCTCGTAAGGAATTTCTACTTTTGCTGCAAAGGATTTAAAGCCCTTCATTTCCATGCGTAAAATATGTGTCAATCCAGTTCCCTCAGACTCCTAAAATGGAGAACTTTGCATTTATAAAGATTATGCTCGTGAAAAAGAGTTAAAAAAGCTTTAGAAGCGCTCTGAAAGCTTTTTCTGCTTATTCTGATCTTTAAGAAGAGCTTCTTGTACGTTTTTAAAATGAAGTTTTGTAAGAGAGGATAAATCACTTTCCCTGCGTATAAGCTTATGCAATGCTTCTGAGACGTGTGTAGAGCCCATAGGCAGAATAAATCCTGCTTGCTTGCTTAGCTGTTCAAATTGAAGTAATCCTTTGTAACGCGCAACGATGCTTGCTGCAGCAACTGCTAAAGAAAGATGTTCTGCTCGCTTTTCAGAAATATCGCCTGCATGACATCCTGGAAACTCATCAACAAGGTGAGGATGCATACCAAAACGTTCTCGCAAAGTATGTGCTACGCGGTCATGTAATAGGTTAAGTACTGCTGTTTGGTTTTGATGCAGTAGCATGGTGTTATATTCTTTTGGCAATAGTACCTCGCAAGAAAAATGGCTTGGATACAATGAAAGTAGTTGTGGCGCAAGTAATCGTATTTGCTTGTCGCTAAGAAGTTTAGAATCTTTTACGCCTAAAGATGCAAAAGATGCAGAATCCGTACTTGCATTAAAATAGCAAGCACAAACAACGAGTCCTCCAAATGTGTCTCCTTTTAATGTTTCATCACTACCTATGTGCGGGTTTTCTAGTAATGCTTGCAAGGAAATCATAAACCTATGCTCCACCAATTCCTACGAAGTGAAGTAAATCAACAAAAAGAAGTTTTAAGTAACCAACGAGCGGAAGTCGTAATAAACCTCTTCCTATAACTTGATCTTGCGTAATATGCAGTTCACTAAATCCATTCATATCAATGGATGCTGCGTTATGGTCTCCCTTTGTTGTATAGACATATCCTTGAGGTGTTTTTTGAATGGCGACAATTCGATGAATAATAGGATATGCGCGATTAGAATTAAAAACTAGCACATCACCAACGTGAAGTTTTTCTGGCTTTGCGCTTCCCAAAACAATGACGTCTCCTTTACGAAAACCGTGAGATAGTTTAAATGAAGAGAAATTGTTTTTAGTGATATTATGTTGTATATACCAATCACCACAAGTATTCCAATAATCATCAAAAGTTAGGTGTATTTTCTCAATAAACTCGTTACCACAAAGCAAATAGCTATTCTGCTTATTTTGCAAGCAATGACCATCTGGTGTACTAACTAAACATGCTGGTGTCGGATGATGATCCATACTAGACGTAATAACTGCAACAACGGGAAGTTGACTTCCTAGGGCAAGAGCTAATAAGGGATAAATAATGAATTTAATGAGAATAAAAGCCAATACTATGTTGGCCAACCAGCTAAGAAGAGAATCATCATGCCAAATAAAATGCCATATATTCTGTAACAGATTCATTTCTGCTTTACTTTTCATGTAATACTTAGGTGTATGACGCGTTGCTCGACCTTTTTTCATTGAGTTGGCTAAAACCCAAGTGAGTATAAAAAGTTTGTGTAAAAAAGAATCTGTCTAAAGAAAAGCATCGTATATCATCTTAAAGCTGATTCAAAAAATTTGGTAAAATAAAGATAACATAAACAAGCGGTGTATTTATAAAACCACTTGCATTTAAAAAAAAGCAATGATGAAACGATTTTGTCCTAAATGTGGAGCAACTATTACAAAAGGAGTCTTCTGCGAGAACTGCGCAGTAAAAGAGCTAAAGTATAAGCAAGTAGTAGTTCAAATCTCCGAATTTCAAAGAACATTTCATAAAGGACGTTGGATTATGTTTAAGGATGTCAATGATGTTATTGTTTCACGTGTTCAAGAGGAATTAGGTAAAAAAATTCCTGTAACTATCGAACCTTTTTCTTTTGAGCCAAGACCTAAAAACAAAATAATCGTAAACGCGCATATTTCTTTTGAAGGTCAAGATGTGACGTTACCTGTTACTCTTTCATACATGCAATGCGATTTTGGGCAAAAAGAAAAAACACAGTATTATGAAGGCATATTGCAAATTAGAAATAGTTCTGATAACCTTCTTGTATTTGTTCAGCAAGAACTTAAGAAAGTTGCAAAAAAAGGCATCTTCATTACTAAAATGCAAAAAACAAAAGATGGTGTTGATTTATACATTACAAACAAATCATATATCCGTTTACTCGCTCAAAAAATACATGCAAAATTTGGAGGAGATATTAAAATAAACCCGCAGTTATTTTCTCATAATCATCTTACATCAAAAGACATTTTTCGCCTTAATGTGTTAGTGAAACTTCCCTCTTTTCAAGTTGGCGACATCATTTCTTATATCCCTCTTGGTGTTCGTAAAAAAGAAGAAGAAAAAATAGTTCTTGTAAAGCGCCTAGGCAAAATAATGCAAGCAACTGATTTGTTCTCTGGGAAAAATATTACGTTTGAATTTAAGTTTGCTAAAAATATAAAAAATATTAAGAAGTTTAGCACACAGATTATAGCGACCACACCTTCTCTTTTAGTTTTGGATCCAGAAACCTTTCAAGCAACTCTTGTAAGTAATCAGGCCGCTCAAAAAATATCTTTTGAGCCAGATGAGAAAGTAATCGTTGTAAAAAGTAAGCAAGGTTTACTACTGGTAAAAAAAGCGTAAAAAGCATTCTCCAGCCGAAAGGTTTAAATACTCCCCCTGATTGGTAGTAGTAGTGTGTTTTAGGGGTTATAATATGGCTGATGACGAAAAAAAGTTCTCAAAACAACTCATTAATAAAACGGTCGTGTCAAAGACAGGTAAGCGATTCGGAGAAGTAGGAGATATTATCTTTGAAACAAGCTCTGGCGAGCTTATTCACATTGTTTTGCGTGAACCAACGGTATATACAAAAAAGCTTGAGTTGGAAAAAACAAAAGAAGGAGAATCACTTATTCCTTTTAGTGCTGTTATTGCCATGGGCGATTTCTTGGTAGTTGCCGAAGAAGACATTATTTAGCTTAACTTCAAAAAGCAATATAACAAAGTTTTTCCTAGTGGAAAAATTATTTCTTAGGAGAATGCTTTCTTTTCAAAACAATTATATAGTTCTTACTATTACCATTTTTAATGAGTCAAAGCACTATTTGGACAGAAAAATACCGTCCACAAACATTTTCAGAAGTTCGTGGACAGACACATGTGGTTGGCAAACTCGAAGCATTTGTTAAAGAAAAAAACATGCCACATATTCTTTTTGCAGGTCCTGCAGGTGTGGGTAAAACAACACTTTCATTGGTTGTTGCCAAACAGTTATTTGGTGATTCCTGGCATGAGAACTTTCTTGAATTAAATGCTAGTGATGAGCGAGGTATTGATGTTATTCGAAACAAGGTTAAAGATTTTGCTCGAACAAAAGCGTTAGGTAACGTGCCTTTTAAGATTATTTATCTTGATGAATGTGATGCGTTAACAAAAGAAGCTCAGCAGGCACTTCGTCGGACTATGGAAAATTATACGACTTCTTGTCGGTTTATTCTTTCATGTAATTATTCTTCAAAAATTATTGATCCTATCCAGTCTCGTTGTGCAGTATTCAAATTCAAACCTATTGAAGATGACGAAATGAGCAAACTCATTGATGTGGTTGCTCAAAAAGAAAAACTTACCATTGATGTAAAGGCAAAGAAAGCAATTATACAAGCAAGTCATGGTGATGTTCGTCGTGTAGAAAATATTTTACAAAGTGCAGCAACATTTAATAAAACTATTACTGAAGATGCAATCTTTTCTATTGCATCATTAGCTAAACCAAAAGAGATTAAAGAAGTTTTTGCTGCTTGCGCAAAAAAAGACTTTATTCTTGCACGAAAGATTATTTTAAACACCATGTTACAGTATGGTATGAGTGGTCTGGACATTATCGTACAATTACAAAGAGAAATCTGGAATGTTGTGGAGTTTAATAAACATACAAAGCTTGATTTTGTAAAAGCATGTGGCGAAGTTGAGTTTCACATGGTAGAAGGAAGTGATGAATTTATTCAACTCGAATCTTTGCTTGCAAACCTCATTCTTCTCGTTGAAAACGAGAAGTGAACAAAAAAATAAAAAGCAGAAATAAAAAATAAATTCTAACTGCTTGACGTTCCTAAGTCTTTAATAAGTATATTTATTTCTGAAGTTTGCCAGAATCGATAGGAAAGATCAACGGAAAGCAAGTCTTCATACGTAACACCAGGAGCTGCATTTCCTTTAATAGTGCAAGTTACCGTTCGAGGATTACCTTCATAAAGGATGATATCTCCTTCTGCAATGCTTCCTGTTCCTGTTGAAACTCCTGGACAGGTAATTTGTGCATTGCTTTCTGGTGGAAGTGAAAGAGTTACGTGCACAACATTTCTGTCACTATTAGTTATTGACGTGTCGCATTCGTTAGCGCTATTGTATTTGAAGATTTTTCCTGATGGGTCTACTTGCTCTACTTGGAAAATAACACTGATTTTATCTTCTCCTTGAGGCATTTGTTTAAAATGGGTTACTTGTACTGGCGCACCAGAGTTCATTGTTTGTTTGTCACCGCTTAACTGACAAATCTTTTGCGATTGAGGATCAACTATCGCACTCGTTGTATCTCCTGCTAAACAAATTGGTGTTGTTGATTTTGTACCATAATCATAACAAAGCTCAACGAGAAATGTTTTTGGTATATCTCCCACAGCGTTTGATAGATAACGTAAGTTGTCAAAGGAAAGTGTTGTAAATTGACCTGGAAATGTGCTTCCATCAATATTCTTTTTTGCACCGGCTAGAGGAGATTGTAATTGTACTTTTGTATCTGCATCGGTAGTGTTGAATAGAGCAGGCAGTATTCCTTTAAGTGATAATTGTAAGAAATCGCCTTCTGCAATCGTATGCTCTCCTTCATTAGTAAGCTTTAATCCTATACTAAAAGATGTTTTTCCATTGTCAAGTATTGCTCCTTCCTGTGTTGGAGGCATCCCTTCTATAAATTGCATAGTAACACCTTTAGTTCCTCCAACGAACGGATCTAATTTTGGTCCTGTTGGTTGCTGATTGTTACATGCAGTAATAAAAAGCATGGGGAGTAGCAAAGCAAGTAATAATAATGTATATTTCATTTTCATTTCCTCTTCGTTGTTTATTTAATTCGCAAGTTTTACAATGGAGTCTCGCTCCATTGCTTCTGCATAACCATATGCTGCTTCAATGTGTAATGGTGCAGAATATGCTGATTTTGATGTCATGTATTCATAATTATAATAACATCGAACGCTTCCTCTGTTATTAACAAGTCGAAGACCTTCTCCTCGTTTTGGTGTGCAGGTTAATGGTTCATCGCCAATACGCACATCTAAAAGGTAAATCTTGTTAAGAATTTGAGAAGTAACCGTTCCTGGATAGTAAGGACTACATCGTTCAAGATAACCAACATCAAAAATATTTCCTTTACCAACATTTTCAAAATTGATAGTAAAGTAAATTCCTCGTTTTGTGTTTTCTTGTTCAACACTTGTTACAGCAACGGGCGCTCCATTACCACCATTAAATGTTATTTTTTGTGGATGACAAACTTTTCTGTTTGTACTGTAAGGGTCAGGGTCAATGCAAACCTCGGGGTTAGCATACGTTGCGTAAGCATAACAATTAGTTACTAAAAATCGTGCTGTCGCTTTGTCATCTCCTTTTGACCAACCAACTAAATGTCCATCAAAGGCAACAACATCTGGTTGTCCTCCTGGATATTCTGGACTGTTTGGTGCAAGCAAGTATTCATACCCATTATATCTATTAAATGAGAGTCTGTCAATTAAAAGGAGCATTCCTTTACCATAATCTAAATAATCAAGATTGACAATGTTAGCAAGATTAAGACTAACTTGACCTCCTAAGCCATCAGTTTCAGCGTTAAAACCAATATTTTGTAAGATATTATTAAAAAGAGAATCTCCTTGTGCTAAGCCAAAACTATTAAGAAGTTTACCAATACTATTCACACGCATTCCTTGGTTTGCACCATTACCATATGCTTCCATTCCTAATTCTGAACATCGTAAAAGTCCTGATGCCGTTCCTCCTAAAGAGCCTAAATCTAAATGACAATCTTTCCAACTTCCTCCATATCTTGGAATTAATGTTCCGGTGAATTCTACTAAGTAAGGATTATAACCAGAAACATAAAGTCCTCCTTTTGTCCATGAAGAACCTCTGTTATGTAAATCTATTAATACTTGAAAAGAGTTATCATCTTTTGAAGCACCTTCGTAATAATATAAGTTTGGTGGTGGACTTGCTGGATCTGCAAATCGCATTTCGACACCTTGTGTTCCTTTGTAATAATCTCTGTTGGCACGGTCTTTGCCTCCAGGAGTCCATCCTGGAAAAGCACCGCTACAAGAACTTAAAAAAAGCAGTGAAACAAGCAATACTGATAGTAATACGTGTGTTCTCATAGTCCTTATCCTCTTTTTGGTAGATTTCATTTATATATTATTTGGTTTATGGCGTGTAAATGGTCGGTACTACGCGCTGATATGCTGCGTTTCCTTGTTTATCCACTACTTTAACACAAATTGCGGTTTCATTGTAATCATAAAGTGGTGGTGTGGTTCGAAATTCCATTGTTCTCCACATGGGATTGTACGTTCCTTCTACTTCATGTTCTGCGTATTTAAAATCAGGTAAATTTTTACATGTTGGTGCTTTGTTTTTTCCTACAAGTGTTAGCCACGTTCTTTTTTCGACAAGTGTCCAATAGGATTTATTATCACAACCACATGTTTGTTGAGGATCATATGCAGGGTTATCATCGCCATCACGACACGACCATGATAAGAAAGAATCTGTAATACTTGCTGACTCTACTTGTGGTTGTTGATTTCTTTCAAAACAAACTGGCCAACCACAAAACGAGCCTGGTTGACAAAGATCAGACGCAATAACACAAGTAGAAGGATTTTTCCTGCATTCTCCTTCATCACCATAAACACAATTCAATGATTGCCATGCCGTTTCTCGTTCTGCTGGGGAAGCACCTTGTTGTAAAATAGGCCATTTATAAGCTAAGAGATTATTTTTTTCATCTTTTGTTGCAATAGCTTCAAATACACTTGTATCATGTTGATCTGCATAATATTTACATTTAGAAACGCATTGCCCACCGTCTTTACCTCCAGCAACAAATTCTTCCCAAGGATGACAATACGTTGCATCAAGAGGTTTTTCTTCTTGAAGATTAAGTGGTCGTGTTCGTTTAACAATAATATCTTTTGAAATGGTTTGTGTGTATTGGTAGGAAAGATCAACGTGTAATGAAGCAGGATAATTCGAACTTGATAAACTAATACTATTTGTTTCAAGTTTACAAACAGCTTCTGCTTTTCCTTCCTTTAAATGAATAATTTTTGGATAACAAGAAAGCCTATCATTTCCTAATCGTGATTCAATATGAAGCGTGTTAACGGTATCTTTAGTTAAGGGTCCACATTGTCTGTTCATAACAGTAAAGTCTGAAACAATACCATCTCCTTCTTGTGCTATATGAATAACAAATTGTGGAAGAACATATGTTCCTTTAGGTACCATATTTGTTTCAACAGCAGTTATTGCTACAGGTGCTCCTTGTCCTCGAGGATATTTTTTATCTTCTGCTCGGCATACTTTTTTTCGTGGATCTATATGTTGTGGGTCGGTATCAATACAAACTTCATCTGAAAAAAATGTTTTATATGGATAACATGCTGTTACGTAAAACGTTGCAGAATTCTTCTCAAAATTAGCAACGATTGGTTTTGCATTAAAACTCAATGACGGCCTTGATGAACTTGGCTTGTATAAAGGATTGTCTTCGCTGAAAAGATAACGAGTTTCTCCTTGTGGATAAGCTGGTGATTTTCCATGGATTTCTAATTGAGCGAATTCTGGTTCTTCGCTCGTTTGAAAGTTTCCCGTCTGCTTAAGCATTTCCAAAGAATCAAACGTGACATAAAATGTTGCAGTGTAATTATCAACAATATCAAAAGCACCTTTGTTTTTAACAAGTACTTGCACATCTAATGGAGATCCTTCATAAACGCTTTCTGGCGGTGCTTGTTCTAAAAAAGATATCTCAAGTCCTTGTGTTCCAGTAAAGTAATCTACAGAGGTGAATCCACTATTCCTTCTAAAAGCAGGACCAAAGGATGTGCAACTCGCAAGGAGAAGTGTTAGAACTAGTAATAAAAGAAATAGTTTTTTCATGCTTCCACCTGCACGACTACTGATTTTTGAATACTGTAATCATAATCTACTGAAAAAAGCATAGTTGTTTTACTCCAGTCCACTCCTTGTGGGAAAAAAACATTTGCATACTCTGGACTAACCAAAACTTCACATTCAATGGTTGTTAAAAGATTCCATTTGTTAAAGTCATCTAAAACATCATATATCCAACGTCCACCTTCAGTAAGTGGTTGTAAATCCATTCCTGGAGCAAAATTACAATGAGAAAGTGCTAAACCTTCAGGCATATTAAATTGCGCGCGAGTAACACGTTCTATTTTTTGTATTCCACCAGACGTGTCATAAGATGATTGTAATTGAAATTTAAGTTTATGAATTCTATTTTCTGTATTAGAAGTAACTGCTGAAACGTCCATTGCCATAGGCATTTTCAACGTATCTACACCCATTTCTTTAGTATTAGAAACACCTATTTGTATGGGTCCTGCACTCGTTAACACGTGTTTGTTTTCTTCTAAAAGTGATTCTATGGCAGGTTTATTTTTTGAGTCTTTGTCATAAACTAAAAGAGTGTTTTCTAAATCTGCTGAAATGAGTTGCAAGGGAAATCTTACTGTTGAACGATAATTATAAACTCCTTTAACATCAATTTTATGTGCTCCCGGCGGTAAATGATCAAAAATACAACTAACGCGAGGAAAATAACTTGCGGTTGCTTGTACTGGACGATTTGGTTCTACAACACCCATATACGTTCCCGTTTTACAACTTGTTGAAATACTAATAGGGTCATAAGAATTTGCTTGATAATCTATATCAATTTGAATTGGTTCTGTTGAGTAAAATATGGTTTTTAAGGGACTTGGATTTTCCATAGTAACACCCATAAAAGTATAGGTGCTTTCTGTTTCTCCTGCTGGTAAGTATGTTCCATTACCTTTCATTTTTTGTTCTGTTATCCATAAGCGCATTTTTTCAAAAAGATTAGCATTATCCCACGCAACTTGTTTTTCTGCTTTTGATTGTTGTACTTCTGTTTTAAAATGTGGACTGCCAATTTGACTAACTATTTGAAAACTTGAAAGGATTAAAAGCAATATAATAATAATTGCGGCTATTGCTTTCCCACTAATGACATCCATTGATTTAAGTACAAAAAGAGTGCTAAAAACAAAAAAGAGTATCATAACAATTATTGTGTTTCCTTTAAAATATTGTGCTAAAAAATCGCCTGCTTTAAGCATGACGCTTAGAGCAATATTAAGTGCTAAAAAAAGAAGTAAACCAAACATTTCTTTTTCATCAAGCATGCCTAATTTTGTTGCTAAAAGCAAAAAGAGTGTTAAAACAATAATAACAGGAAGTGAAGAAAGAAGATGTGTTTCAGAAAATGCTCCAATCCCAAAAGGACCTAATACAATAATTGCTACAAAGAAGAGTAAGAAAAGAATTTTTCTGTTATCAATTGCAAGCCCGCTAAAATGTCCACGAAGTCTTCCTAGTCGTTTCTTAAGTTTGTCTCGCTCATTTGCTTGCACAATAGCTATTTTAGAATCATAATCTTGTCGTATGCGTTCCAATTTTGCAGGTAGTTTTTCTTTCCATGCTTTCCGCAATTGTGCTGGTGGTCCCCATTTAACAAGAAGAAATTCAGGCAGTAAATCAGCAAAGTTTCCTATGTTCATAGGTATCATGCCTATAATCATGTCTACAAAAAGGAAGATAAGAATTTTGATGTAAGCCATAAGGTCAAAGAGAAAAAAAGATGGTATAAACCAAAACGCTGCTGACACAAAAAACATAATAATATCACCAACAAAGGGTATCCATCCCACACCAAAGTCAACAAGACCCATAAGATATAAAGAAATATTATTCATAAAAAAACCAATGAAAGGCGGTACTTTCCCATTACGATACGCTTCTATTTTTGCGTCTCGTTCTTGTTTGAGTTTTTCTATTTTTTCTCGTTTTTCTTCATCAATCTGCCGTTGAAGTTCTGCTTCTTGTTCTTGCTCTTGTTGTTTTCGTTCCATTTCCTCCTGTGCTTTTTCTGTTGCTTCTTGTGTTGCAGAAGTATCGGGGGTAAATGATTGTGCAGATGTTGTGGCTGCTTGACTGCTTGCAGAAAAGTTTGCTCTTGATTTTGCCTCTGCTTTGCCTTCTTGTTGTAAATCTTTTTCTATTCTTTTTTCTTCTGCTTCGTTTTCTTCTTCTATTGTTTTTTCTTCTGCTTTTTCATGTTCTTTTAAATTACTATTCAGTTTTCCAAGAATTGTTTCGGCGATTTTTCCTTCGCCAGAAAGGGCATCCACTCCTTCTTTAAGAGCTTTTTTTCCTTTTGGTCCCAACGAGGGAATTTTTCCTGCCATACTCGTTCCTCTTTTCTAACAGAGTGCATGATGTTTTATGTAGTAACAACTCTTTTTTGAAACGTTTATTCAACGGATACTTTGATTTGTGCTATAGTAACGTCTCGTTGTGGTTGTATAATAAGAGAATTTGTTCCTTCGCGAACGTAAGGGTTAATTATTTTTTTAACGCGAGTGCTATAAGTATTAACTGGAAGAACACCTTCTCCATTAAAATTAAAATTCACTTTTTTGTAGGAATCATCAACAAAAAATACTTCTAAAAAGACGTTGACTCCTGCTTTTAGTTCGAGTTCTCCAGGACTGTTTGTAATTGTTGGACAATTTGGTCGTTTCCTATTCTCATTTATATAACCATCAGGACAAGCGATGCATTCAGAAGGGGTAACAGAAGTTGTGCAAATACTATCAACACCAGTGTAAGGAACATCATCACACCAAAACGTATCTGGCAGTGCAAAGCAACAATCTTTATCATAATCTGCATGACAATTAGCTGGACAATACCCATCGGTGTCATCACCACAACGTTTCTCACCTTCTTTTGATGGTTTTCCTTGAAAATCTTCATAGCCACTTGCGCAACGATTAGCGTAACTTGCTAAAACAACACTCACACATCTATCTCTTGGATTCTCTGTCTTAAAATCACACCAATAATTATTTCTTGATTCTGCAAAACAACAATCTTTGTCTTCATACGAATCGCATCCTGCCGGGCAAACACCATCCACAATACCACAGAGTGCTTTATCTTTATCTACGTGCACAAACAAATCTTCATTTAAATCAAAGTAATAAATTGGATAGTCAGGATCTTCTAGTTTAACAGTTAATGTTGCTTGGTCAATAATGTATGATCCTTGTTCTGATTCTACTTCTAACGTATTTTCTCCTGCACGAAGCGATTCTTTTCCCAGCGTAACATAATTTTTTAATCCACAATCAGGTATGCCATTAAATACTGATTCGCCATTAATCATGATATTCATTTTTCCCACTAAAACTCTGCTACAGTCAGGAAAGAATTGAAGCGTGGCTTTTTTCATGGTGTCATATTCTTTTGTTGCTATAAAGAATTTTTGTTCATTCATACTATGTGATGAGTCAGTAATGTCACCGGTGATGCGCAAGTTTTGAAGTTCATATTCGTTAACACGCCAAAAAGCGAAACCGGGACTTGAAACACTAAAGTAAAGAATATTATCTTGTTTTAGATAGTTTTGTGGTAAAAGAATAGGTGCTGATGAGCCTTGCTTAAGTGTTCCTTCAAAAAGTTGTAGTCCATTCAAGTAAATAGTTAGTATGCCCTCTGAACGAAAAACGTTAAAGGAAAGATAAACTCGTTGTGTTGCAGAAGTATCAACAGAAAAGGATACTTCTTTTCCTTGCTTATCAAAGGCAGAGTTTTTTACATAAAGCGAGGAGATATGTTGTATCAAGTTGGCATCTTTCTTTGTGTAAATAGTAAAACTTGAAAGGGAATGCTGTATCGTTGCATCTTTGATGTAATCTATTTTTCCCACCTGTTCAATGAGAGGCGTTGTTCCTAAAAGTTGTGCGTATCCTGTTGAGCTGGCTTGAGGAGTTCCAGGTATTGGTTGATCGTTAAGTAAGGCTTCTCGTTCTTCTGGAGGCAAGAAAAGTATGTAAAAAATTATGATGAGCGTGATAACAAGCACTAAAACCGCAGCGCCGCCAGCTCCAATTGGTGCTGTGGCCTGTCCTTTTCGTTGAGAAGTAAATAAACCAGCCATACGTAAAGTTTCACATAACACAGTATTTAAAGGTTTCGAGCAAAAAAAGAAATTTGTTTATAAATGAGGTTAAATTAAGGCAACCATGATTTAGGATTGTTTATTTTTTCTGGTAAATATTTATCTATTACCATATTAAGACCATGCGCTGCGAATGCTTGTTGTTCCACTCTCACTTTTTCTTTGGCCATTTTTTGCAAAGCTTTTTGCCATGCCTTGTGTTCTTGAAAGAAAGGGTCATTTTTGAGCAAATCTTTTATTTTTTTAATATCAATTTCTTTAAGAGGATGTGTTGGTAGATTATACACGTCAATATCATTTGGTGTTACGCCAATAAAAGTTGCTTGAGGAACACAGAAAAATTCGTTAATATGGGCTGCGTTACCACTTCCTACTTTTAATGTTCTGTAAATATTTCCGTATCCATAGGGGTCGCCATCTGTAAAAACATAGACGGGAAGATGATGTTTATCAGAAAGTTTTCGTATAAAACGTCGACAAGAACGTGTTGGAACGCCGCTCATTGCAATAAGTATACAATTTGCTTTCTCCCAGTATTTATGTTTGTTGAGTCGTTCAAATGCACCTTGAGTTTCTATTGCTAAAACAAATTTTGCTTTCGTTTGAAATTGGAGATGCTCTACTGATGAGGGTATAGAATACGCTCCACTTCCAAATTTTGTACAATCAATTTTGAGTTCTTTTTTAGTTTCAAAATCAATGTCTATTACCGTTAATGCTCCTGCAACGGCGCCACCATGCTCACCTGGAACAAAGCCCATTTGTTCTCTGTTTACGTGAAGCATTGCTTCAATATCGTCCATGACACTATCTGATTCTGGCTGTTCATTAAATCGAGCATCCCCCCAGTTTTTAGAAACATAATATGCTTCTCGCTTCGTTGCTGAATCATCATGTTCCAAAAGCTCCTTGGAAAGTGCCATCATGTGTAATGTTTGTGCAAATGTTTTAATTGTGCTGGCCGTTAGTGTTCGTTGTTTGGTTTTATTTTGAATCTTAAAATATCCTTCTTTTTTATCAAAGGCAACATTACTTAATGAACGTATTGGCGTTATAAGTGTTGGAGGTACAGATTTTTTTATTGCTTGATAAATCTGTTGAGCTATTGCTTTAATCTTCTCTGCTACTGGCTCTTGTTTAGAAGTCATTATTTTTTATCCTCTTGAGTGTTTTCTTTGTCTTGAGAGTCAGGCAAATCATCTTTTCCTATGTTTGCCCATTCTTCATTAAATTCAGAATTTTTTGTCGGGTCAAAATCAACGTCTTCAAGAGTGCCTCGTTTTTGCTCAAGTATGTTGCTTAATTTTTTTACAATGAGTTCTTCATCAGCTTTTTTCAAATCAAGCAGTTCAACAAGACCTGATGCCACATGCGACATGTATTTTTGAATATAGCTTCGTTTTTTAAGTTCTGATTTTACTCGAGTTTTTTTTGCAGTATATTTTGCCAAGCTTCGTCCAGCTTCTTGTAATGCTAATTTTATTTCTGTAAGAATTTCAGAGTAATGTGCTATTGCTTCTTTACTTTCACTTGTAAAAGGAACCCACACTGAAGAAATATGAACAAGAATTGTTAACGGACCTACAGGAAGACTTCCTGATGATTGATGTAGTCCATATGGCTTCCAGTTTAAGCTTTGTATGGCTTTTGTTATACCGCAAGCTCCTTGTTGAAACAAGAGAGGTACTCTGTTTGCAAAACGCATGATGTTTACTTGTTTATCTTTTAGTTGATACCCTCCGTATGCAAGTGCTACTTCTATTTGGAATGGATTACCTCGATATACTGCTGGTGAGCGAGAAACAGTTGCGTAAAACTCTGCGTTAATTTCTTTTTTTATTCCTTTTTCAAGAAGTTCTGCAGTAATTGGAGAAATACAGTCCGCTGAGGGAGTTTGAATTTTTATGTGAGTAATTGCTTTTAGGATTTTTTCTGCATCAACAGGTCCTAATTTTTGTGGTTTAGCGTTTGGTAAAATTCTTGCATACTCTGCAATTTCTTTTGCAATGCGCGGACTAACCTTGCTAAACTCTGTTGTAATAAACTGTTGAAATGTTCGAGCCTTTGTTGTTTCCATCATTTTTAGAAAAACACCAAGTTCGACCCCATAAGGATGTGGTTTAATTTCTGCTGCTTCTCTTGGAAGATTGTTCGTTGCACGTGGAAAAATAAATTGTTCTGCGTGAGGATTAGTATAAATTATGGTTACATGAGGATTTACTACCGCTGTTTCCTTAAGGTATTCATCAACACTTTGATTGCCTCTTTGATAACTTCCTTCTAAATCTATTTCTATTTTAGTACCATGATCTTTTGACCATTCTTTAATGTCTTCTTTGATTATTTCTGGTTTATTTTTCGCTGTATTGATACGAAGTTCGTAGTAATTTGCAGGTTCTGTTTTTCCTATTTTAGATAATACCCTTGCAGGTCGAGCAGTAGTGAGTTGTCCGTACATAACGCTTGCACTAATGCCTATTCCTTGTTGTCCTCTACTTTGTTTAAGACTATGAAACTTGCTTCCATAAAGTAATTTTGCAAAAATACTAGGTATTTGTTTTTTAACAATACCAGGACCATTATCTTCAATGATAACGCGAAATCTATCGTTATCCATATCAATAATTTCTACACTAATTTCTGGCAAAATTCCTGCTTCTTCACAAGCATCTAAGCTATTATCAACGGCTTCTTTTATTGTAGTGAGAAGTGCTTTTCGTTTGTTATCAAAACCCAAGAAATGTCTGTTTCGGGCAAAAAATTCTGCAACACCAATATCACGTTGTTTAGTTGCCAGTTCATGAGCTTTATATTGCATCGTAGTAAAGTTAGCAAAGAGTATTTTTTAAAGTTTTGTATGTTTTACATCATTTAAAAGTATTTCACAAAAATATTCTCTGATAAAAACATTTCTTTACGCAAGTATCATGTATGTATGCATTCATAAAAACTACAGTCATGAAAGTAGGAACACATATTCATGTAGTAAACAAAATTACGTGGAGCAAACATCTTTATTTGAAGAAAGAGTTAAGGCATCACAAAAAGTTGTGTTTCCAGCTATAATAAATGTAATATAACAATTATCTTTTTGCTCAGGCAAAGTTATGCTTTCGCAAATAACACTATCATTATATGTTTCTGAAGCGTATTGATAACACGCATCACGTTCTTGTTCTAGCGTTATCTCACTGCAGTAATGTAAGGTTTTATTTTTTGTTGTAGCGTCCAGCGCCAAAGAAAAAAATGGTCGGGTCGTTGTTGATGGTAAGCTTTGAAGAAATAAGTTTTGTTCCGCAAGTGAATGATAAGATGTGTTTGCATGAAGATTAGTTACATCATCAACAAGAGGAATTTCACCACTGGGAGTGTGCAAAAGATAAACAAATATGAGTATAAAAAAAATAATGGGAAGAGCGAGCATAATGGCTATTGCATCGGGTTTTTTCCATCTTTTTTTTGATTGGGGTTCTTTTGTAATAAAATGTTCTTTTTCTACTCTTCGAAATGTTTTATCTAGAAGTTTTTTTGAATATCCTTCATCTCTAAGTGAAGCATAAAGTTGTTCTGCTTTATATCCTTGAGAAATATAACTTTCTACATACTCTTTAAGGTCTGGTTCGCTTTGCTGTAATCGCTCATGCACGAGTTCAGCAAATGCAGAACTTATCATATTTGATGTATAACCATTTTTAAGAAGGTGATCTTTTAATTGTTGTCTAGAATAACCTTTTTGTAATTGTTCTGCCAAATAGTTTGCTAATTCACTCACCATTCTTTTCAGAAGTTCTTAAAGAGAAGAAGTTTTTAAACGTTTGCTCTGTAAAAAAACAATAGAGGGTATTTTAACGCAATAAAAATTCTAAAAAAGTGTCCATTTAACAATTAGAAGTGGGCAAGCTCTGTAAATCGTCTCTGTTTTTGATATTTTTCCAACCATTTAAAAACGCTAGAATGGGGACTTCCCATGAGAAGCGATTCGAGAGCCTTTTTAGAAACGGCCACGTAATCACAAAAACCGATGATTGCGATGGTTTTTCCGTAAACACTAATGCTCGTATCGGTAAATTCTTCTATAATAGAACGT
Organism: uncultured Methanosarcinales archaeon; assembly: GCA_964428395.1. Taxonomy (GTDB): domain Archaea; phylum Nanobdellota; class Nanobdellia; order Woesearchaeales; family SKGA01; genus SKGA01. Next base: position 29,480 of record CAYRYB010000004.1, read on the forward strand.
GCTTTACCATTTGTTCCTATAACTCTCCCTTTCAAACGAGGCATCTGTTCTTTTGATTTTACGTAATCGGATAAATTTAATACTTCGAGAACAAAATCGGGCTTTAAAAGTCGTTTTGCAATTTCAGGATTAAATCCTCGTGCTATTGCTCGAATGACGTCTTTAAGAAGATAAAGATGTACTGAATCGGTCCCAACAAGTTGTACATCTCCTTCTTTTGAATCTATATTAATAGTAATCTGTGTTAAACTTTCTAGTTCTTTTTTTACTTCACCATCTTTGCCAATAAGAACCGCAACACGTTCTTTAGGAATTTTCAGTTCGTAAGAATACTCGTCCATTGTGTTGCTAAGAAAACGATGTCTTTTTTAAAGGTTGTGTGCGCATGGCTCTGTTCCAAAAGGAATAAAAAAGGTATGCTACGCATGGTGCAGAGTTCTCTTAAGCACGATTCATGCAGTGTTCATCAAGAGATTTGAGAATTTCAATAATTTATCGCTTGTAGTATAGTGCTAAAAAACCTTCTTTTGGGACGAGGCCGTGCGCGTAATTTCCTCAAGTAATTTTGTAGGATTTCGTTTTAGTCCTTGTTTTTTAAAAAAAACACAGACATTAGTTAGATCCCGCAAGAGAAGTTCTTTCGCATTTGGTGATTCTATTGACGTTGTTTGAGAAAAATCGATGAATACGGGTTTTCCTTGTTGCAGAAGAATATTATGTGCTGAAAGATCGCCATGTACAAGACCTTGTGCATAAAGTCCTTTTACAGCTTTTATAATTGCATGAAATGTTTCTTGAGGATGAGTGAGCTTTACATCCTTAAGTTGTGGTGCAGGAGTATTTCCTTCATTAATATATTCCATAATTAAAATATTATCTTTACAAACTAAGGGAGTTGGTACGCGTATTTTTTCTCGCGCGCGAAGAAGATTTCTATATTCTCTTTGTACCCATGTAAAAATAATGCGTCTTTTTTGTCCTTTCAAATTCAGATAACGAGGGTCCTGACTAATGTATTCATACATTTTATTAAAATTACAGTTTTCCAAACGATAAATTTTAACAGCAACAAACGATCCATCTTTGGTTACTGCAACAAAAACATTTGCCTCTTTTCCTAAAGCTAAAGAGCTTGTTAATTCTTCAAAATAACCCTGTGCTGCAAGTTTGTGCAAGAGTCTTTCTGAATGTTGATCAAAAACATTTCCATATGTTTTCCATATTTCCCGCGAGCGATTAACAACCATTTAAATCATCAAAAAGCAGTTTCTTTTTTAAAAGATTCTTTTTTGAGAGAAATCTAAAGTAGAGAATTATTAAAAGCAAATAAATGGATTAGATGACAGTTATGCTCAAAAACAAAAAAGTTTTTGGCACCAAAAAAACAAGTTCAAATCTCAATAAATAATCAACAAGAAGTAAGAAAAAATGGGCCGGGCGGGATTTGAACCCGCGACTTCACCGTTTCAAAAAGTTTTTTTTAAAGCTTCTTCAGCGGTGCGCTCTGCCAGTCTGAGCTACCAGCCCTTCCTCAGACCTTCTAGAATTGAAAGTTTGTTTATAAGGTTTATGGCTACGTTGAAAACGCTTGTGTGGCAATACTACCAGAGACGATATTAAAGATGATGATGACAGCAAACACAAGTACTGCATAAATTAATGTTGCTCGAGTCATGTTTTGCCCTAAAGCATATTCTTCTCCTATTTTATCCGGACCGTTTTCTATTCCGTTTCCTATGATTGTTAAAATATACGCCAGCATCACAACATAGAGTCCTACAACAATTTGAAAATAATAGGTAGGTATGCCTGTTCCAAACATCGCCAAGAACCCTGCGCCACTAAGTCCTTTTGCACTTGCTGCTATTTTTCCTGTTTGATCTCCTAAAAGACCCATTATTTTTGTTATCATACTAGTAATGCCAACAACAACTGCTGAGATGACAGGCGTAAGAAAAATTGCTTGGCTTTTCATACTGCTTATCACATCACCCATAAGATCTTTGAGTCGCTCATCTACACGATGTATTTGTTTAATATAATTGGAAACATTGATGATTGCTTGACTGGCTACTTGTGGTCCTTTTCTGCTTGATTCCACCAACACTTTCATTGAACTTTCTATAATATCTGAAGGATAATATTTAAGAGCGCCTTTCTCCTTGTCAAAAATCGCTTGTTCAACACTCATGCCTAGTCGCGTAATGTTTGCATTAACAAGCTCAAAAAATTTTCCTGAAATGGTTTCCTGCATATTCACAGCAACGCGTCCGAATACTGTTTCTGCAGGCATTCCATCTCCAAGGCGACTTCCCAGTTGAAATAATCCTGATGAGAATTCAAGTTCTAAAGCCTTAGATTGATTTCGTATTTTAATAATGTTTGCTGATTTTAATTTGTAATAAAGCCCCATGCTAAGACCTATTCCTAAAGGAATACAGATACTTAAAAGAAGCGCTCCTAAACCAAAAGGACCAATGATATTTCCTGTGGAAGTACCTTCTACTTGTTCTTCACGATAACTAAGAAAACTAAACTTTACTATTTGATCAGAATTATAAGAATCAATCATCCCTATGTGAAACCCATTGCCATTATCCACCCAGCCATAATCTGGAATTCCTATTTGATGCCAAATCAAAGGAGTAAACCCTATAAGAAATAAAATAAGCGCAAGCAATACCGCTACAATTATTGGTTTAATAAAAAGATTTTGCTTACCAAACTTGACGATAATATTCTTATACTTTTTTAGTTCAGGATTCTTTTTAGTAATATCTTCATCGCCTGAACCACCTGGCCTTGTAGAAAGAATATTTTTTCCTAAATAATAAACAATTGTTGGTAATGCCAAATTGTAAATCGCAAAGAGATGATACCAGCGAAACCCTCCCATAAAACTAACAACCAATGGCAAAATAACAAGGGTAAGTATTGGAAGAACTACGCCTAACATGTTTAATGTGGTTAAAGGAGTTTTAAGGCCGTGTGCATAATGAAGCATTTTTTCATACGTTTCATCAAGCATGACTGATAATGCTTTATCCAAACTATTCAAACGTCTGTCATTGCTTGATTCATAAAGTGATGATTGTACAAGATGCATGCTTTCAACAAACTCTCGATTATACTTTTGCCATGTTTCAAGATATGCGTTAAGAGAATCCTTAAGTTCATCGTATTTTTCTGTTTCTACATCCCAAATGATTTTTCTTAAATCTAAAGAAAGTGGTGGTGCTAAATGTTCTGCTGCAAAGTTTATCGCAAGTTCTAAATTTGAAGTATGGCGCATATAGGTTACAATATAAAAAATTGCAAGAACCATTTGATTTGATGCTTTCATTCTCCATGTATTTGCAAGTAATTGAGGTAATTTTTGCAAAGGAATTAGCATAAGAAGGGCTGCAAAAAGAGTGAAGAAGACAAAAAAAGTGTTTCCTGGTTGTCCTAGTAAAATAGGAAGCATGAAAAAGAACAAGAGTGCAAAAAGCACTAAAAGCAAAGGTACAAAAATAGATGCACTATATACCCCTGTTGGTGTAGTGTTAAGATGACAGATATCGATTGCTTCTTGTAATTTAGGTGCTTTCTTTTCATCTGGTTTAAAGGGCATTACTTTTTCTGCTGTTTGACAAACTTTTTCATAAAAAGAAAGGTGAGCAGGCATGTATTGTTTTCGGAATTCTTCATACGCTCGTGAGGTAATAACTGCTTCTTCTTTGTTGACTGTTTTCCCTGCTAACTCTTTTTCTAACCGTTGCTTGAAAAGTATAGAAACCCGTTTTATATCTGGATTAGCCATCGTTTTAAATTTTTCTTCGTTTTATTTTTTTTCTTTGTTTTGTGTATCTGCTGTTCTTTGCAGAGAACACAATACATTTCATGCAGGGTTCTTTTTTTGAATTTTCTTAACTTCTTTCTCAAGCCATTCGTTCCATTCAAAATAAACTGCATCAGAATCTTCCTTGCCTAAACGTTTGACAACTTTTTCTAACGTTTTATGAAATTTGTCGTTTGCTAAAACAACAAATGAAGCTTCTAAAAGGGAAGACAAATTATGCTCTAAACTAGCATCATAAATACGCTGCTTAATTTTTGCTCGAAGTTGTATGTTCTCCCAAAGTGCGTCCCAGTTTCCAGAATATTCTTTTATTTTTGCAGCAACACTTTTAAGAATTTCACTTTCTCCATTAAGAAGTTCTGGTGTTGGCTCAAGTTGATCGGTTAAAGCGTTATATTTCATTAAATCTACAAAACCACCTTCCATTCCCGGATCATCTTGCCAATCTTTTCTTACTTCTGTAATCTGAAGAACACGACGCATTTTATGCAAGCCATCCGCCGATTTTATTGGATTTGCAATAATAATAATGTCAGTTGCTTTAAATGATGTTTTAGGAATACCTATATCGTTTACAAGGCGGTCATAAATACCATAAGGACTGTCGCCATGAATAGTTCCTGCGACAACATTTGCTGCTGCACCAACGCGCATTGCTTCATAAAGTGCTTTAGCTTCGCCACTTCGTACTTCACCGACAATAAGCGCCGAGTCTCCTAATCGCAAAGTGCTTCTAATTCCATCTTCTGCGCTCAGCTCACCACTTGTTTGTGCAAGTGCACTAGCAACTTTAAGTGGTTGTATGTTAAATCCCATTTTTCTCATGGATGTTGATGGAAGTTCAAGTGTATCTTCTATAGTTAAAATTCTATGACGCCGCATAATTTCAATGAGTAACGCTGAAAGAAAACTACTCTTTCCACTACTTCTGGTTCCACAAATGAGCATGGTGCGCGTACCATCAACGAGGAAAGAAAGAAGACCTGCTGCAAGACCATTAATCATTTTAAACTGAATAAACAAGGGCAACGTCCATGGTTGATCTCGATGACGACGAAAAGAAAATGCTATGCCCGTCGGATTAAGTGGTTGCGTAATAGTTGATGTTCGCACATTTGCTCCGGGAAGCTCCAGCTCTGTGTCAAGTATTGGGTTTGCTTCATCAAGTGGTCTTCCTGAAATCATTCGCAGTTTACTTGCCCAACTTTCACTATCACTAATTGTTGGAAAGATGTTTGTAATACAATCATCATAGTCCGCATGAACAATAAAAATAGGTATTTCTCCTTGAGGACTATTAACACTAATATCTTGTATTTTTTCATCTGAAAGAAGCACTTCAACAAGGCCAAAACCCACCGTATAACGCACCAATATTTTTGCAAGTTCTTCATTATCTTCATCAGTAATAGAGATATTTCTATAATTTGCAAGTTCTGCAACGAGATCTTTTCCCACATTATGAAACACTTCTCGCATACGTTTTGGATCGGTAAATTCATCTTTTGCAGGTTTATGTTCAGAGAGAATTTTTCTTGCAGTATCTAGCAAATCATAAAGTTCTTCACTTAATTTGAATTCTGGTGGCATGACGTGATAAAAATATCGAACAGAATCTGGTTTTTCAAAAATAACAACTTCTGTTTGTCCTATAAGATAATTTTCTAGTTCAATGGCATTTTTTGGATATGCGGCCATAAGTTTTGTAAACATGAAATCAGGTTTTATTGTTGGAAAGAAAATCCTTCTGTAAGGATCTCTATTTCCAATCTTATAGCCTTCTATGTATGGTTTTGCTACGGCAAAAAATTTTGTTCCTTCAATCATAGAAAGAATATAATTTAAGAGTTTGATATAATGCTCCTGACTTTGCACAAGTGATGTATCCACTTCTTTTTCAAGTTGAATTTGTTCTCGTCGACGTATTCGTTTTAAGAGCACATAACAGGAAAGAGGATCTTTTTTAAGTTCTGTAAAGAGTATGTGATGTAACTCATTATATTTTGAGGAAAGTGTTGTTGCTGTTATGTTTTGTGCCAGAGAAGAATAACTAAAAAGTTCTTTATTTCGCACAAGTTTTGCGTATAAGCGTGCAATTTCAGAAAGAAGAATGACTTGTGGGTAATCATATTCATAATCGTGTTTTTGTGTAAAAATCAACTTTGTTGCTGTTGGGTTTTCAACAAGCATAGTAATTGCTTCAGACATGGTGATTTCGTCATCTTCTATAGAAGGTATACGACCACGATTATTATAATCAACAAGAAGTATAGTATCGTCTCCCTCTCGATTTACTTCGTAGCTTAGTTTCTCATCCGACAAAAAATCTCACCCTCTTTTCACTGGCAAGTGAGCAATTTTGAGTGCCCACTACTGCTGTTAGAAAATGTGCGTTTTTATTATATAAAGCTTTGCGTAAAGAAAAAAACCTTTTCCTAGAAATATTTATAAGAGAAGGCACTCTTAAGACACACATGGTTGAACCGCAATTGTTTCCAAATACACCTACTCCTGATGAACATGTTGCAAAGCATCAAAATAAAGATGAACCTTTAGAGCCAATTAATGTAAAAGTTAATGATATTGCTACTCGTTTAAAAATTCTTGAGGAACGATACTTAACACTTCGTCGAAAATCTCAACTTAGTGAACAAAATATTGTTGAGGCGCAAAAGGATTATTTTGAAGAGCTACAATTACTCAACGAAAGTGTACTAAGTGTAAAGCACACCATGAGAGAATTAAGCGAGAAAATGGGTTTACTTGGTGAAGAAGTAAATCATTTTGCGCAAAAAAACGATTTAACAATGCTTGAGCGTTATGTTGAGTTTTGGGAGCCCATGGATTTTGTTACAAGAAAAGAAGTTAATGATTTCTTAAGAAAAAAGTTTAAAAAGAATTCTTCAAAAAAAGATACGAAACCTATTGTTGCTTCAAGTTCTCAGTAATTCTCGTTAATTCCGAAACATTTTCTGTAAAAGTTGGCAATATTTTCGCAAAGACTTTTTCCATGGCTTTAAGTTCTGAACCAACGTCAAGTATGTGTTGATCATATTCGCTAACCCTGCCAACTACTGCTTGATGCAATTTATCAAACTCATCATGGACGTCTTTAATTTGTTGTTGCATTGAAGTAAGTTTTGCATCTGCAAAGTTTTTCCACTCGATAATCTTGTTGATATCCTTAACTAAATCATTCCATTTCTCATCAATGATCGCTTCAATGAGTTCTTCATTAGTAGTTTGAAATTGTTGTTGTGATGGAAGTGGTCGTTGCTGCGGTGATGATAATGGTGGTGGTATAGGCATTCCTGGAGAGGGAGGGTTTGGTGGTAACATTTTTCTCACATTCTTTCATAATCTAAGTGCATTATTTTTGTTCTTAATCAGGCGAAGGTGTTTTTGCCAATAAAATGATGGTAAACATTCCTATGAGTAAAAGCATAATCATTCCTAAGACTTTTGGATGAATTAACGTCTGCAAGACATTATCTCCAAAATCATTTGATGCTGTCGCCCCTTGTGGTGTCGCGACATTGTTTTGTGTTAAAATAATAGTTGTATTGGCAGAATTATCTATACGTTGACCATTATTCATCATCGTGTCATTTTGCGTTGGAGTTATTCCTGGTTGTTTTTCTAAAAGTTGTTGGCCGAACGTTGATGATAATGATACAATAAGTATTATGATAAACAAAACAGCCAAAATCCAATAAACGCTCGGGCTTTTAATGAGCTCTTCAAAGAACGAATCATTATCTCCTACAAACATTCGTATAATAAAAAATACTAAAAAAAGAAATATGATAAGTACGGTAAACCAAGGCGTCATTTTTGTAATAATTAACACGGTACTTCTCGATATTAGCGCAAAAAAAGCAAAGGCAAGAGCAATAATTGCGTAAATACCTGTTGCACCATCTTTTCCTTTAAGCATGTTGGTAACGAGCAAAAAACCATAGACTATAGCAAAAACTATCAGAAAAACAAAGATGCCTGCAAAGTGTTGAAAAATACTAATGTCCAAAAATGTTGCCATGATATAACCCTAAATTTTCAGTCTATTTATCTTCGTTCTGATTGCTTTCAAAAAATTCTTTGAGTGCTGTTGAAGCAGATTTTCTACCGCCTGCATCTTCTGGCTTTTTCTCATCGGCAGCTATGAATTTTATGATGAGTCCAAAGACAATTATTGCCACAACAAGAGGCATGATGTCGCTATTAAGAATCCACCATATCCATCCAGAATTTCGAAAGACGCCCATCGATGCTAAGAAAATTCCTAAAACGGTTAATCCTGAAATAAGAGTGAACCAAACACCAACACCTTGTGAACCATTGGGTGTTTTACCCGTCCAAAGACCTATGGTTAAAAGCATCATCACAATTGCCACAAGAAGTAATCCTATTCCTGCTAGTGATTTATTAATAACTTCTACGATTGTTAGACCGTTAAAGAACACTACGCCGTAAAAATGAGAAAATACGACAGAAAGTGCTACGACCAATGCCACAACGGAAGCATATTTTCTTGCTTGATAGTCTGTCTTTCCCAAGACTTTTGTTTTTTCCATTATTGCAAAAACAATTGCAAAAACGAGAATGAAAGGTAAAACTACCTCAAAAACACCCCATTGTTGTAATGAATAAATTAATCCGTCAAAACTATAATACATAATTATCGCCTCTTTGCTCTTTTTTTATTGTATAGTATTTAAATTATTTTGTCTTACCAGCATCATCTTTGCTCGTATCGCCCTTTTGTGGTTTTGTTACCCATACCATAAAGCCAACAAAGACCAAAATCATTAATAATGACGCAACTGCAGCAGTATCCCAGCTTCGCAAAAGGAAAAGATAAATTGCATTAAGCCATCCTAATGCGTTAAAAAGGATGAGAAGAATGCTTAGAGCGCTTATAATCCAAAAGCCCATTTTCCAGCCTTTGCCCATAGAATCTAAATCAAATTCGTTATCTCCTGTGTGTGTAACGCCTACTGCAAGTATAAAACTTAATCCTGCAACGATAATTATCACTGTGTTTGCTATTACCTCACTGATAATTCTTACCAGTTGTGCTGAAGCAATAACCAAGAATGCTGCAGAAAAGGCAATAATTGCATTAAGGTTCTTTCTGGTAAAACGATGTTCTGTGCCTGTAGAATCCTTCACTACTTCGATTCCTAAGATTTTTGACTTTTCTAGGAAGGCAAAAAAAAGTGTGAAAACGAGGATGAAGGGTAAAACCACATCATATACGCCAATCTTCGCCATAAAAGCGATTGTTCCTCCAAGAATAGTACCGACCACGTACTTAAGTTGCGCGCAGAAGAGTATTTAAAAGTTTCGCTCAAAAAAAGAAGAAGAAGAGAAAGAAAAAGCTCTGTGCTCGGGTTTTAGAGTGTGTTTTGTTTTTTTTTGAAGAGACGCGAGAATTTATAAATAAAGATTGGTTTATCCTTTTTTAAAATGAAATTAAAAAATATTCAAGAGTATAAAAAAGATCTCATTCGATTACAACAAAATTATGAAAAAGATGATATTGTAAGAGAGAGAATTATTTCGCTTGCACGAAAAGCATTAAAACCATCTAAACAAGCAATCTATGCTGCACATAGAGATGAAATAAATGAGGCAAAGAAACTTTTAAAAACAGCAAAAGATGCTATTGTCAAGGCTCAAAAAGAGCTTTCAACATCAAGTTTAGGAGAAGTTGGTATGCTTAATGCAAGTATCGAAGAATTTATTGAAGGGTCATGTTATGTTTCATTTATCAAAGAAAACAAGATTCCTCTGATAAATGATTTTGGATTTTTGCTTCCTCCAAAAACGGAAACATACTTGCAAGCTACCTGTGATTTTGCAGGAGAACTTGCAAAACGCGCGGTGATTGCTGCAATAAAAGGAGAAAAAGAAATTGTCATAAACATTTACCACGTGCTAGAAGACTTACTTAAAGAATTTATGAAATTTGATTTTCGCTCTGGTGAACTTCGCAAAAAAACAGAAAGCCTAAAATATAGTTTAAATAAAGTGGAAAGTATTTTGTATGATTTAAAGATAAATGCAAGATGAAACAAAAAAGAGTTACAAAAAAAAGCAGGATGCTTCAGACAATCTTTGGATTGATGGCAATTATAATATTTTTGGCATTACTCATTACAAAAAATGGAGGAACAACAATGAATAATAATGATAATAATATTGTTACTATAAACACTTCTAAAGGCGCTATTGTTGTTGTATTGTATCCTGACAAAGCTCCTTTAACAGTAAAAAATTTTCAGCAATATATGCAAGAAGGATTTTACAACAACACTATTTTTCATAGAGTTATTGATGGCTTCATGATTCAGGGCGGTGGATTTACGCCTAATGGTTTACAAAAAAGAACAAACCCTCCAATAATTCTTGAAGCAGGAATGAGTAACGAGCGAGGAACCATCGCCATGGCCAGAACCAATGATCCAAATAGTGCTACCAGTCAGTTCTTCATTAACCTCGTCAATAATTCATTTCTAAATCCTAGCGCAAGTAATCCTGGCTATGCTGTTTTTGGAAAGGTTATTAGTGGTATGGATATTGTTGATGCTATTGCTAAAGTACAAACAAAAAATTCTCCCCAGCCTAACTGGCCTGTAGAAGATATTCGTATCACAAGTGTTACATCTGGAGGACAAGCCAATGTATAGAACACATACCTGTGGAGAACTACGTATACAAGACGTAAATAAAAATGTGACACTTGCTGGTTGGGTACATACCATAAGAACACACGGCGCATTAACTTTTCTTGATTTGCGCGATAGATACGGCATTACACAAATTGTTGTTAAAAAAGAAGACGCAGACAATATCACAAAAGAATCGGTAATACAAATAAAAGGCCGCGTGATGAAAAAACCCGAAGCCAATAAAACATTAGCTACAGGAGAAATAGAAGTAAAAGCAGATACTGTTGTGTTGCTTAGTAAAGCAAAAGCTTTACCACTCTCACTTGATACTTCTGAAACAACTGAAGAAACTCGTCTTAAGTATCGCTATCTTGATTTGCGAACAAGACATATGCAAAACAATCTACTTATGCGTCATAAAGTAAGCATGATAATAAGAACATTTTTTGACGCATTAGGATTTTTGGAGATAGAAACGCCAATTCTTGGGAAAAGCACTCCTGAAGGTGCAAGAGATTATCTTGTTCCCAGCAGAATACAAAAGGGGATGTTTTATGCTCTTCCCCAAAGTCCGCAAATTTTCAAGCAATTATTTCAAGTTGCAGGTCTTGACAAATACATACAGATTGCAAAATGTTTTCGTGATGAAGATTTGCGAGCAGATAGACAACCAGAATTTACTCAAATTGATATAGAAATGAGCTTTGTAGAAGAAGAAGATATTTATGACATTATAGAAAATATGATGGTGACTATTTGGAAAAAAACAATCAATAAAGATATTCCACGCCCATTTCAACAAATAACGTATGAAGAAGCAATGCGCAAATATGGTAGTGATAAACCTGACCTTCGCTTCGGTTTAGAAATTGAAGATATTACACCCTGGGCAAAACAAAGCGACATTAATTTCTTAAAAGAAAAAGATTGTGTTCGCGCATTAAAGGTAAAAGCTAGTTTTTCTCGAAAACAAATTGAAGACCTTACAAAAAGTGTAAGTGTCTTTGGTGCAAAAGGATTAGCATATCTTAAACGAGAAAAAGAATCTTATACGGGAAGTTTGGCAAAGATCATAAAAACACCACCTCTTAAGCTCTCTGATGGTGAAACGGCATTTATCATTGCAGGCACTAAGCAAGTTGTAGCATTAAGTTTAGGCGAACTTCGTCTTCGTTTAGGAAACGATCTTCATCTCATTGATACTTCTATTTGGAAGTTTGTCTGGGTTACCCATTTTCCGCTAATGGAATGGAGTGAGAAAGATAATCGCTGGACGGCAATGCATCACCCTTTTACTAGCCCAAAAGAAGAAGATAGATATCTACTAAAAACCGCTCCTGAAAAAGCAAGTTCTCGAGCTTACGATTTAACGCTTAACGGCGTAGAACTTGGTGGTGGCAGCATAAGAATTCATGAAAGAAAATTACAAGAAGAAGTGTTTGATGCGTTAAAAATTAATCGCCAGGAACAAGAAGAAAAGTTTGGTTTTATGCTTAACGCATTTGAGTATGGTGCTCCTCCGCATGGTGGTATTGCTTTTGGCCTTGATAGACTCATCATGCTTTTAACAGGTGCAAATAACATTCGTGAAGTTATTGCATTTCCAAAAAATAAGGACGCAAAAGATATAATGATGAACTCTCCAAGTAACGTATCACCCCAGCAACTTGACGAATTAGGCATTCTGACAAAGAAAAAATAAAAAAAAGAGAAATCATAAAAATCTGCAATGAGTGTCAAACCCGCGCCCTAAAGGGACGGGGTATGACGTGACACTCATAGTATCTGCAGATTTTTAGGATACCAAAAATTTCGATCTAAAGAACGGGGTATTAGACCCCAGAGAAAACACTAAAAATTCTTCCAGAATTTTGGTGCACCAAAAAACAACAATGTTTTTCAGTGAATCTCTGTCGAAATTTTTTAGTATAAAAATAAAAAATAGTTCTGTTTCGTTTAGGCAACAACGTTAAAAGTAATTTTCACATCCTTTCGCACTGCAACATATTTCATAGCAAAATCGCTCGTATCTAAAATAAAATCTGCTTGCAGACCGTTCTTTGTTAGGGTCACTGGAAAGGTAATTGCTTTTGTTATTCCTTTTAAAGTCACGTCTGCAGTCATCATACCATCAGCAAGTGCTGTTGAAGTAATTTTTATCTCAGGAAAATTAGCTGCATCAAAGAAATCATCACTTCGTAAATGAGCATCAAGCGCTTCGGTTCCCGTAGTAACACTCGTCGCTTGAATTACTCCTTGTGCGCCAACAATTTGTCCATTTTTAAAAATTAAATTTCCCTGCCAGTCCTTAAAAGTGCCATTTTCTGTTTTGGCGATTGCATATCCTTCAAACTCTAAAGAACTCGAAGCTACGTTAATAGGTCTTGAACCAGTAAAATCTGCAGGTATACTTGTACTCGTTTCTTTTTCTGATATAATAACTGGTTTAGAAGTCGTAGAACAAGCCACTAACACAGAAAGCAACAATAGTAATAATAAAAATAGATATTTCATGATATAATCCTCCTTTTCAGATGTTTCTGAGCAAGGCATCTATAAAAAGCTTTTGTTAGGAAACTAAGAAATTCTGAGAAGGATTTATAAATGACATTCTCTTGAGCAAACCATAGGCGTTAATGATGAATATACCAGTTCGTTCAATTCAATATCAATGGGAGTCCCTTCTTTATCAAGAAAATCTTTCTAAAAAGAAAAAGTTTAATCAAGAGTTCGGACCACAGGTTCTTTCTCGTGACAAAGAGGGTTATGCAGAAAAAGTTCAATTTAACGTGTATGTAAATGACAATAATAAAAATGTTTTTTTGGTTGGTTCATTTAATGAGTGGGGAAAAAAAGAAAAAGAAAAATTCAAGCTTCATAAACATGAAAATGGTTTTCAAAACATTGTTCTTGATTGTATAAAACATAAAGACTCATATTTATTTTTAGTAAATGATGGTGGTTTTGAATTTTTATTGCGGGATCCTGCAAGCATGGCGTTTGATAAAAAAGGAAATTCTCTTTTTTGGGATTTTAAAGATCCTTCAAGTTATATAAAGAAATTTGCAGAACCTAATACGCTTCATCGTGCAACAAAAATTTTACAAACAGATCTCCCTGGACTTGTTGCAAGATGGTTTGAGTGGGATTCTACTTCAACAACTCTTGCAGAGAGCGAACAAGATTTGTTTTCTTTCATTAGAACGTGTGGCGTTTTAGAAAAAGTTAAAGAGTTAGGATTTAATACTATCCAGTTCTTACCGGTGTCACAGAGCATTGACGGTGATAATTGGAAGTTTCGGTATCTTTCACCGTATCCTTATGCGGTGCAAAGGAATTGGGGAGACCCTGATTCATTTATGGCAATGGTTGACGAATGTCATAGGTTAGGTATTGCTGTCATTACAGATATTATTTTAAGTCATAGTCCCTATAAAGATTTTTCTTTATTTGGTATGCGTGGCGAAGATGTTGGCATTCAGCGTTGGCAAAGTAAACATAAAGAAGACACCTATCTTGAGGAATTTACGCCTTGGGGAACAAAACGGTTTCGGTATGGGGACGAACACGTCCGTCGATACCTTGTAGAAAGCGCACTTCATTTTCTTTTGCAATATAACATTGATGGTTTTCGTATTGATAATGTTGATGGTATTTTGCGGTATGGTGATGCAGGACAAGGAGAGGAAAGACCACACGGTAGATTGTTTTTGCGAGAACTCATCACAAAAATTTACTCGCTACAACCCTTAGCACTCATTCATTTAGAATCTCATTATTTTTATGGTGATAATGCAAAAATGCTTGTTGCACCTTTAACAAGCAACCAACGTGCATTAGGAGCAACGGCATATAATAGCTCTCGACTCACCTATTATTTTCATAAAGAAGTCATGCCAAAAGCTGCAGAAAATATTTCTGTCTGGAGATTTGAACACATTAGAGAAGAAAAAGAATGGGGAAAATCTAATTCTACTATTGCTGACTTTCACAATCATGATGCAGCTGCTGGTCTTATGCCAGAACGAGCAACAGGCTCATACGCATATGATGCGTTAATTCTTAAAAAACATCATTTATGGTTTCATGCAATTGGAAAAATAAAAGCTATGGAAGCAATTATTGCATTTGGTTGCGAAGGACGAATTCTTGATTTGTTACAAACGTTTCTTCTGCAGGAAGGAACATTTGAACATGATAGTAGTATTCATTGGGGCATGCTTAAAAACGATATTCGCAGTCAGCGAATTGTTGAGTACAAAAAAAGAATTAATGAACTCTTAGAGCATCCTGCATTTTGGCCAGAAAACACGTTGTATCGAAAGTATGTAAATGTCGATGAACAAAATAAAATTTTAGTCATCAAAAGAAAAGATAAGACAAAAGAAACAAACGAAGAATTTTATATTCTCATTAATCTTTCGATTAAAGAAATACCAAATTACGCTTTCGGTATAGACGAAGGAGGTAAATATGAACTCGTATTTAACAGCGATAAGGAGGATTTTATGGGTTCAAAAAGAGCAAAACTACCCCTGCAATTGAAAGCAGAAAAAAGCTCTCATTTTGCGCTTTTCAAGGAAGAAATACACATTCCTCTTGTTGCACCGTATCACGTATTGGTATTTAAGCATAAAAAAGAATCATAAAAAAGGGTGATAAAACATGAGCAAAACAACACTGCAAAGCATTATCTCTTTGCTAAAGAAAAAAAATATCTCCTTTAAGCACATACAACACGCAACCATTGACAAGTCTTCTGCAATTGCGTCAAAGATTAGAGGAACGAACTTAAATCAGGGTGCCAAAGCACTCATCCTTAAAGGTAAATCGGGAAAAATTTTTCAAATTGTTTTACCTGCAAATAGAAAAGCAGATTTAAAGAGCATAAAAAAAATCGTTGAAGAGAAAAATGTTTCATTAGTAAGTCCTGATGAAGTAAAAGCACTCACTGATTGTATTGTTGGTAGCGTCCCTCCATTTGGAGTTTTATGGAAGATTCCCCTTTATGCTGATAGAAAGTTGTTAGGAAAAAAAGAAATAGTTTTTTCCGCAGGAACGTTAAACGATTCTATTTTCATAGCGCCAAAAGAATTAATAGCTTGTAATAATGCTAGTATTGTAGATTTAAGTAAAGAAAAAGAGAATTAATTAGTAACGCCCCTAACAGGTAAAAAGTCACGCGGACCATCTGATTTTTTCATGGTGGTATATATTTGTAAAAGTTCATACAAATCATTTGAGCTTTTTACTAGCTCATCTTCTGCCTCGTCAACTGCAGATTCTTCTAAGCGTTTCCAAAACCATTTTTTGAATAATTTAAGAATAGAATTTGTCTTCCAAGGATTATTTGCAGTATCATCATCGTGCGAAAAATGCATATAAAATGAAGCATTTACTTTAAATTCTCCATTATTAAGTTTTATTTTTTTTCCTTCATGCATAAATTCTTTTTCACTCATCACTAATGTTTTCATATCCCATTTCATGTAAAAAAGAAGCGTTCCACCAAAATCATTTGTAGGTTCCTTATATGCTCGCCACCAAATATCATGATTAAGCGCTCCATTTTCTAGTGTTTGTTCTGAGTAAAGTGTTTCATAGTCATCGCCTCCTCGTTGTATATCTTTCCACTCTTCGTGTGCCATAAATTCGTGAAGCCGTTTATAGAGAAGTTCTAAATTAAATGTTTCCTTAACAACAAACTCCCAACTAATAAAAGGTGCTTGCTCTGTAACTTCTCCAGGTATTTTTCCAGGGGGCGTAGCCATTATACTTCCTTAATAATTTATTGATAGTGGTATTTAGTTATAATCTTTTCTTTTGAGACAGTATAACAAGCCAAAAATAAAGAGGCGTTGCTATACCAACAAGTAACACTATTAGCCCTTTTAAAAGTAAAGTAAAGGGGAATCCTCCTATTTGTGCAAGGTATGCTCCTAGAAGAGTTAAAAAAAGGAAAGGAATTGCTAAAAGCATTTTAAGAGAAGTAAAAAATATTTTTTTCTCGGAAGGTCCTAATAGTTTATTAGTAAGTAAACCCTGCGCTACACCTATCATGCTAGAGCCTAAAATTGCCAGCGATGCTGCAAGGATAACTGCAAAAAAATGAGGATTAAACAAAAGCGCTAAAGGCATCATAGCCATAAGAAGCGTTCCGAAAACAAACATGGGTGCAAGTCCTGCTTGCCGTTGTACAAAACGAGTAAAGCGGTAACTCAAAAGAGAAACAAGTATTGCAACTCCAAAAACGATAGCAACATTAAGAAATCCTCCTGCATAACTATTCTTGTAAAACATATAAATAAGGTATCCATAAAACGCCGCACCTAATGACTGCGCAACACTAATAGCAAGTGATCCAAAAAAAAGGAAAGTAGAATATTTGTTTGAAAAAAAAAGTTTACTTTTTGATAAACTTTCTCGCATGTATTCTTTAAAGAATTTGGTGAAAGAGTAGTATTTCTTTTGAAAAGGTAATAAGGGTGTTTTAGCAAGGATAAATCCTGACAAAATAAACAGTATTGCTGCAAGTTCAAACACGACAAAGTATCCTACGATTGGTATGGTCTTTCCTGCAATAAGCAACACTTTTTGTTTTGCACCAAAATAGTCGAGTAAAAAACCAGAAAGTAAAAACGCTACAAGTGTTATAAGCAATCCATAATGCGTTATTTGTTGTAAAAACTTTGTTCGCTTTTCGTGACGCAAATGTTTTTCAACTAATTGCACATGCAAATGACCATAGGTAACAACACCCATGCTTCCTAAGAGAATCGAAAGCGCAAAAAGAAGTGATGAATGCAATTGTACCGCCAAAAGAATTCCTAAAAAACTAAAGCCATAGATAATTCCTGCTGTGCTAATAAATCGTTTTCCTAATGTTCTGTGCAAAGAAAATTCTTTAATAAATGCTGCTAGAAAATCACTAATAACATCTCGTAAGGCAGTAACTAAACCAACAACAAATGCTCCTGCGCCCGTAAGAAAGAAAAGTATGTTGATAAACTGATGTGCTCCTAAACCATAGCCAATCCTATCTAATATTTCTCGCAAAGAAAAGGCAAAATTAAGTTTTTTATAACGAATCTTATTTTTAGCAATTATGGAAACATTTGCTGTCTTATACGTCTCGTCTAGTTCTTGATCTGCTTGTTCTTCCATCAATTCATGTAGGTCGCCCATACCAAGTTTTAGTAAAAAAGTGCGTATTTAAAACCTTCGTTTAAAAAGAAAATTATTTTCTTACTCCTAAAGAGTGGTTTTGAAACTAGAATGTTACGCTAATAAAGGGAGAAATATTTATAAATGAAATTTCTTACTAAAAAGTTATGGGTATTGGAGCTGTGTTTAGAAGACTTGTTGAAACAAGCAATAAGAAAGCAATTGCTTTGTGGAAACTGGATACAAAAGATAAACTAATAGCAGCACCTACAACGTTTAACAATGCCGTTATTGTTGGCACAAGAAAAGGTCGTGTATTGCAAATAAGTGATTCTGGTGAAATAATCTGGTCATTTTATCCTCACGAAAATGTTTCTGCAGAAGAAGCGTTGTTTCTTGATGAAGAAAATGTGTACGGTATTAATGATAAACCAAGCATTATCATTGTTGAAGGAAAAGAACGTATTTTAGCAGTTTCTGAATTTGGAATTCTTTATTGTATCTCAAATGAAGGAAAACTTCTTTGGGAAGTAAAAACAAAAGGGCCACTTCGTGCATCTCCAACAATCGCATTATTTTCTGATGAAGAAGAACGTATTTTTCTCAGTTCTCATGATGGCTTTGTATATGTCATTACATTTGACGGTGAAGTAGAACACGAATTTGAAATAGGTAGTGCAATTGAAACAAAACCCGTGGTCACAGCAGAGCACATCGTTGTTGGCACCGTAAAAGGAGAGGTTATATCTATAAACAGAAATGGTGAAGTGTTATGGCGTTTTAAAACGGGCGATAAGATTTCTGCACAAATGACCATTACTGAACTAAAAAGAGACGAAGGGCTAACGTTACTTGTTGGTTCTCAAGATAAAAAATTATATGCATTAACATTGGATGGTGAACCAAAATGGTCATTTCAAACACAAGGAACCATTCTTGCTCAACCCGTTGCATTTGATGTTAATAACGATGGTCACAAAGAAATTTTTCTTGCATCGTGCGATAATATTATTTATTGTCTAACTGCATTTGGTGAAGAAATATGGAGTTATGAAACCAACTTTTGGATTACAACAGCGCCTCTCGTTGTTGATATTGATGGAGACGGTAGTATGGAAGTAGTTGTTGGTAGTTTAGATAGTAAAGTGTATGTTTTTGATGGGCAAGGTGCGTACAATTTAAATTATATCCCTGGACTGGGAGGAATTGTTCATCAAACAGGACATTATTCAGGCACAATTACTAAAGATGTTGGTCAAAACAAGGGAAAACTTCTTTGCGAGTTTCAAACAGATAATGATGTTATTGGTTGTGCGTATCTTAAAAAAAGTAAAACAATCATTGCAGGAACAAAAAAAGGGAAACTATATAATATAAAAGTTCATTAAAAAGAAGTAAGAGGTGAGTTTTACGTGGCTGAGCCAATCGTAAAGAACAAAAAAGAGATACATCGCGTTAAAACACACGTTAAAGGATTAGATGAGCAAATGCAAGGAGGTATTCCTAAAGGGCACATCACTTTAATTGCTGGCTCAGCAGGAACAATGAAATCTTCTCTAGCGTTTAACATTTTGTATAATGAAGCTGTACAAAGCAAGACAACTGGACTTTATATCTCTCTTGAACAATCCTATTCTTCAATTATTAATCATGTTATTAACATGGATTATGATTTAACAAAAATAAACATTATTATCATTCGCGAGCTTGCAAGACTTGAAGAAGACATCGCTAAAATAAAACCAAACTCAGGAAATTTACTCATTGTGGATGTTGGTTGTATTCGTAAAGAAATTAAAGATGTAAAACTCGAAGAAAACAGAAGTTGGCTCAATGTAATTAAAAACGTAGTAAAAAAAATAAAATCGGAAAAACCCGTCGATCTGTTTGTTCTTGATTCATTAAGTGCGTTGTATGTACTTTCAAAATTTAACAATCCTCGCATTGAATTGTTCTACATTTTTGAATTCTTAAGAGATTTAAATATTACATCGTTCATGCTCACAGAAACGCCTCTTGATGGGTCCAAAATAGGCGAGTATGATGAAGATTTCTTATGTGATGGCATCATATACATTCGTTTAAACTCATATCGTCGTAAGCAAATTCGAGAAATTAACATTCTAAAAATGCGCACGACAAGCTGTAATCATGATACATTTAGTTTAGAGTTTAAGAACGGTGCTTTCTACGCAGAATATGGTGGTCAAAACCCATTAATGTGAAGTATTCTCTTTTTAAATAGTAGTAAAGATTACGAAGAGGTAAGTTTTAAGAAGTTCTTCTTCTTTCTAGAAGTATGAAATTTGTTCATTTTGCGGATTGTCATCTAGATGGGTATCGTGAAGAAAAGCTCGCCACGTTAGGATTTGAATATTTTGTTAGTGTTATTGATTTTGCTTTAAAAAAAAGAGTTGATTTTGTAGTATTATCAGGAGATTTATTTAACACTGCACTTCCGCGTATTGATACATTAAAACACGTTGTCGAACAGTTAAAACGATTGCTCGACGCATCAATTCCAGTGTATGCTATTGCAGGTAGTCATGATTTCTCTCCTCATGGTAAGACAATGCTAAGCGTCTTAGAAAAAGCTGGTTTGCTCATTAATGTCATGAAAGGAGAAGTTGATAGTAAAGGTCACCTACAACTACGCTTCACAATTGATTCTAAAACAAAGGCACACATTACAGGTATTATTGGAAAAAAGGGCATGCTTGATAAAGAAATGTATGAAGGTTTATCGCCATTAAAACCAGTTAAAGACGTTCCTAACATTTTTTTATTTCATACGAGTATCACTGAATTAAAGCCAAAAGAGTTGGAGCGTATGAACAGCTATAAAATCTCTCTTCTTCCTCCTGGCTTTGACTATTATGCTGGCGGACATATACATATTGTTAAAGATTTTTCTAGCGAAAAATATAATAATGTGGTGTATCCTGGACCAACGTTCCCAAATAACTTCTCAGAACTTGAAAAATTAAAAAAAGGAAGTTTTGTCTTTTTTAATGATGAAGAAGACTTTGGCGGTAAAAAATATAAACATATTTTTATTGAAAAGAAAAAAGTTCTTTCTTTTGTTATTACTGCTGATGCAAATACGCCTTTGCAAGTCGAAGAAAAGATTCGACAAGCAATTGGTAATACAAGCATAATAAATGCCATAGTTCTCTTTAGATTTGTTGGAAAATTATCAGAAGGTAAAGTGCAAGACATTGATTTTAAAAGTGTTTTTCAAGATATTTACAAAAAAGGAGCTTTTATCATTCTTAAAAACACGTATGATTTAAGTGCAACGCTCTTTAAAGAAGTAGAAATTCAAGAAGGAAACGCACAAGAAATTGAAAAAAGAACCATTGCAGAACATCTTAATCAGATTGCATTACCTAAGAACCTTGATGAAAGGAAAGTTATAGAAAAACTTTTACAAGAACTTGCTGTTGAACAAATGGACGGTGAACGTAAATCTGCTTTCATTGAGCGAGTAAAAAAAATTACAGAAAACATTTTAGAAAAGTAAAAATAAAAAATGAGAAAATAAAAAATAATGTAAAGACACATTCTTATTCATGGTTTGAATCGCGCTGGTGTTCGTGGAAAAGGTATAGCATCTTTTATGGAATCAAGTCCACATATCCAAGCAATAACTCGTTCTATTCCTACACCATAACCACTATGAGGAACGCTTCCAAATCGTCGTAAGTCAAAATACCAATCATAATTATGAGGGTCTTCACCATCTGCAGCGAGCCGTTCTTCCATATCTTTAATATCTAAACTGCGTTCGCTTCCACCAACAATTTCTATTCCTATTTGTGGTGCAAGCATATCAAAACAAAGTGCTTCATCTGGAGATTCTGGATCTCGAGGTTTGTAAAATCCCATTGCAACAACAGGATAATGAGTAATGACTGCTGGCGTATCAAAATGCTGCATAATTGCTCGTTCTTCTTCTGTTCGAAGATCTTTACCAAAAGGAACATCCATGCCATCTTTCTTGATAAGCGCAAGTGCATCTCTATACTTTATTGTTGGCCATTCTTTTTTACAGAGTGCTAATAAGGAATCGGGGTTTTGACCTAACAATTTGAAATCTTCACTTCGCTCTTGTACGCAATGAGAAATACAATATTTTAATTCCTTTTTTGCAAACTCGGTAATTTCTGGTAATTGCATCCAGGCCGCCTCCATTTCTGCCATCCAAAATTCACTGAGATGTCTTGAGGTATTACTTTTTTCGGCTCGAAATGTTGGCCCCATGTCATAGATTTTTTCTAGGGCAAAGATTCCTGCTTCACCATAAAGTTGCCATGTTTGTGCAAGATATGTTTTATCTTTGTAATATTTCACTTCAAAAACAGTGCTTCCTCCTTCACTTTGCATGGGCTGTAATATTGGCGTGTCAAAGCGAAAGAAACCTTCTTTTTTGTAAAATTCATCTCGCGCTTGTACATAACTACTTCGTATTTTCATAATTGCAGTGAGTCGCCTGCTTCGTAATGAAAGATGTCGCTTGTCCAGCAAAAATTCCTGACTTTGATCTTTTCCTATTGGAAATTGATTACTTTCACCGACAACAGTAAACTTTTTTACAGTAATTTCATATCCTGTTGGTGCCCGTTCATCTTTTTTGATGGTGCCTACAATAGTCATGCTTGTTTCAATTTGAAGTTTGTCTGCAATGGTAAATTGTTCATCGCCAACGGTATCTCGTTCAATTACGCATTGGATAATGTCTGAACTGTCTCTAAGGACAATGAATTTTAGTTTTTTGCTACCGCGTTCTCTGTAAACCCACCCTCGAATACTGACTTCTCCTTCTTTTTGAGCTATTGCTTCTTTTATTGATTGATATTTCATCGTGTTTTTTCCCCCTTCAATAGGTGATAGCTATACTTACTGTTTTGTAATGGGCACGTATAAAAGAGAAGAAGAAAGAGAATTTATAAATGTTTGCTGTAGTTTTGTTATTCTGCTCTTGGAAAACAGTTTTTTCTTCGCTATGGTAATAATTCTTTCCTCAGTACAAAAAGTTCCCCTATTTTAAGAAAAGTCTTAAAAAAAATTATTTATCTGGAGGAGTTCCAGTAAAAGTTGACCATTCATTTAATGGTGATTTTGCAGAAAGTGAGTTTGGTAAATAAAGTATTTTTCCAACGTTTTTTCTCAGGTGACTAGAAAATAATTGAAATTGTATGCCTTGACGCTTTTTTAAATCACCTGCGAGATAAATCATTTCACCAATTTTTGGTAGAGGAACAAGCGTTTGTAATTGGAATCGTTCTTGAAAAAAGTGTGGCAGGACTTTCTTAAAAAGTGGTTCGTGTGCAAAAACAACAACATTAGAATTTTGACGATAAAGGCCGGAGAAGAAACTCATAAGTGCATAAAGATCTTTCTGTTGAAAAGAAGGTAGTTTTAAGTATCCTGCAACAAGAGGATTTAAGCGTTTATCTATTTGATAGTTTAAATCAACTCCATATCCTGCATTAAAATATTCAGAACTTAACTTGGCTTCTGGTGATTCTGGTCGCATGCCCAAAAGAGTAGTAGTTGTCATAGCATTTTCTTGCTGAGCTAAAAGAGTATTAACTTGCTGACCAAGTTCTGTAAATGCTTCGGGCTGATTTTCCTCTAAGGTTTGAAAAATAGAAAAAGTTCCCACGGGTAGTATGAAAAGATTATGTTTCATTAAAAGAGCGAAATACAAGTGTAGTTTTAAGTTTAACGATAACGTGTCTTTGTTCTTGTTTTTAAACTAATTTTTCTTCCAATTTAAATAAAATGTGGCTTGTCGCAACTCTTCTTGTTGCATATATCGTTGTTTAATATTGTTAGAGAATTCTTTTGCTTCAGTGCCACTAAAATATTCTTTAAGAAATTCTTCTGCATACTCTTTGTAGCGACCTTCTTTAATTGCCTGACGCAGTTCTATAATCAAAGTATTCATAAAGTGTAGATTATGAATAGTTGCGAGTGTATAGCCAATAAGTTCGTGATTACGAAGAAGATGATGAATATAAGCGCGAGAATATTTCCTGCAAGTTGAGCAAGTACAACTTTCTTCTATTGGTTCTTTATCATTTTTATACTCTACTTTTTTTATAGCAATCCGTCCTTTCCTAGTAAGTAAACTTCCATGCCGAGCATTTGCTGTAGGATAAATGCTATCAAAGCAATCAACACCTTGTCCTACTGCTAAAACAATATCTGTTGGACTTCCCAACCCCATTAAGTATTTAACCTTGTTTGAAGAGAAATGCTTCACGCTTTCTGCAATCATATTCATAAGTTCTTTACGACTTTCACCAATAACTAATCCTCCAAGTGCAACTCCATCAAAATTCATTTCATCAATTTTATGTGTTGAGAATCGTCTGTATTCTTCTCGTGTTCCTCCTTGTGCTATACCAAATAAAAGTTGTTTGCTTCCTAATTCTTCTTTTCTTTTTTGATGATACAGCAAACTTCTTTTAGCCCATAGATGAGTTCTTTTAATTGCTTGAACATAGTCTTTTCCATTAAGACCATAATGAGCAACATCGTCAAGGGTCATAGCAACATCAGAGTTAAGTCGCAATTGATTTTCCATTGCAAGTTCCGGCGTGTACAAATGCTTTTTTCCCTGCTTGTCTTTAAAGAGTGCTCCTTCTGTAGTTTTTTTAATGAGAAAATCTTTACTTAAAACTTGAAAGCCACCACTGTCACTAAAAATGGTTTTGTCAAAACCGATGAATTTGTGAATACCGCCTATTTTTTCTATAACAGAAATTCCTGGCGAAAGTGAAAGAAGAAAAGAGTTACTAATAATTGCTTCATAACCTAAAAGAGTAATATCATCTGCTTCCATAGCTTTTACGCTTCCTTTACTAGCAACGGGCATGAAAAAAGGCGTGAGAATGTTTCCATGTGCAGTCGTTAATTTTCCTACGCGTGCAAGACCATCTGTATGAAGAATTTGAAATACCATTCTGTTTTCTAAAAGAGAAGAACGTACTTAGCTATTTAAGTATTCTTTCTGAAAAGAACAAAGTATAACATATTTACTTTTTTTCAGTTAAGAAGTTCATCACGTCACTTGCTTTTTTGTTCTTAAGAATTATTTCTCGAAGTGCGTGCGAAATGCCAAATGGTTTTGTTGATTGCCAAATATTTCTTCCAACAGCCATGCCGGTGGCTCCTGTTTTCATAATATCTTCTGCTTCTTGTAAGAATGCCTTTGGTGGTTTTTTCTGACCTCCTGCAGTCATAAGTCTTGCTCGGCCAGCATTTTTTACAACCCATTTATAGCCTTCTAAATCCTCATTGTACTTAAGTTTAACAAAGTCAGCACCTAACTCAAGACCTATTCTCGCAGAATATGCCAAAATGTCTGTTGCTAAATCATTTCGTACCGACTGACCTCGTGGATACATCCATGCAACAACAGGTATGCCATAGTCATGTGCTCGCTCCACTATCTTCCCAAATTCTTGAAACATTTCTGGTTCTCTGTCGCTCCCTGGATAAATAGTGTATCCTACAGCAGAAGCGCCTATCTTTAATGCTCTATCTACTGAACAAATTTGTCGAGAAATGGGGGTAAGGTGAGGAATGCTTGTTTTACCATTAAGTTTTACCACCAAAGGTATGTCTTTATACGCTTCATGATAATATTTTTCTGCAATACCTGATTGCAGGATGACTGCATTGTAATGAGACTCTAATGCTATATCTAAAATGTATGTGGGATCGACATTTTTGAGGTTAAAATCTTCAGAACCATGTTCAAGCCCTTGGTCGTATGCTAACATAAATGACTTGTTATTTCTCATTAACTTAGACGTCTTAATTCTCACTATCTCACCCGTTTTTACTATGGAGATATTTTAATAATATCTCACTCATAGTATTCTTGTCGTGGCAATCATTTATAAGTCTTGCGAGTGTATTTTGATGAAATACCTCTGTAAACCAAGTGGCAAAATCATTTCTTTGTTTGGTCACATGATGAAAAAATACTTCATCAGGCATGCTAAGAAGATAATATGCTAATCCTTCAATACTTGCTATTGATTTACCATGCAGACAAATAAATTGTTCTTTTGGCGTTGCCATATGAAACAAAGGAATCTCTTCATCTTTTTCTGTCTCTTTTTTTGGCTCTAAAATTGATAATTCGCCTTGAAACTGATGAGCTTGATGAAATGCTTCATCTTTGTGTAATATGGTTTGTTTTGCTCCTGGAGCTCCAATAACATTTTCTGCTTGCACCATTCCAAGTTTGAGCGAGAAATCGATTGTTTGTTCATAGAACAATCCACTAATAAAGCCAGAAGCAAAGGCATCACCTGCTCCTGTTGTTTCAACTACAGTAACGTGTGGTGATGGAAAGATAATATAATGTTTATTTTCATAAAAGCACGTTGCACCTTGAGCACCATCTGTAATTATTACATACGTTATTCCTTGTAACGAAAGTTCTTGTGAGAGTTTTTGCGCCGTTCCTTTTTTACCTGTCAATAATTGTGCTTCCTCTAAGTTAAGAATTAGCGCATCACAATTTTCTAGAACATCTTCCAATGCCGCAATTCCTAGCTTTACCTGATAATTTGAGGGATTAAATGCAACGTGTAAACCATTCTGTTTTGCATGCGTAAAAATAGTTTTTAATGTTGTAAATGATTGCTTTACCATAGAAGATGAATAAAGCCATTTCGCATGAAGCTGATTATAAGGTACTTCACTTGTTTGCAATTGATTATTTGCACCTTTAAATGTTAAGATTGTTCTATCGTGTTCTACTGAATCTAAAATAATAGAATATCCTGTTTGTCCTTTTTGAGACCCTATAAAATCGATGTGTTCTTGCGTGAGCAACGCAAGTACTTTTTCTGCATTTTCATCTTGACCTATTTTTCCTAAAAAAGCTGTTTTACATCCCATTCGAGAAAAAAGAACAGCTGTATTCGTACCTCCTCCTCCTATCAAAAAATCAATGGAATTTACAATTATTTTACTTCCAGAAGGATATGCAATAAGATCCTCTTCACCCTCTTTTGTGACTATTTTCACAAGAGATGAAACTGTATTTGCAAAAACATCTACTGTTGCACTGCCAATCGTAATAATATCATGCAAAAACGCTTCACCTCTCCTAATTCTTAGCACAAGTTCATTTATAAAAGTTTTGGAGATGGGGGCTTATCCAGAAAGACAGAGTGAAGTATAGTAAGGCGTTAAAATCCTCGCATGGTGCGGTTAGTTGTATCACAGCAATGCGAGAACAATTCTTCACAGTATGAAAATTCCCCTACTTTTAAGCAGAATCAAAAGAGACATAAATTTATATAATCCTTTTACTTAAAAATCAACATGTTTCTCCCATTAGAAAAAGCATTAGAACAGGACGATTTTATAGTCGGTAGCAAGGCAAAAGTACTCGCCCACCTAGAAAAACAGTTTTCTCTTCCCTTTAGTCTTGTTATAACAAGTAGCGTTTTTCAATTATTTTTAGATACGAATCACTTAAGAGAGCGAATCGATGAGTTATTAGGACAAGCCGATAGTCCTGAAAAACTTATCAATAGTTTTAGTACTATAGCGCAGCAGTTTGAGCAGACCTCTTTTCCCCCAGAAATTGTTGCTAAATTGCGAGAATGTTTTGAGCTTATAACTCTTGATACTTCATCATTAGGGTCAAGCCCAAATGAGAAAAATTCTGATGGAATTTTAATGCTGCATAGAAGCACAAGTTATAATGATACTGATGTAACCTGTCCTGGCACGGTGTATTGCAAAGAGTCTTTTGCTGATTTTCTGCGAGCGGTAAAAAGCTGCATGCTCAGCACATATACTCCCTCATCTATTATTGCAAGAAGAGTGAATGACGTTTCTTCATTCTCAGTTGCGGTAATTGTTGCAAAAATGCCTCCTTTACAAATTTGTTTACATTCCACATTATCGTTTCACAAAAACAATATTGTTGTTCAAAGCTATATTGGTTTTCCAGATAGAAGCGGTGTTGTTCCAAAAGATACGTTTACATTAAGCGTTGATTTTCTTCGTATTATAGACGCTAAAATTGTTGAGCAAACAGTTGTTGCAGTGTTTGATAAAATTGCAAATCAAGTGCAACACAGAAAATATGTCCCTGGCGGTTCTTCACAAACGGTTCCTGACCAAACTATTTTAGAAATCGCTCGTTTAACTAAAAAAATTAGTGCAATGAATAATCACAAAGGATTAACAGCAGAATTCATCGTAAGTGCTCAGGGAAAAATTACTTTTTTTGATGTTATTCTCGCACCACCGTTGCGAGAAGAAATTAGTGAAAAACAAAAAAATACAAAAGAACAAAACGAAATTCCACTAACAGAGAAATTACCTTTATTAACAGAAAACATTTCTGGAGAACAAGAGTTAGCAAGTGCGCTCATTTCCTTTCTTGCTAAACATAAATTTTCTAAGTTTGGACCTGCAATAGATGTTGTAATTCGCGGTCTAAAAAACGAAGTAAACAACGCAACACTAAAGCAGGCTGTTATGATGATCAAAGAAATACTTGAAGAAATGAATTAATGTTTTTTCAGAAGTAACATTGTTCTGCTAAGTGATTTATGCACGTATATTTCAAACGATCGCTCTACATACCACGATGTCTTTTTAATGAGCGAGGTTATGTTAGTATCTGAAGAAACACCTAGTACAAGTATGTCTGTGAGTGTTTGAGTTAAAAAAAGAAATTTTTCATAGAGTTGCATGACTTCTTCTGTCACTAAAGAATTTTTTCCGTAGGGTAGATCAGTTATTATTGCTGGAGACTTTTCCTGCAGGGTTAATGCGTTTTGTTGAGAAAAAACGGTTTGTACTCCTAATGTTTTTGCATTAGCAATTGCTTTTCTTATCATCTCAGCACTAACATCACTTCCTTTTGCTAAAAGACGCATGAGGCATCCTTCGATAACCAGTCCTCCCACACCACAAAAAGGGTCAATAAAAGCATCGGTTGCCGCAAGATTAATCATTGCTTTAGCAAGCTTTGGATGCATGCTGGTTGGATGATTATACCGTTTTAAATGTGCTCTTCGCAAGTGTGGTTTATCTTCATTAACATATATTTCTTCAGTAACATATATTTCTTTTTCAAACCAAAAAAAAACATAATGATGTTTAGGATAAAAAATATCAACTAAGGGATGTACCTGCTTTTTATAAAGTCTGTCAGCCAGTACTTTGCTTGTTGGTGCATTCTTTAACTGACTTTGAACAGTTATTTTAAATGTGTTTTGTAATGATAACGTTAAAAGTTCTTCTTCGTTATTTGTTTGAAAGAATAATTTTCCAATACTCTTTGTGTAACCAAGTCGTAATGCACGTTCCAAAGAAAGTGTGGAAATTTCAAGAAGAATAATGTCCTTTGCTAATTGAATTGTTTTTCCAAATAATGTTTCAACTTCTGCTCGTGCTAACGGCAAATTTTCGCCAGAAAGGTTAAAAAGATATTTCATCGTAGTTAAAAGTAAAGGCTAAAAGGCACTGTTGTTCCCAAAACTTCAGACCTCATCAGTATTCCCAACCGTTTTCATCATCAAATTTTTTCTTGGCATAATCGCCTATCAAATCCACAACATAATGAAAGAATTGTTTTTCAAATTCATTGTACTGTGTTATTATATCAATGTTTACTTCTTCTTCTCTGTTATCAATAGTTGTTGTAATAGAAACATGTCGTCTATATTCTTGATCGGCAGTGTAAGGTGCTCGATAAATTTTTCTCATTAAAAAAAATAAGTCCACATTATCTTGTACTTCTTGTTGTGGATAAAGCTTCTTAACAAGATTTCCTTTTTCTATGGGAGTTGTGGGCGTTTCTTGTAGTTTTTTAGTATCTTTTGCATATGCCAAGAGTACGTCTAACAAGCGTTCATAAGCATCTATGAGACGCGATAGCGTGTTGATAAGTACGTCTGCTGTTCGAGTATACTTTAAACTCACATAAATAAGATGGTCTGCGCGTTTTAATTCTTCTCCTGCTTCGTCTAAAATTTCTATCATGAATAATTCACCGCCAACAATAATTTTTTAAATAATATTCGTGTTTGTGTTAAAATTGTCTTGAGTTGCGTTTGTTTTAGCACATCAAGTTTGTAAACACCATCAGCAAACACCATATTCGCTTTTCTTGCAAATTCAATAGTGCTTTGTTCGTGCTTCTCAAAAAGGTTGTTTGTTGTAGTTAGCATATTGACTTCTTGAATAGACGCAAGATGTTTATCTTTTATTGCAAGCTGAAATTTGGTTACTTTTGTAGAAAAGCTTGAGGTACTAGGAAGAATTTGCTTTGGTGAAAAGAAAGCAATTGTTGCCAGCATGATATCGTCTTGTGCTTTATGCATATTGTGTAACACTCCAATGAGCAGTTTTGGATCTTTTGTTAAAGGATAGGTAGCGGTGAGTAAGTGGTCGGCTAAAATAAGTTGCCGTGAAGCTTGCTCCAAGGTGAAATGTATATTGTTCACTTTTATTCTTCGTTTTCTTCTTGCAAAGTAAGAATGGCTTGAGCTAAATCTCCTCCAGTATCTTGTATTGCTTGTAGCGCAGTTTGTTTATCAACGTGTGCTTGCTGCATAACTGTTTGAATATCTTCCTCGTCGATTTCAGGAGTTGTATCTCTTGCTTGTTCTCTTGCTTCTCCTACAACTTGGTATGTTTCTTGACCCATCATGTTAACTTTTGCTACATCCGGATTAGTGATAATTATATCTTTATCGGCGAGTCGTATAATAACTTCTTCTGCGTCTAAATCTTCTTGTTGTACACCCATTTTTTTCATGGCTTGTTTCATTTGTCGAGAATTCATTCCAGGTATCATCAGGAGAGCCTCACATCTTATTATGTTTGTTTCTTATTAAAAAATTAAGGCGTAAAAGTAACAGTTGTATTAAGAATGATGACAACGATTACCGTTAAAATAGTAAGAGCCATGACCACTTGAGGAGTCATTCTTAGCTTTGAGTTTGATTCTTCATAAAAATTGGTAAGCCCTGCGCCACTTGATGGCATGCGAATTTTGTTATCTGCCATAAAAAAATAAGAAAGTATCTAAGTTTATAAAACTTTTCGTTAAAAAGGACAAATCTGATGATAGATGGCTTTAAACCACGTAATCGCACTTTTCTTCACAGGATGCAACTCCTGTTGTTCCATTTATTTTAATAATAGTTTCGTAGGACGTTTCATCGTGTTTTGAAATAATTATCTGCGCTTTGTAATCGTCTTCATTTTTATAGACATTTACCAACGTTGTTTGCCAACCATTAGCACGCACGTACCCTTCTACAAAGGAGAGCGCGTTCCGTTTAGCATCGTCTGATGTAAGTGTTGGTGCGAGAGTAAAATGACATTTCAAGGGGGTGTTTACTTCTATTCCGTCAGGACAGACATAAATTGCGTTTTTTGATGTTATTTGTTGATTTCCCCCTACAGACCCGTCCGAGCAAAAATAGATTTTTTGAGCTCCACAACCAGCTAAAGCGAGTAAAAGAATCAACAAACCTGCTAACAAGAGCTTTTTCATAAACCCTTTTAAGAATAAGTCTTTTTTAAATGTTTTGAATAAAAGAACTTGTTCAAAATGGCTTAGCACTTGCTTGAAGATGTATTGGGTGAGAAAGGTAACGCGTTTTTCAGCGTTAAAGTTTCTTCTCGCGGTAAAAATTTCTTTGCAGAACAAAGAATTGGTCTTCCCAATGCGACATTTCATTTTATTTTGAACAATACCAAAATAAACTTCTCTAAACGAAGTAAAATAAGAAAGTGCGTAGAGTCAAATAAGCCACCTTTTGTCATAGCCAAACATGTTTGCGCTAACATGCGATACCATGCAACTGGATTCTACTAAGCGTCATTTCGACTTGCACCGGCAAGGTCGCATTTTTCATCCTTTCTTTTGGGGACGTCAGCAGGTTAATCTTGCTTTTTGTTACCTAAAAGCGTCGCATGCATCATTCCATTACCCAAAAGGGGTTTGTTTCTATATGGTTGCCAATCCTATTCGAATTCTCATCTTACAATGAGTTGCTCTTTTGCAAAACGTCTGGCCCGCCGAAACGAACATAACTTTTGCAGTGGTGGGTGGACTTTCCTAAGACCTCAAAGGTCCTTACCAGTTTAATAACCCTACGCTAAAGAATCCAAAAGGAATGTTTATTTATAAGTTTATTCTTCACGATGATGAAAATTATTAAAAAAAATGATGATGCCTGCAAGGAGAGGAACAAAAAGCAACGGCAAAAGTATATCCCATTGAAAAGATTGGTTTTTGCCTGATAAAAGAACTGTATTCCCTGTAAGAGAAGTGTTTTTGGCCACGGTATAGGTTAATTCCACTGGTGTATTTACATTTTCTAAATGCCACATTATGATAGGATCGCCTTGAAGAATAATAGGAGATAAACTAAATGCCAATTCTGCTACGTTTTGTGCTATTTCTTTAGGAATAACTTCAACAACATCAATTGTTGATTCATTTTTCTTAGGTTGTATTGTTAATGTTACTTGTGTAACAATAAAAGAAGTGTTATCTTTTGTTTTTATCCGTTTCACAAACAATTCTTTTTTAAGACTAAAAGAGGACTTCGCTTTTGTTTCCCGTGAAGAAATTTCTTGGTTTGTTTCTTGTTTTTGTTTTTCAATAAGAGAATATACCTGTAAACGCGCAGATTGTTGTGTTTGCTGTTCTTCATCTGTTTGTTGTGATTCGTCTTGTTCTATTTTTTTTTGATATAATATTTGTTCATTTTTTGCTGTTGCTAAACGTTCTTCAAGAAGAATATTTCTCACAGAAAAGGAAGTATTATTCGCCTGTTGTTCTTCTTCTTTTGACGTGTTAAATATAGTTTCATAAATAACGGTTGAGTCTGACGATAAATTTGTAATTTGTTTTTTAATATTATCTTCTCCTTGAGTCATTGTGATAATGCCATTTTTTATTGTCGTGTTAAAAGAAGTGTTTTGTGTTGTATCAACTATCGTGTTATTTACTTGATTGTCATCATCAAGAATAGTATCAGAACTATTGTAAGAAGAATTCGTTTTTGTGATATTTGTTAAAACATTTGTTTGATTTACACAAGATTCTGTTGTGCAAGCAGAAGTAGAATTTATTAAAGTGCATTCTAACCGTTGTAAAGAATCATATCCTGTTGGCTCATAATCAGGCAAGCAAACGCATTCTAAAAGCTGCTTGTCTGGTTGCGTTCCCATTCCACAATTCCATTGACAATTTGAAGAGTTCTTTAATTGAAAGGATGCATCACAATAATCACAGATTCCTTCAAAACAATATAAATCATCTGCACAGTGAACACTTTGATTACAATAATTACCTAAAAAAGAATTGTGTTGTGTTAAAACAATAAGAAGAAAAGTAGCAAGAAGTGTTGACTTTTCATTGTTTTTAAGAAATAATGAATATGTGGTGTTTTGAATAGGGTTATCTTGCCAGTGACCCGTTTTTAGTAGAGAAGTTGAATTGCTTGTAGAACTTAAGTCATAAGAGTCTGTTCTAAGAACTAGAAACGATTGCTCTAAAAAAGAATTCATGGCGGCATTAAGAAAAAAATACGCATCAATAGATACCACATCTCCTTTTTCAATACTTAATGGGTAAAAAAGTGTAAGATTGCCTTGTGAAGAATTTTTTGTCATCGTAATCATCGTTGACGAACCGATAGAAGAAAAAATAGTCATAAAAAGAAGAAGAAGAAAAATAAGTGATGAATAAAAAAAAGTTATTTTAAAAAAATGGGATGACGATTTCATTTTTTCTTTTGTGTAAATTTATCTAAATAGAAGAAAAGAAGAGCAATGAGGGGAATGACTAAAAGTGGCCAGATTATTTTCCAGTTAGTAAATGATTGGTGCGTTTGCGCACTTGTTTGCGCAAGCAAGACCGTGTTTCCCGTTGCATCTGTCGACTTATCAACTGCATAAGTTATTGTTACTGGTGTTGACACGTCTTTTAAATGCCACATAATCACTGGGTCATCTTGCAAAGTATATGATGGTAAAGAAAAAAAGAGTTGTTTCACTTTGCTTGCAAAATCTTTGGGTATATATTCTACAATTCGTAACGATGCCAATGGTTCCTTTGGTGTTATTTGTAACGTTATGAGCGTTTCATTCTTTTTTGTTCCATCTTCATAAACAATTTGTTGATATGTTTTTAATTTAACAACTTGCGTTGCTTTTTCTGCTGTCGTTTGAAAATTTTTCATTTCTTGTAATGTGTACTCATTTAATTTTGCTTTTGAGAATAATTCTCGTGTTTGGTCCAAAAGATTCTCATCTGCTTTTTGCACTGTTAAATTTATTACCTCTTTGGTTTGAGATACTATTTTTTTTGGTATAACAGTAATAGAAAAGTTTTTTTCAAAAAGAGAAGTGTCGTTTGTAGAATATAAAAGGGTATATTGTCCATTTTCTCGTAAAGAGTCTGCCCATTGAACACGAAAGTAAGATTTTTTTTCTCCTATGGCTGAGCCCGAAACTGCTGGAAGTAGGGGAAATCCTTCACGGTAAAGTGAAAAAGTACCAAAAGCGACCTTTGGGTAAAACAATATCTGTATTAGGAATAATTCATCTTCATTAACGATTGGAGGATAATCTACGTAAAGTGTTCCTTGCGCAAGCTGTATCTCCTCTCCGGTTGTAAGTATCGATTCATTATTTTCTTCTGCTGCAAAAGTACTGGCAAGTAAGAGAAGAAGAAAGAAAAACAAGAAGAGTATAAAGGGAGGTTTCATAAAGAAGAAAGAGAAAACAGGGTTTATATAATTTTCGAAGAAAAAACGTTGTTCCATGAGTCTAATACGTACTTTAAGATACATAAAACAAGAAAGGTAACGCGTTTTCTCGGTGTTAAAGGTTCTTTCACAATAAGTATTTCTTTGTAAAGCAAAGAATAAGCCTTCCTAGTATAACATTTCGTTCCATTTTGAACAAAACCAAAGAAAAAAGAGCAAAAAAAGATTTTTGTAAGCTATGTATGTTTCAAGCAAAACGCAGATTCTTTATCGTAATGTAAGTAATGGTATTAAATAGTTTCTTACTAGAATTCTCTAACAAAACGTTTTTATATCCTTTAATAAAAGAAAAGGGATATGGTTGCTGGTTTGCACAGAAAATTCTTTTCGAAATTGCCTTTTGAAATTGAAGAAGTAATTCTTTTACTTATCATTATACTTAACTTCTTTGATGCTATTGAAATGCTTCCTGCAAGTCTTGATTACATCAAAAAAATAATTTCTTGGTCTGCCTTGGGTATTTTACTCTATCGCGCTAAAATTTCAAAGTTACTAACAGGAGTAAATAGACCAAAGCTAGATGGTATTCTCATAGGAGGTTATTTTTTACTCATCATTAAAGATCTTGTTGCTTATGCTGTTGGAAGCGTGCAGACAACATCTGTATTTTTACAACCATTCTATTATTTTTTGGCGAGAAATGGAACAATAATCGAACAAACAGGATTGTTGATTGGTTTATGTTTACTTGTCTTTGTTGCATTCCATTTTACATTTAGAGCAAAAATAAAAAAGCCCAGCGTACTTGCAATCCTTAACGAGGATAATAACAATGTTTTGACAGGTAGTCGTGCAATCAAGCGATTCATAAAATCCTTGTTTGTCATCTTCATGTTTTTCGTGGTTGTGTTTAACCTTGTTATGGAATGGCTTGCAATCGCAATTGATGCTCCTTTATTGATGATTGGGTTGGCCATTTACATTTTTTTTATTGTTCGCCATAAAAAACGTTTTTTACCAAAGTCTTTTCTTGCGAAGTTTGGTAACTTTGGCGGCCAATTCTATGAGGATGTTATTGAACATTTCAAATATAAAAAAACTATTTTGCGCGCATTAAGTGGTTTATTAGTATTGCATTTGCTCACGGACACATTAAACTTTGTTTGGCCATTTATTCTTGGTATTGCTGATCCGCTCTATTTTAGTTTGCTCTCAACAGCTCATCCATCAGTTCTTGCTTTACTACACGGCGATGTTATTCATCTCACAATACTGCAAAAGATTGTTGATGGCAGTATCTATTTTGCAAATACAATAGGACTTCTTGTTTTGCTTTTGCTTCCTGGTTTTTTTTGGATTTTATTGTATAAAAACAAACCTTTTACACTTAAAAAACAAAGTCTTGCATTCTTGTTAGGAACATTTGTTATTATGCTACTTAATCCTGTTTTTCGTATAAAACCATTGTTTGGTGAAGCTCTTTTTGGCATTGACATTATTGCTCATTCTGCACTGCAAACAAATGTTTTTCAACAAACCACCATTCTTATTATAGGAATAAGTATTGGAGTAATAACTCTTTTACTAACAAAAAAAGTGTGGATAGAAAAAAAATTAACGCAAATAGTTATGCTTATTGTGCAGTTTTTCTTTACTGCGTATACCATCATGTTTTTTGTATCGGTTTCTTCGTATTACACGCACACCATTTTGTTTGTTACAAAAGAAGGAAAAATAATTTTAGGACTCATGCTACTCATTTTGTTTGTTTGCACCATAATTTTTTATCTTCTTTCACTTCTTAGTTTTTTAACAGACACACACCAATATGCTCAAAAGCATCTCCGATACAAAACTTTAAGAACAAAAGAGCGTTTGTGACGTATATGGGTAAGAAAACAACCATAAAAAAAACTGTTTTGAAAAGTGCTCACACAGCTTCTTCCAAAAAAATAACCAAAGTGGAAATTGTTGAGCTTCAAAATGCAGAAAAAGTTGCTAAAATGCTTAGTCAAAAAACTGCTCAGCAAATAATAGACTTCATTGCAAATCATACTGGCTGCACAACAACAGAAATTGCGAAGGGATTAACTATTCCTCTTTCAACCGTTCATTACAATCTTAAGGGACTTATAAAAGCAAAAATTATTGATGATTCATCCTTTCATTATAGTAGCAAAGGAAAAGAAGTAACGCATTATGAACTCATGAAAAAAATTATTGTAATTGTTCCAAAAAACGAGCCTTCTTTACTAGCACAGTTAACAACAGTTCTACCTGGTTTGCTTTTAGTAGCAATTATTGGAGCAATAGCTTTTGGTAAAAATCTCCTTAATAAAACAGTTAACATGTTTTCTAAAGAAATACAAACAGTAGCAAAAGCAGGTGCTGACAGTAGTATACTGGCAACTAACAATTCGCCTGCTAGCACAACTACAATTTCACAGAGTACATTGCAAGCACTACTACAAGAAAAAAATTTTCTTATTATCGCAGGCATCATCATTGTAATAATTATTCTTGGAATGATTTTATTTTGGTTCATAAAAAAGACCATTCGCAAGTAAGAACATCATATTTATAAATCGTTATTGGTCAGTGGTCAGCATGAGTGAGCCAATATTTAGAGTACAAAATGTGAGTAAGTCGTTTGGAACTCATGTTGTTCTTGACAAGATTAATTTGGACATTTTTTCTGGAGAAGTAATAGGCATCATTGGTGCTAGTGGTGCAGGAAAAACAACTTTTTTAAACATGCTTATTGGATTTATTCAACCAGACAGAGGAGACATATTATTCCGATTAGATCACTTACTTTCCTACAGAAATTCATACACCTATCGCTCAGTATTTAAAAAACAACAATTAGTAAAAAAAGTATATGGATTTGCATCTCAAACTCCTTCTTTTTATGATGAGTTAACCACACAAGAAAATCTTATGTATTTTGGTTTGCTGCATAATCTAAGTATGGATGCAGTGCGTTCAAATACAGAAACATTACTTAATCTAATGGATTTAAAAAAATCATCTTCCATTCTAGCAAAAAATCTTTCTGGTGGAATGGAAAGAAGATTGGATATTGCCTGCGCACTCATGCACGATCCTGATGTACTTATTCTTGATGAACCAACCTCTGACCTTGATCCTTTGCTTCGAAATCACATTTGGGAAATAGTGAGAAAAATAAACCAAAAAGGAACGACTATCATTCTTTCCAGTCATCACTTAACAGAATTAGAGACATTATGTGATCGTGTTGCAATTGTTAAAGAAGGAAAAATTGTTGCTGTCGACAAACCTGAAGAACTTAAAAAGAAATTTATTTTAGAGCAAGAGATTATTATTCAAACAACACCAGGTAATTACAAAGGCTTGGTTAAAACAATTCCCAAAAAAAACATTACGCGTATTCGTATTGCAAATCATTCATTACACATTTATACAGCAAATCCTGAAACTGTTCTTGCACAAGTGCTTTCTACTTTACGAAAAAGAAGGGAAAAACTATCTTTTATCAAAGTTACTAGCGCGTCGCTGGACGACGTTTTTATATCCATTTGGGAGAAAGATAAAAAATGAAATTTTTTAGAGCAGTGATGAAAAATTTTAAAGTACTGTTCCGTATGAAGACCTCTTTGGTTGCAGTAGTATTTGGTCCTCTTCTTGTTATTTTGCTCATTGGATTTGCATTTAATTCTTCAGGAGATATTCAACTCACCGTTGGGTATCATGCTCCTGATAATAGCACTCTTACAAAAGATTTTATCACAAGCCTTGATGCAAGCAATTATTTACTAAAAGAATTCAGCGATATTGATGCTTGTACAGACGAATTAAAACTAGGGTTACTGCACACCTGTATTGATTTTCCAGAGGATTTTGTTATTGAAAAAAATAAAGAGAATAATATTGTTTTTTATGTTGATAAGTCTAGAATTAATTTAGTATATACTGTTATTGATGGTGTTTCAGAGCAAATCGGCATTAAGTCAGAGGAATTAAGCAAGAGTCTCACCGAAACGTTAACAAAAACACTCACATCAACAGCAACTCGTGTTGATACGAGTATTGGATCGCTTATTAAGGCAAAAAAAGACGTATCAGATACCGTTGCAGATGCACAAAGCGTTAGCACGGACTTGGGAAACATAGATTTAGAAAAAGTAAGTGTGAACTTTGATGCAACGACAGATATTTCTGATGTTGAAGGATTTATTAATAACATTATTACTGAAATAAAAGACGCTCAAGAAGAAGCTGCAACATTGAATAATTCAAATGTCGATGCTATTTTTACTGATTTAGTATATGCTGCTGAAAATACTAGTGCAGACGCGAAAAACTCTACCAATGCAATAACAAGCAAAATTGGTGAAAGCATTGACAAACTCAATGTAATTGAAAGTAAAATGTCTGCGGCAAAAGACTTAACTGAAAGTAGCAAAACAAAAATCGATGCAATTCGTACAAAACTAGCATCTATTAATACAGAAATTGACGACGTAAAAAGCACTCTTGAAGATATATCTCGGGATATTAATACTATTAAAATTACATCTTCTGAACAGATTGTAAAGCCCATAACCACAACTATTAAAACTGTTTCTGCGGACAACAACCAGCTTCTTACACTTTTTCCTTACGTATTACTTTTAATAGTGCTTTTTGTTGGCCTTATGTTATCAAGTACATTAGTTGTTATTGAGAAAAAGAGTAAAGCATCGTTTAGGGTTTTTACTACACCTACAAGAGACGAGTTTTTTCTTGTTTCCACCTTTGTTACAGCATTTATAATCATTGCATTTCAAATAATTCTTATTTTGGGCTTAGTTAGCTATTTTGTTGTTGATTTAATCACTGCCAATTTGCTCATTAATAGCGTTCTTTTAGTTTTAGCAACATCCTTATTTATCATGATAGGTATGGCTATTGGATATTTAATGTCCTCTCAGCAAGGAGCGAACATGGCAAGCATCACCATAGGTTCTATTTTGCTTTTCCTTTCTAATCTTGTTCTGCCTTTAGAAAGTATTTCTCCTTATTTACAAAAGATTGCACATTACAATCCTTACGTGCTTGCATCAGAGTCATTACGGCGTTCTATTCTTTTTCATATTACGTTTAATGATGTTCTTGTTGATTTTCTCATTCTTCTTGCATATAGTGTAATTATTTTTATTTTGATTGTTCTTTTTCAAAAGCTCTCAAAAATTCGTTATTTTCAACATAATCTTCATTCAAAAACAAAAAAGGTAAGAAACGAAGAGACTAATGGAGTGTGGATAAAGAACAAACTTATTAGAACAGAAAAAGAGTTTATTCAACAAATTCGTTCATTAAATGAAGAAGAGTATACTAAGCTTATTCGTAGACAAAGCATGAAGATAAAAAGATTTGTTAAAAAAAGCTTGCATAAACCAGTTATCGCAACAAAAATTTACAAACTTAAAAAACAGGAGTTGCTTGAAGAGTTCGCAAAGGCAAATCGTGAAATTATAAAAACTATTCAAAAGAAACATAAAGAATTACAGCATAAAAAGCACATTAAATAAATACAAGTATAATAAGTAAAACAAGCAACACTCGTAATCCTTTCTCTACACTTGCTCCTACGCGAAAAGGCCCTCGTACCCGTTTATGTAAAAAGAACAAATACAATCCCTCTTTTGTTATACTATCTAAGATAAAATGAGAAAAAAGACCACAAAATAAAGCAATTCCTGCTAAAAAAGAAAATAATTCTGCAAAAACAACACTAAGGAGTATAAAGAAAGGAAGCGAGTGAAAAATACCTCTATGAGTAAATAAGTATCCTATTATTTTAACTCGTCGACCTCCTAACGAGGAACTGGTATCAATATCTGGTAAAAGAGACCCTACTACTGCAAGAGAAAATATAAGTAGTTTTTCTGAGAAAAACAAAGAAAAAGAAGAAAGCACTAAGCCAACAAGAATACCGGCTAAAAGATGAGTTATTCCTTTCATAATAATTAATCAAGTGCTTTATCTATATCTTCAATACTTAAGAGTTCTTCATCGTCGTCACCAATGAGTTCTTCGGTAACCGCTTCAGGGGTTGGAACGTCATCAGAAGTTGTATCTGAAGGACTACTTTCCTTCTTTTGTACAGGAGTTTTTTCTAGAGTTTCTTTTGTTGATTTATTTTCGGGCGGTTTCGGATTTAGATTAACGTTGTAAAGAACTAATTCCTTTGTGTTATACTGTTCGTTAATTTTTACTCTTGCTCGTGCACTAATTATTCTTCCTAATAAATCTGTTTTAATGTTTTCCCACGAATCAGCATCATCCTGTAGTTGAAGAATTTCATCGTCTGATTTTGAAAGTAATACTTGCAGTTGTTCCTTCCAAAGCGTTGCTCGCATGTTTCCTGTGTTATCGTCTAGTAAAATATTCATAACATAGTTTGTTGTAGTTTTTCCATTGCTTGTTCGCTCAAAATAGCGAGGGTCAAAAACTTGCACGATAGTTGCTAAAATTTGAACAAACGTGTCTGTGTCAGCAATGTCTTCTATTTTTTTTGTCGGTGTTTCCGCTTCAGACATTCGTTCTTTGACCACCACTGTTTTTCCTTCGGGATTAATAATACAATGAGAAGAATTTCCCATATGAAGTTCAACTCTGTTATTATTTTCTTTTGAATAAGCGCTTTGAACTTCTATAATATCTCCTTCATTTATTTTTGTAAGATAATCTGTTTTTTCATTCCAAAAAGTAAGTCGCATAAATCCTGTTTCATCTCCTATAAAAAGACTGCCTACTTTTCCCTTGCCATCTTGACCAAATGTTCGTTGTTCATATTTACGAAGTACTTTTGCAAGCACAGTAACATTTCTCATACCTGCAAGAACATCTTTAAGTTTACTCATTTGCGTTGGAGCGCTCCCTAAGGAAACACCTAAATCATTTGCAATGATATGAACAGCTCCTTCTTGGCTAATGAGACCACCAAGTGACTCAAGTTTTTCTTCGACTTTTTTATCTAATTCTTCTTTGGTAATTTTTCCTGTTGCAAGAATTTGAGCTGTTATTTGTTTTAATCGTTCATCCATAATAAGTCCCTCACTTGACTGCTACAAAGAAGGGTTTGTTTTTAAGTCTTATGGCTTTTTTTCCAGTGCTTTAAGAAGCTTGCTTATAAGAGTTGAAGTATATCCTTTTTCAGATAAAAGTGCTGCTAATTGTTGATTTGTATAATTTGCCTCTTTATATGCTCTTAAATGCAAAAGAAGCTTGTTGATAGTTTGGTTTGTTTCTCGTTTTCGACGAATAAAATGGATAGTTACTAATAAAAAAAGTAAAAGAAAAAGCAGAAGACCAAGTATTTCAAGAAAAGTGACTATGGCACCTGAGTGTGTTTCTCGTGAATTTGACAAATTTGAAAGCAAGCCAGAGATACCTATAGAATTGTTTTTTACTACAGAAGATGAATCGTTTTGCAAGAGAACCACAGGATTTTCTTGCTGCAATGTCGCTTTTTTTTGCGTATCAATGGCATAAGAAAGAGCAATGTTGTGCTCACAAAACGCGTAGTAATCATTACCAAGCTCTTGTTTTGCTTGCTGAGGCGTTGCGCAAATGGAAAAGTCAAAGGATGCTGCAGAGTGCACAACAATCAGAAGAAAAAGCATGACCAGTGTGTACAATTTTATATATTGCATTGTTGGCCTCGCGTGTCATCTGGATGACGAGCACCATAATAGCAACAGGCTCCTGTTTTTCGAGCATTTTCTGCCAAAGCCCACTTAGGCGTTCCCATTTCAAAATGCCACCATTCTCTTCCATAGCGAACAAAACCATATTGACACATAAATTCTTCTTGTTCTACGTACGGTATTTGTTTACCAGATGCATCTTTAATTGAAATATCTATTGCTCCACCTTGCATGTGTGGACAGAGATAGGGTTTATTCTTGCTTCGAGGATTGCATGCCATCGTTGAATCAAAACCTGACGCGGCCCAAAGCGCGTATTGAATGTCCCATGTGCGAAAAGCTTGTGGTATAATCATGGACCACGCTCTTTGTTGTAAGTCTGAAGATAGTTTTTGTAATGCTGTTACGAGTTGTTGATTTCCTGCACAAATTTCTCCTACGTGTGATTGTGACTCATCACAGGTAATACCAGGAATACCTGTTATTTGATAAAGCGGTTCTGCTTTATTTTCAGGATTTATTAAGCCAGGATATATTTTAAGATTTCCTGCAACTTTAGGAAGAAGATCATCTACAGTGATAAAAGTGTTCTGATTATATGCGCAAATAAGATTGGAGGTTCCTTGTAAAAGAACTTGTTTTCCTGCTTGTAGCAAAGCTATTTGATCCTTACTTAAAGGCAATGTTGAAGTGAAAGGATTTGAAAGAGTGAACGTTGCAACTTGTGTTGGAACTCCTTCGTTTTCATAGTTATCAACGGGAATGATGCGATAGTAATATGTTGTTTTAAACAGATAGGGTTTGCCAAATGCATCTTCTGTAGTTGTCTTGAAAAAATACATATTATCCTGTGTTCCTTTTTGTACAGCTAATTGTTCTATGCTTGCAACTTTTTGTTGCGGAGTCGTTAATAGTTTAGCTGTTGCTACAAGTAGTTTTCTTCTTCCAACAATTTGTGTAAACGAGGAATCTGTTGCTGTTTCTATAATGAATGCATAAAGAGGTTCTTGCGAATTTGCCGTTTTCCATTGCATGGTTACAGTATTAGAAACGCCAAGAACAGTAAAACTTGTTTTTCCTGGCAAAAGAAGTGAGGAAAGAGGAGCTTGTCCAGTGAGTGCTGGTAAAGGATTTGACTGTTGCGATGATTGTTGAGAAGGCAAAGTAGGCGTTTCTAAACAAGTACCAATTGTTGTTGAGGTTGTTGGTTGAATGTGAGGGGGTTGTGTATCCTCAAGGTAAAAGCTAAAGTTTAGAATGTTTCCTGTATGTTGTAGTTTTGCCTGAAAACTAAAATAATGTTTATCGTTCCTACAGGTAAGGTGAGTAACTTTTTGTTCATAGGGTAACCAGGTCATAGAAGAATAGGTTTGTTTTAGAAGACCAAAAGCCAAAACATCTTTTCCTGGATTAGCATAGGTAGGATTTGCGACTGTTTGAAGATTCCAAGGGATTGTTGTTATTGCTTGTTTGTTTTTATCAAGATAATGAAAATACATGCTTGCTTTTTCATTACCACTAACAGCTAGATTTGCTAAAGCGTTTATTACTATGACTGGTTTTGTGGGAATTGCAGGATTGAAATTAAAAGAATAAATCTTTTTTCCTTGCGCAAGAAATGTTCCATTAAAAGAGAAACTCATAGTTTGATCTTTGTCACCAAATCCAGTATAGAAAGGTTTAATTGGACAAATACAATTCTTTTGTTCATTAAACCTGCAATCAAGTAGTTGTTCAACAAAGTCATTAGCAAATGCATTGTCATTTTGTAATCTCGTAATTTGAATGTCTGAAGAGTGTTTTTGATTAAATAAAGAAATCTTGCTTTGAACACATTGTTTTAGATTGTCATCACAAGTTTGTAAAGAAGGAATAAATTCTTGTGTAATGAGATTTAAAGAATTTAAATCTAAAGATGTTGTTGTGCGAAATGCAGGTGTAAAAGAAAGTTTTGAAGTAACTTGTAATGATGAAAGTGACGAGAGATCATTCCAGTGAGCATCAAAATAATCTCTCCAAGAACAATAAATCCCTTTAGCTTTTTCTGCA
Source organism: uncultured Methanosarcinales archaeon (assembly GCA_964428395.1). Classification (GTDB taxonomy): domain Archaea; phylum Nanobdellota; class Nanobdellia; order Woesearchaeales; family SKGA01; genus SKGA01. Next base: position 73,674 of record CAYRYB010000004.1, read on the forward strand.
TAATCGCATGTCTTGTCTTGTTGAAAATAACGTTTTCCACTGCCAATGACTTTGTCATAGCTTCCTTGATAAATACAAAAGATACAATTCCAAAATAGTTCTGGGTTGTCTTTATATGCATTACATTCGTCGTATTTTCCTTTTAATGTGTCCTTTCCAGTGATTGCTTCTTTATATGCTGCAGTATCTGTTGTGGCTGTACATTCTGCTTGTGCTTCATCAGACACTACTGCAGGTGATGTACAAGCACATTTTGAAGAGCAGGATGGAAACCAATTACAACCAGTAAGTGAACTTTTTTGTTGTGCGTGACATTTATCGTTTTGTCCTAAACTAGATTCTAAAACCATGTGAGTTGCAAGTAATGCAGGGTCTATTCCTTGTTGCAGAGCTGTTTGTATGATTAAATCATAATATGTTGTTGGTGTCGATTTAAAGGGTTGTGCTTGTAATTGAGAAATGTATGTAGAAGATGGCGAGGATGAACTTTTGCCATTGCACCATTCAAATGGTCCTATAAATGGCGGTATAATGTGTAGATCGGGTGGCAATACGGCATTACCACTTGGTTTGTAATTTGGTCGAAAAACTGCTGCAATTGTAGTGTCTTTACTTGTAGCATAGGTATCTGGTAGAAATTCTTTTACTAATCCTTTTTGAGAGTCAGCGTGAATAATGATGAGTTTTCCATTAGTTTGATCAGTTTCTATATAAAGAGCCATTTGGATTGCTCCTTGTGCTGCTTGCATTCCATTTTCTTGTGTTTTTATACTGTCTGCTACAAAGAGAACGTCCCCTGGCTGTATGTTTTTATTAAGAAAAGAAAGTGAACATGCTTTATCTTTGCAGAGAACACTTCCTAAATTTTGTTGTTTCGCTTGGTCTAAATAAGGTCTTTCTTCTAATCGTTTGTCAAAAAAAGAAATATCAGCATGTTTTCCAACCCACCAAAGCCATCCCGAACTATCAAATCCAGGTGCTTCTTGCTCCCGCTGTAAAAATCTATCTGCAGGTATAGTAATTCCTGAGAAGAAAGGGTCTGGAGTAATTGTTGGTAAAGATGATGTTGCTTGCGGTATGCTTCCTTGCGTTGTACTTGTTTGTGATGTTCTTGAAAGTGAGTTTGCTTGCGCAGTTTGTCCTGCTAATGCCCAAACATCTTGTGGACAATAAGGCGATTCTCCGTTTGGAACATAATCATATTTTTTGTTTTGTGTTTTGTATGTCTCGTAGAGTAAATTGGCTACTTGCGCAAAACATTCTCCTGTAGAACAAGGTATGGGTTTTTCTTTTGTGTAAAACCCTAATGCTGTTTTAGGATATGATTTTCTCATTTGTAGCAATTGTTGACATGTCAAAGGTCCAGTTTGTTTGGATGTTGTTGTAAGTTTAAAAGGAATTGAAACAGAATCTCCTGTTGCTTGTAAAACGAGTTCTTTTTTTGAAGGCGTAACAAAAGATAAGTCGTAAAGAAAATAAAGAGGATAATTTGATGGATATTGTTGAAGATACGTAAAGAAGAAATCATCAAAATAGTTTTTTATGGTGGTTGAGTATTTAGGAATGCAAAGGTGATTTTTAGATTTGTAATTAGGATAAAGATAATTGCCACAAGGGGATGGGTTTATACCTCCTGTTTTACTTATTTGCTGATATATACCTGCTGATTGTAAAAAGACATCTTTTGTTAATGCTGTTGAAAACGTTGCTGATTGATCAATATACTCATTTGCTGTTACCGCTTTTTGTGTTTGTTGTAATAATCGATATTGATTTTCTCCAAGAGTGTTTTTAATGCTTGTTAGAGGACCGTTTGAAACTAAAAGTACAACTCCTAAAAGAAAAAAAAGTGCTACAAGTGGCCATTGCACTCCTGCTTTTGTTCCTCGTATCATATTAAGGCACCCGCTGTGCATTCGTTGTTGAGCTTTTTAGATACTGCATAGTTGTTTTGGGCTTATAGATAGTAACAACAACAATATATTCTTGCGGATCAAAGTAACTTGTTTTTGGTGTTGGAAGAACAACTGTTGCTTGAATTTTTTTTTGTTTTTTTGCAGTTTTGGGATGAGAAAAAACGTTCACCGCAGTGTTAGTTTTTGTGTCTAAAAGAGTTATGGTAAAATAAACATCTCTTGCGTAACGGCTCCCCGATGAAGCGAACGTTTTACTTAACGGTTGATAGGTATTAAGTAAACGAAGAAAATCTCCTTCTATAATTGTTTTTTGAAGTTCGTCCCGTCTGTTTCTTGCTTGTTGATCTTTTGGATGAAGCGCAAGCCAGTAGTTCGTAAGAGAAAATTCTGTTACAAAAGTTTGTGCATCGTTTGTTATTCCTTGCACCACCATTGGCGACTGCAAAACAGTTGTTAAGAGTTGTTGTTGCTCATAGTTTTGATGCAGTTCTGCTACCGATTTGATGTTTGGTTGTGCAACAAGTTGGTTAACATGATTAAAAATAATAAATCCTATGACAATTAAAAAAAGTGCAAAAAATACTGATGCAATGTCATCTGGCATCCAGCCAATTCCTTTTTTATTCATTTTTTTAATCATAAAATATCGCCTGTAACGTTGCAGGAATAAGTTCTTTTTGTGTTGTCGTCGTTGTTTTACAATTTCCTTTGTAATCTATTAAGAAATCTGTATAGGTACAAGCACCGGCCTTAGAGTAACAAAAGTCTGAAAGGTGAGGTTGTGAATTATATTGTTGCGCAGGAAAAGGCAATGTTAAAGCGCATTGAGCAGAGGGATCACCTGTTGCTGAGCCAGAACGCCACGCTTGCTCTATACATTGTTTAATTGTTTGTAAATCATGTTCAGTAAGTTCTACAGCCACGTTAAACAATTGGTCATTTTGTTGTTTAGCTTTGTTAAGGGCGTTGCTGGGCAATCCGCATACTTGTTGATGTTGAATGTTTTTAAGAAGAACATATTGTGGTTTTCCAATGAGAGTTGGTTTTTTGTTTTGTAGGTATACAAAAGGAGCGGTTCGTGCACTTGGTGGTACAAGTGCTACTCTTGTTGGTTGAATTGTTGATTGAGAAGAAAGTGGTTTTATTGTGATTAAAACTGCTGGAGAAAGTTTTTGTCCTGTAAAACATTCTGCTAGTCGCGAGTTTGTTATTTTTGAAGTATCAAGTATGTTAGGATGCGTTTCTGTTTGTTGTGGTGTTGTCTGTTCTGCCCATGAAAAACAAGTGTTTACAACGCGAGCGGTAAAGAGATCTTCTTTAAGCTGTGGTGGTGTTTGTGTTAATGACGAAAAAAAAGTTGCGCCAAAACCCCATACTGAATAAACAAGCAGTACTGAGATAATTAGACCAATGAGCCAGTAAAATACTTTGCTTGTGGTAATATCCTGTCCTTTTTTGTTGTCAAATAATCGCATAGCTACTTCAGTAGAAATTTGTGGTTCTTTCACTTATATACCTTACTTTCCAGAAATACTAAACTACTCTTAAGTAAAAAAATTAGGGCGTTATGGTGTGTTGTGCTTTGGGATAAGTTTTTTCTATGCTTGAAGTTATCGCAGACGCAATGAGGCGTTGCCTATTTTTATCTTTAAGTGCAGTAAAGTCTTGTTGTTTTGTTCCTAAAAGAATCTCCAAAGTTGCAACTGAATTTGTATATTGTTGTTCGCCACCAAAAGTTGGTTGCAAAAAAGTGGCTAAAGCTGTTTTCGTATTCACTGCTAGTAAACGAACTGTTTCCTTATTTAGAGTAGAATAATATATGCTATTGTCTGTTTCTTCTTGAAATCCTATTTGAATAATTATTGTTGCTTGTTGTGGCGTTACAGTTTGTAATCGCGCTGCTTTAAGGTAATCCTTTAATGATTGAGCAATTCCTTCAAGAATGTTATCATTTCCTGTTCCTAGTAAAATAGGAACGACGGCGATACGCACGTCAGTAATACTTGTTGTTTGAGAGACTGCGTTTTGTAAAGGTATTGAACCATCAGTTATGGTTGCTGCTGCTCCTTGTTTTGCAATAATTATTGTTGAAGCATCAATAATTGCTTTTGAAGGAAGCACAAGATCATCTGAAGTATAAAAATAATATTTATTAAAAGTGGTGAGTTGACCTATTTTCTTTTTTGAAATAGAACCATCATTGCGTGCAATTACTTGAATACTATTACCATCTAAAACAATACTTCTCATTGGTAAAGAAGCAGGATGTTGATAGATAATATTGTATGGTGTTGCATGCACTGCTTCAAGTTCTAAAGCCACATCTTTTGCAAGTAAGGTGCTTTGTAATGAGTCTGGATGAAGATACGCACCAATAATATTAAGTATGGTAATACCTACTAATGCTGCCAGAATAATACCTGAAATAGTGGTCATATTCCATTCAATGGATGCTTTATTGTTTGTTAGCATAGGTGTTTCCTTCGTGCAATTATCATGGCGAGAAAAGAAGAATCTCTTGATTTGGGTGCGTAGAATCTTGTGTGAAAGTTGCCGTATATGGCTTTGCTAATGATTGTATAAGAGTTTCACTAATTGGAGTTAAGCCTATTGCTTGACAAAGAGTTGCAGGCGTATCTGTGGTTATGTAAAATGTTGGAGACAAAGCTGAGGCGTGAGAATCTACTCGTTCTAACATTAAAAAGTTGGCGTTTGGAACAGTTCCTACTCGTATAGGAAGATTAACGATGAATGATTCCGCATGTACTATTTCAATATAATCGGGTGTAGTGCAGGATGCAGGAAAAAGTGCTTGAAGAGTAACATTATAAAGATTATCATGTAAGTAGGTAAAATTTAGAGAAAATATCAATTTATCTCTAAGCAGACTCGCTTGTAGTTTTGAATAGGTGAATGCAATTGTAGAAAGTTGTTTTTTGCACGTTTCTTGTTCGCTAGTAGAAAGTTTATGATTAAAGCAAGTAATCGATAAAGAATGAAAAGATTTTTGCTGTTGGTCTTGAAAATTTAAAAAGAAGTCTTGTAAGTAATCCATAGTGTGTGCTTTGTCTGCTAAAGTGATGTCATAATCAGCATTAAAGATACACTGACTGTGTAAACAAACACCATACATATTCTTAACAATCGTTTTTTCAATTCGTAACATTGCTGATGTTGTTTTAAATTCTTTTTTTGCAGGAGTTAAACTGCCTCCTATTGCTACGCCTCCTTTCCATTGATAATCGTTGGTAAAATGTTCTACTGCTCCTATTCGTTGAAAATAAGCATCATATCGATTTGTTGGAACGGTTAATTTTGTAGGAAATATCGCATTTAGAGCGCTGTTTGTATTTATGAATCCATCTTGGCCAAGTAATACTATGTCAAATGGTACAGGATAAAAAAGATCTGATTGTTTGTTATTGTTATATTGTTTCACTTTATCTACAACAGAATCAGAAAATGCATGACCCCATCCTCGAGAGTTGCCAAAAACTGCTGTTTCATCATCAAACGTTTGACACGTGAGTGCTTCTTTTGGACAAGTATATGGTTGTCCTAATTTTAAATAATAACTTATTTGTTTTTTATCAAAATCCCAGTACGGTCCTGCGCCACAATAACAAAGGCATGCTTTTCCATCACACGCATTATTATTTGGACGAAGAAAAATAAGATCATCAGAAAGAGAATTGCTTCCTTTCTTATGCAGTCTAATAGGTGTGTTTCCTGCTGAGAAAAAAAGGTAGAGATCTTCTTTATGCAAAGATAATGTTCTATCAATACCTTCTCCTTGATTTGCACCTTCTAAAAAGAAGAAATCATTGGTAATTAGAGGAACTTCTTTCACTCCTTGTGATGTTGTCCCTTTGGAAAAAATATGTACAACTCCTGCGCCCACTTTAAAAAATAAGAGCAAGAAGATTCCTACCAAAATTAAACTTACTATAGTAACAAGAGACATACGCACTTGTGCTAAAGAACGCTCTTTACTATGTTGTTTACGTTTTTTTATCTTCATTTTCTGCTTTTGTTTTTTCTTCCTCGCAGCGTTGTTTTCGAAGTGCTTCACAGGCAGGACTTTTATTAGGTATTGCACATTCCACTTTGCTGGTATATTTACTATCTTTGACTAAGAAATCATCCATAAAATCGTTTATTGTGCAGTCTCCTGTTTTTGAATAACAAAAATTGTTAAGGGCAGGGGATTGTTTAGTCAATAATTTTTGTAGATTTTGATCTTTAAATACAAGTACTGGTGAAGATGTGCATGTTCCTCCCTGCGCATTACATGCTTGTTTTTCATAAATATATTTTGTTATTCTTTGTACATCCTCTAAACTTATTTTTGTTGGAAGAGAAGTAAACAGAGTTTGGGTTCTTCCCACAAAAGCTTTTTTGTCTATTACATAAAATTGTTGTGAAGGTATGTCCTCATTACAAACACAATGGCCTTCCGATAGTTCTATTGCATCAACTACGCCGTCATTATCAGTATCAACATTTAAACAAAACTTGTTATTAATACTTGAAAACCCCTGACTAAACATGTGAGGAATTGCAACAAATAGCAATACTATTATTAACACAGCTACACTTATTTTAACCCACAAGCCTGTTCCTTCATCGCCTTTTTTATTCATCATTAGAATCACCTTTCAAATTCTCTTTACTAAACCTTTTTTTAATAATGTTTGCAAAAGCAAGTCACTCATTTTGCCTCTGCCTGTTATTTTATTTTTTGAAGCATCATATTGCAGACCGTGCGTAGTAAACCCTCTGTCAATAATACAAACAGTGTTTCCTTTTACCCATACTAAAAGACCTCCTGTGTAAGATAGTGAAAGAGTCTCTGGGATAATTAATTCCTCGTTTATTGGTGTGAGTTGAGCATTGGTGTATCCTGCTAAAAAAGAAATTGGAGAATAAACTAATTCGACTGCAGTACCATCCACATTAGCAATTTTGCGAGAATAAGAGTCACCATTGGAGCGAAGTTCCAAATTATTTACTTCATAGTATTTCGCAAGATTGTCAATAGTTACTCCGGATGGAAATGTTGGAGGTGTCCTAAGGCCTAACAAGCCTCCTTTAAGGGAAATTCCTGTTATTTTTGAAATAAACGCTCCGTGCACGTCCTCTGGAAGCACACATAATTTTTTCCCCATGAGATAATGCGTGTCATCGTATGATGTAAAAAGAGATTTTTGTAAGAGACCCCCCTTTTCTTTTGTAAGAAAAACAGTTATTCCTCCTGCAGATTCTGAAAACAACATGCCTATTTTATCGTTTTGATCAAAAAAGAATGGTTGTTTATAATTAATGTCTTGTAAAAGAACTAGTTGTCCGTTCACATTTTGGTTTGTGAAATCAGGCTTTGCAAATAAAGCTGATGGTATAATGTTCGCATCAGTTTTTGCACTGGCAGGTAAAAGATCTGCAATTCCAGAGGCTAAAACGTCTTCTTCTGGTGTATTCGTGGCAAAATATTTGTCTGGGTCAAAGTCTGTTTTAATAGTATGTTTTGCTTGACTATAGAGTTTTCCAGAAAAAGAAATAACAAGTACTACCACAAGGAGCATGATAATTATTTTTTTAATGGTGCTTAATTGTGCTTTTTTTGTGTGTATCATAGAAAACCTCATCGAACACCTAGACCGTGAAAAAATAGTTTTAAAACTCCTGATGAGTTTGTAAAGAGTTTTTCTTTTAAGGTAAAAAGGAGCATGATGATAAACGCTAAAATAATAACAAATAAAATAATATTTTTTAAATCCGCAGTAAATCCTTTTTTAGTCCACAAATTCTCTGCACCCCATTTTTATTGCCTGTTCATATGTGCTAAAAATTAAGATATTTGAATCTGTTTTAGGAAAACCAGATTTTCCAAAAAGGGCTAAATTAGGACTAGCAACAGAAATAGCATATGATTTTCCTGGTTGAATAACCTCGTTGAGTTGACCGTCATTGTTTTCATCAACAAACCAATAAAATCCTTCTCCTGCTTTTGACTGTACATATTCTCCATATGTATAACGTAAATTTCCTGGTTTTCCATCTGTGCGAGGAAAAGAACTAAAGTATGTTTTTGAGAAGTATAAATTCATATCATTATAAGTAATTCCAGGATAACTCGTGTCAAAAATAGGTGTTGGTGCGAAAGGTAGTTTGTAAATAATCATACATTCTTTCCCTGGTTGAAAAATATTGATGAGTTTTGTTTTCCACATCTTGTCTTTTATTGTTCCTTCATGAGTAATGAACCATGCATGGGCCATATTCTGTGCAACAGCATGCTCTATTCCTTCTGGAGTTGAAACATTAGCTTCAATAAGATTTTTATCAATGGTCTTGCATGCTTTCATAACCATTTCTCCAGTGAGTGATTGCACGCCTAGTTTTTGCGCGTTTAATGCAGACCAACAAGCCAACCCTTCTGAATTTTGTTTTACTGCTGAAGTGCAGGAGTTAAAAACGAGTATAAATATAAGCATAGTTAAGCTTATAATAATAACTGCTGTTATTGTTGAATACATTGCTTTACGGTGCAAGTGGTTTCACCGCCGTCATAAATTTATAGATGATAAATGATAAGAGAAGCAAAACAAGAATAATTATTGCAACAATTCGCAGTCCTCCTATTTGCGAGTCTCCTTGTTTTGAGCGAAATAAGCGCATCTTATCTGTTTTCATACTGTTCTTTTAATTCTCTTTGCTTTTTAAATATGACGATAAACGACTCTTAAAAAGAATATACGTCTTTAAAAACTAAAAATCAAGAGCAAGAGTTACGCTTTTTCTTCACAATGACTTTGTTTAAAAAGAGGACTTTTCCATACACAATTCTTAGGCAAGTTTGTTTCTTCAAGTGCACTGCAGGCATTTGCATTACAAGAGTCTTTTCTCGTGTAATCTGCACAAGTAGTTATGCTTGCACAGTCAAAGCATTCTTTTCCAGACCAAGCACATAAAGAACCTGAAGAAGCATAACTGCACGAGTTAGCTTCACAAGATGCTTTTGTTTCATAGTTAGCGCAACTTCCAGAATTAAAGCAATCTCTACAACTATTACTTTTTAGCCAGTAACAGCCATTACAATTATTCTTCCGTTTGTTGGCATCACAACTTGTTTCTGTCGAAGAATCCTCACAACGAGCACAATTTGAGTTTTCTGAGGCGGTTGTTGTGCTTGTGGAAGTTGTAGAAGTTGTTTTTTGTTTTATATTAAGAAGTGCAAAAGCGCGCGCTGTTCCTATTTGGGTTTGCACAATATAAGAGACAAAGTAATAAGGGTTTTCAGAGGGAAGTCCTGATAATCTCATCGTTACTTGTACTCCTGAACCTTGTGCGCATTTCGCGTTTTCTTTTTTAAGAACGGCTCCTTGTTCTTGGTCAGGATGATACGTATTATCATCAATGCGTAATGCAGCCGGTGTGACAATGAGCGTGCAAGAACCGTCAGCAAGATTATTAACTCCAACCAGATTAAAAATAGCATCTGGGTCGACAACTTTTGCAGTACCTGCTTGAGGATAAATTATTATTTTACTATCTGCTACAATCATTGGTGTTGCTACCCCCGAGTCTGTTCCAAGTCTAAAGTATAAACCTGCACTCCCTTGTGGAGTAGTATACATATTTGCTGCGTCATCTATTGCTACAGAAGTCTGTCTTGGCCCTTCTCCATTGCCATTTTCAATGCTTTTTGCCCATAAATCAAATTCTTTTTGTTTTGTTAGCTGTGCCATACAACATATCTTGTTGGTTTTATCGACCTTGATGAAATTGTTTCGCATAGCAACATCTGAATTACACGTTGTTGCACGAACGCCATTCATTTGCACACATTTATCAACCCGAAGAGGACCTGTAATAAGAGGTAGCACAATAAACACAAACACTGCGATGAGCAAAACGGCCATCGCTATATTTCTAAACACAATAAAAGTGCCCGCATCAGCTTTTCTTGAAGATAAGAGTTTCATATCGCTGTTCTCCTTAATTTAAAATAAAGAATAAAAAAAAAGAAAATACAAAGAGCATGTATTTTATGGGTTTTCACTTGATGCTAACGCAATATAGCATTTTCCAGGGGCACATTCCTTGTCTCCTGGAATATATCTGATTTTATGTATGGTGTCTGGATAACATTTACCATTCATTGCAGAACATCCTGTTGATTTATCAAGATTTCCTGATGAACGAAGTACAAACACCGTAAGAATCACCAGTATTAAGACAGCGATTGCTGCTATAATAATGAGATTCATAGAAAGCTCAGAGCCTTTTTTATTCATATATATCGACCTCACACGTCTTTTCTAAGAGCCTATGAGAAAAATCTGTATTTAAATCTTTCTATACGCCTGTTTTATTCAAAAAAGATAAGCAGGTATAGTTTCCTCTTTTAAATCATCTTTTAAACAGGATGTCAATTCATCTTTTAATTGCAAATACCCAGTTCTATACGAACAACACCCGCCCATGGAAAAAGAGAAACAGCATATGGCGATGGAGGACTTCTTCCAATAGTTTTTCTATTGCATTCTCCGCTTCCAATATCCAGTATGCCATCTGGAAAAGTGTCATCTGGGAAATAAATTACCATATCATAAACATATCCCCAAACATCAAGAGTTTGATTGGTAATATTAACTAATGTTTCATTGAGTTTCTCACAAGACGTAAGACCTTCACAGTTCAATTGTTTTCTTGTTGCACAATCTGCAATGAGTCCATCAATATTTGTTCCACAAACACTCGTGTCTTTTAATGCCTTCGTGAAACTTGCTGAGAGATCATTATTGGCATATTGTCTAAAAATGGTTTTTTTTGTATTTTTATCACTATTCACATTCATAGAAACGTAAAAAAGGAGTGCAACACTAATAATAATTACAATAACCACAAGTCCCATAATTTCTGCTTGTGCTTTATTCTTTTTTTGCGAACTCATTTTTTATTATGACCTATACTTTTTGCGTGTTATTTTATTTTCTGGTGTAAAAAGTTATGTAAATTACTCCAAAAGCGTAATCTCCCGTTATGCTATCTAAAAGGGATATCGGCTTTTGTATCTGACGAATTTGTGCTTGTGATGCATTTAACGAATTATTGTACAATACCCACATCTGGGTTAAAGGATAAATTTCTTTAATAGATATGGTTATAGTTCCTAATTGTGTTGCGTAGTATTCTTCTGTTAACGCTTTTTGCTTTGTTGTTGTAAGAACAAAAGCGTTTATTTTAGTAATATCAAAACAGGAAACATCTATTACTTCCCGTTCAGAACAGCCCAATTCGGGAAGCGTTCCTACGAGTTGTGCTAGAGAAATTGATGATAAATCGACACTTTTTTGCTGTTGTGTCGATGCTTCTTGTTGTTGTGAGTTTGAATAAAAAATAAGAATAAAAACAATGATAAATATAACAATAATGACTGCAAAAATAGACTCACCCATCTGTATTTGTGCTTTTTTATTCATCAATTCATCTTCCTTATTTTTTAATAAATCGCTGGACAATACCATAATGAAGCTATTTGATTATTTATCTTATCAAGTGAAAATAATTCTTGTTGTAAATTTTTTGTAAGTGTGTAAGAAAAGTTGTTGGTAAAAAGAGTAGTATTAATTGCTAAAAGACAGTTCGCTGCACCATTTCCAAGTGTACAAGCAGGAATAGGTGAAGGACTATTATTTAAAAGATAAGCACAATTGCTTGATACAAGAGGAACTTCTTCTTGTGTTCTATAATATTGAAAGAAAGTGAGTATTTGTAGACGGCGTATTGCTTTGTTCATTGTGCATTCATAAAAAGGTTTATTCTCAGAAAATATTGCGCCGTAAAGAGAGGCTTTTCCTAAGTATGTGCTATTTGAAGCACTTGATAGAAGATTTTTCAAATCTAACGTATTAATTATTGGTGTTGAAATTCTGCTCAAGGGTAAGAAATAGATTGTTCCCTGAGAAAAAGGTTGTGATGGGATAGATGGCTGTATAACAATTATTTTTCCCTTTTTTGCTTTAAAAGTAAGGGGTAAAGAACTTCCAGAAGGCATTTGTTGCGTGAAAAAGACATACGTTGTTTCATCCATGTGTAAGTTTTTGTCCTTGGTGCCATTCCATAACCGCTTAGAGAAATTTTTTGGAAAACCTTCGTAAAGCGTATTCATTGCAAAAAGACTCGTTCCATTATAGAACACATAATCAAATTTGTTGTTGGTAAGATAAAGAAAATTTGCTACATGATAAGGTATACTCCAATCTTCAGTCCAAGTATAAAGTATGTTGCTATTCAATACTCGAGGTGAGAAAAAGATGTTATATTTTGTATCAATAGAATGAGTTCCCGAAATTGCGTATTGATAAACATCTTCGGAAGAATCGCACGTAAAGGTTATTTCTAATGGTGGAAGATTATGATATTCTTTCATTGTTCCTGCTTGTTGCTCTGATGAGGAAAGTATCGTTTTTACTCGTTGTGCAAGATTTATGGCTATTGCTTGGTCGCTTGTTTTTGTTTGACCGCTTATTAACGTGATAAAAAAAGTGAGTATAACCACTCCTACAATAAGAACGAATATCCAGTTAAATTGGATCTGGATTTGTGATTTTGTTGATTGCATGGTATCATGGTTCGCTTATTAATGTTGTTCTTCCTTTTCCTGAAAAGATAAGAGTAAATTTTCCTTGTTTTGCAGTAACGCAAGTAACATTTTGGGGATTAGAAAGCTCTAATTGTGGTGAAAAACCTGCATCGAGAACTTTTCCTTCGTTGTTAATAAGAAAAATATTCTTTTGTACACCGCTAGTAACACTGTCATTAATTAATGTTCCTCCAGAAAAAGAAAGCGCTGCATGAATACGAAATCCTCCTGCTATAGTACCATAATGAATAGCATCTAGTGCGCGGTAATCTACCAAACACATTTTTTTATAATCACACGGAGCAAGAAAAATTCCTTGATTTACTCCTCCATAATCATTATTAGTCTTAATTGCTTCTTTGAGTTTGTTTGAAAAAACAAGAGTGTCTGCAGTGCATTTGTCTTTGATAGTGTGCCCTAAAAGGTGCGTTGCGATAAGCACTATTGCGCCTATTATGAGTAGTGTTGCTATAAAAGTGAACACCATGTTAATTTGTGCTTTTGTCTTCTTTTTCATCTTTCTTTTTTACTGTTTTCTCGTTAAGTTTTTTTAAATCTTCAAATACGTTTTTTTCTTGTAAATTTGTTGTATCAGTACTTTTCTTTCCTAATTTTTCAACATCCACATATTCTTCGGTGAGACCTTCATCAAGTTTTGGTTGATCTTTTTTAGCAGAATCATCAGTTGTACTCTTCGCAGACGTATCCTTCGGAGTAAATAAAAATTTGTTCTTATCATCAACAACATCTTTCTTTTTTTCTTCGGTTTCTTTTGAGGAAGTGTCAAATTCGTTGAGTATCTTACTTCGTTCTTCTTTCTTTGCCTCAGAAAGTTTTGTCTTTTTTTCTTCTCCAGCAATTCGTTTTCTTTTGAGTTCTTCTAAATACTTTTTCTCTTCTGCTAATCGTTTTGCAGTCATAGCAGCTCGTTCTTTTTCAGAAAGTTGTTGATGTAATGCTTTTTGTCGATTATAGGTTCGCTTTTGTTGTTCACTATACACTATATAGGCAATGCCTCCAGCAATAAATAATATCCCTAAAATAATAAACAACCAAGGAAGAAATGATGATGAAGATGACTGCTGCGGTTGACAAACACCATCAACACAAATTTCTCCATAAGCACAATCATAGTCAGCATAACAAGGAGTTGATGAATAGTTATCCGCTATGTTATTTGAATTGTTAATGATAGTGGTATTGCTACCGTTATTTTCTCCGTTTACAAGCAGAGTATTATTTAAGTCGGGAAAGCAAGGCTTATCACTTCCACAAACACCACCACAATCAATACCTTCCTCATCTAAATCTTGATAACCGTTATTGCAGTTTATTTCTGCTTTTTGCAATGCGCTTAATGTTAATGTGGTTTTCCCTGTTCTGTTGTTTCCTGCTCTGTCTGAAACCATATAGCAAAGTTTTGCATCTTGAGAAATGATAAGAGGATTAGAAGTGTATAACGTAGATGTTCCTTGTGTATAGTTGCAACTTGCATTAACTGCTATTTGTGATAATAAGTAACTTTCTATACAACCACTTTCTGCATCAACGCAGGAAATATTAACCTCATATCCTGTTAGTGTTTTTGCAACATCTACATGTGTTCCTGGCGGTCGTATATCACAGGTAATGCTATCTGTGGCTACTCGTTGCATAATCTGTTTTACTGTTGGTCCTTTATTTCCTGCTTGATCAATGGTGCTTACTTGCCACGTGTATGATTTATTGAGTTTTGTTTTAATACTTTTTGGCGCTTCAAAAATGACTTTTTTATTGGTAAACCCAGTAAGAATAGGACCATAAATTTTGTTGTCATCACTTGTTGTCGTACTATTATAAATAGAAATATTGTATGCTACAACATCTTCTGGATCTGGTGGAAGAAGAACTAATCGTAACCTGCTTTCACAAAGGTCATGAGCACTACCTATTCTTGCTGCAAGTGGTGCTTTTGAATCAATATGAATAGTAAATGTTTGAGAATCTACACCTACATCTGATCGACAAAATACCTTAAAAGCATTATCTCCTTCTTGAAATAAAACGTGAGAAAGAGTATGATGTTTACCGTCTTGGGAAGTAAAATCGTGTTGCGTGTTATCTTCATCATTATACCAGCAGGTTGAAACAAGGTTTGTTCCCAAAGCTAAGTTTGGTGTGGTTGTTGAAAAATAATTTCTTTCTAAAGTTATGTGCAAAACAGACGTAAGTTTTACAACAAACTTACCTTCTTCAATTTGCGAGAGACCGGCTGGATTCGTGCAATTCGCTTTCAAAGAAAAATTGTATTGTTGTCCAAAGCCGTTTTGTATAAATTCTTCTTTCTGAGCGTTAAAAGAAAATTCTTTTATCGTTGAAGAGAAGAGATCTTCAAAAGAAGTAAGAAGCAAGGGTATTTCGCCAGTACGATAGGCAGCTCCATCCAAAAAAAGAGTATATTTGCAAGCTACTAAATCTCCTGTTGTGGTGATGTTCATACTAGTTGAAACGTTAGAAAAATCTTCTATAATTGATGGTGTAAAAACAATGGAAAATTGCGGTTTAGTAGTATCATAACCCAAGTAAATTATTTTTGTTGAATAGACGGGTTCAGGGTCAATGTTTTGCTGACAAACCACCAAATAACTATTCAGAAAAAGATTATTATAATGAAGTGGTTCTGCTTCAAACACATCATTTCGATCATCTGCATTTGAAACAAGCGTGAGATTATGAAACATAGCTTGTGATGTTGAGCCATGGTTTAGCTGAACAAGTGCGCGATCCCATTCTTCTTCGGGTGTCAATGTTGCTGTTGAGCTTGATTTTATTCGACAGATTGCGGGTGCAGCTGTCTTTAAAGTCAAATTAAAGGGAATTGATGTTCCTATCGCAAAATCTTGAGTATTTTTGCCAACAAATAATGGACTTAATGGTTTTACAATGTAAATGGGCATGTAATCTACAGCTACAGTTATTGGAAACGTATCTGTTCGAGGGTTTGAATTATTGTCTTTTGCTTCCACAACAAAATAATAATTTTGATTAGGCAAATAATTTAATGAAGTATAATTAAATTGCGAGTAAAGTTTATCAATTACTGGAATTGAAAGGTCATACACATTACTAAATTGATCGTATAAGAGCGCATTAACAATTGTAATGGGCGCGTTAAGAGGATCGTAATTAATGCTAAGAACGGGAAAAGGATTATTAGTTGTTTGTGCCATAACAAAAGACGTTGCAAGGAGAAAAAACAGCATGAATACTAGCAATTGTTTTATTGGAATCACATTTATAATCCTCTTCTTAGCGTATGACTAGCGTTGGTGAATCAAATTTGGTGTTTCTGATACGCAACTGTGCCGTGTGTACAATTGGTTCTTGATTGCCAAACTTGTCTTGAGAATAATAATAGAGATATTTTTTTCCATACGTTTGTAAATCTTCCTCGGTTTCTTTAATAATAATATCGATATGAGATAAATGTGATATAACAAGTGATTGTGAATCACAATAATCCTGCATGGTTGTTGGTGTTAGATCGTTTTTGCTACTATCTCCTAGACAATAAGTTATTGTGCCACAACCGGCAAAACTAAATGGTGTTTTTTCATTTGCATCATCACAACTTATTCTAAAGTATTTATTCTCTCCCCAATTTTCTCCTAGCTCGTTGTATGTTAAAAAATTTCCTGCATCATCCTTTTTTTGAAGAAATGATGATGGGGGTTCATTGTCAATAGTAAAACTTATTGCATCGGCAGGGTCGTTCTTGACAATGTTTCCATCTGCTGAAAAAATACATTTAACATAATAGGTATAGGCTCCACTTTGAGTATTTGAGGATACCTCAGCGTAAGGTATACTATGAAGCGTTCCTGTTTCATCACTGTTCATTTTAATTTCTGTTGTGGCTGGTTCGCTTCCAAAAGGTATTGGTGAAACAAAACAGGTGGCACTGTTTGCTGTTGTGAGTTTGAAAACAAGAGTAGTAAGATCGGCTTTTTTGTTTGAAGATCCTGCCTTAAAGACTTCTCCAAGAGGATAAGAACCACTAACGCTTTTATCCCCATTAACAAGAACTGATTCATCTATGATTTCCTTATTTCCATAGTCATCAGAACAGTATCCTTTTAGTGTGTACAAGCCATCTCGTAAATTAACGTATGTTGTGCTAAATAAAGTTGTTTGCATAAGCTCAACATCATTTGCTGACTGCGCAAGCGCATCCGTGGCATCATACAATGCAATTTTACAATGTGCTTGCTCGCCATCACCTACTTGATGAACATGTATGGTAACATCACTTACAAAAAGGTCTGGATTTAATTGTATTGATTTAACAGTTGAGGTAACAGCGACTGTTGGACTTGTCGTATCTATTCTAATTACTTTTGATCTAATCGGTTCCATGTTTTTTGCTACATCTTCCGAAAAATAGCTAATAGTGTACGTGCCATCAGTCAAGGAAGTAATAACGTCTCCTTCAATGTCTCTAAAGTCATCAAGAGTATATGTTGGATAAGATGTTTCACTTCCTGATGTCAAAGAAAAATACGTTCTGATGTTATCCTTGCTTTGCTTGTTATCAGTCACAGTTACGGATAAATTCGCTAGTTCTGTTATGCCATAGACCGGTGGATTTCCCGGTGGATTTCCTTTTTTCCATAAGATAGTTGTGTTTGGCGCTTGATTGTCAGTAAAACAAGATAGTTTTTCTGAGAGAGGATGTGTTTCTCTACAATCATCTTGTTTTGGTTCGTTGTCTGAGTGAAAGAAATAACCATTCGCATTCTTTAGACACTTGTTAGTTTGAGTATCCCAATAGCAATCACCAAAACCAAAGTAGTCCTTACTTTCAGTAAGTTGTTTGTTTGTTCCGCTAATTACTTTTGCTTGACGAGTGTCTGTTGCAGAAGTATCTGAAATATCATAGGTTATATTATAGCTTGGAGAATAACCTCCCTCACAATCTTTTTTTGTATCATAAAAATAGCAGCCCATATCTTTTTTATTAACACAAGTAGGAACTAATGGCGAAGTAACTGTTCTATAAAGTTTACTTTGAAGTTTTAGTTCCTCATCACCTATATGATTTTCATCATAATAGCAGGCGTCTTGTCCTTTACCATAAATGTCTTGACAGAAGTTTTGTGTGCAAAATCCTAGTGGTGATTCGGTATCACAACGTCCACACTCTACTTTAGATATATCTTTTGGTGCGCAAACACCGATTCCTAGTTCTTCATTAAAGCTTGTCCACTCACATCCTTGCCCTTGTCCTTGAAAGTGCATGCAAGGATCATTCATGCAGGCTTCTTCACTTTTATAAGCGTAACAAGTCGTGACATTTTCACACGTGCTAAATGCGGGTTGTGTTGTAAGTGTTTTATCTTTATAGCAAAGTCCTATTGCGTCTCTTGCTCTAGAACTTAGTATTTGTTTGCTTTTGGTACTGGCTGCACCGTAAAACTGCAGTTCACTACAAGGCAGAGATTCTCCATTAACAAAAACATTTAAATCGTAATTTGCATACAAACCAAATAAACCATTACATTGTTCGCAGGCGGTAACTTGCCGACATTCCGCACCATCTCCTTTTTCTGTCTCCACACAAATTTCGTGATTGTCTGCATCATTAGCGCAAGGTTTTATGTCTATTGAGAGATTGGTAAGTTGACCAAATGGTTTTGAACCGTCAGAACCCACTTCTCCTCCAACATTACAACCAACGGGAAGTATTTGTGTTCCTATTCGTTCGCAATTATATCCTGATTCACGTGTTGGTTCCATACAAATAGTGTCTCCTGAAAGAAAACAAGGTAACTCGCCATCATCGTATGCACAGTTTTCTTCACCGTTCGTTGTGATTGCGCAAACATTATAACAATAAGACGTATACTCTTTTTCTAAAACATCTTTAATAGCGCCTACTCGTTCTGTTACAGAAGATATGGTAGTTGCTTTTTGTGTTCCACTTAAACAACTTTTAGGATTTCCTTCTTCACAAGCAACGAGTTTAAAACCCATAATTTGATCATTACACGATGTATCATAGCTCCATGAAAGATTTACATCTCGACTATGAAGAGTGTATGCTATTCCTGGATCAATTGTTGTTTTCTCACTCGTTCCTAAAAGAGCATTGTATAAATCATACACGTTTTTTGAGGCAACGCCTTCTGCTTTTGGTATAAATTCGGGTTTTTTGCTTAAGCAGTTCTGGTGACAAAGTGCTCTACCATCTTTTGTATTTGCACAAACATCGCAGCCACATTTCATAATGTTATCACAACTTTCTCCACAGCTTGGCGCACAATCTGAGAGGTCATAAGTGCAATAAGGCGTACAAGCAACGGTTCCCGCACCATATGCATTTTCTCCTAGTAAATCAACGCAAGTTGGATTTGCAGAAGTAAAAATAGACCCGTTAGCAGCTCTAAATTGCGCATTTCCTCCTGAAACATCGCATTGTTCTCCATTATTAACTACTCCATCGCCACAACTTGCTTGCAAAGGTGCTCCATCACAAAACCTTGTGAGATTATATGGACTCGAAGAAACTGGATAACCACAATCATTTTCATCATGAATGCTGTGTCGTTGAATTCGCACACCTTCATAAGAAACACAATCTTCCCAACCATCATCAATCCATTCTGGTTGACAACTGCCACCAACAAATGTACAACTCATCGTAAAATCAAAGGGAACTTCTCCTGTGATTACTACGCTTCGAGAAGCAGGTCTCGTGCAATTGAGAGGATAATTAAAAGGCGAACTAATGGTTAAGTAGCCATGACCCTTTGGTACATGTGTAAAGTTGTACTTTCCATTAATGGTTGTAGTATTAAACTTTGTTTTGTCATCTAATTCTAAGACTACATTAATATCAGATAATCCTTTTTTATCTATAACATTAATAACTGTTCCCTCTACTAAGACATTTTCTGTTGTAAAAAGGCCTGAAGAACAAGTAGCTTCACAGTCATCGCCTGACAATGTGTGAGACGTGTATCCTTCTTGAGCATTACAATAGGTAGTAAGAATATCTGAAGGTTCTTTATCAGCAGCTGACGCTTCAGAAGCAAAAGCAACAGTATTTCCTAAGCAACAACAAGCAGTAAAAAAGAGGCTTGAATCAAATTGAGGAGTGTCACCAACAATTTCATAGCAATTATTCACCCATAGATTTGGTTGAGTGCAAGCTTCTTGAGTTGTATCTAAACTACCTGCTAGTCCAACCGGAGATATACAACATCCTTTATCATATACTGCAAGCGTGGGTGACGTAACCAATACTAAGAACAGAAATAAGAGTACTATAATATTAAAACTGGTTTTTCTCACCACAAACACACCTTTTATCAACAACCTTTCTGTGGATACAGTCATTTATAAACCTTTTGTACTCTTTCTGCTGATTAAAAAAGGTCATTCATTCTTTCTAGCAGTTTGTAATCGTCTTGCTTTTTTCCTCGATAAAATTCTTTAAAAATGGAGTTGACCAAAAATAAACGTAAAAGTATTAATACCATTGACCGCCGTACATATTTAGACACGTTTTGCCAGTATCACCACAGGGTTTACGATTTTGAGTTTGTGTTGCATAGTGAAAATGAGATGGAAGAGCAGGTGCATCTGCTAGCGTCGTATCTAAAATGCAAATGTAAATCTCGCCGTTGCAAAAAAGGGCGTTGCCATAAGCTGATGAGGTTGCATTATTTTGTTGTAAAACAACACCGTCAATACATGCTTTATCTGACATAACGAGATTTACGCCTGCCTCACAGCAAATGTTTGTTGTGTGACTTATCATGGGTGTTCCTCCGCGACACGTGCAGGCCGGAGCTGACATTATCGGCGCAACAGTACAATCATTAAGGCACGCAACACTACTACCGTCACTGTCAACACATTTTGCTGGAAGTAAGGCATTTCCTAATTTGAAACTTTGAGCGGTAAGAGCATCGCACACGTTGCTCTTGTTACAGCTACAGTCTTGAAGATTTGTATAAGCACAAGTTCCTTCATCGCATTTTGCCATACAACTAAAATCTCCTCCTGTGAGAACTAAATTTCCTCCTGCATTAAATTGTGCTTGTTGTGGTCCAGCACAAAATCCCTGTTGAATAGAGGCAAGCGTGTCAGAAGAATAATACGAATTAAACGCTTGCACAAGATCTTGTTGCGTTCCACTAAAAGAAGTACTTAAACGTCGTTCATAGCTTGCTCCCGTATAATTTTCACAAGCAAGATTGTTTTGCTCTGTGTTAAATGATATGGGGCTTGGTCCTTGACAACGAGCAAATTGGTGTAGTGCTTGGCCAAAATCAGCACAGTTCGTTCGTTGCCATATTGTTTGCACTTCCCCTCCGCAAACATTTCCTCGATTACCGCTACAAAACTGTTCAAAAGAAACAGTAAAGATGTCGTTGAGTCGTTCATCATCAAAAGAAATCATTGTAGCGTCATGAGCAAAAGGAATGTTTCCATAGACATCCTGTTCATAACTATTGCCATACAAGTTGTTGTACGATTCTTTTAGTAGTGGGTGAGTAATTCCGTTGTTTTCAGCAATCTGCGCAAGAGAAAGAAGAGGATAAGGATGATAAGGGTAGGTTGTATTAAATGTGGTTGCAAAACAGCTTGTACTTGCACTCGCGTAAGTTCCTCCCTCTAATTGAGGATTGGGGGGGCTGTTAGAGAAAAGATGTGTTGGTTGACAGCAAACATGCGATGCATTATGTGGATTGCTTCCTATAAAAAAAGGATACGGAAGTGTTGCAAAGTCTTCTTTTGAAAAGGAAGAAGAAGGACTCGAGTAACCTTTATACCCATGAGGAAGACATTGCGCTACCGTTATAATTTGTGAAGTTGGTAGACTTACTGCGATAGTCCCTTGTTTTACAACAAGACTTATGTTATGTTCTTTGCTTATATCTGGAGAAAGTCTGCTTTGATTAAACCATTCAGAAGTAATGTTCTGTATAGTTGTTCCAAGATGAATTGGTAAATAAAGTACAGAGTTAGCATGCGGTGGTGAATATGTAAATGGCTCTGTAATATCTGTAAAAATATAATCTGTTAAATCTCCCTGAGCAAGTGTTGATGCTGTTGACTTTGAACCATTAAGAACAAAGGGGTCTTCTACAGACGCAAAATGATTAGAAATATCTGCATACATGTTTTTAAGTTCAAGCACTGCTTTTGGCAAGTCAAAAATAAGAAGTCGCACAATTTGAAAGTCTTTTAAGCCGTGTTCGTCTTCAACAATAACAGTTACATTGTGTAAACCAACATCTTCATCTGTGGTATTATGTGTTGCAATGTATGTTGGTGATTGAAAAAGAAGCGAATCGCTCCATGTGGATTCATCAGCAGGTAATGGTTTTTGTTGTATATATTTCCAATGGTTGCTTAGATTGCAAGATTGCTCGTGGGCTGTACAATTACTGCGATTAAAATAGTCATCATAATCTTGCTTCCACCCTTTGATTGTAATATTGATAGCATCATCATCAGGATCTACGGCTGTTATTTTTAAAGGCACGACATCATTTACTTGATATTGATAATCTATTTGGTGATTGTTAATAATGGCAAATTGATTTGGATTATGTAAGTAATCTAAAACTGGTTTTCTTTCTCGCACAGCAAATTGAAACGTTAAAGGTTTACCAAAAAGTAATGATGATTGGTCAGTTACAGTAAGAACATCATCCATACAAGCAAAGTTTGATCCTTCACAAGGAATGTTTGGTTGCGTAATGCGCACATTGTAGTTTGGAGTATAAAAAGGATTTTTTGTAGAGTTGTTCCAATCAGTATGCAACGAAAAATAAGGATCTCTCACTGCATTTTTAATGAAGATATACATAAAATTAAATAATTGGTTAAGATTTATTGGTAATTTCTTTTTGAAGTTTACCTGTTTAATAATTGGTTGTTTTCCTTCAATGTGCACTTCGAAAGGATACGCTACTTGCACAAGCAAACCCCTCGGTTTTTGAAAGTATATACTTACGTTCGGCGCATCAATAATGGTGATGTTGCTTCCTAAAATGTCTTCATAAATGCTAAAGTTTACGCAAACAGGAAGTACGTGTTCTATATATGTTGCAAGTTGACGCTCCATGGAATTATTTTGTTCTGGCGAGTCAAAGCCAAAAAGTACATTGCAAATGCCTCCGTGAACGTTAGGTCCATTGTATGCACAAAGAGGTGGTAGATTGTTAAGTCCTAAAAAACCACTCCATGACGTTTTAGTGTCAATAAGAGTGCATCCAGGAGGATAAGAAAAATAATAATTTTCATATCGAGATGTATAATCTGAAAAAAAAGTGTTTCGTACAGGATAGTCTCCTGTTGCTTCTAAGGAAAGATTTATTGGAACGGGCGGGCTAAATGATGGACAATTAACATAAGGTCGTATTGCATAACTGATATTTTCGTGAACGGGAATAAGAGCACCGTTTTGAACAGTTAAATATTCATAAGGATAATACTGAATTCCTTTTAAAAAAAAAGTTCCTCTTGAGATATTGGTTTTGTCTGGTGTTAAACCGCCTTGACTCTCATAAATAACACCTCCTTGTTGACCAAGAAGATAAACTCCTTGAGATGTCACTTTATCCAAACAACTAGAAACATAATCTTGCAAGGCATTTGCTTGAATAAAATCACTGATGGTTGCTTGTGCTTCTCTATCTAGTCTGTCTTGAACAGCAACTCGCTGCAAAGAGAGAATAAAAGCAATAACTAAAAGAAGTACAATTCCCAATATGGCAAAAAGTGTTACCTGACCTCTTTTTCGCATAGAAACAATCAAGGGTGTAATCTTTTTAAATGTTACTTTGCTTTTCTTTTAGCAACTAACGAAGCAAAACTCACCGTTGTATGATAATCTTTGTTTATATCTCCTGAAAGATAGTTTTGTTCTAAACGAATTTCTTCTGGCGCGAGTAATTGAAAAAACAATCGTAAAGGATAAAATCCTGAAAGAGGAACCATTGTTTCATCAACAGATGAAAAGAATTGCTTTTTATCAAACGATAGTAGCGCATCAAAAAGTTTTTTATCAATTTTTGCAATGTTCTCAGGTATGTTTTCTGTAAAAGGAACGTAATGAAACAGGCGACCATAACTTGTAAAGTGAGTAACAAAAATAAATACTGCTGTTTTTTTTTGCTCGAGCAATGTTTCTTTAATATCAACGGATAATTCTTCGATGTTTGTATCTGCGTTAATAAGTAATGGTGCTATTTTAATTTGTTCTGCGTGACCTTTGTTGATGAATTGTAAGAAGGGAAGTTGTACTTCTATAACAGATTCTTCGTTATGTAGTTCATCGTTTAAAGAAATATTGCCTTTTGCTATGAGTTCTCGAAGGAAATTTTGGTCTGTTCGTACTTCTCCATACGGCATTTGAAATGTTTGCATGGTTGTTCCTGCACCTGTTTTATGTTGTGCTTGTCCTATAATGATGTACACATCTGCAAAAACTCCTTCTTCTGCTAATGCTTTATAACTCCACGCAGCACATGGTCCTGCTAAATCATAGGTTGCGTGTGGCGTTATGATTGCGTTAATGCTTCTCGTTTCTTCTTGATAAAGTTTTGTTGCAGGTAACGCTCCCGGACCTAATTTATGATGAAATAGTTCATCAAATTGTTTATCAAGAAGAGTAATGCCGTTTGCATAATGTGTTTTATTGGCTATTGGTTGTCTCATGAGTAAAAAAACAAAAGAAAAAGAACTTAATAAATGTTCTTATTTGTTGGTCCTGTTCAAAAGCACTTAAGAAAATATGTCTTATTGTTGAGTAGGAACCGTTTCGTCAGCAACGCCACCAGAACCAGAATCAACTGGATTCAAAACAGGACTTTGTTCTTTAATTAAATTATCATATGTTTGAAAGTGCCATGCACAAGCAGAATCATAAGCATCACAAAGTGCGTCTGTACAGGATGGCACCGTAGTTTGAGATTTACAGAATGTTTCAGTAGTATCACTTAATTGCAACGCGTTTAGTTCTGTTTGAAGCTGAGAAGGATCCGTAGTAGCAGCATAATAATTGTAAATTTTACAATCGTTCCAGCAATAATAAAGCGTGTCATTATGACAATTATCACTGCATTTTATCATGTCTAAAGTGGAGGCGTCTGTTGTACAAGAAGCATCACAAGGTATGTTTGTTGAAGAACTATCGGGATTAGTTCCTGTTCCCACAGTAGTTTCCTCTCCATTTCAATTCCCCGAACTTCCTGCATTTGTAGGTTGTTTTAATTGACAAGAAGAGTAATTAATTTTATTATGTGTGCATGTAACATTTTCTTCTGAAGAATAAGAATTATTCCAAAATGCACAAGAGTTGTTATTAAATTTGTAAACATTTATTCCATTCGAAGAAGAATCACAATCTTCGCCAAGTTCTACTATACCCTCGTTTGGAATTGTTCTATATGTTCCTACAGTATAGCGTATGTTTGGATTAAGTGATAATCCTGTTGTGAGTCGTCGCCAATCAAAAGGAGGTTCATAGTTGTAGCGGAGTGTTTTGTCGTTTGGATTAACTAAGACAAGTGTTTGTTTTCCTAAGTCTGATTCATTACCGAACATATAATTAAGTGCATATGGATGGTTAGTGTAATATCTTGTTGCAAGTGGTTTCACACTTGAATTAATATCAGTATATTCTATGGTATAATATTCATCATCATCTAGTGCTGTATTAAGATTGTTAGTATTCGGTTTTGTTTGAGCAACACCCAAAATGGTTTTTTCTCCTTGTTGTAATAAATAAAATCTACTAAAGTCTATGCTATTATTGGCAAATAAAGGAAGCAATGTTGATGATGACCACTCAACACTTGTTCCACTAGCTGTTCCTTTCTTAAACCATCCACTTATCCAAGAGGTTAAGCTGTCAATTGTAGATTTTGCAAAGGATAGTATTGAAGCACCACTACTAAAAAGGCTGTCAAAATCTGTTCCAGAATTTTTTGTATACGCCATGAAAAGAATATTGAGTTCAGGATTGTATGCCATTCGCAAACCAGAGATTCCGCTTCCGTAATCACACACTCTAAAAAACGTATCAGTTGTTGCTTCACCTGCATGCACGTTATCGCACGCGTTAACAAAAGCATCTTGACGTTCATCGGTTGATAAGTCTTCAACCGTCTTGGCGTGTGCTAAAAGTAAACGTAAGAATCCTTTTGCATTAGTTTTTTGCAATCCTAATCCAATTAGAACTCTATTTGTTGGTTTGTTTGCTGAAGGACCATAACTTAGCACACAAAAATCTTTAATATAGTCTTTTACTGATGCTAATCCTAAACCTCCAGACGCTGATTTTAGATCAAGAGGTGTTCCTGCATCCAAGCTCTCGCAAAAAATAGTATAGTGAGGATCATTGCTGTTAATTTCAGAGGCGCTAATGTTATACATTTTTGCTGCAATAATTCTTGCTTTTGAAACACTATCAACATTCACCCATCTTCCTGACGAATCGCAAAGATGTGTTCCTAGGACATCAAAATCTTTTTTTAGATGTGTTGGACTAGTATCTACTAGTTTTGTTGTTGTTTGGTCGTCAGAAGTATCTCCGTAAGAAACGTTGTATTCTTGATAAGAGCTTGCGTTTCCTTTACAGACATAAAATGCTCCATTGCCGTCTGCATCTACATAGTAGAGAAGATTATCATAAGTTGCGTCATTGAGTGATTCACCAACAGTCATATCACTATATACTGTTGAACCAGAAAAACAAGCAGCATCTGAGTCAGTATAATATTCTCCTTCTCCTCCTCGTTTCCTTGTGTCATCTCCACAACACCTACTTCCTGTCCAGTCAAAACTTGCTTGAGCTTCGCACGCGTACCAGTAAGGTCCTTTCTCTGTAAAGCAATCGCCTGTTGTGCACCTAACTCCTGTATCGTTTGGACCATCAAGGTTTTCTATCCATTTTCCAAAGTTTCCCGTACAATAATAATTCTGCGTATTTTGAAGAGATGTCGACTTGTTTGGACTTTCGCTCAAGAAGAAGTTATCAACTGCTATTTGTAAATTATCTGAAGTATACATTGTTGTGAGGTTTATTGCCATCACATCTAACCAATTAAAATTACTTGCACAGGAAAAACTGTCATTTAATGGAACAACAACATGATGCCATCTCATAGCTCCTTTTCCATTAACAAGATAGTCTGAGAAATTCTCAAAGATGCAAATTTGAGAAGCAGTATCAGTAAGTACAATAGCTTTTAATTCGTCTAAATTATAGGCAACATCAAATTCTAAATTATCAAAGGATGTCCAGTTAGCGAGTCTTCTAAAATCGAGTCTTGGATTTGATCTTTTAAAGTTTTCATTAAAAGGAGCGTCTTTTTTTACTCCTCTATCAATTTTTATAATGTCAACAATAGAATTGTTTTGAACCTTGTCATAGTTTTGTATGGTGTGCAAAACACCTCCCGTTCCATAAAACCCGTGTTCATACTTGTTTGCACTCTTAAAAAGAGAACCTTCTTGAGCATTATGACAAATACTAAAATCATTACAACATTCTGCAATTTGATTGTTGTGTGATTGTTGATAACAAATAAATGCGTTTGGTTGTGCAAAAGAAAGACTGTTTGCTGAAAGACTATCTACTCTTGGAATCCACGTGCCTCCAATGCAGCAACTACCAACCGCAACATTTGTTGGTGAACAAATATAATTTGCTAGTTGTTCTTTTTGTAGGTAACTTCCTCCCGCACTTCGGCATTCTTGCTCTGTTGCGTCCGCAGTGATTGGTTGGCAAACCGAATCTCCAACACCATCGGGTTCTAAACAACAAACTCGATGATTGTTGTCTGCTGATGTTGTATCTGAAGAAAGTAGATATTCGTTTGATGAACAATATTCTGGTGTCGAGCCATCTCCGCAGAGTTGACCGACATATGTTTCTTTTTCACCGTCACCATTTTTATCCAACTGTAAACGTATACTATTACATGGTGCGTCCAAACTTGCACTTTCATCTAAACATCCTTGTAGGGTAAAACCACAAACTGACTTTTCAACAAACGCGTTACTTTTAGAAAATAATGAGGTGAGTGGATTGCCACAGCTAAAGTCGGAAGGATAAAGATCACAATACGTTTTATTAAGTGCGACTTTATTTGCTGCATTGTCAAGATAATCTCCAAGAAACTCATCTTGTGAGATATAACAATAATCTAAACATTCACTTGTAGAAGCTAAAAAGCCATCGTGAGGGTCATAGCCCGGAACAGCACCATCTCCTGTTAATTCACAACAATAAGAATTACTATTGCCTTTACAATTGTTAAAAGCAGTTGCTTCAGGAAACACATTTTCGCTTGCAAGAGCATTAAGCGCATCAACACAACTATATTTGTTTTCACTTGTTGCAGAAGTAAATGATTGTCCTTCATGTATTGGTATTGCGCCATTTTTTGCAGGAACATCTCCTGTTGCATCACAATAGAACCAGTTCATACCATTACTGATATAATCTACACCATTTGTTGTATGAATTTTAAATGGAACACCTGCTGCTCCCGCATCCCACCATTTCCAAAGAGAATCTGATGATAAGCTTATCGCGCTAGTATCGTCCGCGCTACTTGCGTCTTTTCCACAAAAATATTCTCCGTTTGTTGACACGTACCCTGCATCAGAGTTTGTCTTGTTCCACTCGCAAATATCACTTGCTTTGCAAGCATCTTTATTTAATTGCGCACAATCTCTAAATACTGCTTCTTCTGGAGACCCAGTAAAGATTGTATCTCCAAAGCTTAATTGATAACAACCAGCAACATCTTTTGCAATACTTGAGTCTATATCGCTACAATCTTTTGCTACACATCCAGTATCATCTCCGCAACAACCATCTAAACCATTTCTTGCTGAAAAGTCATAAGAACCAATATCATTTCTTACATCATCATAATTGAGCGCGTCAGCTCCTGTTGCTACCCCATCTTGCTCTGAGCAATACCCTTTAGCAATGGTTTGTTCTGACTCCGTATCATAATAATTGTTTAAGAAAGGAACCCACGTTCCACCAAGTCCATCACTATTTAAAACGCAAACAAGTCCTGTTTCTTTGTCAATATAATCTTTATCGTCCGCAGAATCTCCACAACAGCGCTTCGAAAGAGGATAAATGGCAGAAGAGTAATCCCCACCAACAGCATCACATAATACTTTAGAACCAGAGTCGCCAAATTTTTGCTCTAATTCTGTTTCAGTTAGAAGGTAAGGTGTAATAAAATACTTGCTCGTTGCGAGTTGATTACCTGTATTTGTCAAATCACTTTCATCAGTTACAGATATTCCTTGAGTTATTTCAAATTTGCCATTGTGAATGTTTATTCGAGCTTTACACTCTAACCCTGAATTGTCCGCTCTAACACGTTCATCAATAAGAATAAGATAAACTCCTGGATTCACAGATTGTTGTAAATATTTGGGGCTTGTACGTTCATCTGGTTTTCTATTTGGAAGTGTGTATTCATTACTGTGCTCTGTTAAGTAGGACCACCTAACATCTCCACTTGATTGCGCACAATAACCGTCATAAGTATATTTATGTCCTCTTAATGCTATTGGATTTCCTTGAGTGTTAATGTCATACAGAACTAATGAAATTCCTGTTGTTGTCCATTGATATTCTCTAGGATCAGTATTACCTGAGCCCTGCCAACAGTTATCCCAAGAATGTTTTCTATGGTCTTCTATTTGATATGCAAGACTTAAATTGATAGGTTCTTGCACGTAAAGATAACCAACCATTTGAACACCAAATGTGTGATCTAGATTTTTATCATTTACACCTACAAAAGAAGTTGTAATACATTTATTGTTGCTGCCATCTTTTAATGCGTTAGTAAGAAGATTTTTGATTATGTCTGCCCCATAATTATAGTCGTTACTTGCAGTTTCATCAACTTTTTTGTCATTAGGAAATCCTACGAAACGAAGACCTGGTTGTGTGTGATCGTTTGAACATACAGGTAATTGAGTCTGGGAATATGTTGTTTTGCTTGCTGAAGGACCATAAACTGTTATATCATCATAAGCAAGCACCATACCTTGTAAAAGCAGAAGTGACATTAAAAGTGATATAATAATTAGTTTTCTTTTCACCGCACAACACACTCTTTTCCAAAACTCCAAAATGAATATTATTCAAATAATGGTATTCTTTTAAAACGGAAAGAGTCATATATAAAGGTTTGTGCTAAAAAGTCTATAATCCTAAAACTCTTTCTAATGCGAGAACATCTTTTGGATGACGAAGTTGCTTAGGTAGTGTTGCAAGACTACAAAGTTCATAAGAGATGTTTTGTTTTTTGCAGAGTTGTATGTTTTGCATAACCCGTCCTAATACTTGTGCCTGGCGCGCTAAGACTTGCGTTTGTAATGATGCAAAACCAAAAAGAAGTGATATCTTTTTTTTCTTGTATTCTGTTAAGAGCACGTGGTTTAGACCGCTTCTTCGTTGGTGTACGTAGTCTTTTTCATTGTCAAATTCCACATCTATTACGTAATCAAGTCCTTCAAAAACAGTCTTCTCACTGGTGCCTAATTTGGCAACAACATCAAAAACGTATTTTTTAGGGATTTGCGCCTTATTTTGGGCAATGATTCCAAAAAGAACGATTATTTTAACATCTTTGATGATTTCTTCTCGTTTTTCCTGCAAAGCAACTGCTTTCTTTGGCTCTGCAAGAAGCACGACCTCTGAAAAGCCCAAATCCTGCGATTTCTTCAAAAGTTCGTTTACTGTTTCAATTGTTGCAAAAACGTAATCTCTCATAAGGGCTGCAAAGAAGTGTTGATTTATAAATACGTGTTGTTTTTAAAAAAAGCATGGAAGAACGCGTTCAAAAAATTATTGCTCAAAGCGGTTTATGTTCCCGAAGAAAAGCAGAAGAGCTTATCGCGCAGGGTAAGGTCAAAATTAATGGCAAAATTTGTAGTCTGGGTGATAAAGCAAAAGATACAGATGCTGTGCTAGTTGAAAATGAACTCGTGCAAAAAGAGAAGACGGTTTATTATATGCTTAACAAACCAAGAAGATACATCACTACAAGTGATGATTTGTTTGGAAGAAAAAAGGTGCTTGATTTAGTTCCAAAAAAACCTCGCGTTTTTAGTGTGGGGCGATTAGATAGGGATGCTACGGGACTTTTATTACTAACAAACGACGGACTCTTCGCTAACAAAGTTATGCATCCTTCAAATAATATCACAAAGACATACATTGCAATACTGGACAAACCATTTAACAAAAAAAATATTTCTCAAGCTAAAAAAGGAATTCGAATTGATAAGGTAGTGGTAAAAGCAGATATCATACAGCTTGAAAAAAATGTTGTTGCCGTAACACTTCATGTAGGTATTCATAAAGTTGCCAAAAGATTATTAAAAGCATTGGGATATATGGTTAAACATTTGCATAGAACACACATTGGAAATTTAGCAGTAGATGTGAAAGAAGGAGATTTTAGAAAGTTGGATGCAAAAGACCTAAAAAAAGTGCTAGAGAAAACAACTATTTCTTCAAAGACATTTCTTTAAGCTCGTTTTTTATTAATTGCTTAAACTCACATGCTTTACAAATCTCTTCTTCTGAGGGTTGTCCACAAAGTTTGCAGGATTGTAAAGAAGAAAAATTTTTCTTTTGTGCGCTAGCAGTTTTAAGACGCAAATAGGTTTCTAAAATGTTTTTTTTTGTTCCAGGATGCTTTGCTTCCCAAAAATTAAGTTCATCGCGAACACTAACACGATAAGAAGAAGAAGCATAAGGACATTCTCCGAATTGCGTCTTAATATCACGAAGAAGAGTGTATAAAAGAACATGTTTTTCACTAAGAAAATAAAATGGTTTTGCTCGCTGCACAAAAAATTCGCTGTTAGTGGTAAGCGGTCCTTGTCGAAAAAGCATGTTAGTGTTACCTCGCGCTAAATTTATAAGAATGGTTTGCGCTTCATCATCCATATTATGACCCGTTACTAAAACATCGCTGCCTTGTGCGTATCTGTTAAGAAGTTGGCGACGAAATGTTCCACAGATAGTGCAAGCATGCACTTTTTTAGTTTTCATGGCATCATCTAATGTAAAACCATACGTATCTTGAAATGAAACTGTTTGCACAACTATGTTTTTACTAGTACAAAAAAGTTCAAGATCCACAACAGAATGTTCTCGGTAATGCTCAATTCCTTCGTTAATAAAAAGTCCTTTAACATGATAGCCTAATCGTTGCAATATATCAAGGACACCCAAAGAATCTTTTCCACCACTCACTGCGACAAGAAGTTTAGTTTGCTTTGTAAAGAGTTGAAATCGCGAGATGGTTTTTTGCACATTATTAAGGACATACGCATCAAAATGTTCAGCACAAAGCGATGGTTTAGTGCTTATTGCTTTTTTTTCACATAGTTCGCACTTCATTTTATCCTCCGCTCACCACAGAAAGCAATCGAATGGTATCATCATTTGTTAAGAGTTCGTCTTCTGTTACTAACGTGCCATTTCTCACAATAAGTACTTCTTCAGCAGTAAGTCCGAGTTTTTTCAAGAGCTCGGTTGCAACGCCAGTAAAGAGTTGTTCTATGTTTTTTTGAGTTCGTTCAATAAAAATTTTCATTAGCAGTCCTTTGGAAAAATAGTTGTTTTTTTAAATAAGATTGTTTTTGTAAGAAATAATGGATTATAGTCGGCAAATAACCTATTTAAGTAAAGAAAATCAAAGTGTCATACAAAAGAGTTGCGTTGCAATCATTGGTTTGGGTGGTCTAGGTAGTGTTGCAGGAGAACTTCTTTGCAGAATGGGGGTTGGAAAACTATTGCTTTGTGATGATGACATCGTCGCAGAAAACAATCTTTCTCGTCAACATCTTTATGAAAATAAGGATATTAATAAGTTGAAAGTAAACGCTGCAAAAAAGCATCTTACAAAAATAAATCCTTTTTGTAACATCGAGGTTTTTCCCCAAAGAGCAGAAAAAAATTCTATGGATTGGTGTAAGAAAGCAGATGTAGTGCTTGATTGCACCGATAGACACAAGTCAAAAAGGAATATAGATTACTTTTGCAAAAAACATGCGTTGCCTTGGATTCATGGTGCTGCAGTTCAAGAAATTGGCTCTGTATTTGTGTTTTTACCAAAGAAAAATACTTCTTACGATACACTTTATGGTGCTAAGACAAAAAACTTTTTATGTAAAGATTTGGGCGTGCTTGCAACAATAACAACTCTTGTTGGAACCATGCAAGCATCTTTTGCCATTCAGTTGCTTCTTAAAAAAGATGTTCCTAAAACATTACTTCGCATAAATGCGCGCACAGGATTTACTGAGCAAGTAATAATTCCACAACAACCTTTATAAATCCTCAATTACAGGTTCTGTCTTGTTATGGTAGTTGAATCGGTCCTTAATGCACTAAAAGCAGAAAAAAAACCAGCACTTCTCATCGTGATTGGTTTTTTATATTGTAGTCTTGCACTTCTTTTAGCAATAACTACTTTTAAAGCACAAGCAAGTATGGTTTTTGTTTTTCTCACGGTGCTTGGCGCAATTCCCTTAATGTATAACATAATAAAGAGTGAAGAAAAAAAAGATGTGAGTGATTTTCATGAAGTTGCACTTCTTAAAGAACATTGGAAAGCACTTGTCGCGCTTATGGCTTTATTCTTAGGTATTACGCTTGCAGTAACACTTTGGTACAGTGTTCTTCCTGGCGAGACGGTCGGACACTTGTTTGCTGACCAAATAGGCACATTTAATTCTCTTAACGGAAGAATTACAGGTTTCACATGGTTAGAAAACGTTGGTAGATTTACAACTATTTTTTTTAACAACATAAAAGTACTTATTTTTTGTATTCTCTTCTCTTTTTTGTATGGTGCAGGAGCAATTTTTATTCTTACGTGGAACGCTTCTGTTATTGGAACAGCCATGGGAAATATTATTAGATCGAACTTAGCAACAATAGCAAAGGTATTTGGTTTGGAACAAATAGGTCAATATTTTTCGGCAATCTCTATTGGTCTGCTTCGTTATATGATTCATGGCATTCCAGAAATATTAAGTTATTTTGTTGCAGGTCTTGCGGGAGGAATTATTTCTATTGCTGTTATTCGTCATGATTTTGAAGGAAGAAAGTTCGAGCACGTGATTTTAGATTCAGCTGATTTGCTTTTGGTTGCTATCGGATTGGTTTTCATAGCAGGTATTTTAGAAGTTTGGGTGACGCCTCTTTTCTTCGGATAGTTTTTCAATTAAAATAAATAGCGCATTATTTTAAGAAATATTTTTATTCTATACGTGTTTAGAACTATTCTAAAATCTTAAGTTTTCCTGGCTTTGCTTCGTAGAGTTCTCCCATACTAATAAGAGTAAATATCATATCATCCACTTCTTGACCGAACTTGTTTATGATTAGCTCCATGTCACATCCTTCGTCTTGCTCGTTATTCTTTATGAAATCAAAAATCATGTCCCCTGTCAGTTCTTTAACGGGTAATGTGGGTTTCTTAGCAACAAGTAATTCTTTTTCTTTTGCAGGCGCGGCGGTAACAAGCTCTTCATCTTCCTTGTCAGCGAGTACTTCTTTAAGCTCTTGTTTTCTATAAGACATCCATAAAGGTTCTTCTTCTAATTGTTTTGTTGTTGCTATTTCTAATGCTATAAAAACATTTTTTTCTGCTTGACGTGGTCTCCCTATAACAAGTACTGGTTTGCCAACTTTTAACGTTGCTGTGTTTTCGTTTTGAGAAAAATCAATAACTAAAATTGTTCCTGTTCCATCATCTAAAAGAAATTGATGTGGCGTGGATTTTTCCACAATAAAACCCATGAGATTTACACGAGAAAGTTTTCGTGCAGGAGTTATAGTTTGCACATAATTTGGTTTCCAACCATCTTGAATAACGTACGTTCCAGTTAGTAAATCTAAAACACTGCAGATTTTTGCTGTTTGTCTTTGAAATTTTTGTTCATCCATTTACTTACCCTTTGGAGTAAAACCCTCTTCTTGGTTGAAAAACATCACCCGTTCTATTGAGTTTTTGTAAAACTTCTTCCACTTTTGACTCTTCAAGACCTTTTTGTCCACAAAGTTTAATGATTTCTTCTTCAGGAATTTGTTTAAATTCTTTTGCAAGAGTATTTATTGCTTCGCGCACTATAACAAGGTGATTTCTTTGACTTGATGTAACACCTGTTGTTATTCTATCAATATCTATTCGTCCCGTATCAGGATCCACACCAATCTGACTCAACGTATAATGTAACAAACTAATTGCTCGCTTTGCATCGTCCGCTGTTGCTATTTGAGAGAGTCGTGTTTTTGCGCTTGCTTCTGATAATCTCACAAGTGCTTCAAGCTGGCGAGCCGTAATAGGAACTGATTTTATTCCTCCTTCTCCATCTGCTCCACTGCCTCTTAATTTTACGTAATAATTCTTTATTTCTGCAAGTGCTTCGTTTGAGATTTTGGGGTGTATGTGTTTTTTAGCATAAGCAATATAAAATTTAATAAAATCAGTTGAAAGCTCTACATTATCTGCAAGGGTAACATCTTGGTGAAGTTTAAGAATAAAGCTTGCTATTTTTTCGTCTTTATCTCTGTCAGGAACATCTCGTATTGGAAAAATAAGATCGAAACGACTTATTAACGCGGGTGACAAATTAATTTGTTTTCCTAATTCATCAAAGGGGTTGAACCGTCCCATTTTTGGGTTCGCTGCAGCAAGAACAGTTGTTTCACAACGTAGAGTTGCTTGAATGTTGGCTTTATTAATAGTAACGGTTTGTTGTTCAAGTGCTTCATGCATAGCACTTCTATCTTCATCACTCATTTTATCTAGTTCATCAATACAAGCAATTCCTTGATTTGCTAAAACAAGCGCTCCTGCTTCAAGAGCCCATCCTCTGAGAAATTCATCACGAACAACAGCAGCAGTAAGTCCTGCACCACTTGCTCCTTTTCCTGAAATAAATCGTGATTTAGGAGCAATGACGGTAACTCGCTTAAGCAGTTGACTCTTCGCAGCACCAGGATCACCAATTAAAAGAACGTGTATGTCGCCTCTTGTTTTTACACCATCACTTCGAGGTTTTAGTACTCCGCCCATGAGTTGTAATACAAGTGCTTCTTTTATTTTTTCATGACCATAAATGGTTGGTGCCATGCTTTTTACCAGTCGTTTAAAGGGATTTTCTGATTTTGAGAAATTTATAATTTCTTTCTCTTGCTCTGGAGAAATGACAAGTGAAGAGAATTCTTCTTGTACGGGTTCAATGTAATTTCCTTCTAAAACCAAATCATAATCTACTGTTTTTACTCCTCTATTTGATGAAATTGTTATCTCATTAACAACACCCACTACCAAAATTTTACTTCCTGGATTTGTTTTCTTTTCACTTATCGGACTTACTAAATCGTTTCGTAAAAGAAGATTAAACCGTTTTGGTTGTTCTCCACCATCAAGTTCATCTGTTGCTTCTTCTAAAACAATTCTTTGCACATCGATAAGTTCTTTTTCAATAAGACGAAAACCGCTTTTTCGACCGCAACCACAGCTTGCTGGCTCTCGAAATGTTTGTTCTGTTTGTACGACATTCATTATGTTGCCACAAGATGGACACTCAAACTTTGCACTCGTTGCTTGTGGTCTTACATCTGTTTTTTGTCGAACAACTGCATTAAACTCTACGAGTTTTCCAATGTGTTCGCTTCGTATATTTCTAATAATGATATGTTGTGATTCAGGTAAATTAAAAAATCGTACAAAAATTTTGCTTTTACCGCCTTGTAAATTAAGTTTTTCTAGAGCAAGTTGTGCTGTCTTAAAAAAATCCACAGGATTATCCAACAAATCTTGTGCTAAATCAATATTAAACATAGATAACTCGCGAAAATCAACAACAATGAATGATTCCCCTTTTTGTAAAGCAGAAACGAGTCTATCATAATATTGTATTTCAAAAAAGTCTTGCAAGAGCTTGACTTGTTCTGTAATATCCATTGATTTAGTTGTCACAACTTTCATAAGAGCACACCCTCTAGTTTGAATAGTAAAAAAAGAAATGAAGACAAGTTTTTATATTTTGTCCTCAAGTGTCCAGAGCTTTATTTAAAGTTTTTAAGGAAACTGTTTACTTTAAATTTTTGATGGTATCTATAAGCATGTGAACCGCTTTGTAAACTTCTTCCTCTGATTTTGTTCCTGTGCAAACAATTTTTCCATTGCTAAAAAGTAAAAATGTTGCTTTGGCTTTATGAAGTTTAAAAACAAGTCCTGGAAACTGTTCTGGTTCATATTCGGTGTTATCCAGTTTCATAGCAAGCGTGTTTAAGTTAAGATCCATTCCAATAGCACCTGACGCTACCATGTTTTGAATGTGAATCTCTGGTGTAATTGTTATAGTAATATTAATTTTGGTAAGAGTTTCTTTTATTTTTTCTAAAGATTTTCTTACTTCATCTAATGTTTTTGCTCCCGTGCAAACTACGTTTCCTGAGCTAAAAATAAGTGCTGATGTTTTTGGTTCTTTAATTCTAATAACGAGTCCTGGAAATTGTTCCGGATTATATTCTGTGTTTGATAATGTTGCTGCCATCTTTTCCAGCGGTATATCGTGATCAAGACTTGATGATACAACTATGTTAACAATCCGAATATCTAAACCTTTTTTGAGTTCTTCTAGAGACATGATGTTTTCCCCCCAACAAATTTTTTAGCGCATCAAAAGCAAAAATGAACGCCTTTTCTTCGCCTCTTTTTAAAGTATCTAATTAGAAGCTTATTTATAAATCCTTCTTTTTTCATTTATAAACGTTTAAAAAGAAACATTTATAAGTGTTTTTTGTGCCGTTTCGTATGGAACGCCTGTTTTAACCATTTAGAGAGAATAAAAGCAAAAAACAAATAAAAGACTTTTAAAAACCCCTCCCCCTTGGTTTCTTTTGGAACTAAAAAAACGTTTTGCTTAAAACTTTTAGATGATTTCTATCCGGTGTAAATAGGTGGGTAATGCTTCTTGTATGCCTTGTAAGTGGCCCGCTCCAACCACTGCTAAAATCTTTTTTTCAGGATATTTTTTATGTAAAAATGCTAATTGTCTAGACATATACTCGTTTCGTTCAGCTACAAGGACTTTAAACAGCGTAGGATATCTTTTTTTCACCGGTAGTAAGAGTTGACTAATAAGGTCTTGATTAGGAACAGTAGAAATATTAAATGTGATTTTGTGTTTTTTCTTAAATGGTGCAAACAAAATATCGCCCAAAAAAAAGAATTTCTCTTTCCACGTTATTTTCTTAAAAAGTCTTTTAATAGTTTGATTAATGGGTTTATCTATAAGAGCAAGAACTAAATCATTATTTTTTGCAAGATTTGCTGCAAAAAGCATTTCACTTCCTGGCTTTATACCTACAAGTTTTCCAAGTTTTTGTTGTGCGTATCGTCCAATAAGAAGAAATAATGTTCCTCGCACGCCAAAGCGTCGTATCACTGCGAAACCAATTTTTCCTTCTTGTTGTGGATGAAAAAGGGAATGCAAACGTTGTTTGTCTAGCTCTATTGCAATAATGTCTGGCTGAAAAGAAAGAAATGTTTTTTTAATACTTTGAATAGATTCGTTTGAAATGTGATTTGTGCCAACAAGTTGAATATTGGGTGTTGTGTTTGTAGTGAGCGGTGTGTTATTTGAAGTAATGGTCATAGCAAGAAAAGAAAACTATTAGTGTTTAAAGATGTTTGCTACTAGCAAAAACTTGTCTGTTTGTTCATAAAATAAAATGTTATAATAACAACCTTTTAGTTAAATAATATAAAAACCCGTTAGTTAAAAAATAAAAAAGTAGAGAATTAATTCTTTAAAATGATTGGTTCAAGACTTTTC
Source organism: uncultured Methanosarcinales archaeon (assembly GCA_964428395.1). Lineage (GTDB taxonomy): Archaea > Nanobdellota > Nanobdellia > Woesearchaeales > SKGA01 > SKGA01. Next base: position 112,158 of record CAYRYB010000004.1, read on the forward strand.
CAAGTTATATCAAACAAGTCTTGTATTGCTTGTGAAAAAAAGGGTGTGTTTACCCAAACACCAACATCATATGAGGGATGAATTTTGTTGTCATCAAAGAGAAGAAATGCTATTTCTTGACCATCTGCAATAGCAAATCTTGCTCGTATTATGTCTATGTGTCGTACTTCGGCATAAGGTGTGATAAGTTGTAATAATTGTTTGTCTGCTTCTTGAACAGGCGCTGCAATACGAATTTTTACACCTCGTTCATGAGCTTTTTTAAATGCTCGCGCAAGAAAATCTATTTTTCGAGTTAATCCTTCTTCTGTTGTAACAAGAACAAATTCTTTTTCTGCTTCTTTTAACATAAGTAAAATTTGGTTATAAACTTTGTTTTGTCCTCGAAAACTTGCAGTAAGTTCTGTTGGTTCCACCAATTCAATTCCTTTATTATGTAATGAAGATAACTCAGAAAGCACATCAGAACTCTTTAACGAATCTAAATTTTTTGTTTGATAATCTGCTTCACTTTTAACTTTTTGTTTGACGCGTTCTAAAACATCATTTGGTGGTACTGCTAAATATTTGATTGGTTTTCCAATTTTCATCACAATAAAACCCTTTTTTTCTAATGATTCTAAAACATCATAGCTTCGTGATCGTGGTACGTTAGAAATATCAGATAGTTCTCCTGCACTAGAAACGCCTCTAGAGAGCAAAGCAACCCATATTTTTGCTTCATAACTATTTAATCCAAATACTTTGAGTTTGTCTATAAAATTTTTCTGCATAATCATTATTAAGAGCCTCTTAGACAATATGTCTGCTGAAAATAATGAAAAGCATCAGTTCCTTATAAATATTTCGAAAAATAACCATTACTCAGTGAATACATTTGTTTGTTTACCATTTATTTGTTTATTTTAGCTTGCCCCTGCACCTCCTTGATTGCATATGGAAGTAATTTCAAAGAATAAAATATCAAAAAACAACTAAATAAGTATTAAAAAACAATTAAATAACTATTAAAAAACAAATTATAATAAATAAGTACATATAATTATATCATATATCTACATATGATCAATAA